>DBXS01000031.1:491-81643 GCA_002310055.1 Clostridiales bacterium UBA1206 | reverse complement strand
TGCTCCGCACCGCGTGGAGCTATAAGGCGCAGTTCATTTCGATGATCATTATGATGACGCTGGGGATCGGCATTTTCCTCGGCTTCAATATGGAATGGAAGACCATCGAATACGACGTCGGAAACTTCTTTGAACAAACGAAATACGCCGACTACCGTCTGTATTCAGAAACCGGTTTCACAAAGGACGATCTTGAAAAGATCGCTTCGATAGACGGCGTGGACGCGGCGACGCGGTATCTGTCGGTCAATCTCGAACTCAAGGGCGACAGCAAGAAAGCGCTCGCGCTCGACGTATCGGAAAACTATACCGTATCACAGTTTACGCTGACGGACGGCGCCGGATACGACGAAAACGGCGACGGCGTCTGGCTGTCCGACAAATTCGCAAAACTCAACGACATTAAGATCGGCGACACGCTGACGCTTGAATTTCAGGGACTGGATATCGAAAGCCGCGTCGTCGGGCTGATCAAAGCCGGCGAGCATATGATCTGCCTTGCGGACAGCAACCAGGTCATGCCGGACTTCAATACGTTCGGCTACGCGTATATTTCACCTGCAAAGCTTAGCGCGATCATCCGCGAAAAGGTTTTGAATACCATAAAAGACGAGCTACAGAAGGCGGGCGTTCCGGCTGAAATGATAAATGAGCAGGCGGAAACGATGCTGACCGACGAGGTGCTTGCGGAGGCGACCGACAAAGCGTTCCCCCAGATCAATCTGCTTTCAAATCTTGAAAAATCCGAACTGGAAGACGCCGTGAAGGAAAAACTCGGCAAAACGCTGATGGTCGTATCAAAGGACGACCACGCCGTGTATAAAGAAGCGATGGGCGAGGCGACCGAAGGCAAGGCGATGGGCTCCATCCTGCCGGTGCTCTTCCTCGCGATCGCCATCCTGACGATGGTGACGACGATGCACCGCATCGCCACGCAGGAAAAGACGCAGATCGGCGTGCTCAAGGCGCTCGGCTTCAAAAACCGCACGATACTTTTGCACTATTCGTTCTACGGTCTGTTCATCGGTATCGTAGGCTCGGCGCTCGGCGCGGTGCTCGGATATTTCGTCTGCAAAGCGGTGATGAGCGAAAACGGGATGATGGGCACCTACTTTGATATGCCCGACTGGTCTGCGGCGACGCCCGCGTTCTGCTGGCCGGTCATAGCGGGAACGGTGCTGCTCCTCGCGCTCATCAGCTTCCTGTCGGTACGCGCGCAGCTGCGCGGCACGGCGGCGGACGCGCTCCGTCCCTATACGCCTAAGAATATGAAAAAGTCCATACTCGAAAAACTGCCGTTCTTTTCCAAAATGAGCTTCGCTACGAAATGGAACCTGCGCGACCTTATGCGCCACAAGAGCCGTTTCGCTATGACGCTCCTCGGCATCGTCGGCTGTATGATCCTGCTCGTCGGGGGACTCGGGATGCGCGACACTATGGCGGGCTTCCTCGACCTCTTGGACAACGGCGTTTCTCATTACGCGACGAAAGTCAACGTCGTCGAGAATTCGGAACGCGAAAAGGTCGATCAGCTTATCGCCGACCTCGAGGGCGACTGGGAAAGCTATTCCGGCATCAGTATCGACGGATATACCGCGACACTCGATATCGTCCACAACGAAAACGGCAGATTCAGCGTTATCGACGAAGATAACAAGGATATAGACCTGCGCGACGACGGCGTGTATCTCTGCCTGAGGCTTGCAGACAGAGCGAAGATCGGCGAATATATCGAGTTTTCGCCCTACGGCGGCGAGGAGACGTATCGCGTCAAAGTCGTCGGCTACAACCGGTCTATTATGACGGAAAGCGTCACGATGACCGATAAATACGCCGACGAGCTCGGCATAAAATACAGCGTCTCCGCCGTTTATACGAACAAGGATTCAAGCGAGATCCCGTCTTCGGCGCTTATTTCCGGCAAGCAGGACAAACGTCAGCTTATGGACAGCTTTGCGAGCTTTGTCGAAATAATGGATTCAATGGTGCTGATCCTCGTCGTCGCAGCCGTTATCCTCGGGATCGTGGTGCTTTACAACCTCGGGATTATGAGCTACGTCGAACGCTCACGCGAGCTTGCCACGCTCAAGGTGCTCGGTTTCCGGAGCAAAAAGATAGGCCAGTTGCTGATCTCGCAGAATATCTGGCTGACCGTTATCGGCGTGATCCTCGGGCTCCCCGCGGGGCTCGGCACGCTCTATTGGATGCTGACGGCGCTCGCGGGCGAATACGAAATGAAACTGATGCTCGGACCGTTGACTTATTCGGTCTCGATCCTGCTGACATTCGGCGTTTCGCTCCTCGTCGGCTGGATGGTGGCGCGCAAAAACAAAAAGATCGATATGGTCGAGGCGCTTAAAAACGCGGAATAAAACAAAATCAGGGGCGCAAGCCCTTGATTTTAGGGAATGAGTTAGCCACGGCTAACCAAAGGAGGCAATATGAATAAAGTGACCGTGAAGATAGAAGGTATGATGTGCGGGATGTGCGAATCGCATATCCGCGACACCATACGAAAAGTTTTTCCAAACGCCAAAAAGGTCAAGGCGTCGCGAACTCGCAAGGAAGCGTCTTTTCTGACCGAGGAACCGGCGGACGCCGCAAAGCTCGAAAAGGCGATCACTGACGCGGGTTATACGTTCCTGTCGGTCGAATCCGAAGCGTTTGTAAAGCGTGGGTTTTTCAAATAGCGCGCTTTTTCCGGACCGCAATATCTGACACGTTTCGCCTCGCCGGGCATATAATATGAACAGCGGGATACCGCTGCAAATATTAACGATACGGAGTTTTATCTATATGGATATATTCGGTAAGAACGCCGGCTTTGACGATATGCTCGGTATGATGACTCCGCCGCAAAACGGCGTGGAAGACGAAAAAGCGCCCGAAGAGATCCAGGTGCTCACGATGGCGTACGTGCCGTATCAGACGTTTTCGGGGTATTACACGGACTATTCCGAAGCGCTCGCTCACGGCTCGCTGTTCAAAACTCTCGTCAAGCCGTTTTACGGCCAGGAGGGCGAAAGATGAACGGCGGTATGCAGACGATGACAAAAGAAGCGCTTATGCAAAAACTTACGGACGTTGATTTCGTCATACATGAGACCGTGCTTTATCTCGACGGACATCCCAACAACAAAAAAGCCATGGATTTTTACAAACGCGCCGTTGCCGAACGCAACGAACTGCACGCGCAGTACGCGTCGCAGTACGGCCCCGTGACCGCAAACTGCGTAAAACAGGATTCCTGGACCTGGATCGACGGTCCGTGGCCCTGGCAGAACGGGAGGTGACGCGGTATGTGGCAATACGAAAAGAAGCTCCAGTACCCGGTAAAGATCAAAAACCCCAACCCCGCGCTCGCCAAACTCATAATCACCGCCTACGGCGGCCCCGACGGCGAAGCGGGCGCGGCGATGCGCTATCTTTCGCAAAGATATTCAATGCCTTATAAAGAAGTTATAGGCATACTCACCGACGTAGGCACCGAGGAACTCGCGCACCAGGAGATCGTTTCGGCGATCGTGTATCAGCTCACGCGGAACCTCACCCCGGAACAGATAAAGGAAGCGGGATTCGACGCCTATTTCGTGGACCATACCACCGGTATCTACCCCGTGGCGGCTTCGGGAGTGCCGTTCACCGCGGCTTCGTTCCAGTCCAAGGGCGACGCCATAACCGATATCATGGAAGACCTCGCCGCCGAACAGAAGGCGCGCACGACCTACGACAACATCATCCGTTTCACCGACGATCCCGACGTGCTGGATCCCATACGTTTCCTGCGCCAGCGCGAGGTGACGCATTTCCAGCGCTTCGGCGACGGCTTGCGCGTGATACGCGATAACCTGAGCAGCAAGAATTTTTACGCTTATAACCCCGAATTCCCGGGCAAAAAATAAGCGCAAACGCTGCCCGTTCCGTTACTCCCCGCCGCAAGGTTTCCTCCCGGCGGGGAAGTTTTTTGTCAAAATGTTTACACCTTTTGTTTCTTTCGGCATTGACTTTTTGCCGATATGGTATATAATGGGATTAAAGAATAAAAAAAAGGAGAAAACGTAAAATGAAAAAGAATCCGTATTCCGGCACTCAGACCGAACAGAACCTGCTCGCCGCTTTCGCGGGCGAATCGCAGGCGCGCAACAAATACACCTATTTCGCTTCCGCCGCCAAAAAGGAAGGCTACGAGCAGATAGCCGAACTTTTCCTCAAGACCGCCGAAAACGAAAAAGAGCACGCAAAGCTCTGGTTCAAAGAGCTCAAAGGCATAGGCAACACCGCCGAAAACCTTGAAGCCGCCGCCGACGGCGAAAACTTCGAATGGACCGATATGTACGAAGATTTCGCCAAGACCGCCGAAAAAGAGGGTTTCCCGGAACTCGCCGCCAAATTCCGCGGCGTGGCGATGATAGAAAAACGCCACGAGGAACGCTACCGCGCCCTGCTCAAGAATGTCGAGACCGCAAAAGTCTTTGAAAAGAGCGAAGTCAAGGTGTGGGAATGCCGCAACTGCGGACATATCGTCGTCGGCACCAAAGCCCCCGAAATCTGCCCCGTCTGCGCTCATCCGCAGAGCTATTTCGAGATCTCGGCTAATAATTACTGATACTTTTCCCCATACAAAACCGCGGACCGGAAGGCAAAAACCTTCCGGTCCGTATTGTATGCAATTATCTTAAGCGCCCCGGCGGATCGATACTGTCGACCGTAAGCCCGTATTCGCCGCGCTCGGCAGAGTATTCAACCTGAATTCTATAGTTTTCCACGCTTTCGCCGGTCTCTTTTTCCGTGATATACACGTACACCGTCGCGGGCTCGCTGAACTGCCCCGTTATCACGTACCCGTAAAAATGCGAGTCATACGTAGTTTTAGTTAATAATCCTATCCTTAAATGCTCGTCTTTCGTCTCTCCGGTGACGCTTACCACTTCGCCCAGGTATTCGTACCGCACCGAAATATTAAAATATTCAGTCCGCGTCCTCCCGCCGGAGTCTTCCGGCCATATTTGAAAATTAAAACAGGGGTCGTTATTTCCGAAAATATTAATGTGGTATTCGGCGGGCACGTTGTTCGGGCAGCCGTTTGTGTAAAGCGTCATGCTTTCGCCGTTCGCGGCGTACGCGGTCAACGAGAAAGCCGTTTTCCCGCCGCCGTTTTTTTTGATAACGGCGTAGGTGATGAACGCCGCCGCTATCAGTACGGCGCAGACTGCCGTTTTTATAATCAAAGCCTTGCCGAAACGGTACTTTTTCTTTGTCAAAGAACTGTCGATCACCGATTCGTCGAGCTTTGTTATTGAATTGTACACGTCCATTCCGTTCACGTCTTATCCTCCTCTAAAAAGCGTTTGAACTTTTTGCGCGTTTTCGAAAGTATGCTTCTTACGTGGCTTTCGCTCTTTCTGTATTCCGCTGCTATTTCGGCGGTGGGCCGTAGCAGATAATAGCGCTTCAAAAATATCCCCGCGTTCTGCCCGCCCGTGCGGCGCAGGAAAACGTCGAGCTTTGCCGTCATCTGCTCTTCGGTAAGCGAAAAGCCGTCCGGCACGCATTCAAAAAGTTCTTTAAAAACCAGGTCGTTCGGATCCACTATGTCGTCCGCCGTAACGCCCAGCGCCGCGGCGATCTTTTCCACGGTGGTAAGATCCGGGCACCGCGTGCCGTTTTCCCATTTGGAAACGAGCTCTCTCGAAACAAAGAGGGAATCCGCCAGCGCCTGCTGCGACATCCCGCGCGCAGTTCTTAGCTCGGTTATCGTTTTGCCGACTTCCACAGCCGCCCATCCCCCTTTTCTTTCGTCTTGTGCCGCCTTACGTATATATTATAATGCATTTTTACAAAAAGTAAAGGTACAAAACGCACCCGCCGCCGCTGTAGCGGCTAATGATGAATCTGCTGGCGCAGAAATGATGTTGTTCGCTATTGCTCACAATGATGCGATGTTTGCCCTTCATGTGCCGAAGGCACACATCATTGCCGAAGGCAACATCATGTGCAGAGCACACATCATTTGCCCCGTAAGGGGCAAACATCATTGAAAAAACCTCGCTATCGCGAGGTTTTTTGCTGGAGCAGGCGACGGGAATCGAACCCGCATATTCAGCTTGGGAAGCTGATGTTCTGCCACTGAACTACGCCTGCGTTCATGTGCGAGGTGTATTGTAGCACAAAGAACGCGGTTTGTCAAGAAAAAATAACTGACTTGCACAAAAACGCTCGGCGTTTTGCGCTAAAATTCTGCCTATAAATACGTTTGCGCTATTTACAAAACGCAAAAACGGTGATATAATGCATTTATAATTATGCAAATACTTTAACGGAGTATGCTTATGAATAAGATCGTATTCAAAAAGTTCCTCAATCCCACGGTGGTGCTTATGCGCGTGTCGGCTCCGCTGGTCGCCGCAAAGGCGCAGCCGGGGCAGTTCGTCATCCTCCGCCCGGATTCCGAAAGCGAGCGCATCCCGCTCACCGTGGCGGATTACGACCGTGAAAACGGCACCGTGAGCATCATCTTCCAGATAGTGGGCGAGACCACCGAACGGCTCGCCAAGCTCAAACAGGGCGAATATATAGCCGATTTCGCAGGCCCCCTGGGCAGACCTACCGAAACGGAAGGGTATAAAAAAGTCGCCGTCATAGGCGGAGGCGTGGGCTGCGCCATAGCGTACCCCGTGGCGAAAAAGCTTCACGAGCAGGGCTGCAAGGTCACGTCGGTCGTCGGCTTCCGCAACAAAGATCTCGTCATCCTCGAAGACGAGTTCCGCGCCGTTTCTTCAAACTACGTCCTTATGTCCGACGACGGCACGGCGGGCGAAAAAGGGCTCGTCACCGACGCGCTCAAAAAGCTCATAGAAGCGGGCGAAAAGTTCGATTGCGTGATAGCCATCGGACCGCTCATTATGATGAAATTCGTCTGCCTGCTCACCAAGCAGTACGGAATAAAAACGATAGTTTCAATGAACCCCATAATGATCGACGGCACGGGGATGTGCGGCGGCTGCCGCCTCACCGTGGGCGGAAAGACAAAGTTCGCCTGCGTCGACGGCCCTGATTTCGACGGCCACGAAGTCGATTTCGACGAAGCCATGGCGCGCGGATCGGTCTACAGACCGTTCGAGCGCAAAGCGCACGAGGAATACTGCAATCTGTACGGAAAGGCGGTAGAAGAGTAATGGCTGATCTCATAAAGACCAAATACCCTATGCCCACCGAAAAGCCCGAAATAAGGGCAAAGAATTTCAACGAAGTGGCGTTCGGCTATACCGAAGCGCTCGCAAAAAGCGAAGCGGCACGCTGCCTGGGCTGCAAAGTCCCCGCATGCGTCGAAGGCTGCCCCGTCAACGTCAACATACCCGGCTTTATCAGGCACATCTGCGCCGGCGACTACGAAGGCGCCTACGCCGTCATAAAAGAAAGCAACGCGCTCCCCGCGGTCTGCGGAAGAGTCTGCCCGCAGGAAACGCAGTGCGAATCCAAATGCGTGCGCGGCAAAAACGGCGAACCCGTCGGCATCGGCAGGCTCGAACGCTTCGCTGCCGATTTCCATAACGCTTCGGATCCCGCGCCCGCGGCGCCTCCCGTCAAAAACGGGCACAAGGCGGCGGTCATCGGTTCCGGGCCTTCCGGCCTTTCGTGCGCGGGCTCCCTCGCCGCAAAGGGATGGGAAGTCACGGTGTTCGAAGCGCTCCATGTCGCGGGCGGCGTGCTGGTGTACGGCATACCCGAATTCCGTCTGCCCAAGACGATAGTGCAGAAAGAGATCGACTCGCTCAAACAGATGGGCGTGGATATCGAGACCGACGTCATAATCGGCAAAACGCTCACCGTTGACGAGCTTTTCGCTCAAGGATACGAAGCCGTTTATATCGGCACCGGCGCGGGGCTTCCCAAATTCATGGGCATCCCCGGCGAAAATCTCAATGGCGTGTATTCGGCTAACGAATATCTCACCCGCGTCAATCTTATGAAAGCATATAAGAATTCCTCCACTCCCGTGCTTCACCCCGCAAAGGTCGCGGTCGTGGGCGGCGGCAACGTCGCCATGGACGCGGCGCGCTGCGCGCTCAGGATGGGCGCGGAACAGGTTTACATAATCTACCGCCGCGGCGAGGAGGAACTCCCGGCCAGAAGGGAAGAAGTCGAACATGCAAAGGAAGAAGGCATCATCTTCCGCCTGCTCACCAACCCGGTCGAGATACTCGGCGACGAAAAGCGTTTCGTCCGCGGAATAAAGGTTATAGATATGAAACTCGGCGAGCCGGATTCTTCCGGCAGGCGCAGACCCGTGGAAATCCCCGGCAGCGAGCATGATATCGAATGCGACTGCGTTATAATGGCGCTCGGTACTACTCCCAACCCGCTTATAAAATCCACGACTCACGGACTCGAAACTCAGAGATGGGGCGGTATCGTAGCTGATGAAAACGGGCTCACCAGCATAGAAAACGTCTACGCCGGCGGCGACGCCGTCACCGGCGCGGCGACGGTCATACTGGCTATGGGCGCCGGCAAAAAGGCCGCCGAAGCCATCGACGCCAAATTAAACGTATAAATTGAAAAAGCAAAAGCGCTATTACAACGGCAAACGCGTTTTCACGCTGCCCATAGGCGCCAACGCGTTTTCGTTCTACGCCGTGTTCGTCGGCAAAAAGGCCGATACCGAAACCAACGTCCGCCACGAATACGGCCACACCCGCCAGCTCGAAATACTCGGCTTCTGGCGCTATCTGCGCCGCGTGGCGTTTCCTTCGCTCACGGCGAATCTGCTCGCCCGGCTGCATAAGCTGCCGTTCGATTATTACAGCTCCAAGTGGGAACACGAAGCCGATATCTTCGGCGGCGTGAAGCGCGGTCTGCGTATGCAGCCCGAGCCGCGTTACGATTCCTTCTGCGGACTCATCCCTCTGTTTTTCAAAAGAAAAAAGAGCAAATAACAAAAAGCACGGAGACTTTTCGTCTCCGTGCAGTTTTTTTGTCTTGAAAAGCCGCTTATCAGTAAGCTATTCCTTGCGCGAGCATTGCGTCGGCGACTTTGAGGAAGCCCGCAATATTCGCGCCCGCGACGAGGTTGCCGGATTTGCCGAACTTTTCGGCGGCGTCGTAGATGTTGTGGAAGATGTTTTCCATAATACCTTTGAGCTTGGCGTCCACTTCTTCGGCGGTCCAGCTGTAGCGCATCGAGTTCTGGCACATTTCAAGTCCGCTGGTGGCAACGCCGCCCGCGTTGGCAGCTTTTGCGGGAGCGAACAGCACGCCGGCTTTCTGGAACGTTTCGATCGCTTCGGGGGTGGAAGGCATATTCGCGCCTTCGGCTACGGCGATAACGCCGTTTTTTACGAGGATCGCGGCTTCTTCGCCGTTGATCTCGTTCTGGGTGGCGCAGGGAAGCGCAACGTCGCATTTGATGCTCCAGATGCCGCGGCAGCCTTCGTGATATTCGGCGCCTTTGACTCTGGCGGCGTATTCCTTGATCCTGCCGCGTTCGACTTCTTTGATCTGCTTGATCACGTCGAGCTTGATGCCTGCGGGATCGTAAACGTAGCCGTTGGAATCGGACATCGCCACGACCTTGGCGCCCAGCGACTGCGCTTTTTCGCAGGCGTAGATAGCCACGTTGCCGGAACCGGAAACGACTACGGTCTTGCCGGCGACGGAATCGTTCTTCATGCATTTGAGCATTTCTTCGGTTAGATAAAGCAGACCGTAACCGGTCGCCTGCTTTCTTACGAGCGAGCCGCCGTACGAAAGTCCCTTGCCGGTGAGCACGCCGGTGAATTCGTTGCGCAGACGTTTGTACTGCCCGAAGAGGAAGCCGATCTCACGCGCGCCCACGCCTATATCGCCGGCGGGAACGTCGGTGTCGGCGCCTATATGCTTGGCGAGCTCGGTCATAAAGGACTGGCAGAAGCGCATGACTTCGCCGTCGGATTTGCCTTTGGGATCAAAATCGGAACCGCCCTTGCCGCCGCCCATAGGCAGGCCGGTGAGCGAGTTCTTGAATATCTGTTCAAAGCCCAGGAATTTTATGACGGAAGCGCATACCGAAGGATGGAAACGCAGACCGCCTTTGTACGGACCGATGGCGGAATTGAACTGCACGCGGTAGCCGCGGTTGACCTGTACTTTGCCGTTATCGTCGACCCACGAAACGCGGAACTGGATAAAGCGTTCGGGCTCCACTATGCGTTCTATTATGCCCGCTTTGACGATATCGGGGCGCACCGCCACGACTGGCTGGAAAGACTCGAGCACTTCCAGCACCGCCTGCTGGAATTCGGGTTCGCCGCTGTCTCTTTTGCAGACGGTCTCGTAAACTTTCTTTAAGTATTCGTTTTCAAGTGCCATTAAAAAATCAACTCCCATAATAAAAATTACAGGAGTCATTATATCACCGATATTTATAAAATGCAAGAGAAAATGAAAAAATATTCACAACTTTTTCGTTACGTCGTCCGCCGCGCTTTCGCCCGCCAGACGTCCCGTGCAGAACGCCGTCTGCAGATTGTAACCGCCGGTGCGGCAATCGACGTCTATGATCTCTCCTGCGAAATACAGGCCGCGGACCAGCCGGGACTGCATCGTGGAAGGATCTATCTCTCTGACGTTCACGCCGCCCGCGGTGACGATCGCCTCTTCCACCGGGCGCGTCCCCGTCACGGTGAGCGGGATCGCTTTGAGCAACGCCGCCAGAGCGCGCCGTTCGGCGCGGGTCACCGAATTCACCGGCTTTTCGGGAGGTATCCCCGAAAGCCGCGCCACGTGCGGTATCATCGCCTTGGGCAAAAGCTCGTCGAGCGAATTTATGAAATGCCTGTTTATGTTCTTTTCAAAATCCGACCTTATGCGCTCGTCCAGCACTTCTTCGGTCAGCGCCGGTTTCATATCTATGAACGCCTCGCATGGGAACGATTCTATCAGCGCCGAACCCGAAAGCACAAGTGGTCCCGATATGCCGAAATGCGTGAACAGCATCTCGCCCTGTTCCGAAAACAACGTTTTTCCGCCGCTTTTGAGCGTAAGGTTCACGTTTTTGAGCGAAAGCCCGGTGAGTTCTCCCGGCCATTTTTCTTTGGTTACAAGCGGCACCAGCGAACCGCGCGGCGTCACGACGGTATGCCCGAGCCTGCGCGCCAGCGCGTAGCCGCTGCCGTCGGAACCCGTCGCGGGGTAGCTTATGCCGCCCGTGCATATTATCGCCGCGTCGCATGCGATTTCACGCTCGCCGTGATGCGATGAGACCAGATATCTTACTCCGCAGACCTTTTTCTCGTTTACGATTATGTCGCACACGTCGCCGCGCAGCCTGTGAACGCCGTTCGCACGCAGCATTTCAGTCAGGCAGTCGGTTATATCCTGCGCTCTGTCGCTTTGCGGGAACACGCGCCTGCCGCGTTCGGTCTTAAGCGGAACGCCGGCGGATTCGAAGAATTCCATAACGCTCGCGGGAGGGAAACGGTACGCCGCCTTCATCAGGAACTTGGGGTTTCTTATAACGTTTTCAAGGTATTCCGGCACGGTGCAGTTGTTTGTGACGTTGCACCGCCCTTTGCCGGTGATATTCAGCTTTTTGCCGAGATAAGGATTTTTTTCCAAAAGCGTCACTTCGGCTCCTGCCGCGCGCGCGGAAACGGCGGCGAGCATCCCTGCCGCACCGCCGCCTATAACGACTATTCTGTTATTTCTGCTTGTTGTCGTAGATGCCGTATTCATCCCAGATGTTTTCCAGCTTTTCAAAATTCTTTATAACTTCTTTTTTCTTTGCCTGGCACAGCGCAGAGATCAGCGCGTTGATAAGCGCCATCGGCGCCACCAGCGAATCGACGAACGACGAAACCTCGTTGCGCGCGCAGAGCACCTTGTCGGCTATCGAAGCCACCGGCGAATCGAGCGAATCGGTTATCGCCACCGTGAACGCGCCGCTGTCGCGGGCGAAAGTCATCGCGTTGACCGTGCGCTTGGAATAGCGCGGGAACGTGATGCCTATCATCACGTCGCCTTCGCCTATGCGGAACAGCTGCTCGAACATATCGCTGCCGCTCTGCGACTGCACCAGCCGCGCCTTGTCGGTTATGAGCGACATATAGAAATACATAAAGTTCGCGAGCGAAGTCGAAGAGCGGTTGCCCACGATGTAAATGTTCTTGGCGTAAAGGATCATATTCACGATGGAATCGAAATTGTCCTTGTCGGTGTTGGCGAGCGTGGTGCGCAGGTTGTCGATCTCGGCGGAAAGGGTGGCGAAAAGCACGTTGCCGCCCATCCGCTCGTTGGCGATCTCTATGCGCTCGAGCGAAGTCAGCTTGTTCTTGAGCACGCTGCGCAGCGAAGACTGCAGCTCGGGGTAACCTTCAAAGCCCAGATTCATCGCAAAGCGGACAACGGTGGATTCCGAAACGCCCACCTCCTGCGCCAGCTTAGACGCAGTCATATACGACGCCGAAACGTAGTTGTCGAGTATGAATTCAGCTATTTTTCTGTGCCCCTTGGAACTCTTCTGCGAATAGGCGCGCACACGTTCAAGGAGCGGTACGTTAGATGCGTTTTGAGGTGTTTCCTGCATTTTATTTCACCTTTTCATCTATCATTTTTTTGTATGCGCGGTAGTATTCTATGGAACCGGGGTGTCCGCAGAACGCTATGGTGCCGGGCTTGTTCATCATACCCATATACTGGTAGCACAGTACCTCGTCGCAGTATTCCGAAATAGCTTCCAGCTGGCGTTCCACGCGCTCTACGTTCGCGGGGATGAGCGCCGATTTATAAACGTCGCCTTCGAACTCGAACACTTCCATATCAGCCCACATGGCGCTCTTCGCGGCTTTGTCGTGCGCCTTGCGCAGCGCCTCGAAATACGCGCCGGTCTGGTCGGGAGTGGATTTGCGCACGCCCACCTCGTCCTGATATGCCACTATGTCGCAGTTCATAGCCTCAAGCTGACGTACGAAGTTGTCGTCGGTCTTGGCGTGGTTGGTGCCGTACGGCGCGATGAGCACCTTGTGGCGGCTGTCGAGCCCCTTGCCGAACGCGGTGTAGTCGTTGACGTATTTTATAAACGAATCGGGGTAATAGGGCCAGATACCCAGCTCGTCCGGCAGATACCAGCCGTAGAACGATTCGTGCTTGCCGTACAGCGCGTAGAGCTGTTCCATCGCGCGGAACGCGCGGGCCTGCACCTCGTGGGAAGTCATATTGTTTTCGGTCTGATTCCAGTTGCCGTAGAAACCGCAGGACATAAACACCTTTATTCCGTTGCGGTCGGCGGCACGGAGCACGGTGCCCATCGGGTCCTTGGCGGCCATGTTCGCAAAAGGATAGATATCGGTCTTGAAATACGCCCACGCTTCGTCATTGTATACCTGCGCCGACGTGAGCATGACTATATACTTCATTCCCAATGAGGCGATCTCGTCGACCTTCGCCTCCCACTGTTCTTCCGAAAAAGAAGTGATTATGGGGTTCCAGTATTTGCCTTCGGGCCTGTTGTGGTGCCAGAATTCGAACCAGGTGCCGGTGATTTTTTTGATCATTGCCTTTTACCTCCGTTGTTACTAACTACATTATAATCACATAACGCAAAAATGCAAGTAAAATTGCAAAAAACATTTGCAAAGCGGCGCGGTTTATTGTATAATAGAGGCACAGACAAACGAAAGGAAAGTGCATCTATATGAATATCCTCGACAGATTCGTCGAATACGCCCGCATTTCCACCAATTCAAACGAATATTCCAAATCGACCCCGTCCACTTCCAAACAGCTCGTTATGTGCGAACTGCTCGAAAAACAGCTTATCGAAGCCGGGCTTTCGGACGTCCGTTCGGACGGGCGCGGCTACGTTTACGCAAAACTGCCCGCAAATTCCACTCGCAGATTCCCCAAGATCGGCTTCATCGCGCACGTCGACACTTCGCCCGATATGAGCGACGAAAACATCAAGCCGCGAGTCGTGGAATACAAGGGCGGCGACATAACGCTCAACGAAGAACTGGGCATAAAAATGACGGTCGCGGATTTCCCGAACCTGAATAATTATGTAAACGAACACCTCGTCGTCACCGACGGCACCACGCTGCTCGGCGCCGACGATAAAGCCGGCGTCGCCGAGATAATGGACGCCGTTATCCGCATTAAAGAAAGCGGTATCGAGCACGGCGATATAATGGTCGGATTCACTCCGGACGAGGAGATCGGACGCGGCGCCGACCTGTTCGACGTCGCCGGTTTCGGCGCCGATTTCGCCTATACCGTAGACGGCGGAGCTTTGGGCGAAATAGAATACGAAAACTTCAACGCGGCGTCCGCTGTGCTCAATATCAAAGGCGTTTCCATCCATCCGGGCAGCGCCAAGAACAAAATGATAAACGCACTCACCGTCGCGCGCGAGATCGATACGCTCGTTCCCGCGTGGGAACGTCCCGAACACACCGAAAAATACGAAGGCTTCTTCCATCTCAATAATATGAGCGGCGGCGTGGAAGAAGCACGGATGAAATACATCATCCGCGACCACGACAGGGCAAAGTTCGAAGAAAAGAAAGTCCGTATGCAGCGCATAGTGGATTATGTAAACCAAAAATACGGCAGGGAACTTATCACCTGCACCATTATCGACACCTATTACAATATGCGCGAACTCGTCGAGACTTCTCCCCATATCGTCGACCGCGCGTATAACGCCATGAAAGCGTGCGGCGTGGAGCCGGTAATCATCCCCATACGCGGCGGCACCGACGGCGCGCGGCTTTCGTATATGGGGCTGCTTTGCCCCAACATCTGCACCGGCGGCGAAAACTTCCACGGCAAATTCGAATTCGTCTCGGTCGAGCGCATGGAAAAGATATCGGATATCATTATAAAAATGCTCACGACGGAATGACCGCGTGATCCTCTTTTAAGGAGCGTGTCTTATGAAAAAACGTCTTACGCTGCTTTTGGCAATCATTATGATCGGAGGTCTTGTCATGAATTCCTGCGCCCAACCGCTGCCCCCGTATGAATCTTCGGCCGATATATCGGTCGAGCTTTCGCAAAGCGAGATATCCGAAGAAACGTCCGATCCGGCGTTTTACGGCGATCTTGCCGAAGGATGCCCGTATTTTTACGAATACGGCGCCAATATCGAAGGCGACGACAATATCACCGCGCTCACCGACCCCGAAAACGAGACCGCGGTCCGCCTCACCCCGTCGCTCAGCGATACCGGAAAAGCCACTTTCAAGACCGGCGACTGGTCGGGCACACAGCGCGAGCTCGAGCTCGACAACACCAAGGCGGGTATATATGTAGACCTGGGCTTTATATGCGATATAGAGTCGTTCGAGCTGGTTTCTAATGCCGCAGAATGCGAGATCTTCTATTCGACAGACGGATATAATTATACGTTTTACGCCGGCGCTTTCGGAAAAAGCGGTACGCTTTCGATTTCAGCAAAATCAGTTTTGTTTATGATACCTTTCGGCGACGGTATCGAGATCAGCAGGATAAAGATAATCGGCAGACGCGAACATGCCAGGACGCTTTTGTCGCGCGGGGCGGCGTATACCTGGAAAGCCGCAAAGCAATACCCCGATGAGACCGGCACAAAGCTTACCGACGGAGATACCTACGCAGTCAGCGGCAAAGAAGCGCTGGCGCAGGCACGCGCCTCCAATAAAGATGAAATCACCGGCAAAGAAGGCGTGATTCTGGACATGGATCTCGGCAGGGTCTGCAACGTTTCGGAAGTGATTTTCGGCCTGTATTCGTCATCGTATCCTGAAAGGATATGTGTGAGATATTCCGAAGACAAAGAGAAATGGAACGATCTCGGTCAATCGTATCTGCGCACTTTTTCCGGGATACCGCGCAGCGCTTCAAAACTGTATTCTGTCACGCGGCCGGATACGGTAAAGGCACGCTATCTGCGCGTTTATTTCTACACGACCAATGTGATCACGGATGAGATATGCGTTTACGGGTGCGCGGACGAAGTGAAAGTGAATTACGAATTCCTTTGCAGAAAGAACCGTTCTTCCGATTCCAATATTGCCCAAAACAAGGCGCTGAACGTTGACGGAAAAGAAGAAAGCCGGCTCACCGACGGCTCGTATTACAATTATTATCATCTGCTTTCCGAAAAAGGCAGCATCGAATATAAAGTCGAAAAAAAGCGCTCGGTGTGCGGCGCATCGGTCACATACAGAGGCGCCGTCGCGTCGCTTGAAATAGAATGCGACGGCAGAGTCCCCAGTAATCTGTTCGAATATACCGCTTCAGCAGGCTCCATTAAAACTTCGTATTTCTATTTCGACGCTGCTGAAATCCAAAACGTCACCGTTAAATATACAACGTCGGGCAAAGCGTGGATTACCGAAGTGCAGATATACGGCGATGCCCCTCAGCTTCCAGTGGTACGCGGCGGTTTTGCGCAGATTTTCACCGGTATGGATAGCACCGTTTCAGAAATGAACAGCGATTATTCGTGGTATCTGTTCGTAAAGGGAATGCGCGATTTGGGTATGGAATATCTTATCCTTTCCGAAACGGCGGATATCCGAACTAAAACGACGCTCCTCAATTCCGGCAGGACTGTTGATGCCGGCTATAAATACGAACAGGTATACGGTACGACCGACGTGCTGGAATCCATACTCAAAGCTGCCGACGAGCTTGGGCTTGACGTTTTTCTAGGCACAATAATAGGCGTGGACTTTGCTAAACCTGCAGAACATCTGGATGCGATAGACAAAGTTATAAAGGATTCCGAACTAGTCATACGGGATCTTAATGAGAAATACGGACATCATAAGTCCGTAATCGGATATTACCTGAACGACGAACAGTGCGATTACTGGATGTGTTACGCCGAAGGAGTCAAATACGGCCGTATGGTATACAAGGCGCAGTCAGATCTTATCCGCGAGCTCGATCCCGAAGCCAAAATAATGATCTCTCCTGCAATATGGCGCAGCGGCGGTTACGTCAATGCGGGCAAAGCCATATACGAAATGATCAAGCCCGAAGTCGAAGGCGGAAGGCCGATAGTTGATATCGTTTCCGCGCAGGATTGTCTGGGCAGGACGGCGGAGCTTTACGTAAAAGACGACGTGTTCGACGAATTCGGCAAATACTGCGAGGAATGGGCCATAAACGTGCGTGCTGCGGGAGCCGAGTTCTGGCACGACGCCGAGGTTTTCGAACAGACTTATACTTATAAGCGTTATAAAGAGCTCGTTCGTTCGTTCGGCTATGAAGCAAAACTTTCGGGAACCATCATTGTCTTTGATATCCCGCATTATCTTTCACCTTTCCCGCTTGCATCGTATAACAACGAGCGCCAGTATTACGGCAGGTGCATCATGCGCGAATACGTAAAGTATTATTCCGGCTTTTCGGAACTGAATTCAAAATAAAACAAAACGAAAAAAAATATCCGGCGGGTCCTTTTACGGGACCCGCCGGCCTTGTTTATTTCTTTATCTTGGGCAGTTCTGTCATCCGCAGCTTGGTGCAGCCATACGGGATAAGCCTGAATTCCTTTGCTTCTCCCAGCGCTTTGCGGTGCTTTGGCCATCGGTCGGCGACCGTGGTGTAGCCGCGCAAATATCCCCATTCAACGGGCGCCAGCTTTGCCGTGATATGCGCCGGCGCGTTCTTTTCGCTGAAAGGGATATCACCCGTTTTATCGAACCCGAACTTCAGTTTGTCCGAATCGAACCCGTAAGCCCAGTCGCTTTTGGGATAAAGCTCGTAATCGCAGTACGGGAACTTGCGCACCACGCCGCCGCGTTCGAATTCGCACATCTTCCATTCCGCTTCTATCGGAAGCGCAAACACCAGCGAGCCGCGTTCGGCGAAATACATCTGCTTGGGTCTGGGCGAAAGGCGGGGGTTGAATTTGAGCTCAAGAACTATCTTCTGCGTTCCGCGCCAGGTCCTGTTTATCTTTATTATTCGGCTTTTGCGCGTCTTTCCGTTTATCTTCGCGGTCCCGTCCGCGGGCACGCGGAGCGAAAACTCGAACTTCACCGGTTTTTCGGTCTTTACTGTGTAAACGGTCTTGTCCGCGAACGGATAATCGCCTTTTGCTTCTATGCGCACCTTGACTCCGTTTATAACGGTATCGAGCTTTGACGCCATCGGCAGCGCCGCCAGCACGCCTTTTTCGCTTTTAAGGAATATATTCTGAGCCAGCTTGGGCCACCCCTGACCCATATTGGCGGNNCAGCCGTAATTCGGCTCCAGCCCGAACATATTCGCTTCCGAACCGTTGGTCATCCACGGCGATTTGCCGGGCAAATGCGCGCAGCCGATCTGGTTGGCCTGCTGCACGTACTGGTGCGTCCACATATCTTCGGAAACCGTCGCCGGCAGCGCGTTAAAAGCGACGCGTTCAAGCATATTCAGCCACTTGACGTCGCCCGTGAACGCGAACAGCTTTTCGCAGGAATACATGGTCTCGACCACCGCGCACAGCTCGGTGCCGGCGACGGGGCTCACGCCCGCAAGGCATTCGTCGCCGTTGATTATCCCGACCGCGGTGCCGTTGTATTTGTAAAGGATATCGTAAAGCCGCTGCGCCTCGTCCTTGTATTCCGCCTTGGTAAAGGGAAGATACACGGCTTCGGATTTGAGCATCATGCCCAGATTCACTATGTGCGTCTGCATCTGCCAGCAGAAGATAGGCACTTTCCATTCTTCGGTATAGTCGGCGTAAGAAGCGCCCTGCGACTTTATCATAAGCGCAAGCTCGTCTATCCATTCCTCGCCGTAGCGTTCTTTGAGTATATTGAGCGAAATCATCGCCTCGTAATGGCGGAACTTCGCCCACCAGCGGATCACTGACGTGCCTTCCTTCATGCGTTCGTAAAGGTTTTTCATCGCCCTGTACGCGCATTCCACGGCGCGGGCGTCGTCGGCGTACACGCCGTATTCGGCGAGCACCTTGCAAATAAGGAACAGCGCCCACATATCGTAGTTCGCGCGTTCTTCTTCCTTGCACGGGCATATCCAGCCGTCGGGCTGCTGACGGTCCATTATCGCGTTCAGATATTTTTGAGCGCGCGCTATCATACCCTTGTCGCGCAGTAAGTACGCAAGCGGCACGAATCCGTCAAGCCAGTAGGGAACGCGTTCCCAGCCTTCTTTGTCGCCGCCGATCCACGCGCTGTCCTTCACGTCGGGCCACATATTGTCCAAATTCCCCGCAAGCCCTTCCGCCTGGATCTTCAGCTGCCGAGCGATCCAGCCGGTCGGCTTTATTTCGGAATAACTGAAATTCGAATACATATCGCGTTCCGCCTTTGCTTTTTTTGTTATGTCGATACCGCGTCCCGTTCTTTGGCTTTTGCGGGAGTTTCTTTTTCTTTAAAACGCCTGTCGGGCAGGATAAGGAACCTCACTGTTAAGTCGAACGGTATCACCAGCGCCAGCGCCAGGAAAACGTCTGCCGAAGAATGCTGCTTTATGAACATAGTCGAAAGGGTTATCATCGTGGCGAAGAACCATATGAACAGCTTCCACCAGACCTTGCCTTTCATACTTTCGGCAAACGTCATCCGTATCGCCAGCACGTACGAGACCATAACGTGCATGCTCGGGTATATCGCCGTGGGCTCGTCCGCGGCGTAGATCATTTTTACTATGAGCCCGGTCAGTCCGCCGCCGGTATCGGCGACGCGCAGATCGTGATACGTGGGGAATACCGTGCAGAACGTCATACAGACGTACAGCGTGAACATACATCCCACCGCGCAGCGCAGAAAGTCCTTTTTGGAATATATGAGAACGTATATAAGGCACGCCGCTATAAACACGAACCACAGTATGTAAAACGCGCTGAACTGCCTGATATACGGGATCTTGTCGTCGAGCGGTATATGTATCAGATGGCTCTTCGCCGGATCCTGCACGATCAGGTGATTGAGCACCCCGTACCAGATGATCTGCGCCGGCCATATCACCAAGATCAGGCAATACGGCCGCGCTTTGAGGAAATCGATAAGTTTCTTGATAAGAGCTTTCATTATGAAGATCCTTGACGTCCTGATAAATTATTCTTCCACAACCGTGTAGCCGGAGGGGATGTCGAACACGCCGCCCGAGATATCGGACGATATCGAAACGGAAATGACTATGGTGTCCTTCACCGAACTGTCGTAGCTGCGGTATCTTTCGAGCTCGCCGTTCAGATTATAGAACAGAGTGAACTCGAACCCCTTGGAATCGACGTATTTTTCATACGAATAATCGGTGTCGAAAAGCTGTTCGGTGCCGGAACCCGTAAGCCGTATGTCGCCGGTCCACAACTTCTTTTCAAACACTTCGCCGTCGTCGTCCATCACCAGCGCGGTCTTCAAAAATTCGTCGAGCGTGATAAGCTTGCCGCCCTTGCGCAGGTAAGTCACTTTGGAACCGTAGCTTTCTTCTATTTCGTAGTAGATCGCCTTGTTCTTGTGATACGCGGTGACCGTGTAGGGAAGCGCTTCGCCGCCCACGGTGCGCGTTTCGGAAATGCGTATGCTGTATTTGCCGGAATCGATCCTGCTTATATACGGCGCGGTGAGCTCGCCTATCTTTGCGGCGGGTTCGGAAGACTCCTCCGAACTCTCCTCGTCGCTTGCCTCGCTCGGCTCTTCCGAAATCTCAGAGCTTTCTTCATCCGATATCTCTTCCGAACTTTCGCCCGGCTCTTCGCTCGGGGCTTCCGGCGCGGAACTCTCGTCAACGCTTTCTTCTTCGCTTTCGGGCGCGGATTCAGGAGCGGCGACAGAAGATTCTTCCGCCTCGCTTTCCGGCGCGGAACTTTCGGTCGGCTGCGCCGAAGACTCCGTTTCGGGCGCGGACGATTCGTTGAGCGGCAGTTTGGTCAGGCACGAAGTGAGCGTCGCCGCGATCAGGACAGCGGCGAGAGCAAATATTGCGAATTTTTTCATATCATTCTTTTCCTTTGACATATTTTATTATGTCTTCTATCTCTTCGGAACTCTTTTTGTTGTCGTTTGCAAGCTTCTGGCGGCGCTTTTCTATCTCGCCGGAAAGCTCTTTCAAAAGCTCGTCCACCGATTTTTCGTCGTCGGGTTTGGGCGGCTCTTCTTTTTTGGGAGCGGCTTTTGGGATCGCCGGCTGGCGTATGGTGCGCGTCACGGTGTCCGAAAGTATCGCGGTCTCGCCCGAAGCCGCGCTTTCGCGGTAATAGGAGTCGCGCGCTTCGCGCAGGATCAGGAACGCTTTTTTCAGCGGGATCGCTATCTCGTACGGTTTTACAAAGAGCTCCGGCATCACCGGCGAGCCTTCGTTGAGCTGTTTGTTCAGTTTTGCGTCCTTGATGTTCGGCACGGCGTCGGCGTCGAGCAGGCCGATGATTATCAGCGGCTTTTCTCCGCCGGTCATCTCAAGCTTGACGACGTTGCCCCAGGGGATGAATCCGGCGCCGTCGGTGCCGTTGAGCAGGTCCAGAAAACCTTCGCTCGAAACCAGCATCGCGTTCTTGGGCGAAAACAGCTGCGCTATCATATACGCGAACAGTCCCGTGAAATACAGCGTGCCCACGGCGCCCACTACGAGGAACAGATAATACAGCACGCGGTTGTCCACCCTGTATATCACGAGCGGGACCAGCAGGCAGTAGATTGAAGCCGCTGCGAGCGCAAAAGCCACGAGCGCGAACCACGGTGTAAGCGTGTTGCTTTTCTTTATCCTTACGAATTCTTCGTTGGTCGAATCCATTGTTTCACATCCTTTTTGTTACCGCGTTTTTATCAGAAACCGGGTATGGGGTGGCTCAGCACGTACGCTTCGTAAGCGTCGCGCGCGGCGTTGGACCAGTGGATGCCGTCGCCGTTGGTATAGGAACTCTTCAGGTTGCCGAGCTCGTCCTGAAGCGTCTCGGCCACGTTCAGATAGTAGTATCCGCGCTCTTTGGCAAGCTCGAGCAGATACATATTGAAATGGTTTATCTTCTGGTTCAGCGTGCCGATATCGCTGTTCGTGTAGTTGCCGTAAGCTTCGAGCGCCCAGGGCGGAGCCGAACACAGCACGATTATGGAAGTCGGCGAAGCCGCAGCGATCTTGTCTAGCAGAGTCCTGTACTGTTCTATGTGGCGTTCGTTGTTGATGAGCGTTATGCCGTTGGTGCCGAGCATTATATAGATTATCTCGGGTTTGAGATATTCTATCCAGTATATCGAAGTCTTCTTTTCGCTTGAATGGTTGTACACCGGGTTTTCCACGTATTTTGCAAAATCGCTCACCATAAGGCCGCCCCACGCGAGCACGTCGCAATCGGCAAGACAGCGATTTTTGAGCGTCATATGGTAGGTTATCGAGTCGCCGCAGAAGCAGATATGCTGCAGATAGCTTCTGTCCACGGGTTCGCGCTCGGTAAGGTAGGTGCCTTCAAAACGCTGGAAATCCGCGGTGGTGTAGGACATATTGGAAGGCACCGTCAGCGCGTAGTTGACCTCCTCGTACGGGAAGAGCTGTTTGAGTACCGTGTCGTTGGTGCTGTAATATGTCTCAAGATAATCGGAGGTGTGCTTGTCTTCCGGTATCCGTTCGCCCGCGGGCAGATATATATAGTTCGCCACGCCTATCGCGCACGCGACGGCTATCGAAAGAATGACGTACATCATTTTCTGGAATATATTCATTGTTTGCGCTCACCGTTCCTTTCGTCACGAAAGATAGTCTTTGTCGGGGATCTCGTATTCTTCGTCGTCGATCGCCGTATCGTTGTCGTATATGCAGGTCACAAAGAGACGGTCGTCGGTTTCGGCGTCGTATATTTCCAAAAAGTAGCGCGTGCCGCTGCTTTCCGTTTCCGATGCGCCGCCCTGCGTAACCGTTTCGTCCGATCCCGCGCGGGATACCGACGACTCTCGGTTGATTATATTGTCGCCGAGCTCAAAATATAACCCGCCGTACGAAATGCGCAGATATTCGTATTTTATCGCTATGATGCCGAAATCCACGTCTTTCGTCCGCGTCACGCAGTTTACGGCTTCGTATTCGTTGCCTTTGCTGTCGAACACGCGGAACTTCACGCCCCTGTCGGTCGCGGAAGCCCTCACCAGCTCGTGGCCTGACGCCACGCACGAACGCTTGTCGTCTTCCTCGTCGTATTTCTTCTGCTGTTCCAGCTGGTCGGGAGTGTAGAGCCGTCCGCAGTCCTTGCAGTATCTCAGCTGAGTCCACGCTATGCGCAGCCCTATCTCGTATTCGCCGGGTACCGGCGCGTACACGCATTCCTTCAGCTGGAACGCGCCCTCTTCGCTCATGAATTCCTTGGGGTAGACGTGATACAGCTCAAAACCTTCGGGGTCCGCTTCAAACGCCGCGCGCGCGGAATCCGAAAGCACCGGCGTCTTCACGAGCGGGTTGTCGCGCCTCAGTATTATCACGAGCAGGACCGAGATCCACGCCGCCGCGATCACCGCGTAAAAGATGTATTTGAGCGTCTTTTTGATATAGAATTTCGCGCCGCGTTTGCGGTCTGCGGCGATATCGTCGTTTTCGCCCGAAAGCAGTTCGTCTTCCATCGTTTTCCTCTTTTTTTGCCCTGCGGAGCCCCGCTTGACATAATGTTTACGGTCCTGTGACATTATTTTTGCATAATGAATGCGGTATGCAAATCCCGAAAACAAGCAATTATGTGGGAAATTTGCCGTACTTATCCACATTATCCACATAGTTTTCCACAGTTATGCGGCAAAAATGGATAGAAATACAGCTGATTATGTCAATTAAGCCGTTGCTTAACCAAAATATTTCTTGTCCAGTGTGCGCAGCTGCAGCGCCAGCGCGATATGGTTCTTCTTTATAAGCTCGCTTTTGTCAAAGTCGGCGACCGTGCGCGCGACCTTGAGTATGCGGTCGTAACTGCGGGCCGAAAGCGAAAGCGTTTCGAACGCGCGCTTGAGGAGGGAACTGCCTCCGTCGTCGAGCACGCAGTACTTGCGTATCTGCGCGGGGGTCATCAAGGCGTTCGCCATCGCCGGGTCGCCGAAACGCTGCGAAGCGAATTCCCGCGCGGCGCAGACGCGCTCGCGCATCGCGGCGCTGGGTTCGGAAGGAGTCGTCGCCGAAACGCCGGAATAATCCAGCGAAGGCACCTCCACCTGAATGTCTATCCTGTCGAGCAGCGGGCCCGATATTTTCGAAACGTAATTCCTGCGCGCGCTGTCCGTACAGGTGCAGGGATGCGTGGGATGCCCGTACCATCCGCACTTGCAGGGGTTCATCGCGCAGACGAGTATGAACGAGGCGGGGTAGTCGACCGTCCCGCTCACGCGCGTGATATGTATGCGCCGCTCCTCAAGCGGCTGGCGCAGGACTTCGGTCACCGATTTGTCGAACTCGGGGAACTCGTCCAAAAACAGCACGCCGTTGTGCGCCAGCGATATCTCGCCCGGCTTGGGCGATTTTCCGCCGCCCGCCATACCGGCGGCCGACATATTGTGTTGCGGCGAACGGAACGGCCGCGCCGAAACGAGCGAGCAGTCCGAACTCAGTATCCCCGCCACGGAATGGATCTGCGTGGTCTCTATGGATTCGGGCAGGGAAATGGGCGGCAAAATGGAAGGTATGCGCGAAGCGAGCATGCTCTTGCCCGAGCCGGGAGGCCCTATCATCAGTACGTTGTGCGAACCCGCGGCGGCGATCTCGAGCGCCTTCTTAGCGGTCTCCTGTCCCTTGACGTCGCAGTAATCCAGCGCGCATACCGAAGCTCGCCGTTCGAACGCGTCGAACGAGAACACCGTCTTTTCAATTGCTTCTTCGTGTCTCAGCGCTTTCAGCAGCTGCGAAACGTTTTTCACGGGGAAAACGTCTATCCCTTCGGCGGCGCTCGCCTCCGGGGCGTTCTGTTCGGGCAGGTATATGGCTTTAAAACCGGCTTTGCGCGCGGCGAGCGCCATCGAAAGCGCGCCGTTTATGGGGCGGAGCTCGCCCGTGAGCGAAAGCTCGCCGGCGAACGCCTTTCCGTCGGTATCGAGAAATCCCGATTTTTCCTCATCCGCCAACGATATGAGTATGGGCAGGTCGAACGAAGAGCCCTCTTTTCGCACGTCCGCGGGCGCCAGATTTATGGTGACCTTGCCGGTCTTGAGCGTGAGCTGCGAACTGCGCGCGGCGGCGCGGACGCGGTCGAGCGCTTCTTTTACGGCGGTATCGGGCAGGCCTATCAGCGAAACCAGCGGTTCGGCGGAAGAAAACCTGTCGGTCTCGACCACCACCGGTATGCCGGTTATGCCGTTAAGCGCAAAAGTGTGTATTACTTTTACCATAAAAGCCGTACCTCCGCAGAATTATACACAGTTATTATATCACGGTTCTTCCGCGTTTTCAATAGCGAATTTTCTTAAAAAGCGCAAGGTTCACGTCGACGCCGCCGCAGCGCCGCAAGTCTTTGCGTTTTCGAAGGTTCCCCGCGCCGCGGCCATGTTATCGAACGCGCAAAACCGCGCCCGGCGCGCGTAAATAAAATAACAAAAAAATGCAAAAAGATATTTACAACAGCAAAAAGATGTGCTAAAATATATCGAATAAATAAATTCGGAGGTTTGTTTATGGCAATCAGAAAAAAGATATCCATGGACGGCAACAACGCGGCCGCTCATGTGTCCTACGCTTTTACGGAAGTCGCGGGCATTTACCCCATCACCCCGTCTTCCCCTATGGCGGAATACGTTGACAAATGGTCGGCGGAAGGTCGTTTGAACCTGTTCGGCCAGACAGTCAAAGTAGTCGAAATGCAGTCCGAAGGCGGCGCTTCCGGCACCGTTCACGGCTCGCTTTCCGCCGGCGCTCTCACCACCACCTACACCGCTTCTCAGGGGCTCCTTCTTATGATCCCAAATATGTATAAGATAGCGGGCGAACTGCTCCCCGGCGTCATCCACGTTTCGGCGCGCGCTCTGGCGTCCCACGCGCTTTCCATTTTCGGCGACCACAGCGACGTTATGGCGTGCCGCCAGACCGGTTTCGCCATGCTGTGCTCTTCCAACGTACAGGAAGTTATGGATTTAGGCGCGGTCGCTCACCTCGCCGCCATCAAGGGCAGAGTCCCGTTCATGCATTTCTTCGACGGCTTCCGCACCTCTCACGAGATACAGAAAGTCGAGACCTGGGACTACGAAGACCTGCGCGATATGCTCGATATGGACGCGGTCAAAGCGTTCCGCGAAAGATCGCTCAACCCCGAGCATCCCGTGCTCCGCGGCACCGCGCAGAACCCCGACATCTTCTTCCAGGCAAGAGAAGCTTCCAATATTTATTATAACGCCATCCCCGCTATAGTCGAAGAATATATGCAGAAAGTCAACGCCAAGATCGGCACCGACTACAAACTCTTCAACTATTACGGCGACCCCAAAGCCGAAAAGATCATCATCGCCATGGGTTCCGTCTGCGACACCGCCGACGAGACCGTCGACTACCTTATGTCCAAAGGCGAAAAAGTCGGTTTGCTCAAAGTCCGCCTCTACAGACCGTTCTCGGTCAGCCATTTCATTAACGCCATCCCCAAGACGGTCAAGAAGATAGCGGTCCTCGACCGCACCAAGGAACCCGGCGCCATAGCCGAACCTCTTTACCTCGACGTCGTTTCCGCCGTCCGCGGCACTAAGTTCGAAAAAGCGCTCATCGTCGGCGGCAGATACGGCCTCGGCTCCAAGGACACCACCCCGGGCGACATCATCGCGACCTACCGCAACCTCGACGCCGAATCTCCCGTCAACGGCTTCACGCTTTCCATCGAAGACGACGTCACGCACCTCTCGCTGCCCGTCACCGAAAATCCCGATACCGCTCCCGCGGGCACGGTATCGTGCAAGTTCTGGGGCTTGGGCTCGGACGGCACCGTCGGCGCCNNGCCAACAAGAACTCCATCAAGATCATAGGCGACCATACCGATAAATATATCCAGGCGTATTTCGCTTACGACTCCAAAAAATCCGGCGGTCTCACCGTTTCGCACCTGCGTTTCGGCGACAAGCCCATCCATTCCACCTATTACGTTTCCAAGGCAGATTTCGTCGCCTGCCACAATCCTTCGTATATGCATATGTACGACATCACCGGCGACATCAAAGAAAACGGCACCTTCCTGCTCAACTGCCAGTGGAAACCCGAAGAGCTCGATAAGATCCTTCCCGCAAAGGCAAAACGCGACCTCGCCAACAAGCACGTCAACTTCTATATAGTCGACGCCATCTCCATCGCCAAGTCGCTGGGCCTGGGCGGCAGGACGAACACCGTGCTCCAGTCCGCGTTCTTCAAGCTCGCCAACATCATCCCCGCCGACGAAGCTTCCGAATATATGAAGAAAGCCGCTTATAAGTCCTTCATCAAAAAAGGACAGGCGGTCGTCGATATGAACTACGCCGCCATCGACGCCGGCGCCGACGCCGTCGTCAAGGTCAAGATCCCCGCGGCGTGGAAGAAAGCCGAAGACAAAAAGACCAAAGCCAAAGCGCTCAAGGGCCGCAAGGAAGTCGTCGACTTCGTTAAAGACATCCTCGAACCCGTAGTCGCGCAGAAAGGCGACCTGCTTCCCGTTTCCACCTTCCTCGACAGAGCCGACGGCACTTCGCCGCAAGGCACCGCCGCTTACGAAAAACGCGGCGTCGCGGTCGACGTCCCCTGCTGGAACCCCGAAAACTGCATCCAGTGCAACTTCTGCTCGCTGGTGTGCCCGCACGCTACCATCCGTCCCGTGGCTCTTCCCGAATCCGACGAAGAAAAAGTCAAGGGCATGAAACTCCTGCCTATGACCGGCCTTGCTGGCTATAAGTTCGGCGTCACCGTTTCGGTGCTCGACTGCCTCGGCTGCGGCAGCTGCGTTCAGGTCTGCCCGGGCAAAAAAGGCGAAAAGGCGCTCTCTATGGTGCCCGCCGCCACCCAGCAGAAAGAACAGCAGTACTTCGATATCAGCTATAAATACGCCGACAATCCCGAAGTGCTCGCCAAATTCAAACCCGAAACCGTCAAGGGTTCGCAGTTCAAACAGCCGCTGCTCGAGTTCTCGGGCGCATGCGCCGGCTGCGGCGAAACTCCTTACGCAAAACTCATAACCCAACTGTTCGGCGACAGGATGTTCATCGCCAACGCCACCGGCTGCTCGTCCATCTGGGGCGGCTCCGCGCCTTCCACTCCGTACACCGTGAACAAAGAAGGCAAAGGCCCCGCCTGGGCGAACTCCCTGTTCGAAGATAACGCCGAATACGGCCTCGGCATGGCGACCGCCGTCAATCAGCGCCGCGCCAAACTCGTCGAGATCATAACCAAACTTGCCGAAAACGAATCGCTCGCCGCTCCCGCCAAGGAATGGCTCGACGCGAAAGACGACGGCAAGGCGTCCGTTCCCGCCAGCGAAAAACTCATCGCCGCGATCAAAGCCGCGGCGAAAGGGAACAAGAGCCGCGAATTCGCCTCGCTCTGCAAGCAGGCGCTCGCCATGGAAGACCTCTTCATCAAGAAATCGATGTGGATCTTCGGCGGCGACGGCTGGGCGTATGATATCGGCTTCGGCGGACTCGACCACGTGCTCGCTTCCGGCGAAGACGTGAACATCTTCGTGTTCGATACCGAAGTTTACTCCAACACCGGCGGACAGGCTTCCAAGTCCACCCCGACCGGCTCCGTGGCGCAGTTTGCCGCCGCGGGCAAAGCCACCAAGAAGAAAGATCTCGCCGGCATCGCAATGAGCTACGGCTACGTTTACGTGGCGCAGGTAGCTATGGGCGCCGACTATAACCAGTGCGTCAAAGCCATAAGCGAAGCCGAAAGTTATCACGGACCTTCGCTCGTCATCGGCTACGCGCCCTGCATCAACCACGGCATAAAGAAAGGCCTCGGCACCTCGATGCTCGAGACCAAAGCCGCGGTGGCCGCGGGCTACTGGCACACCTTCCGCTTCAACCCGCTGCTCGCCGCAGAGGGCAAGAACCCCTTCACGCTCGATTCCAAAGAACCCACGAACGATTATAAGGAATTCATCAACACCGAATCCCGTTATTCTTCGCTCAACCTGTTCTTCCCGGAAAGAGCCAAGGTGCTGTTCGACAGAGCCGAACAGGAAGCCAAAGAGAAGTATCTCAAGCTCAAAAAGCTCGCAGATCAGTAAGCCCCGCTTTTAAGTCCCCACGCAACGCCGCGCGCAGGCGCGGGTAACGCACCCGCGCCTGCGCTCACCCCAAACGCCGCAACGAAAGGATGGTACAGATGAGCGGTAAACCCAACAGAAAAGAAAGCTACGGCTTTATCAACCTTATCGCGATAGTGGCGAGTTTTGCCGTCATTGTGGTGATTCTTTCGGTGCTTCTCGCCAAATTCGTCATCGACAGATCGTCCGAGCTTTCTTCCGAAGAACCGTCCGACGTGTCCGACGTTTCGGATGATTCCGGCGCGGAGGAAAGCACCGACGAATCCGACGTTTCCGAGAATTCCGGCTATACCGAGATTTCGGGCGATTATTCGCAGGGTACCGAGGATCCGTACCGCATCATACTGCTCGAAGCCGAGGATATGCACAAGGGTCCGCTCATCATAGTGAACTCTGCGTACCGTTACGATTTCGACGCCAATCCGACCGCCGCTTCGGTGGTGAACGTGTATAAATCGCGTACTTCCAAGACGTTCGGCGTGCGCGATTCCGATATCACCATCGGCAGAGAGACTATGACTCATATGCAGGAGCTCCTCAACGCGCTTTCGGCGTATACGGGCAGCACCGCGCTGACCGTCACCACGGGCTTCCGCTCGTACGACGCGCAGAAGAAACTCTATGACGAAGGTAAGGACGTCGACGGTCCCGGCGAAAGCGACCTCAACACCGGCTTATCGTTCAAGTGCACCGTTTATCCGTCTTCCGCCGGCAAACTCGGCGAAGGCAAATTCCAGTGGCTCGACGAAAACTGTATGTTCTACGGCTTCGTCAAGCGCTATCCCGAAGGCAAAAAGGGACTCACCGGTCACGACGCCAACAATTCGCTCTACCGCTACGTGGGCGTCCCGCACGCTTATCTCATCTACGTAAATAACTACTGCTTGGAAGAATACATAGATTTCTGCCGCAGATTTTCTTACGAAAGCAAGTACGAGACCACCTGCGACGGCATAGATTACGCCATCTATTACGTGCCCGCCAACCCCGAGGGCGAGACCCAGATCAAGATCCCCGAGGGCGCCGAATACGAGATCTCGGGCGATAACGTCGCCGGCTTCATCGTGACTCTCACGCTCGGCGCAGGCGAGCCGATAGTGGAGTAAAATGCGCAAACAAATGTTTTGTGCATAGCGCTACGACGTAAAAAAATCATCCGCATTTTTGTGCAAAAGCACCATACTTTTCGGCGCTTTTGGCGCCCTTGAATACCTCATATTGACGTTTTACAGTTCCGCATTAACGGAACTGTAATTTTTTGTTTAAATTTTTCTGTTAATAAACTTTGCAATCAGGGAAAAAACCATAGCCGCGCAAAACGGCGCGCTAACGCAAAACGCCCGCATTTCTTGTGATATTGGCGGTTTTTCGTGCGGTCGTTCCTTTTGCCTGCGGTACAAGTAATCGACAAATTACGGTTTTGCCCAAAAACGTTTTTTTGCAAATTGCACATAACGCGCGCGTCCGAAAAATATGAATAAAGTGTGAACCGGCGCCGAATAGGTAAATATTCACCAAAAAACCTTCTTATTATATATGCACTCTTGACAAATTGACAAGAAAACGTTATAATCATCATATCTAATTATACTTGGTCGTACTCTGACCGGGTGTAGCTTTGCAAATTCTCACGCAGGAGGACATTCTATGAGCAAAATCAAGAAACCGCTCAAGCGGATCGCTTCCGTTTTGCTTGCGCTGCTCATCCTGGTAACGGGCTGTGGCTTGTTCGATACCGGGATCACCGCAAGCGCGCTGGTAGAAAGCGTAAACGGGTCCGATTCGCTTGTAAGAACCTCTCTTTCGGAGATCCGCAGCGTTCTCACGTCTATGTCGTACGCGGCATATCTTGCCGACCACGCCAACCTTCAGAACGCCACGAAGACCGTTGAGATCGACATTTCCAAGTGCAATGCCGAAAACACCACCGCCACGTATCAGTACGTCGACGGCGGCGAATACGGCGCTGACGGAAAGATCCTTTTGACTGCCGACGACGGCAAAGTGTCTTTCGACGTCGAAATCCCCGACGACGCATTCTACTGCATCGAGATCGAATACTGGACCGGCAACGCCGTCGTATCCGACAGCTCGGGCAACGTAGTCGCCGAGGGTAAATCGACCAATATCGAAAGGATCATCCTCATCGACGGCGCCGTGCCTTTCAAAGAGGCGCGTTCCATCAAGCTTTCCAGAAGCTGGTACGATTCGTACTACGTCGTCAACGACGATTACAAATGCGTTTACGACGAAACCGGCAAAAAGATCAGCTACGGCACCGACGATCCTCTGTTCGTCGAATCCGTGCGCGATCAGACGCAGGACGCCCGCATCTTCCAGCGTGATAACAACGGCAACGAAATGAAACCCGCAAAAACGCTCTCGCCCGAATGGGTGACCGTCAAAGTGCAGGATTCATCCGGATATAACAACGGCGCGCTCCGTTTCGCTTTCACCAAAGGCAGCCACGTGCTCACGCTTTCCACCATCCGCGAGCCTGTTGCCATTAAGAGCATCCGCCTCGTTCCCGACGACGATATCCCCGCTTATTCCGATTACATCGCTTCCTATACGGCGCAGGGCGTAAAGGATTATTCCGGCAGCGAGACCTTCAAGATCCAGGCCGAATATCCCACCCACACTTCGGATAAGACCATATATCAGCTCAACGACAGAACTTCCGCCATCACCGAACCGCAGGACGCGGCGCTCCAGCGCCTCAACTCCATCGGCGGCGACAAATGGACTTACGTCGGCCAGTGGGTCGAATACGACGTCGTCGTTCCCGAGGACGGTTTCTACAACATAGTGCTCAGGTACAAGCAGAGCATGATGGAAGGTATGTACGTTTCCCGCAAGATCTACATCAACGGGGAAGTGCCTTTCGCCGAGGCTCTCAACTGCCGCTTCAATTATAAAGATTCCTGGCAGGTCGGCGGCCTGTACGACGGTCTCACCGTCAAAGAGGGCGAAAGCTTCAAGTTCTACCTCAAAAAAGGCGTAAACAACATCAAGTTCGAAGTCGTGCTCGGCGATATGTCTTCCATACTCAGCCGTGTCGAAACGATCCTCACCTCCAGCAACGCCTATTACAGAAAGATCCTTATGCTCACCGGCCCGGATCCCGACGAATACCGCGACTACGGTTTCGAAAAGATAATGCCGGACGTGCTCAAAGGGCTCAAGAAAGCCGCCGCCGATCTGTATCAGATCTCCGCCGACCTCACCGCCATCACCGGCGTCACCGGCAGCAATAACGGTACGCTCGAGCGCGTCGCGCTCGTATTCGAGCGTATGGGCAAGCAGCCCGATAAGATCGCCGCCACGCTCGACACTATGAAAGACTACCTCGCGGCGCTGGGTTCCTGGCTGACCTCCAACCAGAGCCAGCCGCTCACGCTCGACTATATGGTCGTCCAGCCGGTCGACGCTGAGCTCCCGGACGCAGAGGCGGGCTTCTTCAAGAACCTCGGCAGCGAATTCAGCAAATTCATCGCCTCCTTCTTCTCGGATTACAACTCCATAAGCTCCACCACCGAAATCGATGAAGAGACGCTCAAAGCCACAGAGAACGCCGCCATCGAAGTGTGGACCGCTTCCAGCCGCGACCAGGCGCAGATCATCAAACGCCTCGTCGACGACGACTTTATGGAAAAATACAACATTCCCGTCACGGTCAAACTGGTCATCGGCGGCACGCTGCTTCCCGCAACGCTCGCCGGCACCGGTCCCGACGTGGCAATGAACATAGATCAAACCACTCCTGTCAACTATGCCATCCGCTCGGCGGTACTTTCGCTGAACTCCGAAGAACACGGTTATAACTTCAACGATTTCAGCCGTTTCAAGGACAATCCCGCCTACAGCGGCATCCTCGACAAGGTCTCCACGTTCGACGAAGTCTTCGCGCGGTTCGCGCCTTCGGCAAAAACGCCCGTCACGCTGTACGGCGAGACTTACGCCCTCCCCGTGACGATGTCGTTCCCGATGATGTTCTACCGCAAAGACATATTCGTCGAAATGGGGCTCGAAGTCCCCAACAACTGGGACGAATTCCGCGACGTCAGCTCCGCACTCCAGGCGAGGAACCTCAACGTCGGTTTCCCGACCGGTACGGGCGGATCGATGATACTTATGTATCAGGTCGACGAACCGCTTTACGATATGGGTAATTACGATTATTACCTCACCCAGTATCCCGACTTGTTCGGCTATGACGAAGCCACCGGCAAATACACCAAGAACGTGTATTACGACGACGAAGGCAACGTCATCCCCAAGACCGACGGTATGACGATCAACCTCGACTCCAACGCTTCGCTGGCGGCGTTCAAGCAGGTCTGCCAGTACTTCACCTCCTACGATTTCCCGGTGTCTTACGCACTGGCCGACCGTTTCAGAGACGGCACGATGCCTCTGGCGGTCGCCGACTACGCAGGCACTTATAACACGCTCATAGTCTTCGCGCCCGAGATCGCCGGCCTCTGGGAATTCACCCCGCTGCCCGGCACGGTGCTCGAGGACGGCAAGACCATCGACAACACCACGGTCGCGTCCATATCCACTATGATGATGATGCGCAGCGTTTCCGACGACAACGCGTTTTCGGCGTGGATCTTCATGCAGTGGTGGACCAGCGCCGAGATCCAGTCTTCGTTCGCAAACGAGATGGAAGCGCTCCTCGGTCCTTCCGCAAAACAGGCGACCGCCAACCTCGAAGCTCTCGCCACGATGTCCTGGTCCAAGGACGAAATGGATAACCTCGCGGCGCAGTTCAACGCCGTCGAATGCACTCCCGAATTCCCGGGCAGCTACATCATAGGCCGTTACACCTCGTTCGCGTTCCTGGACGTTTACAACGATCACGCAAACCCCGTAACCGAAATGCAGTCTTACATAGTCAATATCAACAGCGAGCTTTCGAGAAAGCGCAAGGAATTCGGCCTGCTCGTGGCAGAGGATTTCGCGGCGCTTGAAGCCGAAGCTCAGGAAAATAACTAAGCGAAGGGAGGAGTTAATGAAATGTCAAAGAAAAACAACGAAACGGTCGTTATCCGCGCAGACATGACAAAAACTCAGTGGACTATTCGCGAAATGAAGAAATACAAAGTCGCGTACCTTATGGTCGCCCCGTTCTTCATCCTGTTCTTTATGTTCACGGTCGTTCCCGTCGTGCTTTCGTTCCTGCTCGGTTTTACGACGTTCAATATGCTCGAATGGCCCAAGTGGGTATTTATGGATAACTACATAAGGCTGTTCCTCGACGACGAGATATTCCTGCTCGCCATCAAGAACACGCTGGTGTTCGCGGCGGTCACGGGCCCCGGCTCGTATCTGCTTTCACTGTTCTTCGCCTGGTTCATCAACGAACTCAGACCCAAAGTCAGAGCGTTCGTTACGCTACTGTTCTACGCGCCGTCCATTTCCGGCAGCGTGTACCTTATTTGGACAGTCGTGTTCTCCGGCGACCAGTACGGTTTCGCAAACGCGTGGCTCACCAAACTGGGCCTGATTAACAAACCGATTTTGTGGTTCCAGAACGAAAAATACATCGTCCCGCTCATCATCGCGGTCGCTCTGTGGACCAGCTTGGGCACCTCGTTCCTCACCCTTATCGCCGGCTTCCAGGTCGTTGACCGGTCGCTTTACGAAGCGGGCGCGGTGGACGGCGTAAAGAACCGCTGGCAGGAGCTCTGGTTCATAACGCTCCCGTATATGCGTCCGCAGCTGCTCCTTTCCGCAATACTCGCCATCACCGGCGCTTTCGGATTCGGCGGCGTCATCACGGCGCTGGTCGGGTTCCCGTCGCCAAACTACTGCGCGTGGACGATAATGCACCACCTCGAAGACTACGGCTGGTCACGTTTCGAAATGGGCTACGCGTCGGCTATCGCCACGCTGCTGTTCCTTATGATGATCGGCGCCAACCTCCTTGTCAATAAGCTGCTGAGAAAGGTGGGTACGTGATATGGCTTTGTTCAAGAAAAACAAACAGCCCAAAGAACGGTTCAAGCGTTCGGTCAACCGTTCCACAAAGGGCGATATAGGCATTTATATCATACTCGCAATTTTCGGCGCTCTCATGGTACTGCCTCTCATATACGCAATAGGGCAGTCCTTCAAACCGCTGGAAGAATTCTGGGTGTTCCCGCCCCGTCTCTTCCCGGTCAACCCCACGTTCAAAAACTTCAAAGACCTGTTCCGCCTGATGGGCGACAGCTGGGTCCCGTTTTCAAGGTACATCTTCAACACGATATTCATATCGGTAATAGGTACCGCAGGCAACGTTATCCTTTCTTCGTATTCGGCATACGCGCTTGCAAAAATACCTTTCCCGGGCAGAAAATTCCTGTTCAAGATCATAACCTACTCCCTCATGTTCAGCGCAACGGTCGCAGGCCTTACGAACTTCATCCTTATGTCCAAGCTCGGCTGGATCGATACTTATCTCGCGATAATCGTTCCCGCCTGCTGCACGACGTACGGCCTGTTCCTGATGAAACAGTTCATGGACACCTCAGTTCCCAACGAAGTGCTTGAATCGGCGCGTATCGACGGCGCCTCCGAGACCAAGATCTTCTGGCGCATAGCGATGCCGATGGTCAAACCGGCGTGGATCACGCTTATAATCTTCGCGTTCAAGGATCTGTGGAACACCGGTTCCAGCACTTACATCTACAGCGAACAGCTCAAAACATTCAACTACGCAATCAGCCAGCTGGTCAACGCCGGTATATCCAGAACGGGCGTGAGCGCCGCTTCCACGGTCGTTATGATGATCGTTCCTATCACGGTGTTCATCATCGCTCAGTCCAATATAATCGAAACGATGTCCAGCTCGGGCATGAAAGACTGAAAGGAGGAATACGATGAGATCCAAACTTATACGGGTATTACTTCTTGCGGTCTGCTGCGTGATCGTGTTCGGCACTATCGCCGCCGGTGCTCTTTCGCCGTACGATACATATACGTACAGCCCCAGCGGCAACAAGCAGCCCAGCCCCGACGCTTATACGTTTGAAAAATTCATTTCCTCCGCCACCATCAAAGCAGGGCTCGATAACAAAGTCAACGAAATGGCGGCTCAGCTCTACGGCGATTCGTGGGTAGACATCCAGGCGCTCGCCGATATCTGCGTCGACAAACGCGGCTACGTTTACCTGCTCGACAGCGGCTCCTCCACCGAGGGCACTTCGCGCGTCATCGGTCTCGACGCCGATTACAACCTGTATCTGGTCATAAACTCCTTCGTCAACCAGATGGGCGTTCCGGATTCGCTTTCCGGGCCCAAAGGCGTTTACGTTTCGGATACCGAGATCCTCGTCGCCGACACCGACAAATCGCGTATAGTCATCTTCGATAAGAACGGCAACTTCAAGACCATAGTCCCCGAACCTTCCAGCGACATTTTCCCGGAAGCTTCGGTCTACAAACCCATAGGAGTCGTCACCGACACCGCCGGCACCATCTACGTCGTTTCGCAGACGACCAACTACGGCGTCATATCGCTCAACCGCGACGGCTCGTTCAACGCGTTCATCGGACCGCAGAAAGTTACCTACAGCCTGTTCCAGCTGTTCCTGCGCCGCTTTATGACGAAGAAACAGTTAAAGGCGACCATCACCTATGTTCCTACCGAATATAATAATATAACCATAGATGATGACGGTTTCCTTTACGTCACGCTTTCTTCCATCGACGCTTCCAAACAGCAGGCGGCAATCGAAGGCAAAGATAAAACCTCCAACTACGCTCCGGTCAAAAAGCTCAACCCCAAGGGCAGCGACGTCATGCAGCGCAACGGTTTCTACCCGCCTTCCGGCGAAGTAAGCACTCGCAGCTACGCCAACTCCACTTATTCGACGTTCGGCGCTTCCACTATAGTCGACGTGGCGCTCGGTCCCAACGGGATGTGGTCGATAATCGACAAAAAGCGCAGCCGCGTGTTCACTTACGATAACGACGGCAAGCTCCTGTTCGCGTTCGGCGACAAGGGCGACCAGAACGGTCTTATCCAAAGCCTCATAGCTATTTCCTATCAGGGCACCAATATGCTCCTGGTCGACGGTACCAAGAACACCGTTTCGGTATTCAAGCGCACCTCCTACGGCGACCTGCTCGCCGCCGCGCTGCAGAACACCGAGGATCAGAACTACGAGGAAGCGGTCAACTACTACCGTTCCATACTCCAGTACAACAACAACTACGACGCCGCTTACGTCGGCATAGCCGATTCTCTCTACCGCGAAGGCAACTTCGAAGACGCTATGCTCTATTACAAGCAGGCGACGGATATTACCAACTACTCCAAGGCGTACAGCGAATACAGAAAACAGTGGGTCGAAAAATACATACTCATCATCCCGCTCGTCATAGTCGCGTTCTGCGTGTTCTGGGCGCTGTTCCTCAAATACGCCAACAAAGTCAATGAGCAGGGCAAGGTGTATAAAGAAAAACGCACGCTCAAAGAAGAGCTGCTTTACGCTTTCCACCTTATCTTCCACCCGTTCGACGGCTACTGGGATCTTAAACACGAAAACCGCGGCGGCGTAAGAGGCGCAACGGTGATCCTGGCGGTCACGGTGCTGGTGTTCGTCTATCAGGCGATCGGCCGCGGATATCTGTACAATCCCGGCGGCACAAGGATCAACTACCTTATGCAGATATCTTCCGTGGTCCTGCCGCTTATGCTGTGGGTCACCGCCAACTGGTGTCTCACCACGCTGTTCGACGGCGAAGGTACTTTCAAGGATATCTACGTCGCGTCCTGCTACGCGCTCACCCCGCTGCCCATCGTCATACTCCCCACCATCTGGCTTTCCAACATAGTCACGGCCGAGGAGATGGGCATCCTCTCACTGGTGATCTCGATCGCCGCAGTCTGGATGGGTATGCTGATCTTCTTCGGTATGATGGTCATCCACGACTACTCGCTGCCCAAGAACATACTCACCACCATAGGGACGATAGTCGGCGCGGCGTTCATAATGTTCGTAATTCTTCTGTTCGGCAGCCTTATTGCAAGAATGTTCACGTTCTTCTACAGCGTCTACGCAGAGCTGGCGTACAGAGCGTCATAAAATCAGAAAGGAAGACGAGTGATATGAAAAAACACATTTTCACAGCCATCGCGTTATTGCTTGCGGTAATGTTCGTTGCCCCGTCGGTCCTTTCGTTGGCGGCGTACGCGGCAGATGAATCGAACACCTCCGAAGTCGATATCTGGGAAACGCTCGACCCCGCTTACCGCGCCGCGGAGTTCACCTCCGTGCAGAACCGTATAGCGGGCGACGGCGAAGACATCCCGCCGATGGATTTGATTATCGTCAGCGAGGGCTACGCCCTTTACAGCGATAAGTACAACGGCGAAGTCATTTGCTTGAAGCTCCCCGAACCCGACGAAAACGGAGAATACCCCAAGTATTCAAGCGGCGTTTACAAATATGTAGGCTACTACTGCACCAACCCGTATAAGCTGGGCAGCAGTACCTCCATCACCACGCAGAAGCCTTCTTCCGACGCGGTGAAGAAAACGCTTCTTTCGCAGATCATTATCAAATATCAGGAAAATACCAACGAAACAACGCTCGAATCCTACGCAAGTTCGGCGATGTTCGATCAGATCAAGTCCAAGATCATACGCGGCGGCCTCCGCCTGGAATACACCATAGGCCGCGAAGAGACGACTTACCTCGTCCCGCGCCAGATCAAGCTCGACAAATGGATGAACCTTCTCATCCAGATTTCCGAAAACGCAAACAGCAGTAAGACGACCAAGACCTTTATGGCGTATTACACCACCCACTTCACCGAGCCCGAGCAGGTACTTGCGTGGGGCGAAACGTTCGATCCTTCGGGACTGAGCGAAGTCACCAAAGAATACCTGTTCATGACGCGCGATGAATACCGTAAGAGATACGACGACAACGCCTGGGGCATCAAAGCCGGTTATTACGACTGGCTCGTCGACCGTGCGCAGAACACCTCCAAGAGGACCCGCGAACAGGACCTCAAGGATTATCCGTGCACCAAGAACTTCGCTATCCAGGTATTCGAAGGCAGCGCCAAAGCTGCGGAGATCCGCAGAGTCGAGCAGTTCGTCAAACTGTATACCGATTACACCAAAGAGCGTATGGAAGAAGACCACGCCGAAACAGAGTACAGCTCCAACGACAAGATCCCCGCTCTGTTCAAAATGGCTCTGGAATACACTATCGACAAAGACGGCCTCTATATCCGCCTCAACGCGGGCAAGATCCGTTTCGACTCTTCCAACTACACGCTCAAATCCATAGCGATCCTTCCTTACGCGGGCGCCTGCGACGTTCATAACGGAGGCTACATCTTCTCGCCCGACGGTTCGGGCACGCTGTTCGACCTCCAGGCGATCGCGGGTTCGCAGTTCACCACCACCAGCTCCATCTACGGTCAGGACTACGCTTACCATTCCGTGACCGGCGGCAGCAGAGAAGTGGTCCGGTATCCCGCGTTCGGCGCGGTCGAGACCCTCACGACTTCCGAAAAATATACCGAGATCGAAGTAATCATCGATGAAAACGGCGAAGAAGTCGAAACGGAAGTCGAAAAATCCCGCGACACCTACACCAATTACGGTTATCTCGCGGTCGTCACCGCGGGCGACTCGCTCGCCAAGCTCACCGTCACAAACGGCGGTTCGCTGCATATGTTCGCTTCGGCGTACACCACCTTCAACCCGCGTCCCAGCGACACTTATCCCTTAAGCGGCGGCCTTTCCGCCGGCACGGACGCGATGTGGACCGTCGAATCCAAGAGAAGATACACCGGCGACTACGGTATCCGCGTGTTCATACTCGACACCGAGCATTCTTCCTACAGCGGCATGGCGTCGGTCTACCGCGACTATCTCGAAACCAACGGCGTCATAACCCGCCTCGAGGAAGAATCCGAAGATATCCCGCTTTATATCGAAGCGCTCGGCGCTATCGACACCACCAAGACTTTCCTCGGCATCCCGTACCAGAAGAGCGTTCCGCTCACCAGCTTCACCAAAGCGCTCGAGATCCTGCAGACCCTCAAAGATAAAGCGGGCATCAGGAACGTCAAGCTCATTTACGACGGCTGGTGCAACGACGGTATGATCCCGCTCGTTCCCAACGGGATCGATATCTGCGACGCGCTCGGCGGCGAGGAAGAGTTCAACAAGCTCGTCGAATACGCAAAAGACCCCGCCAACGGCAATATCACCCTGTTCCCGGATCTCGACTTTATGCTTGCCGCCAAGGACGAAATGTTCGACGGCTTCAGCTCAAAGGACGATCTTTCCAGGACGATAAACGACGAAGGCTGCGGCCTGCAGTATTACGATCCTCTGTATCAGGGCTACACTTATTCCAGGATGGGTATAATATCGCCCAACTCCATAGAAAAGTTCTACGCAAACACTTACGCGGATTATTCCAAGTATAACGTCGGCGGCATAGCCGTCACCACGATGGGCCAGTACCTTTCTTCCGACTTCGACGAGGACGAACCTCTCAACAGGGAAGACTCCAAGAAGATCGTCAGCCGTCTGCTTGCAAAGATCAAAGAAGACAACGGCAAGGTGCTCACCGCCGGCGGCAACTACTATTCGTGGCCGTACGTTACGGATATCGTTAACGTCCCGCTCGAAGATTCGCATTATAACTACACGGTGGCTTCGGTCCCGTTCTACGGAATGCTCATCCACGGTTATATCGAATTCTCCGGCACCGCCATCAACCTGGCGGGCGACTACCGCAGTCAGTTCCTCAGGACCATCGAAAGCGGCGCGTCCCCAATGTTCGTCATAGCCGCCGAGAATACTTCCGTTCTCAAGAACTATATCAACAACTGGAAGCTTTCCAAGTACTATTCGGTCAAATACGCTATATGGCTGCAGGATATGTGCAACACCTATAACGAACTGAACGAAGTGCTCAAGAGCGTCAAGTACAGCCGCATAATTGAACATGAATTCGTAGATGATGAATACAGAGTGGTCAAAGTCACGTACGAAAACGGCACGGTGTTCTTCATCAACTACCTTACTAAAGATTACACGGTCGAATACGGCGGCGAGAAGATAACGATTCCCGCGACCGGCTATGTCAAGACCGCAGTCGAATGAAAGAAAGGAGAGAGCAGTTGATGGATAACGTTAAACAGTTCGAAACCGAACCTCAGGCAGTCCCCAAGAAGAAAAAGAAGAGCGTTTCTTTGGATAAGAAAAAAGCCCGTTACGGCTGGTTCTTCGTAGCCCCCTTCTTGATCGGCTTTTTCCTGATCTACCTGCCCATGATATTCGAATCCATACAATTCAGTTTCATGGACACGAGCACCATCCCCGGCGGCGGTCTTGCAAAGACCTGGGTTGGGCTCGACAACTACCGCTACGCGTTCCTTGAAAACGCCGATTTCACCGGCAAGCTCATCGATAGCGTCAAGGACCTCCTCTTCAAAGTTCCCGCAATAGTCATCTTCTCGCTGTTTATGGCAGTTCTGCTCAACCAGAAGATGAAAGGCAGAGCGCTGTTCCGTGCGATCTTCTTCATACCGGTCATCGTTTCCACCGGTATAATCGAAAGCATCGACCTTCAGAACATCCTCGCCTCAACGCAGTCTTCAATGGCAAACTTTTCGGAAGGCGGCAGTATGCAGACCACGACGAACGTCGGCACGCAGATCATCTCACTGCTCGACGTTCAGGAGTTCTTCTCGAGTATGAAAGTCGGGCAGGATCTTGTCGGCTACGTCCTCTGGGTAGTCAACGAAGTCTACAGCATCGTCGAAAAATCCGGCGTTCAGATGCTTATCTTCCTCGCCGGTCTGCAGTCCATCTCACCCGCCATTTACGAATCGTGTAAAATGGAAGGCGCCAGCGCCTGGGAAACTTTCTGGAAGATAACCTTCCCGATGATCTCCCCTATGATCCTGGTCAACACCATCTACACGGTCATCGACTCGTTCACCGCGCAGTCCAACGGAGTTATGACCTTTATCAACGACATCTACTCGCAGTCAAAAGGCATGGTCCGCGCCACGGCGATGAGCTGGGTCTACTTCCTGGTGGTAATCATTATCCTGGCAATAGTCGCAGGCCTGCTTTCGGCTTACGTCTTTTACCAGAGAAGAGATTAAGGAGGGGTCACAATGGATAAGACAAAAGATACAGTCAAAAGAGATCCCTCGCTGCTTGTGTTCGACGAAAAGACCCCGTTCTGGGTCAAACTGCGTTCCAAGTATCTGACCACCTACTTCCTCGGTAAAGTCGCATGGAAGATATTCCGTTTCGTGCTGCTGGTAGGCATCTCGTTCGTCATACTCTTCCCGTACATCTCCAAGATCTCCGGTTCGTTCATGAGCCGCGAAGACTTCGTCGACGTGCACGTCAGACTTATCGCCAGACATCCCACGCTCGACACTTACAAAGCCATAATCAACGACAACCATTACTGGGAATCGCTGTTCAACACCGCCACGCTTTCGGTGCTGTGCGGCGTGGTGCAGATGTTCATCTGCTCCATAGTCGGTTACGGCTTTGCCAAGTTCAACTTCAAGTTCAAAAAGATCTTGTTCCTGTGCGTCATCTTTACCATGGTCATCCCGCACCAGTCCATCCAGATGGCTATGTTTATGAAATTCAGATATTTCGATATCTGGGGCATATACGGAGCGATAGCCAAGCTCTTCGGCTCAACGGCGGGCACGCCCGCCATCGCCAGCCTGCTAAACACGTATTGGCCTTTGGCAATACTTTCGTTCTGCGGCCTGGCGTTCAAGAACGGCCTGTTCATCTTTATGATGCGTCAGTATTATAAAGGAGTGCCCGACGAGCTCGAAGAAGCCGCTTACGTCGACGGCGCCGGCGTCTTCAAGACGTTCCTGCGCATCATACTCCCTATGTCCGTTCCTATGATGGTAACTGTATTTATGTTCGCGTTCTCCTGGCAATGGACCGACCAGTTCTACAGCAGTCTGTTCTTCAAGGACGTCACCAAGATCCGCCTGCTCACGAATATCGTCTCCATTCCTAAATCGCTGGATACCGAATACGCGTCCAAGACGCTGTACGAAACGGCAATACGCAACACCTGCGGCCTTATGATCCTGTTCCCGCTCATTATCATTTATCTGTTCGCTCAAAGGACTCTTATCGAAGGCGTGGAACGTTCCGGTATCACCGGCTGACGGCCAAAACTTCACACACAACAAACGCCCCGCCCGCGCGGGGCGTTTTGCTTTATTCTATGCTTCGTTTTTTGTGCATTGTGTCGTAAAAGCGCGGCGGTTTCAAGCTTTTTATGTTCGCAAACGCGCAAAATACTTGACATTTATACGGCGTGATGTTATAATCGATTTGTAAAGATATAATTATATATATCTATAATATAACTCAAGAAAGGGTAGTATTATGAGAACTAAACGCTCCATCATTTCCGCTGCGCTCGCGCTGGCGATGATACTTTCGTGCGCGGTGTCTCTGTTCGCCGTTTCCGCGGATTACGCGCTCGTCGAACATAAAGACGCTGCTTACGATATCGAGACCGGCGCAAGATACACCGAATACGATCTTACCAGCTACGTAAACGGCAACACCGAAGTAGCAAATATGATCACATTCTCTTCGGCGGATTTTATCCCTATGGTATTCACTTGCTATGCTGGCAGCGCCACCAACCTCAAGAACCAGTACAACTGCGCTGTCAACAAATACGGGTACGACGTCATCGGCGCGATGAACGGCTCGTTCTTCGATATGTCCAACGGTATGCTCATCGGCATAAACATATCCAACGGCAAGATCACCTGCGCGCACTCCGGCTATTCCGATGAAGTCGTGGCGTTTTCTTCCGACGGCCATTTCGACGTCGTAAAATCGTCCATTTCATATACGCTTTCCATCGACGGCAAAGTCGTTCCCAACGGCATTTATTACATCAATAAAACTCCGGGCAAGAACGGCACCTTCGGCGACAGATTCTACTACTTCGACGCCTCCTGCGGCAGTAAGTGCGACACTTACGATACCACTCCCGGCTACGAAGTCGTCTGCAGAAAAGTCAACAACACCGAACTCGTCGTGGGCGGAACGCTCGTGGGCGAAGTAATCGAAGTCAGAACCGATTCGTACGGCTACCAGCTCGCCGACGATTACAACACCGTTTCCGATAAATTCGTCCTTTTCGTAAAGAACGGTTCCAGCTACGCCGACTACGTCAAGGACCTCGAAGCGGGCGCCAAGGTAGAGATCAACGCTGCCGAGACCGTCGCCGCTTCCAAAGAGATAATGGAAAACGCCTCTTCCGTCATCACCAACGTCGGTTGGCTCGTCAAGGACGGCGTTGACCAGACCGCGATAAACAGCACCATCGGCACCCATTCCGTCACACTTCCGGCGCGCTGGAACGCTTTCGGTATCAAAGCCGACGGCACCTACGTCTTCTTCACGGTCGAAGGCGGCAGCTCGGGCGCTTCCGGCAGAAGCGTCACGCTCAAAGACGTCGCCAAGACGATGAAGGACGCCGGCTGCGTCAACGTCATCCGTATGGACGGCGGCGGATCGGTCGGCCTCTACGTCAAGGACGACGGCTCGGGCGAACCGGGTTACAAGACCAGCTCCAGCCGCGGCATTTCCGACTGTATCCTCATAGTCAAGCGTCCTCAGCCTAACGACGATCTCGTCGCCGCGCTGGACGAACTGCTCGACCGCGCCGAAGCCGCGCTTAACGGCGGCGAAGACCCCGAGCTCCAGGCGGTCTACGATAAAGCGCTCGCAGTCAGGAACGCCGATACTTCCACCAGCGGCGACTACATCCGCGAAATAATGAACATCAACGCGTTCTTCTCGGGCGGCGCTGCGCTCGCCGACGCCATCGCAAAGGCTAAGGGCATCAGCTACGCCGATTATTCCGCAGAACAGCTCGACTATATCCGCGACGCTTACGATTACGCGCTCGCGGTCCGCGACACGCCCGACGCCACTCCCGCCGCCATTAAAGAGGCCGCGCAAAGGCTGCTCGAAGCGCTCGAATGCAACAACGTCAACCTTGCGCTCGACGGCGAAGTCCGTATAGTGGGCGGCAAGGTCGAAGGACCTCCCGAAACCGCCGGTTACGGCAATTACAACGCCAAACTCAACGACGGTATCGCGCTCGAAAACGACTCGTACAACAAGGGCGACTGGTTCGGTTTCTACGTCAACGGCAATAACGAAAACAACAACTCCGTTGCCGGCGTGACCATAGACGGCGAAGTTTATAACGTGGGCACCGCTGTCATCGACCTCAAGGAAGCCAAGACCTGGGGCAGGGTGTGCGTCAATACCTGGGCAGCCGGCGTTTCCGGTATCGCGTCTCCTTCGCGCATGATCATCTCTTCTTCCGATAACGGCACCGACTGGACCGTCGTCGGCGACCTCACGCTCGGCACCCCCGGCAATGTCTATTGGGCCGAAAACGATTTCGGCAAGGTCACGTCCCGTTACGTTCGTCTCCAGTCCTGCTGGAAGAGCGGCACCGGCGTGTTCACCTTTATCAACGAAATTGAAGTTTACGAAGCGTTCGATTCCGTTTCCAACGTCGGCTGGGTCAACGGCTTCAACCAGAAGATCACCACCGGCACCGCTTATATATTCGACCCCGAATCCACTCCCGACCTCACCGGCACAGCCGCCAACGTGAACTGGTCGCAGACTCTGTATCTGACCTGGGACGCCGAAAAAGAAGGCTTTAAAGTCACTAGGAAGAAAGCTCCCGACGGCAACGACGGCGGCAAGCTCACCGAAGGAATGCTCGCCATAGGCGTTCACAAGAACCAGGACGGCGATCTTTCGGATATCAACAGAACTTACGCCGCATCCGCTCAGGTAGGCGATTTCATCGAATTCCACAATATCTTTGTCGATCTCAAGGACGTGTATCCCGGCGGCTACTTCCAGATCGTCAAAGCGGCGGATTTCAACAAGGATTACAACGGCATCCACACTCCCGGCAACTACGATATCCCCACTTCCACCATCAAGCCGCTCACCGGCACCGTGAACCTCGTTCCCGACCAGGTCTACGAAAAGACCGCGGGCAACGGCGTTAACCCCGTCTATTCGTTCGATGAAAACGGCGTTATGACCGTCACCACCGAATCCGGCGGCGGCTGGCCCTGCGTGCATACCGATTACGAAAAACCGCTTATGTTCGAATTCGACAAAGCCGAGATCGATATGGACTTCACCGTCGGCAGCGGCGGCGAGACCTCCATACTCCTCTTCGTCAACGACGGCCAGTATATCAAGCTTTCGCAGAACGTCGGCGGACAGCTCGGCGCGGGCAACGGCGACCTCTATTCCGGCACCTATACCGTAAGATGCAAACTTTCCGAGATCAAAGCGTACGATCAGGAAAACGAAGCGTCTCACCATTATCAGGGCCAGGTGGATCTGCTCCCGGACGACGACGGCAACATCACCTTCACCGGAATCACCATCTACGCCACCAACAACACTACGGTGACAATAAGATCCATAAAGATCATAGTCCCCGATGATGTCCCTCCCGAAGATCCCGGTATCAGAGGCGACCTCAACGAAGACGGCAAGGTCTCTTCCAACGACGCCATCCTGCTGCTCAGACATATACTGTTTGAAGAAGATTATCCTCTTGACGAATCGCTCGACCTCGATTTCAACGGCGACGGCGCGCTCAACAGCAACGACGCCATCTATCTCCTTCGCCACGTCCTGTTCGGCGACGATTATCCTCTCTGATATCATAACTGTTTCAAGCGCCGGAGCAAAAAGCTCCGGCGCTTTCTTTTAAAGGATACGGCTATTGACAACGGCTGAGCGCTCTGTTATAATAATTGAGTAAAGGCGGTGGTACATTTTGAAGTTCGCTAAATACAACGAGGAACGCGACCCATACGAAGGCTTTATAATCAATACAGTCATATATTTCGCCGCTCTCATAGTGGCTTCTTTCGGCGCCATCGTTATGCGTACGGTGGGCTCCGTGTTCATCCACACCCCGTCGCTCGTCGACTTACGAGCCGACGCGTCATATCTTTTCGATTCCGTCTATCCGCTGCAGGCGATCCTCACCACCGCGGGATTCCTGGGGATGGGCTTTTTGTGCTGTTACTATTTCGCTTACCGTATCGCACGCAAGAACGGCAAAAAGACCGATCCGTTCAAAATGAAACTGCAGATCGCACTTCCGGCGGTCGTCGTCTCGCTCGTCAATATAGGCAATGGTATAATGAGGGAATTCAACGGCGTGTTCGGAATGCAGTTCTGGTATCCCGCCGCGGCGCTCACAAGACTGTTCGGCGGAATAAAAGACGCCAACGTGCTGGCGGAAGTCAGTACGCGCGACCTTATGAACAACAGCTTTATCTATAAAACGCTGGCTTTCAAATTCCTCCCGCTCACGCTCATAATCGCCGTCGTCGAATGCGTCGCTTTCGGCTTTTTGGCTTATTTCGGCAGAAAAAAGGGAATGGAACGCGGCTTGCGTGCGCGTGAACAATACTTAGACGAAGTACACGGCAAATAATAGTCATTTTGACTATTGACAGCGGCGTCGCGCGGTGCTAAAATACGTCTTCGGTGTGTGAAAGCACACCGATTTTTTATGCTCAAAAAAGGGAAATCAAATGGCGCTTTCACTCGTTATAGGCGGTTTGACCTGCGCCGGCATAATCCTTTCCGTACTGTTTATGCCGCAAATAAAAATAAAACGGTTTACGCTCAGCACTTACTGCCTGTGCGCTCTCGCGGGCGCGGCGTGCGCGCTGATCTTCGGCTGCGTTTCGCCTTCAGGCGTTCTGCAAGGCCTTTCAACAAACAGCGAAGTAAACCCCATAAAGATACTCGTGCTGTTTATTTGTATGACTTTGCTTTCGGTCTTCCTCGACGAAGCGGGGTTTTTCGAATGGCTCGCCTCGGTGACCCTTTCGCACGCCGGACACAGCCAAAAAAGGCTGTTCCTGCTGCTCTTCGTTACCGTTTCCGTGCTCACGGTTTTCACGTCCAACGATATCGTCATCCTCACTTTCACGCCGTTCATCTGCCGCTTTGCCGCCCACGCCGGAGTCGACCCCGTGCCGTATCTGGTCAGCGAATTCGTCGCCGCCAATACCTGGAGCATGGCTCTTATAATCGGTAACCCCACCAACATCTACGTCGCTTCTTCCGTGGGTATGGATTTTATAAGCTATTTCAAAGTGATGGCGCTTCCCGCCGCCGCGGCGGGGATCACCGCTTACGCGGTGCTGCGCCTCATATTCCGCAAGCGGCTCGCATCGCCTATCGAACCGCGCGAAGTCAAGGCGACGATCACCGATAAATTTTCGGCGGTCACCGGCGGAATAATACTCGCGTCCTGCACGCTCGTGATGGCGGTGGGCTCGTATTTCGGGCTGGAAATGTGGCTGGTCGCACTTATATCCGCCGCTTTGCTGTACGCAATATCGCTCTTTTACGCGCTCGTCAGGCGCCGCCGTCCGGCAGAACTTATCGGCTGTACCAAGCGTGCTCCGTTCGTACTCGTGCCTTTTGTGCTTTCAATGTTCATAATCGTGCTCGCGCTCAAGGAAAACGGAGTCATCACGCTCGCCGCAAACGCCTTCGGCTCGGACCACGCGGTGCTCAAATACGGCGTCGCCTCGTTTTTCGTTTCGGATATCACCAATAACATACCTATGAGCGTGCTTTTCGCGCCCATAGTCAATTCGGCTCAGCCCGCCGTGCGGCTCGGCGCCGCGTACGGCACGGTCATCGGCTCCAATATCGGCGCGTTCCTCACGCCGGTCGGCGCTCTGGCGGGTATAATGTGGATGTCGCTGCTCAAACAGTACGACGTCAGATTCACCTTCGCGCGGTTCGTCGAATACGGCGCCGCGACTTCGCTGCCGGTGCTTTCGGCGGCGCTGCTCACGCTTTCCGCAACCATATAGCAAAACAAAAAAACTCCGCAAGGCAAAAGCCTTGCGGAGCGTTTTTTTATTCGGAAAAATCAGTCGATACCGTCGAACGTGTCTTTCAGATCTTCGATCGCCGCGTTCACGCTGCCTTCCATAGAAGTGTAGGTGGAAACGAGGATATCGGTGCTGGAACGTGCGCAGGTCTGGATGAGTTCGCGAAGGTTGCCGAACTTGTAGATGGTGGCGATCTCGTACACGCGGTTGTTGAATATGGTGTCGAGCGCGAATTCGCCGTCTTCATCGGGTATGCGGCGTCCCTTGAGTATGGTGTCGTAGTAAGCTCTTCTCACGGTGGAGGTGGAAGAGATCGCGATCGCCTCGGCGACAGCCGCGGACATTTCGGGATCTTCTACCTGGTTGTGGATGCAGATGCACGAAGCGAGGAAGGCGGAAACTATGTTGTAATACTCTTCCTGATCGGCGTTGTATTTGGGAACGGGGAGCAGACCGTATTCTACGTCATAGGCGTCGAGTTCGCTCAGGTCGACCATTGCGAGCGAGCGGAAGAGCGCTCTGCCTTCGCCGGTCGCGCGCGAAGCGGCGGAATAAACGTCGCTGTCTTTGCCCGAGATCTGGCTCTGGTAATCTTCGATTATGATGGTAGAGGTCTTGTCGTTGTAGATCTGACGGATCTTGTCGACGACGGCGGAATATCTGTCGTTGAGCGGAGCCAGCTGAGGGATATCGTCGTTGTCTTTGTTGGTGAGGCGTTCGCCGGAGCCGATGAACATCGAAGTGGTGAAGTTTTGGTTGAGGTAGAAGCCCCAGGTGTCTTCATAGGTCATGCCGTCCACGCCGTTGGTGTCGGCGGTGACGAGCTTGGCGTTGCTCCAAAGTGTGTCGAACGTCCAGTTGTCGTCCTTCAGGAGCTGGTACATATCGTCGCAGCCGGAGTCGCGGGCGAGCTTTTTGTTGAACACTATGGCGTGAGTGCAGTCATAGGTCAGCAGCGAAAAGTCGCCGGTCGTGAAGAACAGCTTGTTTCCGAACGAAAGGTCGGCGTTGGCTCTCTGATCCCAATACGGCTGGTCGAGATGGATGATGTCGGAAAAAGAGTAAAGGTCGTAAAGGCTGGCGTCGGAAGCGAGCGTGGTGGCGTAATCCATCCACGGCATAAGAATGTCGTACTGGCCTTCGCCCTGGATGTCGTTGCGGGCGTCGTTGAGCACGTTGTTGCTGCGGACTTCTTTGATCACGACGTGGAGCAGGTCTTCGACAAAATTGTTGCGCTCTTCAATGGCGCTGTTCAAAACGTCCGAACCGCCCTCGAAGGGAAGTATTTCGATTGATTTGTATCTTCCGCCGTTGTCGTTGTTGACAAGGAAGATGCATTCTTCTTCTTCAAAATCGAAATTTCTGAGGTGAGCGTAGGGATCCGCTTCGGAACTCTCTTCCTGCGAGGCGGGTTCGGCGCTTTCGCTGCCGGGATCGCCGCTCTGGTCAGCGGGTTTGCTTTCGGTCTGGCTCGGGTCGGCTTCGTTGCCGCCGCAGGCGACGAATACCGAGCAAAGCATCACGAGTGCAATAAGTATCGCAAGTATTCTTTTCATATTTTTCCTCCTATTGTAGTTTAAAGGAATACCTGTATATAATATACCATATTCATATCGGTTTGTCAAGTTGCACAAACAAAAATTGCCGCCTTTTGAAAAAACGGCAATTAATTACAAAATCAAATGATATAGTAGTCGTCCGCGCGCAGTATTTCTGTCAGCTCTTCGGTGGTGCGCACGTCCTTGTCCGTGATAATACCCGCCTTGGCGGCGCCGCTTTCAAAGTGACAGTCCGAACCGCTAATCTTATGCAGATTATATTTTTCCGCCCAGGCGTTCGCTACGTCGTTGCGGCTGTCGTGCCCGGGATGCCCGTTGTGGACTTCTATGCCGAAAAGTATCGCCGGGTTGCACACCGTCATCCCGTTCCTGAACGGATGCGCCTGGTAAAACAGAAAACCGCGCTCGTTCGCCAGCGCCGAAAAATCCTTGGCTCGCATCGAAAACAGCGCCTTGTAATCGTCCGCCAGCTCGTCCGGCATGCCGAATACGAGATAATCGTTTATGTTTTCGGTAAAGCGTATCTCGTACCCGAAGAATACTCGGAGCCCGACCTTTTCGCCTTCTTTGCGGGCAAGTTCAAAGCCGCGGCGGTAATGGCCTATGTAATCGCTTATCCCGTGCCGCTCAAAGTGCTGCGCGGTGTCGAGATTGAAGTGATTGGTTATCGCTACGGCGTCGTAGCCAGCGTTTTTGTATATCCGCACTATTTCCTCGGCTTTCAGCTGTCCGCACATCGAAAGCTCGCTCGTGTGAACGTGGAGATCTATTTTCATTGTCGGTCCGCTCCTTTTTTTATCTGTTACAGATTATACACCTTGTTTTGCGTTTTTTCAACCCGTTTTTTATGTTCATAAACGCGTTTTATAAAAGAAATTCCGCCGGACGCGAGAAATATGCAAAAAAATATATACATTTGCAATTTGTTGTGATATAATAACAAATTGAGAATGTATATATTCGCAAAGAACGGAGTGGATATCATTGGCTTTTGAAAAAAAGATAGAAGGGCTCGATCTTGAATTCGTACTGAAACTGTTCGGAACGCTGGACGGCAACGCCGCAATACTCGAACAGGAATTCGGCGTAAGCATTTCCAGCCGCGACGGCGACGTCACCGTTAAAGGCGACACGGCGGAAGACGTGGAAATGGCGTACGACGCCATAATGCAGCTGGGCAGGATCGCTCCGCTCGAAGAGACGCTCGACGCCAACACCGTGGGGTATGTCGTCTCTATGGTCAAAGACGACCGCGCAGGCGAACTCGAAGGCATGCTCGACGATTGCGTGTGCCTCACCAACAAGGGCAAGCCCATCAAAGCCAAAACGGTCGGCCAGCAGAAATACGTCGACGCTATAAAAAAGAACACCATAACCTTCGGCGTCGGGCCCGCCGGCACGGGCAAGACTTTCCTCGCCGTGGCGATGGCGGTCACCGCGCTCAAGCAAAAGCAGATCTCGCGCATCATCCTCACCCGCCCCGCGGTCGAAGCCGGCGAAAAGCTCGGCTTCCTGCCCGGCGACCTTCAACAGAAGATAGATCCGTACCTCCGCCCGCTCTACGACGCCCTGGGCGAAATGCTCGGCGCCGAATCGTTCGCGCGGCACATGGAAAAGAATACTATCGAGATCGCTCCGCTGGCGTATATGCGCGGCAGAACGCTCGACGATTCGTTCATAATACTCGACGAGGCGCAGAACACCACCCCCGAGCAGATGAAGATGTTTTTGACGCGTCTGGGCAACAATTCAAAGGCTATCGTCACCGGCGACGTGACGCAGATCGACCTGCCGTACATCAAAAAGAGTGGACTTATCGAAGCCGTCGATATCCTTCAGGGCATCGAAGGCATAGCCATCTTCCGCTTCTCGCACAAAGACGTGGTGCGCCATCCGCTGGTGCAGAAGATAATACTCGCATACGAAAAGAAGACGGCTTCCGAACGCGAACGCAAACCGGGCGTCCAGGTCTTCAGGAGGAAACAGAACAATGGCTGAGCTCAAAGTGTTTTACCGCAACGAATCGGGCATTCCCGTCGCGCGCGGTATCATAGCCGATATCAAGCGCTGCGTGCGCGCCGCCGTCGAGCACGAGAATAAAGACGCTTCCGGCTTTGAGGTGTATATCACCGTCAGTACCGCCGACACCGTGCGTTCGCTCAACGCCGAATACCGCGGAATCGACAAAGTCACCGACGTGCTTTCGTTCCCTATGGACGATTTTGACATTACCGACGGACCGCGCTCGCTGGGCGACATCATAGTCTGTTTGGAAAAAGCAAAAGAGCAGGCGGCGGAATACTGCCACTCGCTGCGGCGCGAGCTTTGTTTCCTGTGCGTGCATTCCGCGCTGCACCTGTTAGGCTACGACCACGAGACCGAAAAAGAACGGCTTCAAATGGAAAAGATCCAGGAAGATATATTACAGTCGCAGGGCGTGACCCGCGAATAGCATAAGAGGGAAATATGGATACGAACAAAGAAATACAAACCAAAAGCGTATTCGTTATGATAACCGGCCGCCCCAACGTGGGGAAATCCACGCTGCTCAACGCGCTGGTGGGCGAAAAAGTGGCGATAGTTTCCAAAAAGCCGCAGACCACCCGCAACCGCATAACCGGCGTGCTCACCGACGGCGCAGACCAGTACGTCTTCATCGATACGCCGGGCATACATACGCCCAAAACCCTGCTCGGCAAATATATGATGAACGCGGTCGGCAACGCTTCCGACGACGCCGACGCCGTTATGTTCGTGGTGGACGCCTCGGTGCCGCTCACGGCGAACGAGCGCAAAGCGCTCGAAAGCTATTCCGAAGCAAAGATGAAAAAACTGCTCATAATCAATAAAGTCGATATCACCGACAAGACCGCCATACTCGAATACATCTCAAAGATCTCGGCGGAATACGAATTCGATTCCGTCATACCGGTCTCCGCACTCAACGGAGACGGCGTCGGTATAATACTCGAAGAACTCAAAAAGTTCCTCGCCCCCTCGCCCCACTTTTTCCCGGACGATCTTTACACCGACCAGCCCGAAAAACAGATCGCGTCCGAAGTCATCCGCGAAAAAGCGCTGCGCCTCACCGACGACGAGATCCCTCACGGCATAGCCGTGGTCATAGAGGAATTCAAAGAAAAGAAAGACCTTATATCCATCCGCGCCGAACTGTTCGTGGAAAAACAGGCCCACAAGAAGATAGTCATAGGCAAAAACGGCGAAATGCTCAAAAAGATCGGCACTTACGCCAGGGAAGACCTTGAAAAAATACTCGGTTCGCGCGTGTTTCTGGATATCTGGGTAAAGGTAAAGGAAAACTGGCGCGACCGCCAGTCGCTGCTCAACACATTCGGCTACGGAGGCAAGGACGAGTAAGTGGACCGTCAATTCAAAGGCATAGTCATAAAAGAAAAACCCACCGGCGAAAAAGGCAAACTGCTCTACGTGCTCACGGAATCCCAGGGCGTGGTGCAGGTGACCGCCACCGGCGCGCGCAGCATATCGGCGTCGTACCTCAAATCGGTGCAGCTGTTTGCGTATTCCGAACTTTCGGTCTACGAAAAAAACGGCCGTATGACGCTCACCGAAGCTTCGCTTATCGAAAGCTTCTACGGTATCCGCAGCGACCTTTCGGCGTTCGCGGCGGCTTCGTATATGGCTGAACTGTGCTTTCTCGTTTCGGTCGCCGAAAACGACGGGGTGTTGCCGCTGTTTCTGAACGCGCTGTACGCGCTCGCCAATTCGCTGGCCGAGACCAAACTCGTAAAAGCGGTGTTCGAATACCGCCTGTGCCTCATCCTCGGGCTCGCGCCCGATTTTTCGGGGTGCGCCTCCTGCGGCGGAAAGGGAAACGTGTTTTCGTTTGCCGAAAGCGAGCTTTTCTGCCGCGACTGCCTGCCCGAGGGAGAAGAAGCGTTCGAACTCGGCGACGCCGCCGTGAGCGCGCTCGACTACCTCAACCGCTGCGCAAGGAACAAGATACTTTCGTTTTCGCTGACCGGCGAAGACAAGGATACGTTCTGCGCCTTCTGCGAAAAGTATCTGCTCTACGCCGCGGATATCGCGCCCAAAACACTTGATTTTTATAAGGAAATTGAAAATGGAATCCTTCCTCAAAGCAAAAACGATACTTGAATACGATAAAATAATAGAAATAGCGGCGTCTTACGTCCGCACCGAAAGCGGCAAAGCGGCGATAAAAGCGCTCGAGCCGAGCGACGACCCGGTCTGCGTCAAGCGCCGCCTTGAAGAGACCGCCAAGGCGAAGGAAATGATATCCAAACGCGCCATGCCTTCGTTCGGCAGCGGCAGGGACGTCATCCCGTCGGTCGAACGCGCCGCTAAGGGCGCCACGCTCACCCCGCGCGAACTTCTGGATATCCAGTCGCTTTTGCGCAGCGCCTCGGCGATACGGGCGTACCCCAACCGCAACGAAGATCTGGGCGCGCTGGCGCAGTATTTCGAACTCGTGCGCGAAAACCGCACGCTCGACCGCGCCATAGGCGACGCCATAATAGCCGAAGATTTGATCGCCGACACCGCTTCCGACGAGCTGTTCCGTATCAGGCGCAATATGCGCAAGTGCGAATCCGACGTGCGCGACGTGCTTTCACGCTATACCGCCGGCAGCTATTCCAAATATCTTCAGGAAAACATAGTCACCGTCCGCAACGGCAGGTACGTCGTCCCCGTGCGCGCCGAGTATAAGAACGAAATAAAAGGGCTCGTCCACGACACCTCCGCATCTGGGCAGACCCTGTTCATAGAACCCATGGCGGTGCTCGAAGCCAACAACAAACTGCGCGAACTGCGTTCCGCCGAATCGCACGAGATCGAACGCATACTCGCCCGCCTTTCGGAGCAGGTCACGCTATCGGCGGATATAATCACCGGCGATTTCAACGTCATCACCGATCTTTCGGTCATCTTCGGCAAAGCCGATTACGCTTTTGCTATCGAGGCCGTTTCGCCGTTCATCAACGAAAACGATATGACGGTCAAACTCGTTCAGGCGCGCCATCCGCTGCTGGATAAAAACACGGTCGTCCCCATCTCGGTGATGTTAGGCGGCAGGGAAAGCGGCACGCTCGTCATAACCGGACCCAACACCGGCGGCAAGACCGTCACGCTCAAGACCATAGGCCTGCTCGCTATGATGACTCAGGCGGGGTTCGAGATCCCCTGCGACCACGGCACCGTTATGCCCGTGTTCGACGAGATCCTGCCCGATATCGGCGACGAACAATCCATAGAACAGTCGCTTTCCACGTTTTCTGCGCACATAAAGAATATCGTCGGCATAATCAAAAACGCCTCCAACCGCTCGCTCGTGCTTTACGACGAACTCGGCGCCGGCACCGACCCCACTGAGGGCGCGGCGCTCGCCATAGCCATACTCGAAGATATGCGCCGCATCGGCGCCGTCACCGCCGCAACCACGCATTACGCCGAGCTCAAGACCTACGCGCTGGAGACCGAAGGAGTTATGAACGCCTCATGCGAATTCGACGTCGAAACTCTTCGCCCCACGTACAGGCTCGTCACGGGACTTCCCGGCAGATCCAACGCGTTCGCCATTTCCACGCGGCTCGGCATACCCGACCGCATAATCGAGCGCGCCAAAGCCGCGCTCAGCGACGAAAGCGTGCATTTCGAAGACGTTATTGGCAGATTGGAAGAGACCGAAAGCCGCCTTTCCGGCGAAAAGGCTCAGGCGGAAAAACTGCTGCGCGAAGCCGAAGAGACGCTCAAGCAGGCGCGCGCCGAAAAAGAAGAATCAGAACGCGCCGCCGCCGAACGCGTCGCCAAAGCCGAAGACAAAGCGGCGCGCATTATGGCGCAGGCAAAAGCTTCGAGCGATTATATATTCGACGAACTCAACAAGCTCCGCCGCGAAGCCGAAAAAGAAAAGAAATTCGACAATATCGAATCGGCGCGCAAGCTCATACGCGACGAAGTCAAAAACAGCGGAGTAAAGGACGAGGAGCCGGAGGAAGATAACTACGTCCTTCCGCGCAAGCTCGTCACCGGCGACGAAGTCACTATCCGCGGCATAAACAAAAAAGCGGTCGTCACCGCCATCGACGGCGATACCGTTACCGTCCGCGCCGGGATAATCACCACCAAAGTCAAGATGGGCGAACTGCGCCTGTGCGAAGAAAAGCCCGTTCAAAAGCAAAAGAGCGCCACCGTGTATACGCACCCGACCGAAGCTGTCAAAAACGAAGTCGACGTGCGCGGGCTCACCGGCGACGACGCCTATTTCGTCATCGACCGCTATTTCGAATCCGCGATAATGGCGGGCTACCACACGGTCAGCATCATCCACGGCAAAGGCACCGGCGCGCTCAGGAACGCCGTCTGGGATCACCTGCGCCACGACAAGCGCGTGCTTTCGTTCCGCAGCGGCCGCTACGGCGAAGGCGACACCGGCGTTACAATAGTAGAATTCAAATAAGTTGGTGAACTGTTTTGCGTACACTTGTTTATAAACTCAAGGGCGACAGGACCGATAAGGCGAGGATCGAAAAGTGCGCGGCCATAATCCGCTCCGGCGGGTTGGTCGCGTTCCCGACCGAGACCGTCTACGGGCTGGGCGCCAACGCGCTCGACGACGCGGCGTGCGCAAAGATATTCGCGGCGAAAAACCGCCCTGCGGAAAAACCGCTGCTCTGCCACCTCTATTCGGTCGAACAGGCGGAAGAGATAGCATATCTCACCGACGGTATGCGTAAGCTGATAAGGGCGTTCACGCCCGGACCGCTCACCGTCATAGCGCCCAAAAGGGAAGTCATAGGCAGCACCGTCTGCGCCGGAGGAAACACCGTGGGGCTCAGGTTCCCTTCGAACAAAGCGGCGCTGGACCTGCTTCGCGCCTGCGGCGTGCCTGTCGCGGCGACTTCCGCCAACATTTCGTCGTTCCCGGCGCCCACGAGCGCGGAGGACGTCAAGAATTATCTGCGCGGGCGCATAGACGCCATACTCGACTGCGGCGTCACGGGGAGCGGCGTGGCTTCCACCATCGTGTCGCTCGAAGGCGGGCTCAAAATACTAAGGGAAGGCGTTATCACCGAAAAGCAAATAAGGGAAGTGCTGTTATGATAATCGGACTTTGCGGCAGGACCGGAAGCGGAAAATCCACCGTGGGCGAATATTACGCGTCGCTCGGAATAAATTATATAGATACCGATAAAGTCAGCCGCGAGGTCACGTCGGCGGGTTCGCCCTGCCTAAAAGAACTCGCCGCCTATTTCGGCGAAACCATCCTCAGCGCCGACGGCTCGCTCAACAGACCGTACCTCGCGTCGCTCGCTATGAACGACGAAAACGGCTACAGGGCGCTCAACGAGATCACGCACCGCTATATCGTCGCCCGGACCAAAGAACTCGTAAAAGGCGATATAACGGTCATAGACGCGCCGCTGCTCTTCGAATCCGGGCTCGATAAATGCTGCGATACTATCATAGGCGTCGTCGCTTCGGATGCCTCCTGTATCCGCCGCGTGCGCAAGCGCGACAATATCACGCTTTCCGCCGCCCGCGCCCGGCTCGCCCGGCAGAAGAGCAACGGGTTCCTTTACGAAAACTGCGACCATATAATAGAAAACAGATCAAACCTGCGCGCGCTTTTGAACAAAGCGCGCAAAGTACTCGAACAGATAAAGGGTGGGACCGTATGAAAAAAATCCTTCCGGTCATAATCGCGCTCGCAGTGCTCGCCGTTTTTGCGATCGCCCTGTTTTTTGCGATGCGCGCCGAAAGCCTTCCGCTCGAATACCGCGAAAGCATCGAACTTATGTCCGCCGAATACGGCGTCCCGCCCGAGCTCGTCTTTGCCATGATCAGGAACGAAAGCAGGTTCGACCCGACCGCGCGCTCCCGCGTGGGCGCGGTGGGACTTATGCAGCTTATGCCCGACACCGCCCAAGAAATCGCGAATAAGCTGGGGTATGCGGAATACGACCTGACCGACGCCGATACGAATATCCGCTTCGGCTGCTATTACCTCGCGTACCTTTACCGCAATACCGGCAGGAACTGGCGCAACGCCGTGGCTGCGTATAACTGCGGTATCGGCAAGGTGAACAAATGGCTTTCCGACCCCGCCTATTCCAAAGACGGCGAACTCACAACGATCCCTATCGACGAAACGCGCCTGTACGTCGAATACGTCTTCCGCGACGCCGAAAAATACAAAGAACTTCTAAAAGAAAAAAGCGAGGATTAGTCCTCGCTTTTATTTCTTTTTGTCCTTTATTCGCCAAGCGCCTTCTTTGCCGCTGCTTCGGCGCCCTTTATCGCGCCTTCGGCGTGTTTTATCGGACCGCTGTAGCTTGCCCCGGCTCTGACTTTGTTCGGTACCGAACCCGGCTCGACGACCAGCTGCGAACGCTCGCTCACGTTGCCCGAACAGTCGATCACTTCAAATTCGTAGACCACGGTCTCGGCCGTGTCCGGCGTGTATTCTATATCGTAAAACGAATTGGGGTAGACCGCCGGGTTGCTGCCGCCCTCGTTGCGCGTGGAGGCGCGGAACGTGTAAAACTCGCCGTTTTTATAGATGTTCACGCGGTGAACGCCCAAGTTGTCGTACATCCCGGACCAGCTCACGGTCAGGCACTTGACGCCGTTGTTGACCATAAACAGGGTGCGGAATTTCTTGGGTGCCTTGGGCGGAACGCTGTCGAGCTCGCCGTTTTCCAGATAGTATTTATACGAATCGTAATATCCGCTCACCGTGTTGTAGGGCGAAAGGTAATGCGGCACGGCGAAGCAGAATATGCGTTCCACGTACTTGGAAACGATCTCGAACTGTTTGACCATACGGTCTACCGTGCAGCAGGTCCAGTACGAACCGTACCCGTCGTAATTGTCAAAGAACTTGTCCTTTGGCTGTACGAATATCTCGCAGTTCGACCACAGGTGTATCTCCTTGCCGCAGTTGTCCACCGCGTATTTGTACGCTTTGGTCAGCGGCTCCAGCAGCTCAAGATCGGCGCCGCCGGCGCCCACGCTGTCCTGCGGGCAGAGAATATCGCCGTCGCGGAACCCCGCGTTCGCCAGCAGCTCTTTCCAGAACAGACCTATATTATCGGTGTTCTTGGAGACCCAGCTGCCGCCGAACATGTTTACATAAGGTGAAAATATAAACGGAAGACTGCTGTTAAGTTCCGTGATTTTATTGAATATCGTGTGGAATCCCGCCGAGAGTTTGTTTACATAACTAGTTCTGCGCGCTTCCGAATCGAACGCCGAGGAGTTGTAAAGCTCGGGCACGAAATAGAACCCGGCGAACGTCTCGGGGTATTTGTCGTAATAGGCGTTGTACAGATCTTCCGCCACGTCGGCGAACATCTCGGATATCTCTTTGAACCCCGTGGCGCTTTCATCGAGATAAGGCCAGCCGGCGGGGGTGTTGCCCATCCCGACGTAAAGCTTTATCCCGTGCGCCTTGCAGCGCTCGAACAGGTGAGTGAGCACGTCGCGCCCCTTTTTGTACGAGCTGTTCAGCGTGGCGTAATTCGCGGTTATCACCCATTTGGAAGTGTCGGTGATGGGAGTTCCGGTCTGACACGAAAGCGTGTCGCCCATAATGATGTATTCTATGCCCATCTCTTCCATCATCGAAAATTCCTGCTCCCAGCGCTCGTCGGTGTAACCGTTGTAAAGCCAGGGCTGAATAAAAGTGCCTGTCACGGGGCTTATCCCCTTGGAACCCATATTTCCGCCGTTGCCGTCGGCTGCGGCTCTTGCCATAAACGTCGCTCCTCCCGTTATAATTATCGCCGCGGCGGCAAACAGCGCCGCGAACGTTACGTATCTGTTTTTTCTGCTTTTCATAAAACTGCTCCGTTCTTCAAAATGCTGTCTATATGCCAATGGCTTTTGCGGCGTGCGCCGCAAAAGCCATTACGGTTTTTATGGAATTATCAGGCGGTGGGAAGAGGAGCGTACTTGTAGTACTGGGCCTCGATACGCTTCTTGAATATCACGTTGTAAAGGTCAACGGTCTCAAGATCGACTATCTCGCCGGAATCGGGATCGGTCTCGCTTTCGGAAGGAGTGGTTCCTTCTTCGGCGGAAGTTTCCTCGGCGGAAGTTTCGCCGCCTTCTTCGTCGTCGTCGCCTATGACGGCGGCTTCGGCGTCGACCGTCTTGATGAGGCCGACGGATTTTTCGAACGTCGCGAGCAGCGAGTTTTCGTAGTTGGTCTTAACGTCGCTTTCCTTGATGTGCGCGTTGACTATCTCGCGCAGCGCCTCGGTGGAAGCAGGCTCTTCAAAGGTCTTGGAAGGATCTTTATTGAGTTCGAACGTTTCCATTATGACGTCCTGGATCCAGGTGTCGGTGAAACGCTCTTCGACGGTGTCGCTTATATCTTCGGGCAGCGCGCCTTCGCCGAGCTCGGCGGTCACCATCCTGCGCAGTTCGGCTTTGAGCAGGTTGCGCAGCCTGGTGGACACGGTGTCTATAATGGCTTTACGGAAGTCGGGTTCGGAACGCTTTTCGTCGTCCGCGAAATCGTAACGGGCCATATAAGAATCCGCAAACTCTTTGTAAGCTTTGCGCAGCGCCTTGTTCATTTCTTCGAACTGGGCGTCGATCTTTTCCTTGAGCTGTTCCTGCAGGTAGACCTTACTGTTGTTGAGCGCCACTTCGGGGTACGCTACGAACACGTCGATGGCGTTGATCTCGTCGATCTCTGCGACGCAGGCGGGAGAGTTCAGCGCTGCTTCAAGACGTGCCGCGTACTCTTCGGTATCCATATACTTCTTGACGCCGTCGTTGATGCCCTTGGTCACTGAGTTTTCAATGGTCGTCTGCGCCCTGGCTGCGATATCGTCTGCGTAGATTATCTTGACCTGTTCCGTCATATATTCTTCGGTGCAGATCTCGTTTACGCGGGCGTCGATGCTCTCGGGCGTGCTGTTGTATTCGGGATCGAGCTTGACTTCTTCTTTAACGCGCTTTTTGACTTCGGCTTTCTGCTTGCTCTTATAGAAATATTTGAAAGCGTTTTCGTAAGCGGTGGTGGCTATCGTATTGTAGTTCTTGGTGCCTTCGGCGTATCTCGCGGCCTGTTCTTCTTTGACCGCGTTGTTGAGCTCGTTGGTGTAACGGTCCTTGACCGCCTGTATCTGTTCGTCGGTGATGGTAGGAGTGACGAGAACTTTCAGTTCTTCAAAGTCTATGTCTACGAGGTCGCCTTTGATGATGCTCGGGTAGAACTTGTCTACGTATTCCTGAATGATCTCTATATAGTTGGGTTCCGAATAGGTTATAGAGGTGTCGTTAGGATCCTTTACCGAAACGGGGTAGTACGCAAAGCCGACCGATACAGACTGCTCCGCGGTCTTGGAAGAATCGCGGTTCTGCATCTTCAGCTGTTCCCATTTGTTGGGGTTTTCGCCTTCCAGCGTGTAGGTGAGGAAGGTGTTGCCGACGTAATCGCGGTTGTATTTGTAATCCTGGGAGATCGGCTTGATCTGCATGGTGTCTTCGTTGAGCGTGTAATGTTCGCCTTCAACGCCGTACGCCAGAGTGTTCGCCATGGATATGTTGCTTTCGAGATAAGCGAGTATCTTCAGAACGTCGGTCAGCTCGTTCGAAACGGTGTAGGCCGAAACGCAGAAGAGCGCGCTGAGCAGGTCTTCGTTGGACGCAACGGGGTAGGAATGGATGGTGTAGTCGTATTCGCGGCCGGTGCGGGCGGCGAGCGCTTCAAGATCGGCGTTGGTGCCTTTTACGAACTTGACCGCCCAGCCGGTGTCGCCGGGATCGTCTTTGAGGTAGCCCATCGTGTGATAGCGCGCTATCATCGTGTAATAAGCCAGCGCCTTACTGTCGTCGTAAGTGTTGATGACGTGCTTGTCGCCTATGTAAGCGGTAAAGCCTTTGTCAAAGAGATAAGCGAATTCGGGCGAATCGAAAACGTTTGCCAGCGGAACGATGTCGGGTTCGTTTTCGGCGAGTATCTCGAGATAATACTCAAGGTCTTCGAGATTGGTCATAGTCCCGGCGTCGATGCTGTATTTATCGAGATATTCTTTGTCGAACACTATGTATTCGTATTCGCCAATGCCTTTGTTCATCGGAACGCCGTAGGTCTTGCGGGTGCCTTTGGAGTTGGTGACCTTGGCGGCGTCGAGGAACGTGGGGTAAACGTAGTCTCTTATGATCTTTGCTTCGCTGGTGAGTTTATCGTCGATGGCGGCAAGGAGGTCTTTGCCGACAAGGTCGATATACTTTTCGTAGCCGAGCACCAGGAAAATGTCGAGACGGGGGGCGTCGAATTCTATTTCCATATATTCTTCGCCGCGTTCCATCTTATCAAGGTTTTCCTGTAAGAAATCCAGATATTCGTCGCCGGTGAAGATCCCGTCCTCGCCGCCGAGCGCTTCGAGGGAGTTTTCGGAAACTACCGACGATTCGGCTGACGATTCGGCCTCGGAATTGTTTTTGTTTTTATTCTTGTTCTTGTTTTTTCTTTCTTCGTCGTATTTCTTGCATTCGTCAAACTTCTGGGCGATAAGGTCTTCGTATTCGTCCTCGGTCACCATTATAAGTTTGATGCAGAGCTTCTTTTCGTTGAAAAGCAGGCGGTTGAGCGCAAGCTCCACTTGTTTCTTCGCAAGTTCGGTAGTGCCCGGTTCGCAGATGGTATACAGCGAGTATATCTTCGCGGGCTCTTCTTCGATCTCGGTCTCGTTGCTGCACGACGTGAGCAGGACCGACGCCGCCAGCATAACTAACGCGAGCGTTAAAGAAATAATTCTCTTGATCATTTAGGGGGACCTCCATATCTATGCGTAATTATACATATTTAATATACACTAAAACGGCGTTTTTGTCAAGAGAAAAAACCGATTTCGAGTTCGCCGTTTGCACATATCTTGCCGCGCGTTTTTGTGAAAGATAACGAAACGCCCCGCGCCGCGCTCTCCGGAAATAATTCATTCATAAAAAGAGTGTTGCTTTTTCATATGCCGTATAGTATAATATAGGCAAAGGAGGTTCGCATATGAACAAGACGTACAACGTGTCCGGTTTCAATATAAAGGACGTTGATAAAAAGAAGATCGTGCGCTGGGCGCTCATAGCCGCGGCGGCGATCATACTGATAGCGCTCGTCTCCACGTCGTTCTACACCGTAAGCGACAAAGAAGTCGCCGTGGTGACGACGTTCGGCAAACTGAGCGGCATAAAGAGCGCCGGCATCCATTTCAAACTTCCGTTCGGGATGCAAAAGGCGTACCACGTGGCGATCAACGAGATCAAGAGCCTGGAGATCGGCTACCGCTCCGATACGAACGCCAGCATACTCGAAGAAAGTATGATGATAACCGGCGATTTCAATATCGTGAATATCGATTTCTTCGTGGAATACCGCATTTCCGATCCGGTGCAGTATCTCTTCGCCGCCGACGATCCCGAATCTATGCTCAAAATGCTCATCCAGAGCCAGATCCGCAACGTCATCGGCTCTTACGAGATCGACCCCATCCTCACCGGCAGCAAGGAAGAGATCCAGTCCAAGATCAAGGACCTCACGCTCACCGAGCTCGAGAATTACGATATAGGGCTCGCTCTGGTGGATATAAAGATCCAGGATTGCGAACCGCCCACAAAGGCCGTCAGCGAAGCGTTCGCGGCGGTCAAGAACGCCGATTCCGGCGCCAAGACCGCGGTCAACAACGCCAACGCCTATAAAAACGCCAAGGAAGCCGAAGCCGAGGCGATGATCAACCAGATACTCGAAAACGCCGAATACCTCAAGCAGGCGCGTATCAACGAGGCCAAAGAAGAAGTCGCCATGTTCAACGCTATGTACGAGGAATACGCCAAATACCCCGAGATCACCCGAAGCCGTATGTATTACGAATTCATCGAATCGGTGCTTCCGGGCGTTAAGGTGTATATCGACGCTTCCGAAGGCGGCACGGTCAAGCTCCTGCCGCTCGAAGAGATGATAGGAGGCGGGAACTGATATGAAAAAAGCGTTAAAATGGGTAATTGCGGCGGTCATACTGATCGCGATAATAGCGGTTTCCGATATGTTCTATACCGTGCGCGAGGATCAGCACGCGCTCGTCACGCGCTTTTCCAAAGTTGTACACGCAGAATCCGAAGCGGGCGTACATATCAAGATCCCGTTCGTCGACGACGTTGTGTACTATTCCAAAGCCGCGCAGCTGTACGATATCAACCCCTCTGCCGTCTACCTCAAAGACAAGACCGCGATGATAGTCGACAGCTTCCTCACCTGGCGCATCACCGATCCGCTGCTGTTCCACACCAAGCTTTCCGGCAGCATATCCGAAGCGCAGGTGCGTCTCGATTCCATAGCCTACAACAACACCCGCGCAAAACTGGGCAACTATAACCAGGACGATATAGTCAACACCGACGATCCCGCCGAACGCAACGCCATATACGAAAATATCGCTTCCTTTATCAAACAGGAAGCGACTCAGTACGGCATAGAAGTGCTCGACGTCAAGATCAAGCGGTTCGACCTGCCCGAATCCAACGAAAACGAAGTCTATAACCGTATGATCTCCGAACGCAACCAGATCGCCGAACAGTACCGCGCGCAGGGCGAGACCGCGGCGGCGCTCATAATCAACGCGGCTGACCGCAGTTACAACACGGGGATCTCCGACGCCGGACTCAAGGCCGAACAGCTCGCCGCCGAGGCCGAAGCGGAGTATATGCGCATTCTTTCCGAAGCGTATTCCACCCCCGAAAAGACCGAATTCTATTCGTTCCTGCGCGCCATCAACGCGCTCAAGACTTCGCTTTCAAGCGGCGAAAAAACAGTTATCCTCGGTAAGGACAGCATTATTGCAAAAATGCTCACGGGCGCGGACATAAATGGATAACGCAAAATACAGAAAGATATTTTCCTCGCTCCCCGCTATCACTACCGAACGCCTGATATTAAAACGCATACTTCCCGAAAACGCCGAAGATATGTACGAATACGCGTCGAGGCAGGACGTCACGCAGTTCCTGCTCTGGTCGCCGCACGTCAACCTGCGCGAGACAAAAGGGTATATCGAATACCTCCAGCGCGAATACCGCAAGGGAAACTACGCCGACTGGGGCATAACGCTGCGCTCGAGCGGAAAATTCGTGGGCACCATAGGTTTTGCCAATCTCGACCTCGCCAACAACTGGGGCGAGCTGGGCTACGTGCTCAATCCCGCCTACCACGGGATGGGCATAATGACCGAAGCGCTCGGCGCCGTGCTCGAACTCGCCTTCCGCGAACTTTCGCTGCACCGCGTGCAGCTTCGCATAATGGAAGGCAACGCCGATTCCGAAAAGCTCGCGCGCCGTATGGGCTTCGTTTACGAAGGTCTGGTGCGCGATTCGGTATTCGCAAAGGGAAGTTACCGCAGGATACATTTGTATTCAATGCTTGCGGAAGAATATTTCTCCGCACCGCGCGGGTAAAGTGCGCGAATCGCTCATACGGAATCAGTCTGCAACGCAGAAAGAACGACAAAAAAAGCCGATTCGCACGGATCGGCTTTTTTGTTACAGAATCCAATATAATCAGTCGGCTTTGGAAACCTTGCCGCTTCTTAAACAACGGGAGCAAACGTAAACTGTCTTGTTGGTGCCGTCAACGTTAGCGTGGATCCTTCTTATGTTGGCTTTCCAGGTTCTGGACGTTCTTCTTTTGGAATGGGAAACGTTGTTTCCGAAGGTAACGCCTTTGCCGCAGATCATACATTTAGCCATATTTACACCTCCGATTTCTTTGTAGCAATTTTTCAAGCACTTAAGTATATACTACAAATCGCGATTTGTCAAGAACTTTTTTTCAATTCGTCCCAAACTTTATAAATGTCGCCGGCGCCCATAATAACGACCAGGTCGTTTTTGCGCGCAGTTTCGGCGAGAAAACGCGCCGCCGAGGCGAACGAATCGGCGTAAAAGCCGCCGCATTCGCGTGCGAGCAGCTCGCCGCTGACGCCCAGAGTATCCGCTTCGCGCGCGGAAAACACGTCGGTCACTGCGACGATGTCGGACGTCGAAAGCGATTCCGCAAATCTGCCGAACAGCTCTTTGAGCCGCGAATACGTGTGCGGCTGGAATACCGTGATCACGCGGCCTTTTGCCATCTTGCGCGCGGTGCCTAAGCACGCGGCTATCTCGTCCGGATGGTGCGCGTAGTCGCTGATGACTTCGGCGCCGTTGAGTTCGCCTATGTGCTCGAACCTTCTCGAAACTCCGGTGAACGAGGCAATGCCCGCGGCTATCTCTTCGGGCGTGAGCCCGTTGATATGGCAGGCGGCGAACGCCGCGAGGGAATTGGATACGTTGTGTATCCCCGGCACCGAAAGCTTTATACGTATCCGGCCCTGCGGATAATGCAGCGTGTACGAGCAGTAGCCTTTTTTCTCGCTCACGCGCGTCGCATAATAATCGGCCTTCTTTTCGGTCGAATACCACACGGCTTTGCCTTTGTAATTCGCAGCGCAGCGCACCGCGCCCTCGCTGTCGAGGTCGAGCACGGCGTATTCGGAATGGGAAATGTATTTGGAAAACGAATCGACTACCTGATCCAGGTCTTTGAAATAATCGGGATGGTCGTGGCACACGTTCAGCACGACCGCGGTCGTGGGCATAAACTGCAAAAACGAATCCTTGTATTCGTCGGCCTCGAAAACGAACGTGTCGTCCGTACCGACTTTATAATAGGCGTTTACAAAGGGAAGCAGCGCCCCCACGGCGAACGAGGGGTCGTGCCCCGGAGTAAAATCGAATATGCGCGATATCATTCCGCTCGTGGTCGATTTTCCGTGCGTGCCGGCCACGCCGATCGAAACGCCGTATTCCTTTATTATTGCACCCAAAAGCACCGCTCGCGTAACGCAGGGTATCCCGCGCTCTGCGGCTTTCGCCACCACGGGATGCGCCAAATTCAGCGCGGCGGTATATACGAGCAGGTCCACGCCTTCCAGCTTGGGCGAGTCTTCGGAATAATCCACGTCCACTCCGTGGCTTTCGAGTATCTCGGTCTCGTGCGAATGCGACCTGTCATACCCCAGCACCTCCATTCCCTTGGAACGGAGTATAAGCGCCAGCGCGGACATGCTTACGCCGCCTATACCGGCGAAATAAACTTTCTTGTGCCCCTGCAAAACAAATCCTTCCATTAGCGGCTCCTTTGAATCTTGATCATCTCGTACTGAACCATTATACCACTTTTTGCGAAAAATGCAACGGCAATTTGCATATATACCGTTATGTTTTTCAATAATAAAAAGCGGCTTGACGTTAATGAGAGGAATAAACACAATGGAAATCACCGAAATCAAATTGAGAAAAGCTTTTTACGGCATCCCGCTGGAGGCGATCTATTCGGTCACGTTCGATAACGAGCTCGTCGTGCACGACGTAAAAGTCGTGCGGAGGAAAGAGGGACTGCTCGTCGTTATGCCCAACCGCAGGACTTCCGACGGAGAAATACGCGATATAGTGCATCCGGTCAATTCTGCGTTCAGATATAAGTTAGATAAGCAAATAGTCACATATCACAATAATCTTTACGGAAAGCGGGAATAATCGTCGCTTTTACTATTGCTTTTGCGGCTTTATTGTTGTAAAATTGCAATTAATGAACCATATTGAAAGGATGATCATTATGAACGTCAACAGAAATCGGCTCCGCCTCATCACCGCCGCGGGTATCTTTTCGGCGATAGTCGTCATATTGCAGTGCACGCTCGGCCTGATCACCGTCGGAACGGTAAATCTTAATTTCGTCCTTATCCCCATTGTCGTTTCCGGGATCGTTTACGGGCCGTACGTCGGCTCCGTCACCGGGTTTGCGTTCGGAATGACGGTTTTCATACAGTGCCTCACCGGTGCTCAGGGGCTGTTCGGTTCCGCGCTTATCGAGATAAACTGGTTTTACTGCTTTGTGCTTTGCGCTTTGCGCGGCCTGCTTGCGGGGCTTATCCCCGCGCTTATCTGGAAGTTCTGCGCCCGCATTCGCAACAGTTATCTGCGCGCTCTTCTGCCCGCCATCGCCGCGCCCGTTGTGAACACGGGGCTGTTCCTGCTCGGCTACGCGGTGTTCTTCAACGGACATATGCATTCTATAATGCCGGAAGGCGCAGGCGTTATATACTTCCTGTTCATAGTGCTCGCCGGCGTGAACTTCATTTTTGAGTTCGTTACTTCCACCGTGATAACGCCGCCTATCTCGGCAGCGCTGCTCAAATACATGGAAAAACGCAAATAAAGCCGAAAAAATCGGCGAGATCGCTTAAAAGCAGTAAAAAAAGTGTTGACAAAATCAAATTATTGTGTTACAATGCAATTTGCCGCGTGTTCGGGGTTTTTTAAACGCGCCATGCGTACCCCATACAGCGAGTCTTAAATGAAAGAGAGGTCCATTTCGTGTACGCTATAATCGAAACGGGCGGAAAACAGTACAAAGTCAGCGAAGGCGATATCATCTTTGCCGAAAAACTGAACGCCGAAGAAGGCGACAAGGTCGTTATAGAAAAAGTCGTGGCTTACTCCAACGGCGGCGAACTTGAGATCGGCGATCCTTACACCGCGCACAAATGCGAAGCTACCGTAGTTAAAAACGGCAAGGGCAAAAAGCTTCACATCATCCGTTACAAATCCAAAAAGAACGAAAAGAAAAAGATCGGTCACAGACAGCCCTACACCAAACTTCAGATAAATTCCATTATCTGATCGCGGCGCGTTATGATCACGGCGTCTTTTAGGACCGAAAACGGCTCTTTTTGCGGCTTTACGGTCAAAGGCCATTCCGGCTACGGCACGCAGGGCGACGATATCGTCTGCGCCGCCGTGTCTTCGATGGTCAACCTTACGGTCCGTTTGCTCGAACTCGGCAGCGAGTCATACGACTTTTCCGCCGATCCCGCGCTGCCGCAGACCGTGCTCGATCTGAATACCGTCACCCCGTCCGCACACCTCATACTCAACGGCTTATACTGCGAGCTGCGTGAGCTTGCGGCGGAATACAAGGGGTATGTAAAAGTAAGAAAGCAGTAAATTCAGTAAAGGAGTAACCACAATGCTCAGAATATCCATACAGTTCTTCGCCCATAAAAAAGGCGTCGGTTCCACCAAGAACGGCAGAGATTCCCGCGCACAGCGCCTCGGCGCCAAAAAAGGCGACGGCCAGGAAGTTAAGGCCGGCAACATCATCTACCGTCAGAGAGGAACTCATTTCCATCCCGGCGAAAACGTCGGCATCGGTTCCGACGATACTCTTTTTGCTCTTACCGACGGCGTAGTCAAATACGAACCCATCGCTAACGGCAGAAGAAAGATCAGCGTTTACGCAAAATAGTTTTTCTTAAAAAAGAGTGTGCTGCGGGCGCAGTATACTCTTTTTTTGTGTTATTATAACCTTTTTCATAAAAAAGGAGGCGCGGCAATGTTAGTAGATAAAGTAGATATCCACGTCAAAGCGGGAAAAGGAGGCAACGGCTCCGTTTCGTTCCGGCGCGAAAAATACGTCTCTCACGGCGGACCGGACGGCGGCGACGGCGGCAACGGCGGCAGCGTCATACTCGTCCCCGATCAAGGCGAAAGCACTCTGCTCGCTTATAAATACAACCGCAAATTCATAGCCGAAGACGGCGAAAACGGCAGCAACAAAAAGTTCCACGGCCGAAACGGCGAAGACGTGCTGTTACGCGTCCCGCTCGGCACCGTGGTGCGCGACCGCGACACCGGCAAGGTCATACACGATATGTCCGACGGCGAGCAGTTCATAATCGCGCACGGCGGCAGAGGCGGCTGGGGCAACGTCCATTTCGCCACGTCAACGCGCCAGGCGCCGCATTTTGCGCGCGCCGGTATGCAGGGCGAAGAACTTTTCATCACGCTCGAACTCAAAATGCTCGCCGACGTGGGCATAATCGGCTATCCCAACGTGGGCAAATCCACGCTGCTTTCAATGGTCTCGTCGGCGCATCCGCGCATAGCGAGCTACCAGTTCACCACGCTTTCGCCCAATCTGGGCGTCATTTCCGCCTACGGCAGGACTTTCGTTATGGCGGATATCCCGGGACTCGTCGACGGCGCTTCGGAAGGAAAAGGCTTGGGCCACGAATTCCTTCGCCATATCGAACGCTGCCGCCTGCTCGTGCACGTCTTCGATATTTCGGCTTCCGAACGTCCCGACCCGCTCGAAGACATAAAGAACATAAACAAAGAACTCAAATCCTACGCGTCCGAGCTCGCGTCGCGCCCGCAGATCCTCGTGGGCAACAAGATCGACCAGGGCTACGACAAAGAAGTTTTCAAAAAGATAAAGGCGTACGCCGCGCGCAAGAAACAGCCGCTGTTCCTCATCGCCGCCGACCTCGACGAAGGGCTTTCGCCTCTTATGGAAGAGATCGCGCGCCAGGTCGCGCTGCTTCCCGCGCCCGTGATATGCGAAAGGGAATACTTCGCACCTGACACACGCTCCGAAGCGATAACCGTAAAGAACGTCAACGGCGTCTATTTCGTCACCGGCGGAAAACTCCGCAGGCTTTGCGAAAACGTCAACTTCGACGATCGCGAGTCGCTCGCGTATTTCCAGCGGATGCTGCGCGAATACGGCGTCATCGAAATGCTCGAAAACAAGGGCATCCAGGAATGCGACACCGTAGATATTTACGGTATCCAGTTCGATTTCGTCTATTGAAAAACCGTCTCTATTCGTCGCGGACACTCGTCGGGCGAATACTGCCAGCGGCGGAGCGTGCCTTCGGTAAAGCGGTAATCGTATTCGCGTTCCGGCGTCTCGCGTTCGGCTTTGTCGAGTATCACTAACTTTACCTTCATTTTCTGCGGGATCACGCTCTTTATGTAGACCGACACCGTGTCTTCGGCTTCTATGCCTTCGGTGTATTCTGCGAGCCCCGCCAGATTGGGCGTAAGCTCCACAAATACTCCGTATTTTTCCACCGATCGCACTATCCCCGTCACCGCCTGCCCGGGCGCGAACGCCGAGGCGTTTTCTTTCCAGGTGCCGAGCAGCTCCTTGTGGGTAAGCGATATCCGGCCGTCGCCGTCGCACGCGCTGCGCACGACCGCTTTTATGCGCTGACCGGTGTAGAATCTGTCGCGCGGGTGAGTGATGCGCGAGACCGACATCGCGTCTATCGGCAGCAGCGATATTATCCCGCAGCCTATGTCACAGAACGCGCCGAAGGGTTCGCGATGCGTCACCGACGCGTCGATTATTTCGCCGGGGCTTAGCGATTCTATATATTCTTCCTGCGCTTCGTCCTGCGCCGCCCGGCGCGAAAGCAGCGGCGTTTCGCCGGAAATATCGCTCACTTTAAAGCAGACGTATTTTCCCACGCGGCTTATCACGGCTATCTCACGCGCGCTTTCGCGTACGGAACCGTTCGCGCATTCGAAATACGGTATCACCCCGGTGCGCCCGTCGGGGAGCTTGACCAGCAGGTCGTGGTCTTCGGTGCAGCGGAACGCCTTTCCTTCGAGTATGGCGCCGTTTTCGTAAGCGCGCTCAAGGTCTTTGTAAGTTCCGTATTCGCGCATAAGGCCAAGTTTTGTAAGGAACCCTTCGGGCTTGTAAAGATTGTTTCTCATTTTAAACACCCCATAGTCGTTTTTGCGTTTGAGCCGAACGTCTCAACACTACAATATACGAAAGGATATCCGCGCGTATGTTTGAAAAGCTTGAAAGAATAGAAAAAAAGCTCGCCGAGACCGAAGAAAAGCTTTCGAGTCCCGACGTCGCTTCGGATATGCAGGCGTACACCGCGCTTATGAAAGAATACAAGCAGCTCCTGCCTGTCGCGGAAAAATACCGCGAATACAAAAAGGCGCTTGCGGATAAAGAAGATTACGCGCTCCTTATGGATTCCGCCGACGACGCGGATATGAAAGAAGAGGCGCGCGCCGAATACGCCGCGGCGGAAGAAGCGTGCGAAAAATGCCGCGAAGAGCTCAAAATAATGCTGCTCCCAAAGGATCCCAACGACGATAAGGACGTCATCATCGAGATCCGCGCGGGCGCCGGCGGCGACGAGGCGTGCCTTTTTGCCGGCGTGCTTTACCGTATGTATAATATGTACGCCGAACAGCGCGGTTATAAATGCGAGCTGCTTTACGCCAACGAGACCGAGCTCGGCGGTATAAAAGAGATTTCTTTCACCGTTTCGGGCGAGGGAGCTTATTCGCGCTTCAAGTTCGAATCCGGCGTGCACCGCGTCCAGCGCGTGCCCGAGACCGAATCGCAGGGGCGCATACAGACTTCGACCGCCACGGTGGCGGTGCTGCCCGAAGTCGAGGACGTCGATTTCCAGCTCAATATGGACGAGCTCGAAATAACCACCCACCGTTCTTCCGGCGCGGGCGGACAGCATATAAACAAGACCGAATCGGCCATACGAATAGTGCATATACCCACCGGCACGGTCGTCGACTGCCAGGACGAACGCAGCCAGGGCAAAAACAAAGACAAAGCGCTCAAGGTAATGAAATCCCGCCTTGCCGCGCTGGAACGTGAAAAGCGCGAAAGCGCCATCGCCAGCGAACGCCGCAGCCAGGTCGGGACCGGCGACCGCAGCGAGCGCATACGCACTTATAACTATCCGCAGGGAAGAGTTACCGACCACCGCATAGGGCTCACGCTCTATTCCATAGAATCGTTCGTCAACGGCAAGCTCGACGATATGATAGACGCGCTCATCACCGCCGACCGCGCCGCAAAGCTTGCGTCAAGCGGCGAAAACGACTGAAAACGCTTGAAAACACAAGGGTTTGGGGCGTCTTGAAAAAAGTTTAAAAAAATAAAAAAAACACTTGCATTTCCCAAACACTTGTGCTATACTATACGTTGCGTGAAAATGAAACTACGAAAGCGAGGGCTAAAGCAATGAAATCTGGGATCCATCCCGAATTCAAAGAAACAGTTATCAGATGCGCTTGCGGCGAAGAATATAAAACTTATTCTTGCAAGGATTCAATAAAGGTTGATATTTGTGCTAAGTGCCATCCGTTTTTCACCGGAAAACAGAAATTCGTCGATTCCGGCGGACGCGTTGACAAGTTCAAGAAAAAATTCAACCTCGAGTGATCATATTCCGCGTATCTGCACGGCTGTTTTTTCAGCCGTGCTGTTTTTATGCCGCAGAATAACGATGTTTCAGAGGTGATACGCTTTGATAATAGAAAAGACCGATAAACTTTTAGAGACCGGATCGGGCGAACGCCAGAAAGCGGTGCTCGTTTCGGTAATGCTGCCCGAAATGACGGAATACGAAGTCGAAACGTCGCTCGACGAGCTCGAACGGCTGCTCGACACCGCCGGCGGCGAAGCGGTTTTGCGCGTGGTACAGTCGCGCCCGACCCCCGATAACAAGACTTTTATAGGCAAAGGGAAAGCGCAGGAAATAAAGCAAGTGATCGATTCCGAAGGCGATATCACGCTCGCCGTGTTCGATAACGAGCTTTCCCCTGCGCAGATAAACAATCTCGAAGACGCTTTGGGCGTGCGCGTCATCGACCGCACCATGCTCATACTCGATATCTTCGCGCTCCACGCCGTCACTGCGGAAGGCAAACTGCAGGTAGAGATCGCCTGCCTTAAATATACCGCGCCGCGCATCATGGGCAAAGGCAAATCGCTTTCGCGCTTAGGCGGCGGTATAGGCACCCGCGGGCCCGGCGAATCGCAGCTCGAGACCGACCGGCGGCATCTTCAGCGCCGGCTGGAATCCTTGAACGAAAAGTTAAAGGAACTCGAACGCACCTCCGCGGTCAAACGCAAAGGGCGCGAAAAAAGCGGCATAAAGACCGTCGCCATAGCCGGTTACACCAACGCCGGCAAATCCACGCTGTTAAATTATCTCACCGGCGCGGGCGTGCTTTCGGAAGATAAGCTCTTCGCAACGCTCGATCCCACAACGCGCCGACTCACGCTCCCCGACGGCAGCGACGTATTGCTTACCGACACGGTCGGCTTTATCGACCGCCTGCCTACTCATCTGGTCAAGGCGTTCCGTTCCACGCTGGAAGAGATCAAATACGCCGACGCGGTCGTGTGCCTCATAGACGCTTCCGAGCCCGATACCGAGCGCGTGCGCAAACGCGCCGTCACCGAACAGCTCGTGACCGAGCTCTGCGGCGAACAGCGCAGCGTGATCTGGTGCTATAACAAGTGCGACAAGATCGCCGAAGCCGAATTCATTTCGCCGGACGGAGTATGCGTTTCGGCGGCGACCGGCGAAGGCGTCGACGGGCTGCTTATGAAGATTAAACAGGAGCTCGACGGCGGTAAACGCACGGTGGAATACTTCTTCCCGCATTCTAACGGCGCCGAGCTGAATATGCTCTACCGCTGCGCCGAGGTAAAGTCGACCGAATACGCCGATACCGGCACGTACGTCACCGCTTTTGCCGATACCGAGACCCAAAACCGCTTCAAACGGTTCCAAAAGAAATAAACTCTTTACAAAACGGCGAAACGGGTGTATAATACTAAAAATCAGCTTGGAAGGAACTGCTTATGCTTTACGATCAGATCAGCGAAGTCTTTGAACTTGTGGTGAAATACTGCATTCTCATAATCGAATTCATCGGCGTCGCCGTGCTGCTTTTCACGGTCGTGCGTTCAATAGTGATGCTGGTCCGTCACCGCAACTACGTCCGTCTGCAGCTTGCGGAAGGCATTGCGCTCGCGCTGGAATTCAAAATGGGCGGCGAGCTCCTGCGTACCGTCATAGTGCGCGAATGGCACGAGCTCCTCATCCTGGGCAGCATCATCCTGCTGCGCGCGGCGCTGACGTTCCTCATCCATTGGGAGATCCGCAACGAAAAGAAAAGCGGCGCCATCTTCAAAAAGGAAGAAGCCGACGCCAAAAAAGCCGAACTTGCCGAAAAAGCCGAAAAGGCGGAAAAGGCAGAGAAAGCCGAAAAAGCCGAGAAGGCCGAAAAATCCGAATAACCGCGCAAACGTAAAAACGCCGCCGGGTAAGACCCGGCGGCTTTGCTTTCAGTTATTTACCATTCTATCGGAGCTATGCCGTTTTGGGAAAGGAATTCGTTGCATTTTGCGAAATGACCGCAGCCGAAAAAACCGTAAAACGCCGAAAGCGGCGAGGGGTGCGGCGCCTGAAGCACGAGATGCCGCCTGTTCGTTATAAGCGGCAGTTTTTCTTTGGCAAAAGCGCCCCAAAGCAGGAACACCACCGGCTTTTCGCGCGCGTTGAGCGCCGCTATGGCGGCGTCGGTTATCTGTTCCCAGCCCTTGTTGCGGTGGCTGCCCGCCATGCCCGCGCGCACCGTCAGCACGCTGTTCAAAAGCAGTACGCCCTGCTTCGCCCAGCGGTCAAGACAGCCGCTTTCGGGTATGGGCGCGCCGGTCTCGTCGTGCAGCTCCTTAAAGATGTTGCGCAGCGAAGGCGGTATCTCAACTCCTTCGCGTACCGAAAAAGCGAGCCCGTGCGCCTGACCTTCCCCGTGGTATGGATCCTGCCCCAGAATAACGGCTTTCACCTCTTCGTACGGCGTATATTTAAAGGCGTTGAAAATGTCGTACATACCGGGGTAGACCGTGTAACGGCGGTATTCGTCCTTTAAAAACTCGCGCAGGGCGAGATATTCCGGCGAAGAAAACTTATCTTTGAGTATCTCGTCCCAGCTGTTGCCTATGTTGACCATTACTTGGTGCCGAATATCCTGTCGCCCGCGTCGCCCAGACCCGGGACGATATAGGCGTTTTCGTTGAGGCATTCGTCGACCGCGGCGACGTAGATATTGACGTCGGGGTGCGCTTCCTGCAGGGCTTTTATGCCTTCGGGCGCGGCGACGAGGTTCATAGTGGAAATCTCGGTGCAGCCCAGCTTTTTGAGCTCGGTTATGGCGGCTATGCAGGATCCGCCGGTGGCGAGCATGGGATCGAGCACGACGATGCGCCTTTTGGCGATATCGGCGGGCGCTTTGAAATAATATTTGACCGGTTCTTTGGTGTCGGGATCGCGGTAAAGTCCTATGTGGCCGACTTTTGCCACGGGGCAGATGGTGAGGAAGCCTTTCACCATTCCCAGACCTGCGCGCAGGATGGGGATTATGGCGAGCTTTTTGCCGCTGACGATCTTTTGCCTTGTTTTGCAGATAGGAGTTTCAATTTCGATCTCTTTAAGCGGAAGATCGCGGGTGATTTCATAGGTCATAAGCATCGAGATCTCGGTAAGAAGATCGCTGAAATCCTTGGTCCCGGTGGATTTCTGGCGCATGATCGTGAGCTTGTGTGTGATAAGAGGATGGTCGAAGACGGTTACTTTTCCCATAGTGATAATCCTTTCCGCCGGTACGGCATCTGTTTTCCTCCTATAATTATAGCATCAAATTGTCAAAAATCAACCTTTTTTTCAAATAACCGCAAAATCCGGCAAATAATTTTTTTGTGAACATAACGCTTGACAAATCGCGCAAATAATTATAATATATATAAGAACTATATAAACCACGAAAGGGGCGAAAAGAATGGAAACCGGCAGTAGTAAAGGCAAACCGCGAAGTACGCTTTTCGCGCCTTTTGCGTTATAGCGCGCTTTGCATTTGCCAATGCTTCCGTTTTACACTTTTTAAGGAGGTACTGGTGTTATGGATATGAAAGAAAAAATAGCCGAACTTCTTGAACAGAAGAATTACGCGGGGCTCAAAGAATACCTTTCCGCCGAAACGCCGCAGGATATCGCTCAGGCGCTTTCTGATCTGGACGAAGAACAGATACTCGTCGCCTACCGCGTCCTGCCCAAAGAGACCGCGGCGGAGGTATTCGTCGAAATGCCGCCCGAAGAGCAGGAAATGCTCATAAAGACGTTTTCGGACGCACAGCTGAAATTGCTGCTCGACGAGATGTATATGGACGATACCGTCGATATCATCGAAGAAATGCCCGCCAACGTGGTCAAGCGCATACTGCGCTCCTCTGACCCCGAGACCCGCAAGCAGATAAACGAACTGCTGCATTATCCCGAAGATTCCGCCGGCAGCATAATGACGACGGAATACGTGACTCTGCGTGAGAATATGACCGTCGAGGAGGCGCTTTTGCGCATCCGCCGCACCGGCATAGACAAAGAAACGGTCTACACCTGTTACGTCACGTCTCCGGCGCGCGTGCTTTTGGGCGTCGTATCGGTAAAAGACCTGCTCGTCGCGTCCGACGATCAGATCGTCGGCGATATAATGGACTCCCACGTCATTTACGCCAACACCAACGAAGACAAAGAAGACGTGGTCAAAGAGATGGCCAAATACGACTTCCTCGCCATGCCCGTGGTCGATAAGGAAAAACGGCTCGTCGGTATCGTCACCCTCGACGACGCGGTGGACGTCCTTACCGACGAGGCGACCGAGGATATCGAAAAGATGGCGGCTATCGTCCCTTCGGACAAGCCGTACTTGCGCACCGGCGTTTTCGAGACCTGGCGCAAGCGTATCCCGTGGCTGCTTCTGCTTATGGTGTCCGCCACCTTTACGGGGCAGATCATCACCGGCTTCGAGGCGGCGCTGGCGAGCAGCGTGGCGCTGACGGCGTTCATCCCCATGCTTATGGATACCGGCGGCAACGCCGGCAGCCAGGCGTCGGTCACCATCATCCGCGGTCTCGCGCTGGGCGAGATCGAAATGAAAGACGTTTTCCGCGTTATATGGAAAGAACTCCGCGTGGCGCTTATGTGCGGGGCGGTGCTTTCGGTCTGCAACTTCGGCAAGATAATGCTTGTGGATAACCTCATTTTCGGCAACGACGTCCCCGTGAATGTGGCGCTCGTCGTCTGCCTCACCATCATCGTCACCATATTCTTTTCCAAACTCGTGGGCAGCACGCTGCCTATGATCGCCAAAAAGCTGGGCTTCGACCCGGCGGTGATGGCGTCGCCGTTCATCACGACGATCGTCGACGCGCTTTCGCTTCTTGTTTATTTCGGAATAGCTACCGTGGTCATCACAAATCTATAATTGCAGTGGGTGGGATATATGATAACAGTAAACGAAAGCATTATGCAGTTCCAGCTCGACACCGCGCACACTTCCTACGTTATGCGCGTTAAGGAAGGTTTACTCGAACACGTCTATTGGGGCAAAAAGCTCGCTTCCGGTGACCATACTTATATGCGCCGCGAGCTTGGCAGAGCGTCGTTTTCGCCGCGTATGGAAAACTGCCGCGGCCCGATACTCGACGACCTTCCGCTCGAATACCCCTGCTTCGGCAGAGGCGATCTGCGCAGCCCGGCGCTTGAGGTCGTAAACCCCGACGGGTCTGATATCGCCGACCTGCGTTACGTTTCGTATACCGTTTGCGAAGGCAAACCGGCGCTCGCCGGGCTCCCCGCCTTCTACGCCGAAAAAGGCGATAACGTCCGCACGCTCTGCATAAAACTGCGCGATGACGTCAGCTCGCTCGAATGCGATCTGTATTACACCGTTTTTTACGACTACGACCTTATCACCCGCCACGCCGAACTGACCAATCGCGGCGAAAGCACGCTTGCGCTTGAAGGCGTTGCTTCTGCGTGCGTAGATATCGACAGATGCGATTTCGATATCGTTTCGAACTACGGCACCCACGAAAAAGAGCGCATGATCGAACGCACCCCGCTCGTTCACGGCAAAATGGAATTTGCCAGCCGCCGCGGCTCGTCCGGTCACGTGCACAACCCGTTCATAATACTCGCGTCGCGTTCCGCCGACGAAGTCAAAGGAGAAGTGTACGCGCTCACGCTCGTGTATTCGGGTTGCCATTCTATGTCCGCCGAAGGCGGCCAGTACGATTCCTGCCGCGTCCTTGCGGGCATAAATCCCGACGGATTCCGCTGGCGCCTGGGCCCTGGCGAGACCTTCGTCACCCCCGAAGCCGCGCTCGTGCATACCGAAGAAGGCCTTGGCGGAATGACGCACATCTTCCACCGCGCCATCAACGACCGTCTCATCCGCGGAAAATACCGCAACAGCCGCCGTCCTGTGCTGCTCAACAGCTGGGAGGCCGTGTATTTCAGGTTTGACGAAGAAAAGCTTATGGATATCGGTTCCTGCGCCGCCGACCTGGGCATGGAAATGCTCGTCATCGACGACGGATGGTTCGGCAGGCGCAATAACGACCTTTCCTCGCTCGGTGACTGGTACATCAACCGCAGCAAACTCCCCAACGGATTCGATAACATCCATAAAATGCTGCGCGAAAAAGGCTGCGGTCTGGGTATCTGGTTCGAACCCGAGATGATCTCTCCCGATTCCGACCTCTACCGCGCGCACCCCGACTGGTGTCTGCACGTCGAAGGCAGACCCCGCTCGGAGGGAAGACATCAGCTAATGCTCGACCTTTCGCGGCCCGACGTCTGCGATTATATATACGAAAGCGTGGCGTCGCTGCTTAGGACCGGGACCGTGGATTATATCAAATGGGATTTCAACCGCAACGTCGCGGAAGTCGGTTCGGCGCTGCTCGCGCCCGAAAAACAGGGCGAAGTGCTCCACCGCTATTACTTAGGGCTCTATTCGGTGCTCGAACGGCTGCATAACGATTTCCCGGACGTGCTGTTCGAATCGTGCTCGGGCGGCGGCGGAAGGTACGATTGCGGCATGCTCTACTATATGCCTCAGACCTGGACCAGCGATAACTCCGACGCCGTAGAACGGCTCAAGATCCAGTACGGCACCTCGCTCATCTATCCGCTTTCGTCTATGACCGGGCACGTTTCGGCGTCGCCCAACCACCAGACCGGGCACGTCACACCGTTCGACACCCGTTTCAACGTGGCGCTCACCGGCTCGTTCGGTTACGAACTCGACCCCACCAAACTCACGGACGAAGAAAAGAGATTCGTCACCGGCAGCGCGGATATATATAAAAAATACGGCGATACGCTCGTGAACGGCGACTATTACCGCCTGCGCAGCAACTATACCGAAGACTGCGCCGCGTGGTGTATAGTCGCGCGCGACAAGAGCGTGTGCATAGCCGTTTATGTCAACGCCCACGTGCGCGTATACCCGCGCAACGAGCATTTGGTGCTGCGCGGCGTGGACGGAAACGCGCGCTACCGCGATACCCGTTCCGGCGCGGAATATTCCGGCAGCCAGCTTTTGGGCTACGGCGTTCCGGTGGATAAAAACTATGAGTATTCTTCCGAACTGTGGATCTTCGAAAGAATCTGACAAACGCAAAGGAGAACGATAATATGAAAGCGGTAATAACCGTCATCGGCCGCGACACGGTAGGCATACTCGCAAAAGTCAGCACCGAATGCGCTTCCAAAGGCGCCAACATAATCGACGTCACGCAGTCGGTAATGAGCGGTATGTTCACTATGATAATGCTCGTCGAACTCGACGGGCTCACTTCCGATTTTTCCGAGCTCGTAAATTCGCTCGAGGCTCTGGGCGAACAGATCGGAATGAAAGTCCACGTGATGCACGAAGATATTTTCAATTCAATGCAC
>DBXS01000031.1:0-426 GCA_002310055.1 Clostridiales bacterium UBA1206 | reverse complement strand
CTCGATATCCGCACCATTACGATGGGGATATCGCTGATGAGCTGCGCCGACGGCGATATCTCGCGCTCTGCGCAGAAGGTTTACGACAAAGTCACAAAGAGCGCCGAAAAGCTTGTGGAGACCGGCGAATTCATAGAACGCACCTACGGCATACCCATAATCAACAAACGCATTTCGGTAACGCCGGTATCCATGCTGCTCGCGGCTTCCGGCGGCGATCCGCTCGTCTACGCGCGTGCTATGGACAAGGCGGCGCGCGAGCTGGGCGTGAACTTNNGGCGGCTATTCCGCGCTGGTACATAAAGGCTTTTCCGCGGGCGATAAGGAACTCATCCTTTCAATACCGCAGGCGCTTTCACAGACTGAATTCGTTTGTTCTTCCGTCAATATCGGCTCTACTAAAGCCGGCATAAATATGGACGCCGT
>DBXS01000007.1:788-7838 GCA_002310055.1 Clostridiales bacterium UBA1206 | reverse complement strand
AACCACTGCGGGGTGGCGCGGAAGATTATGGGAGATTTGCACCGCCAGCAATGCGGATACTGATGGATTATCTCTTTGGAGGCGAACAGCGCGCCGCTTGCGCGCATATCGTCGAGTATGGCTTTGTTGGATTCTTCGTAGAACATACCGGCGAACTTGCCGGCGTCGGCGGTCTGATATCCGCGGTCGTCCACCGGGACGACTATCTTTATACCGTATCTCATTCCGGTGAAATAGTCGTCGGCGCCGAAACCGGGCGCGGTGTGGACGCAGCCGGTGCCGCTTTCCATGGTGACGTATTCGGCGCAGCAGACCAGGCTTTCGCGGTCCAGGAACGGATGATACGCCGTCATATATTCAAAGAAGCTGCCGGGCTGTTCGAGCACGGTCTCGTATTCGGTTATACCCGCCTGTGCGAGCGTCTGCTCGACGAGCGGCTTTGCGAGTATATAGTACGCGCCGCCGGCTTTGACCACGCAGTACGTGTCGCGTGGGTGAAGGGCTATCGCCATATTGCCGGGCAGAGTCCACGGCGTGGTGGTCCAGATTATGAAATAAGTGTCTTCGAGCGGGCAGACGCCGCCGAGTTTGCCTTTATCGTCTTTTATCTTGAAACGGACGTAGATGGAAGTGCATTTCGCGTCCTTGTATTCGATCTCCGCCTCGGCGAGCGCGGTCTCGTCCTTCGGGCACCAGTAAACGGGCTTGAGCCCCTTGTAAATATACCCCTTGCGGAACATTTCGCCGAAAACTTTCATCTCGGCGGCTTCGAACGCGGGATCCATGGTGAGATACGGATGGTCCCAGTCGCCGAGCACTCCCAGCCGCTTGAACGACGCGCGCTGGATATCCACGAAATCGGCGGCGAATTCTTCGCACGCTTTGCGGAATTCGGGCACGGACATGCTCTTGCGATCGAGCTTGTTCTTTTTGATTATCGCCGATTCGATAGGCATGCCGTGGTTGTCCCAGCCGGGGACGTACGGCGCGCAGAAACCGGACATGGATTTGAATTTTATAATGATATCCTTGAGCACTTTGTTCATGGCGGTGCCCATATGGATGTTGCCGTTGGAAAAAGGAGGGCCGTCGTGGAGCAGGAAACGCGGCTTGTCGGCGTTGCGTTCCTGAATGAGTTTATAAAGTTCTTCGGTTTCCCACCTGTTTTGCGTTTCGGGCTCTTTCTGCGGCAGGTTCGCCCGCATCGGGAACTCGGTGGCGGGCAGGTTGAGAGTGTTCTTGTAATCTGTCATTTCACATTCCTCTTGAGTGTGGATTTTTCGTAAAAACGGAAGAAAAACCGCCGTGACGTGCGGTTTTTTCCGTTAGCGCTATTAGGCGTCCTGTTCGTCGTTTACGGCGGGAACCGGTTCTTCGGGAGCCGGCTCCTCCGGGACGGGTTCCTCCGGCGCGGGCGGCTCTTTCTGCTGCAGCGTGCGCAGGTATTCCTCGTCCGAAACGGGCGCGGCTTCTTCCTCCGCGGGTGCGGGAGCCGGCGCGGGAGCGGGTTCGGCGTTGAGGTCGGTCTCCTCGCGCTCTTTTTCGTCGGTGGCGATACCGTCGCGGATGGCGCCCTTGACGTCGGTGAAGATCTTGCTCACGATCTCGGATTCGTTGGGGAGCACGATGTCTTCGAGCTCGTTGACCGAGATCGCCTGGAGTTCTTCTATATGCGAACGGTAAAGATCGTAAACGTTCTTTTTGAAGTCGAGCACCTTGGTGCGGATCTGCCACATCTCTTTCTTTTCCTCGCCGAGCTGGTCGCGGAAATCGGCGATTACGGCGTCGCAGCGGTCTTTTATGGAAGACGTGATGACGTCGGCCTTTTCGTTGGCGTCGCGGATGATCTTTTCGCTTAGTTTCTGCGATTTGAGCAGAGTGGAGCGTATGGCTTCCTCTTCATCCTTGAGCTCGTCGAGATTGGTGACGACTATTTTGAGTTTGCGCTCGAGCTCGCTGTTTTCGCGGTAGAGCGCGGTATAGTTTTCCACAAGGAAATCTATGTATTCGTCGACCTCCTGCGGATTGTAGCCGCGCATGGTCTTGGTGAACGATTTGTTTTTTAGTTCGTGCGGTGCGAGCATGGTATTACCTCCAAAATATTTATCCGAAAAACGCCAGTATCATACTGACCACCGATATCACGAGCAGCGCCACGAGCGCGCCCAGGTCGTCGGTCGCTATGGGCAGATCGAGCTTGCTTTCCAGAAAGTCCGAGACCGGCTGGGCGAACGGCTGCGTCGTCGCGTAGGCGAACGAATAGAGCAGACTCTGTTCGGGGTCCGCGAAAATAGGGTAAAGTACCCTTATGACTATAAGCAAAGACAGCGCGGACAGTATGACCGTGGCGACGCCTTTGATCAATTCGACTATAAGCACTTTATGACCTCGGATCTGTCAGCGGAAAAGACGTGAGATATCAGAAGAACTCCCTGGGCTGTTTGACGGCGGGCTGTTCGGGAGCGGCTGCGGGTTCGGCGGCTTTCTGGTCGCCGGTCACTTCGACGTGGTCGGGAGTGATGACGTAGGTGGAGCTTGCCACGTTCTTGATCTGGCCTTTGATGGCGAAGGTGACGCCGGAAAGGAAATCTATAATGCGGATGGCGACTTCTCTGTTAGCGTTTTCGAGGTTGAGCACTACGGTCTTGTGCTGAAGGAGATGAGTGGATATGCCGGCGACTTCGTCGTATCTCGAAGGTTTGCAGACTTTCATTTCGAGATTGACGGGGCTCACCACGCTGCTGCTTTCGCGCACGGCGCCGACGGCGGCGGAAACGGCTTCTTCTTCCATTTCGTCGTCGTATTTCTTTTCGTAATCGTCCTCGGTGTTTTCTCCGTTGAATGTGTTGCGAACAAAATCAAAAATTCCCATTTGTTTGGTTCCTCCGTGTTGTATGTTTTTATTATTTTATTTACGTTTTTTGATACGTGCGCGCGCCGAACACGCCCTCGCCTATGCGTATGAGGTTGGAGCCGCATTCCAGCGCCTGTACGTAATCGTGAGTCATGCCCAAAGAGAGGATGCGCATTTCGGCATTACTCATATTACTATTATCCACATTTTGGTGCTTGATGTCAATAAATTTTTTTGTTATTTTTGTAAAAAAAGCACATAAATTTTCTTTTTCGCCGCAATTAGGCACCACGCCCATCAGTCCGACTATCTTTATGTGCCCGAAAACCGATACGGAAGAGATAAAGTTTTCGACTTCCTCAAGCGGCACGCCGCCTTTGGAATCTTCGTTCCCCAGGTTGACTTCGACGAGACATTCCTGAACTATGCCCAGCTTCTGCGCGCGTTTGTCGATCTCTTCGGCGAGCGGGACGGAATCCAGCGAATGGATGAGCGCGACGCGGCCGACGATATATTTGACCTTGTTGCGCTGCAGACGGCCTATGAAGTGGATCTCGAACCGTTTATCCAGATACGGCAGCTTTTCCATAAGCTCCTGCACGCGGTTTTCGCCTATGAGATCTATGCCCATATCGTATATTTTGTTTATCGTCTGCGCGTCGACCGTCTTGGTGGCGGCGAGCACGCGCGCTTTCCCCGCCGCGGCGGAAAGCAGAGTCTGTATGTTGCTTCGCAGCTCTTCGTCGGTGATGCTCATTTTACTATCTTCCCTTCGTACAGGTCGCGGCCCGAAACTATGACCGGGTCGTAAAGCGAAAGCGCGGACCTTGACACGCGGTCAATCTTTTCGGGGTACGGCGCCTTGCAGTAGCAGTAACCGTTTTCTTCGTAAAGCACCTCGGCGGTCTTGAATTTGACCACGGTGCCGTCGAGCGTGTACACGCCCACCTTGCCCTCGACGACGCGTATCGCCGCCGCCGGGACTTTTATGCCCGAATACGATTCGGCGACGATCTCCACCGGCTGGGCGCGGGTGTAGTTGAATCCCTGGACGATGATATCGGTGGAAAACACCGCAACGGCGGTCTCGTAGTTGGTCTGCGAGATCACTTTGTCCAGCCGCATTTCGAGCGTGCGGCCGTCCGAATACGGGAACCGTATCTTATACAGCGTATAGGCGCCTTTGCCCGCCGTGAGCCGCGAGATCGTCTTTTTGTCCAGACTGACGGTGACGTACCAGCGCGGCGAGGAGACGATCTTGCCCGCGCTGAGGTTCGCCGAGGCGAAACGCGGCTGCGCGTTCTGCAGCGCGTAGTACTGTTCCAGCGTGATGTTGTTGAGCAGGTTCATAGTGAAAGTGTATTCGTAACCGTCGGTGGCGGAATAGAAGTAGCCCGATTCGGTCGCGCGCACGGTGAGCGGGATTTCGGAAAGCAGCGTTTTCAAATCGCTTATGCGTTTGCGGTATTCGTTTATGACCATATCGTAGCCGCCGGCGGCGGTCATAACCGCGGTGCGGCGGTTGAGCAGCACGAGCAGCTCGTCTTCGCCCAGAGACGCCAGACGCAGATTGCCCGAATTGACCGAATCTATTATGGAATACACGCGTTCGGAAATATTTCGGTCGAGCGTTTCGAGTTCGTTGGTGGAATAGATCTTGGTTATCGACGAGCGTTCGAGCACGGCGATCTTCTTTTCCAGACCGTTGATCTCTTCCTGCAGCGCGGCGTCGCTTTCGCTGCGGTAGACCGTCATAATGTCGGCGCCGCGGGCGACTTTTTCGCCGTCGGCAAAATAATAGCACGGCGTGCCGCTGCCGGCGACGGTGATGGGCGTTTCGTCGCGGAAGATATACGCTTCCGCCTGGATCGCGCGGTCGGTGGCCCCGTAGACGGCGCTTTCGACTTCGATCATATCGCCGACCGAAAGGCTCACCTGCAGCCCCACGTAGCACAGGACCGCGATGGCCGCTATTCCCATTAAAATGTGTTTGAGATAATTTTTCATTTACCGCTCCAGATGTGCGAGCACGAGTTCTTTTACAGTTTTGTACGGATCGCCGTCGATGTCGACGAACACGCAGCCGGGTATGCGTTTGAAATACGTCTGCTGGCGTTTGGCGTAATTGCGCGAACGCCGTTTTATAAGTTCTTTCGCCTCTTCCAGCCCGTATTCTCCGCGGAAATACGGGAACAGTTCTTTGTATCCTATGGCGGCGCCGGCGGTCGGGGCGTTTTCCAGCCCGGCGTCGTAAAGCGAACGCGCTTCGCGTTCCAGGCCCGAAGCGAACATTTTATCCACGCGCGCGTCAATACGCGAATAGATGAGCTTTCTGTCGGCCGACCACAGGCAGATATACAGCGTGTCGTATTCTCTTTTGCCGGAATTGTTGATTGCGTTCATCTGCGTGGGGGTCATCCCCGTGACGCGGAAAATTTCGAGATACCGTATGACCCGGCGCACGTTGTTGGGCTGTGTGCGCGACGCGGAATCGGGGTCGATCCTGCAAAGCTCCGCGTAAAGCGCGTCCGCGCCGCGCTCGGCGGCTTCTTCGGCAAGCGCGCGCCTCACTTCGGGGTCGCCGCCGCTTTGCGAAAGCGAAAACGAATTGAAAAGCATCTGCGAATACAGCCCGGTGCCGCCCGTGACGAACGGGATCTTACCGCGTGAAGTTATGTCTTCCAGCGCTTTTGAAGCGAGCGCCACGAAATCCGCCGACGAAAACCGCTCGGTGATATCGAGCGCGTCGATAAGGTGATGCGGCGCCGCCGCGAGCTCTTCCGCCGTGGGTTTGGCGGTGCCTATATCCATTTTGCGGTAGACCTGCATTGAATCGGCGGAAATTATCTCGCCGCCGAATTCGCGGCACAGTCGGATCGCGAGCGAAGTCTTGCCCGAACCGGTCTGACCGCCCAGAACGATAGCTTTTTTCATATAAACCCCGCTGATTTTCTATTCGATGAGCATCGCGTCGCCGAAGCTGAAGAAACGGTATTCTTTTTCCACCGCTTCCTTATATGCTTTCATGGTGTTTTCGTATCCGGCGAACGCCGAAACGAGCATTATGAGCGTGCTTTCGGGCAGGTGGAAATTGGTGATGAGCGCGTCGACGGCTTTGAATCTGTAGCCGGGGTAGATGAATATCCCGGTCTCGCCGCAGTACGGCGAAAACGCGCCGTCTTCCGCCGCGCAGCTTTCGAGCAGGCGGCACGAAGTGGTCCCCACGGCGAAGATCCTGCCGCCGGTTTCCCGCACGGAATTGAGTTCGCTTGCGGCTTGGGGCGTGAGTTCTATATGCTCGGTGTGCATTTTGTGTTCGAGTATGTTCTGTTCCTTTACGGGGCGGAACGTCCCCAGCCCCACGTGCAGCAGCACGCGGACTATACGCACGCCGTTTTCTTTGAGCTTTTGCAGCAGTTCGGGCGTGAAATGCAGCCCCGCGGTGGGCGCCGCCGCCGAACCTTCGTGCAGCGCGTACACCGTCTGGTAGCGCGTTTTGTCGCGCAGTTTTTCTTTTATATACGGCGGCAGCGGCATGGCGCCGATCTTATCGAGCAGCGCGAGAAAATTGCCCTGATATTCAAAGCGTATACGCCTCGAGCCGTCTTCTTCGTTGACGTATTCGACGACTCCGCGCAGTTCGGGCGAATACTCTATTACGTCGCCCGCGCGCGCCTTTTTGCCCGGCTTGACGAGGCAGTTCCACACGTCGCCTTCAACGCGTTCCAGAAGCAGCGTTTCTATTTCGCCGGCGCGGGCGGGATTTTTGCCCTTTATGCGCGCCGGGATGACTTTGGTGTCGTTGACGACGAGCGCGTCGCCCGGGCGGATATGCGATAAGATATCGGTAAACACGCCGTGCGTTATATCGCCCGTGGCGCGGTCGAGCACGAGCAGGCGCGAGGAATCGCGCTTTTCGGCGGGCGTCTGCGCTATGAGGCGCGGCGGAAGATCGTACCGGTACGAAGAAAGCCGCGTGAGATCCGGAAGATTTGGCATATATAAAAACTCCTGAATAAACTGTAGTGCGGAACGGGGCAAGGTATAATACCCCTTATAGCGGTATTATAGTATATCCCGCTCCATATTTCAAGTAATTTTGCAAGAAAGGGAAAAATTTTATGACACACCCTCCTGTGTTCAAAGGCGTGGCCACGGCCTTGGCGACGCCTTTTTATAAGGACGGGATAGATTGG
>DBXS01000007.1:0-762 GCA_002310055.1 Clostridiales bacterium UBA1206 | reverse complement strand
CTGGCGCACGGCGTCGACGCGCTGGTCGTGTGCGGCACCACCGGCGAAAGCGCAACGCTGAGCGCCGAGGAACAGGCGCGGGCGGTGGATTTTTGCGTGAGGCAGACGCGCGGCAGGGTCCCCGTGATAGCCGGCGCCGGCAGCAACGACACCCGCCGGGCGTGCCGGCTCGCCGAACGCGCGGCGATATGCGGCGCCGACGCGATCTTAGCGGTGACTCCCTATTACAACAAGGCCACCGCAAGCGGACTTTTTGAGCATTACAGGGCGATATGCGAATCCTCGGGAAAGCCGGTGATAGTCTATAACGTACCGTCGCGCACCGGGGTGAATATAACGCCCGAACAGTACGCGCGCCTTTGCGAACTGCCCGGCGTCGCCGGCGTGAAAGAGGCGGACGCGGACATTGAAAAGACCGTGCGCACGCTTGCGCTCTGCCGCGAAAAGACGTACGTCTACTGCGGGAACGACGCGCTGTTTTTGCCGTTTCTGGCGCTGGGCGGCGCGGGTGCGGTGTCGGTGATATCCAACGCCGCGCCCATGCGGATGAAAAAGCTGTATTCGGCGTTCGCCGCCGGCGATATCAAGACCGCGCTCCGCATTCAGGACGGGCTGACCGAGACCGAAAAGCTGTTGTTTTGCGAACCGAATCCGGTGCCGGTGAAGGCGCTGCTTGCGCGTATGGGGCTGTGCCGCCCCGACGTGCGCCTTCCGCTTACGGAAATGGAAAAAGAAAACGCGCGCAAGCTTTTCGCCGCCGCG
>DBXS01000006.1:30915-31171 GCA_002310055.1 Clostridiales bacterium UBA1206 | reverse complement strand
TCTGCCCGCTCCACGGACCGGTGCTGACTGAAACGATCCCGCACGTACTGGATCTTTACGGCAAATGGTCTTCGTATCTCCCGGAATCCGAAGGCATAGTCGTGGCGTACACCTCGGTCTACGGCCACACCGCCAAGGCGGCGGAGCTGCTTGCCGAAAAGCTGCGCGCTTACGGCTGCCCCAAAGTGGTCGTGCACGACCTTGCCCGCACCGATATGTCGCTCGCCGTCGCCGACGCGTTCCGCTACGGCACGCT
>DBXS01000006.1:30469-30836 GCA_002310055.1 Clostridiales bacterium UBA1206 | reverse complement strand
ATAGAAAACGGATCGTGGGCGCCGCTCGCCGCAAAGGTGATGAAAGAGCTGCTCGCGCCGTGCAAAGACATTGAATTCGCCGATATCACGGTGAGCATAAGATCCGCGATGACCGACGAAAACAAACAGTCGCTGGATTCGCTTGCCAAAGAGCTGTGCCGCGATTACACGGCGCGCTCCAACGATACGGCGGTCAAAAACGATATGACCGCGCTTTACAAGATAGGCTACGGGCTTTACGCCGTGACCTGCCGCGACGGCGAAAAGGACAACGGACTTATAGTCAACACCGTGACGCAGGTCGCCGACAACCCCAACCGCATAGCGGTGACGATAAACAAAGCCAACTATTCCAACCACATAATAA
>DBXS01000006.1:30138-30461 GCA_002310055.1 Clostridiales bacterium UBA1206 | reverse complement strand
AACTGCCTTTCGACCGACGCGCCGTTTTCGCTGTTCGAATCGCTTGGGTTCCGCAGCGGCAGGAGCTGCGACAAGTTCGAAGGAGTCGCCGTGACGAGATCCGATAACGGGCTCGTCATACTCCCCGCGCACATCAACGCGATGCTTTCGCTCAAGGTGGATCAGAGCGTGGATCTGGGTTCGCACACGATGTTCATATGCTCGGTCACCGAGGCGCGTGTTATGAACGACCGCGAAAGCATGACCTACGCCTATTACCACGCCAACGTCAAGCCCAAGCCCAGGACCGAAGGCAAAAAGGGCTATGTATGCAAGATATGCGG
>DBXS01000006.1:0-30045 GCA_002310055.1 Clostridiales bacterium UBA1206 | reverse complement strand
GCGAGGCGCGTGCGCGCGCGGCGGCGGAAATGCTTGGCGTTCCGTTTGCAGAAACGTCCGCGGCGTGCGGCGGGCGCGTGCTGCGCTTTGCGGCGGACGGCGTGTCGTTCGTCTGCGGCGGGATGGAATTAAAAGGCGACCTTGCGAACCTGGCGTGCCGCGCGAGAGGCGCAAATTTGCGCGAAGAGCTTATAGTGCGCGCGGCAAAAGCCAAAGAAACCCCGCGCCCGCGGGTGCTCGACGCCACGGCGGGGCTGGGCGAGGATTCGTTTTTGCTTGCCGCCTGCGGCTGCGAAGTGACGCTTTACGAGCGGAGCGGCGCGGTGTTTCTGCTGCTGGAAGATTCGCTGCGGCGCGCGAAAGAAGACCCTACGGTATCGGCAGCCGCCGAACGGATGACGGCGGTATACGGCGACAGCATTCCGGCGATGGAAAACGCCGCCGGCGCGTACGACGTCGTGCTGCTCGACCCGATGTTCCCCGAACGCGAAAAGAGCGCCTTGGTAAAGAAAAAGCTCCAACTGATACAACAGCTGGAGCCGCCCTGCGCGGACGAAGAGGAGCTTCTTTGCGCCGCTTTTGCGGCGCGCCCCCGCAGGATAATCGTCAAACGGCCGCCCAAAGGGCCTTACCTCGCCGGCAAAAAGCCGGATCATTCGCTTACGGGCAAGGCCGTGCGGTTCGACGTGTTTACACTATTTTGATATTGCCCAGATTGCTCTTTACTATGATCTTTACGGTGCAGGGAGCGTTGTCGCGGTCCATTGGGACGCTGCTGCCGCCGAGATTGTGTTCGACAGTGAGTTCGGCGTTCCAGGATTCGGGGAGATGCACCACGCACAGGCCGAGGTTGCTGCCGATATACAGCTCGCCGCCGCCCGAGTATTTTTCGGTGTTTTCAAAGTAGATCTCCATACTGCCCAGATTGTTGCCCACGCTCTTGACGCCGAAATCGGTGCAGTCGATATATTTGACCGCGGAAGCGAAATTGGTCTTGCCGAGCTTGTCTTTTTCTTCGCGGGGCCCGGTCTCGGTGCGCGAGGGGAGCAGAAGCGCCACGCCCGCGGTGAGCAGCGCGGCGACGCCCAGCACCAGCCACACGGAATACAGGTTTTCATCCTGCGCGCCGAAGAGGCGCGCTATTTCTTTTTCGAAAAGCAGCGCTATGAACGCGAGGGGGAAGAAGATCTGCGCGACTTTGCCTTTGCAGAGCGACCAGACGACGCACGAAAGGAGCAGAACGCCCAGCACTATGCGCAGCACGGGCAGGCCGCCGATATCAAGGAACCCGGCTTTTACGCCGACGGCGTTGAATATGAGGAGCAGCGCGACAGCGATGAACGCGACGCCCCAGTAGAGGGCGGAACCCGAAATCCTTTTTTTCATTTTAAGTTACCTCGTTTCTTTAAGAATATCCATAAGCGATTTGCAGTACTTGCGCGAAGCGTACGCTTTTTTGTAGGTGGATCTGAATCCGATCCTGCTGGGTCCGGTAAAGCTGCGGTCGACCGAATCGACGTGCGCGGAATTGACTATGCACGATCTTGAGACCCTTACGAACGTGCGCGGAAGCATTTCTTCCAGTTCGTAAAGCTTTCTGGAAGTGTTGTACATCGCGTCAGCGGTGTGCGCGACGGTGCGGTCGCCCGAAGTTTCGAAAAACAGTATGTCGCATGGTTTTACGAAACAGTCGGTCCCGCCGAGCTTCAAGGGCAGGGCGGCAGAATGCGCCAGCGCTTCTTCGACCGCTTTGAGTATAGCCCCGGCGTCGGCGTCGGGGCCGCATTTTATGACTATTTCATTTTGTGGGAGTTCCGATCGTTCGATACGTATCTTCATTGGCTCACCGTCCGTAAACGATAATAACAAATCGCGCGGAGTTTGTAAAGAGTTTTGAGGCGAAAGGTGTGAAAAACGCCCCCGAAAGGTATGATTTGGAGGCGTTTTGGCTTTATTGAGTTAAATAAGCGGTTTCCGCGCCGGCATTGCTACTGTACGAACATCCCTACGGCGGCGTTGATAATAAGTATGTCGTCGTCGCTCAGTATGCCGCGTTCGTACGCCTGACCTATGGTCAGCACCTCGTTGTTATAAAACGCGTAGCATATCCTCCCGCTGGGGAAAGTTATCGTGTGACTGCCGTACGTTTCGGTGCGGGACTCATCGGCATAAGTAATGTCGACGCCGCACATATAAGCGACCACGCAGCCGTCGCCGAACGTGCCGACGTACCGCTCAATACGCAGATAAGGCGCAGATTCGATATAATACTTGCTTTTGAGATATTCACGATACGTTTCAAGCACCCAGTCAAAACGGCCGGGAGTCTGGCCGTACGTCCCGACTTCGGCGTCGATCGCGAGTATGTCGTCGTCGCTCAGTATGCCGCGTTCGTACGCCTGACCGATGGTCAGCGCTTCGTTGTTATAAAACGCGTAGCATATCCTCCCGCTGGGGAAAGTTATCGTGTGACTGCCGTACGTTTCGGTGCGCTCCGCATCGGTATAATCGATCCCGTCGCCCCGCATATACGCCACTATGCAGCCGTCGCCGAACGTGCCGACGTACCGCTCAATACGCAGATAAGGCGCAGATTCGGTATAATACTTGCTTTTGAGATATTCACGATACGTTTCAAGCACCCAGTCAAAACGGCCGGGAGTCTGGCCGTACGTCCCGACTTCGGCGTCGATAACGAGTATGTCGTCGTCGCTCAATATGCCGCGTTCGTACGCCTGACCTATGGTCAGCGCTTCGTTGTTATAAAACGCGTAGCATATCTGCCCGTTGGGAAAAGTAATCGTGTGACTGCCGTACGTTTCCGGACGTTCCATCTCGGTATAGCACAGGTCGTCGCCGCCCATATAAGCGACCACGCAGCCGTCGCCGAACGTGCCGACGTAATGTTGGATATACAGATCAGCCGCCGAGCCGACGCCGGGAGCGAGGAGGCCGGCGTTTTCGAGATGACTGTAATATGTTTCCAGTACCCACTCCATACCGTCTGCGGGATATACGGTATTTACATCTACGTTTACTACGACGTCGTTATCGGGCATAATGAACGTATAGCCGGTATAATCGTCGCCGTCATATGATTTTGGCACTCTTTTCACAGAATCATAGCTTCTGCCGGCGTTACTGACATAGATATGAAAAGCCGTTCTCTCGGTCGGCTTGAGACGGAGCTCCACAGGTTCGCCCGCCTTTGCAAAACCGGGCGTTTCGATGAAATACCCGCCGTTGTCGCCAAGATCGTAATTTATCGCGTGTTCGGCGCCGGGCGCGGTTTCTTCCGACACGGGCTCGTACGCCGGTTCGGACGCGGGCTCGGACGCGGATTCGGACGCCGGCTCTGACTCCTTGTTTCCGTCCGGTTTCGCTTCGTTTTCGCCGCACGAGACGAGCAGGCATAACGAAACGGACGCTATAAGAAACAGCGCAGCCGCGGCAAACAGTTTTGCTTTATTTGAACTTTTCACGGTATGGTTCTCCTTTCTGTAACATATTGTTTACGTCGCTATCGGCTATTAATAATATACACTATTGCTTTTTTGATTGTCAACTGTCAAATCACCAAAAAAACGGCGCGTAATTGTGCGATTTGCTTTAACAGCCATCCAAAGGACTCCCCGACCGGACGCTTTCATTATATAATACCGCGAAAATGCGTAAAACCGGACGCACTTTTTTGAAGGATCCGTAAAAAAATCCCCGCGCCGTAAGCGCGGGGCAAATGCTGCAAACCGAAAAAAAGTCACCTGTGTTTTGCGTGGAAGCAGACGCCCACTCCGTCGGGACCGCAGTGGCTGCCGGCGGTGGGATTGACGACGGCGTATTCGATATTGATCGCGGAGCCGAATTTTTCGTAAAGCATATAGCCCAGCTTCTGCGCAAGCTCGGGGGCGTCGGTATGGCCTATTATAACGCGGTGGTTTTCGAGATCGTCGCCCAGCTCCTCCACGTATTTCACCAGTCGCTCGAGCGCGTTGGCTCTTCCCTTTTCCTTGCCCACGCTGACCATTTTGCCTTCGGAATTCATATAGATTATGGGACGTATACCCAGGATGCCGCCCATAAACGCGGCGATGCCGCTCACTCTTCCGCTTCGCGCGAAGAATTTGAGATCGTCGGCGAAGAAATAGGTGGCGAACTTATCTACCTCGGTATCCGCCCAGAGCACTATCTCGTCGGCGGTCCTGCCCGCGAGATAAAGGTCGCCTATTTCTTTGACTATATTCAGACTTTCTATGGTTATACCCTTGGTATCTATGGAATAAAACTTTCTTTCGGGGTATTTTTCGCGCAAGTGCGCGAGCGCCTGTTCCATAACGTCGAAAGTGCTCGTCATAGCGGCGGAAAAATGGACGTAAAGGATATCGTCGCCGGCGGCGAAAACGGGTTCGAAATAGTTTATGTAACGGTCGGCGGAAAGCAGCGTGGTGGAAGGCATGACGCCGCCGCGCAGCGATTCGTAAAACGCGTGGGAATCGAATTTTTCGTAGTCTTCGTAGGGGTAGACGGTCTTTTCGCCCACGCAGTAAGGCATACTTATAAGGCGATAGCCGTATTTCTCGGCGTCGCGCAGGGTGATATCGGTATCGGTATCGGTAAATAAAACGAGCATATAATATTCCTCCGGAAAGCGCTATTGACTTTTGCGCTTATGTGTATTATAATGACCGGCGCGGCAGTTTCAACCACACAAACGCAAAAAATGTATATTATGCCGCACTTTGTCGTTTTTTGTATAAAAAGTACGAAAGGAAGAGCATTATGAAAAACAGCGCCGACAAGCGCGTGATACGCACCAAAAAAGCCATACGCAGCGCGTTCGCTTCGCTTTATTCCGAAATGCCTTTTGAAGACATCACCGTGACCGATCTGGCGCGCCGCGCCGACATAAACCGCAAGACGTTTTACAATTACTATTCCGGCGTTCACGGGATAGTGGAGGAAATAGAATCCGAGCTCGCATCGTCGCTCGACCGTTCGCTTTCGGGGAAGGATATATTCGCTTCGCCCGAAACGGCGGTGGCGTGCCTGAACGCGATAATCACCGAAAACCTTGAATTCTGCGGCAACATCTTCACTTCCACACACAACGCCGAACATTCGTCGCGGCTGCTTTTGTCGTTTACGCGCAAGATCCGCGGCGCCGCGCGCGAAAGCGCGGGGATCAAGCCCGAAACGCTGGAACTGCTGAACGATTTCATCGCCGCGGGTCTAATGGCGGCTTACCGCAGATGGTTCCTTACGGAACCGCGGCGGAAACTTGAAGAGGCGTCGCGCGAGCTGAGCGCGTTCCTTTCGGGCGGGATGAGCGCTTTTGTGGAAAACAACGAAAAAACGCCCGCCGAAACCGAATGATATTGACAAAACGCCGTGTTTTTGCTATAATGGCGGTAGATAATTCTAATAAAAATAAAAAGGAGAAATCAAAATGACCGAAACAATCAAATTCGAATCTCTCCCCGCCAACGTAGAAGAGCTCAAGGCGCTGCCCGAAGCCGCGCTCGACACTCCGTTCAAGGCCGCCGCGCTCACCGTCGCCGCGCTCTGCCGCTACCCCGCAAGCAAGGACGACGCCATTGAGATGCTCAACTTCCTCAAAGGTCCGCAGCCGCTTTCGAACTACGAAAAACAGTTCTTACGCGACAGATTTATGGATAAGGACTACGTTCCCCGTTCATATTTCAACGGCGCGGTCCCCGCGAACAACTACGAACCCGAAGTCCCTTATACCGTCGAGGTCTTTGACAACCCCTATTCATACCAGGACGAAGGCTACGCCACTCTGTGGATCAGATCCGGCGGCGCCGACAGCCCCAGACAGGTCAAACTCCGCCGCAAGGGCGAACAGTGGTTCCTGTGGGAACAGTTCCTGCTCCCCGATATCCGCAAGCCCGCTGCCGAAGACCCCTGGGCATAATTACGGCAGATGTACGAAGCCGAGCTGAAAAAGCTTTTGCTTGAGCGCGGCGCCGATGACTGCGGTTTCTGCGCGCTGGGCGAACACGCGTCCGCGCGTTTCCCGCAGTACGGTTACGCCGTTTCGATAGTCAAGGCGCTTTCGCGCGCGGCGGTCGCCACCATAACCGACCGCCCGGGAATGATATATTTTCAGCATTACCGCGCCGTCAACGCGCGGCTGGATCAGCTTGCGCTGGACGCCGTTTCGTTCATCGAATCCAAGGGCGCGTTCGCGCTGCCCGTGGCGGCTTCGCAAAGCGTGCCGGGCGATAAATATTCCGGCGTGTTTTCGCACAAGACCGCCGCGGTCCTTTCGGGCGTGGGTCAGGTGGGCAGGAACAATCTGCTGCTGCACCCGCGGTTCGGGCCGTGCATTCGGCTCGCCACGGTGCTGACCGACCTCCCGCTAGTGCCTTCCGCGCCGCAAGTCGACGCGCACGTGTGCTCGGGCTGCGATATCTGCATCAAAGCCTGCCCCGCTGGCGCGCTGCACGGCGACGGCGGATACGACGCGCAAAAGTGTTCCGAATATATGAAAAACTTCCGCGACGAAGGCCGCGGAGCCGTGTGCGGACTGTGTATGAAAGCCTGCCCGCTCACGCAGCGATACACCGATCCCGGGCGATGAACGCCCGCAAGGGCACATTATTCTGAAGAAAGGCAAGTATGCACAAATGAAAAAGATCATAGCGCTCATCCTCTGCCTGGCGCTCGCCGCGCTCGCTTTCGCTTCGTGCGGGAAGACCGGCAGCGACGAAAGCGCCGACGCTTCTTCGCCCGCGCAGAGCGGCGAAGGGGACGGTTCGCAAACCGAACCGGCTTCCGAAGAAGTTTCGGTCGACGAAGTACAGCGGATACTCGACAACCCCGACATCTACAAGGGCTCCGAGTATGCCGGCAGAACGTTCAGGATCCTCACCTTCGGCACCGGCACCAGCGCTCCCTCGGAATTCGTGTATAACGAAGACACCACTGAAGAGGCGATGCCCCAGACCGTAAACGAAGCGATCAAGCGCCGCAACGACCTTGTCTACGACGCCATAGGCGTTACGATCGAAGACGAATACTACCAGGCGTCCGACCGTTACGGCGGCATTTCGATAAGAAAAGTCAACCAGATCATAAGCGACGCCGACGATTCGTACAATATGCTTTCAATCTGCCTGTACGACTGCGGCACGCTCGCGCTCAACGGCGATCTGTGGGATCTGAACGCGCTGGACGGCATAAACACTTCCAACCCCTGGTGGGAACAGTATTTCAACGACAGCGTCACCATAGCTAACCAGCTGTTCTTCACGACCGGCGATATGGGCACCAACATGAAAGGTTCCACTCCCGTGGTGTTCTATAACACCAAGCTCATTCAGGACCTGGGCCTTGAAGACCCCATCAACATAGCCAACCGCGGCGAATGGGCCATCGATAAAGCGCTGGAATATTCCAAGGCGATGCCTCACGAAGACACCCCCGCGACCGTCAAATACAAAGAGACCTTCGGCTGGTCCGGCCAGTACGACGACGTTTACGCCATGATGTACGGCTCCGGCACCCGCATACTCTCGCGCGACAGCGAAGGGTACCTCACGCTCACGCTCAATAACGAGACCGCCATCAACACCATTAACAAGATAATCGGTCTTATGACCGACAGCTCCTACGTCAGCGGCAACGACCTGTTCGGCATTTCCAACACCCCGATGGAACTGCTCGTCGACGCGTTCGAAGAAAACCGCTGCCTGTTCTATTCCGGCAGCATCTATCTCGCCGCGCGTCTGGATATGGACGCCGTGTTCGGCATACTGCCCGTACCCAAAGTCTCGGCGGAGCAGGAACACTACTATTCGCTGGTCAACACCTGGACTTCCAACGCGTACTGCATAGCGACCAACCTGAGCAAGGCGGACGCCGAATTCACCGCCGCCGTTATGGACGTTATGGGCTATTATTCGTGGATAAAATACCCCGATTCGCTGGCGTATAACTACTACGAAAAGATGATAAAGAACCAGAAGCTCGCCAGAGAAGATTCCGAAGCGATGCTCGACCTCATCTTCGAAGCGCGCGGATGCGAACTGGGCTCGATCTTCCAGGTGGGCAAGCGCACCGCCGGGACGACCGCGAACGAGATGTTCATCCAGCTGCTCAACAGCAAGGGCGCGCAGCAGTTCACCTCCCTTTACGACAAATACAAGAACTCGTTCGAGACCGACACCGAAGACCTGAACGAATTCTTCAGAGTGAATCTGGAATAACGATTTCCTTTAAAAATCCGGGGGACGGCCGCGTTCCCCGGCTTTTTATTCGTTTTTTTGCAAAAAACAGATGACAAACGCGAAAAAAATGATATAATCAAATAAACGGTTATCATCCACCCGACAGAGGAGGACACTTTATGAAAAAGCTTTCAGCTTTGCTTATTTGTCTCGCCGTGATCTGCGTATGCTTCGCCGCGTGCGGTAAGACCGAAACCGAACAGAGCAAGGGCGAACCGACGAGCGCCGAACAAAGCGTTCCCGTTTCGGAAGAAGAGAGTTCCGAACCGGTTTCGGAAGAGGACCCGTATAAAGAGATACTCGAAAACCCGGATATCTACAAGGGATCCGATTACGCGGGAAGGACTTTTAAAGTCCTCACGTCGCATTCCGCGTCGACTATGCCTTCGGAATTCGTATTCAACGCCGACGTCGCCGAAGAGACCATGCCCGACACTGTCAATCAGGCGATAAGAAGGCGCAACGACAACGTCTACGACCTGCTGGGCGTGACGATAGAAGACCAGTATTTTCAGGCGGGGGACCGCTACAACGGGCAGGCGCTGACGAGAATAAGGCGGATCCTCAGCGACGCGGACGATTCGTACAGTATGTTTTCGATCTGTCTTTACGACTGCGCCACGCTCGCGCTCGACGGCGAGATCTGGGATCTTAACCGGCTTGACAACATCAACACGAAAAATCCCTGGTGGGATCAGTCTTTCAACGACAGCGTTACCATAGCGGACCAGCTGTTCTTCACGACCGGCGATATGGGCATATTTATGAAAGGCTACACGCCCGTAATTTATTACAACGCCAATCTCATAGAAAACCTGGGGCTCGAAGACCCCATCAACGTCGCCAACCGCGGCGAATGGACCATAGACAAGGCGCTGGAATACTGCAGGGCGATGCCTCACGAAGACCTGCCGGCGACCGAACAGTACCTAAAAACTTTCGGCTGGTCGGGTCAGAACAGCGATATGGAATACATAGTGTACGGTTCCGGGGTACGCATTCTCTCGCGCGACGCGGACGGATATCTGACGCTGACGCTCAACACCGAGACCGCCGTGGATGCGATCGACGACATAATCGCATTTATGACCGACAGCTCTTATATCATAGGCAACGACCTTTTCGGCATTTCGAGCACGCCGATGGAACTGCTCAAGCAGGCGTTCGAAGAAGGGCGCTGTATGTTCTATTCCGGCGGCATAGGCACCGCGGTCGAGCTGAATATGGAAGACACGTTCGGCATTCTTCCCATGCCCAAGTATTCCGTCGAACAGGAGCATTATTATTCGATGGTCAAGACATGGAGCTCCAACGCGTATATCATCGGCGCCAACTTAGGCGAGGAAGACGCGGAATTCGCCGCCGCCGTGATGGACGTTATGGGGTACTATTCGTGGATAAAGTATCCCGATTCGGTGGCGTACAACTACTACGAAAAGATGATAAAGAACCAGAAGCTGGTGCGCGAAGATTCCGAAGCGATGCTCGACCTCATCTTCGAAGCGCGCGGGTGCGAACCGGGCGCCATATTCAAGATAGGCAAAAAGTCCGCCGGTATGATGGTGAGCGAGATGTTCACCAAGCTGCTCAACAGCAAGGGCGCGCAGAAGTTCACTTCCCTTTACGACCAGTACAAAAACGCCTTTGAGACCGACACCGAAGACGTGAACGAATTCTTCAAGGCGAATCTGGAATAAAACGCGCAAAGAAAAGCCGCGGGATATCGGTATTCCCCGGCTTTTTTGCTTTTTACTTTGTTTTTTTACAAAAAAATGATGACAAACGCAAAACGTTGTGGTATAATTCAGGCAGACCTAAAAACTCAAACCCCATAAGGAGGATACAGTATGAAAAAACTTTTGGCTCTCGTTCTGTGCCTGCTTATCACGGCGGCTTGCTTCGCCGCCTGCGGCAGCAACGACAACGAAAGCAAAGAAGAACCCGCGAGCGGCGGCCAGAGCGCGGTATCGGCGGAAGAAAGCGCGGAACCCGTTTCGGAAGAGGACCCCGTTCAGAAGATACTCGACAACCCCGATATCTACAAGGGCTCCGAATACGAAGGCAGGACTTTCAAGATCCTTACTTTCGGCGTAGGCGACTCGCCGCTTTCGGAATTCGTTTACAACGAAGACACCACCGAGGAAGCCATGCCCGAGACCGTCAACCTCGCCATAAAAGCGCGCAACGACAAGGTGATGGATCTTTTGGGCGTGACCGTGACCGAAGAATACTACAAAGCGGCTGACCGTTTCGGCGGCACTTCCATAAGAAAAGTCAACGAGATCATCAACGACGCCAACCCCGATTATCATCTGCTTTCGATATGCCTTTACGACTGCGGCACGCTCGCGACCGGCAATTATCTGTGGGATCTGTATTCGCTGCAGAATTTCAACCCCGAAAATCCCTGGTGGGAACAGTATTTCAACGAGACCGTCACAATAGCAAATCAGCTCTATTTCACCATAGGCGACGTGGGAATAAACAACAAGGGCTCGACGCCCTGCGTTTTCTACAACACCCGCCTTATAGGAGACCTTGGCCTTGACGATCCCATACAGCTTGCCAAGAACGGCAGCTGGACCATAGACAAAGCGCTCGAATATTCAAGATCCGTTCCGCACGACGAAGATCCGCCCGATGTGGCTTATCTCAAGACTTTCGGCTGGTCGGGTCAGAACGACGACATGTACGCCATGCTCTACGGCTCCGGCACGCGCATCCTTTCGCCCGATCCCGACGGTTTCCCCCAGCTTTCCATCAACAACGAGACCGCCATCAACACCGTGGGCAAAGTGCTCGCGCTCATGGGCGACAGCTCTTACGTCAGCGGCAACGATCTGTTCCATAAAGCTCAGTGGCCCATGGTCCTGCTGCGTCAGGCGTTCGAAGAAGGCCGCTGCCTGTTCTATTCCGGCGGCATAGACAACGCCATCGAGTTCAACATGGACGACGTTTTCGGCATACTCCCCGTGCCCAAATACAACGAAAGCCAGGAACAATACTATTCGCTTATCAACACCTGGACCACCAACGCCTACTGCATCGCCGCCAATCTTGATAAAGCGGGCGCGGAATTCGCCGGCGCGGTACTGGACGTTATGGGCTTCTATTCCTGGTCCAAATACCCCGATTCGCTCGCTTTCAACTATTACGAAAAAATGCTCAAGAACCAGAAGCTCAGCCGTGAAGAATCCGAAGCGATGCTCGACCTTATATTCGAAGCGCGCGGCTGCGAACTCGGCGCCATATTCCAGATCGGCAAGTCCGGCGGACACACCGTCAACAACATGCTCGTCGAACTCATCGAAGCAAAAGGCAACAAGGAATTCGTATCGCTCTACGCTTCCTACGAGGGCGCCTTCCAAAACGACGTCGAAAATCTGAAAGAGTATTTCACCACCGACAAAAACTGAATCGCGCACACGTCGCGCGCCGCATCCTCCGCATAAAAGCGGGGGATGCGGTTTTGTTTTTATAATTTATATTCAATATTGTTTTTTTATGAGAAAAAATGTGGACAAACGCGGAAATATGTGATATAATTAAACAGAATATATATGTGTAAAGAAGGAATTGCCGGTATGGCGGATTTTTCTGAAAACGATTCGGGCGTCGTTTGCGGCAGAAACGCGGTAAACGAGCTTCTGTCAAGCGGGCGCGCGGTCGACAAGCTGCTCGTGAAGAGCGGCGAAAAAGACCAGACCCTTTCGGTCATCGTGGCGCGCGCGGTCAAGGCGGGCATACCCGTGGTGGAAGCCCCGCGAAAAAGGCTCGATTCATATTCCGACCATCATCAGGGAGTCGTGGCGCTCGTTCCGGAGCGCGAATACGCGTCGCTCGACGATATCTTCGCGCTGGCGCGGGAACGCGGCGAACCGCCGTTCATAGTGGTGCTCGACCACGTGAACGATCCGCACAATCTGGGCGCGGTGATACGCAGCGCCGAATGCGCCGGAGCGCACGGGGTGATAATCCCCAAGCGCAACGCCGCCGCGCTGGGCAGCATAGCTTCCAAAGCCGCGGCCGGGGCCGACGCGCATCTGCCCGTGTGCCGTGTGGCGAACATAGCGCAGACTCTGGACGAGCTGAAAGAGCGCGGCGTGTGGATCTTCGCCGCCGAAGCCGGAGGAACGTCTCTTTACGAATGCGACCTTTCGGGCGGCGCGGCGTTCGTTATGGGCAGCGAGGGCGAGGGCGTGAGCCGCCTGGTGCGCGAAAAAAGCGATTTCGTCATATCCATCCCCATGTACGGCAAGATCAATTCGCTCAACGTTTCGGCGGCCGCCGCCGTGATCCTTTTTGAAGCCGCAAGGCGCAGACACTCTTGAAAAGGAGATTTTGCTCTTATGGAAAAGCAAAAATTCAACATAAACGACATACTCGAGGCAGCCGCCGCCGAAAACGACAAGCAGCTGCTCACGGAATATAAAGAACCTTCCAAAGAGGAAGCTCCAAAGGAAGAAAAGCCGGCGCTTGTCGCCGAAAAGCCCGCCGACGGCAGCGCCCCCGAAGGGATCGGCTGCGAGACCGACGAGCTCATAGGCAGGTATTCGCAGAAGATAGCCGTCGCCGACAAAAAGACTTCGACCGATTCCATACGCGAATCGCTCGAGAATTCGATGGCGAACGACAAGGAACTGCTGAACGTCTACCGCTCGCTTTCGGCTCGCAAAAAGAGCCGCAAGGTAGAAGAGCTTTACAATCTTATAAATTTTGCGACCGAAAACGATCTTAAAGAACGCAGCGAGCTCGAGACCGAGAACCCCGATTCGCATTTCTCTTCGTCCGCCGAAAGCGAGCGCGCCGAGCGCGAGCATCAGCAGCACTTTTCCGGCTTTGACGACACCGTGCTTATAGATACCGAGGGCGTGAACAAGCCCGTGGCGGATTTTGACGAGGATTACGATTCACTTTCCGAAAAGATAGAAAGCGGCGAGCTCGATTTTACCGATAACAGCGACACCCGCCAGATCCCGCTCATCAACGACAAGCCCGCGGTCAAGCCCGCCGAGCCCGCGGTCCCCGATATGGACGACAAGGACAAGGACCTGCTGAGGGTACTCAACATAGGTCAGAAAGGCGCCGAGGAGCCCGAAGGACCCAAGAAGAGCTCCGGCAGAAAATTCGGCAAAAAAGAAAAAGCCAAAGCCGCGCGCCCCGCATACGAATACGTCGACAAATCGCAGAACAGCGAAATACAGGAACTGCTCACCAAGGCGACGCGCAGCGCGCTGGGCAAGCTCATAATAGCGTTCCTGCTGTGCATAGTCGTGTTCTATCTGGAACTCGCTTCTCCCGATTCCGGGGCGTATTCGGTATATACGCGGCCCGGCAGGTTCGGCATACTTTATTTGCTTGTGGATTTTCAGGTGCTCTGCTTTATGGCGATCACCCTGCTCGACAGCATCAAAAAGGGCTGTATAGGTCTGTTCACCGGCAAGCCGTGCGGCGAATCGGTGTTCTTCGCGCTGTTCGCGGCTGCGGCGGTGCACACCGCGGTCACCGCCTTTATGCATCCGCGCGCCGATCTCGGCGTGTTCTGCCTGCCCTGCGCGGTCTGCGGCGTGTGCCTGGCGTTCGTAAAATATCTGGAATGCCGCAAGGACTATCACTGTTTCAAAGTCGTGGCTTCCACGCGCGCCAAATACGTCGCCCAGCAGCTTAAAGGCGACACCAAGGAAGCCATTGAATTTTATAAATACCTGTTCGACGATTCCGAGATCTACACCACCCGCAAGACCGCGTTCGTGGAAGGCTTCTTCCGCCGCCTGCACACCAGACCCGAAAGCGAATCGCTTTCCGGTTTCGCAATACTGCTTTCGTTCATTGCGGCGCTGGGGCTCGGTATATACAAAGCGGCGACGGGCGAACCGGCGTACGAAAGCGTGACTCAGGCCATACAGACGCTGTGCTTTGCGCTGCCGGTGTCTTCGCTGTTCATCATCTCGCTGCCCGTCATCAAAGCCAACCTCATAGGCAAGCGCAACGGCTCGGCGTTCATAGGCAACGCCGTGGGCGAGGAATACGCCGACGCGAGCGTCATATCTTTTTCCGATAACGAAGTGTATCCTTCCAACCTCGTCAAGATCACCTCGGTCAAGATATACGGCGATAACCGCATAGACCGCATACTTTACGATATAGCCGAAGTGTTCGCTTTCGCCGGCGGCCCGCTGAGGACCGTCACCGGCAATATGATCACCGGCGGCGTGCCCGCGCCCGAATCTGCGCGCCTCATCGAATCCGCGAGCGACGGCATTTGCGTAGTCATAAACGGCAACGAGATGTTCCTGGGCAAGCGCGACTATATGCGCCGCTACCGTTACGACGCGCCGTACGACAATTCCGACGCCGCGTTCGAGCGCAAGAACGGCTCGGTGATGTTCGTGGTCAAGGGTGGCCAGCTCATCGCCAAGGTCTACATAAAATACCACATCAATCCGCAGTTCAATTCCCTGCTGCGCGACCTGTATAAGGCCGGCATGTGCGTTGGCATAAAGACGACCGACCCCAACATAACCGGCGAGCTCATAGAAAAATCGGTCAAGTTCAAAAAGACTCCCATTTCCATACTCAAGGCCGGCGACGTGAGCGACGTGGAGGCGGAATGCGAGCGCGTGGATTCCGGCATAGTCGCCAACGCTTCGCTGCACACCTTTTTGAAGATGTTCATAGTGTGCGACAAGGTCCGCCACGTTACCAAGGCGAACGGGATCATCAATATGCTTTCGCTCGCGGTGGCGTTCTTCGTTTCGCTGTTCCTGGCGCTGACGGGGCAGCTTATAGGTCTGCCTTCGTGGTACCCCGCCGTGTTCCAGCTGATGTGGATAATCCCGGTGGGAGTGGTATCGTTCTTACTTTAAAACGGCTGTAAAAAATATAGAAAAGGAGCGACGGCTATGCTCGATTGGGAAATAGAAAAGAAATACTATTCCGAAGGCGCCGGACTTATCTGCGGCTGCGACGAGGCGGGGAGAGGTCCGCTCGCCGGGCCGGTGTTCGCCGCGGCGGTCATACTGCCCGTGGGGCTGGTGATCGAAGGGCTCGACGATTCCAAACGCATAAAGCCCGAAAAACGCGAAGAGCTTTACAATATCATCCGCGAAAACGCGCTGGATTTCGCCGTGGCTCACGGCGAAGTCTACGAGATAGAGGCGATAAACATACTCAACGCCTCGATGCTCGCCATGCGCCGCGCCATAGCGGGGTTAAGGAAAACGCCCGACCTTGCGCTGATAGACGGCAACATAGTGCGCGATTTCAATATCCGCGCCGTGCCGGTCGTCAAGGGCGACGCGAGATCGCCTTCCATAGCGGCGGCGTCGATACTCGCAAAGGTCGAACGCGACCGTTTCTGCGAAGAGATGGACAAATTCTACCCCGGCTACAATTTCACCAAAAACAAAGGTTACGCTACAAAACAGCACAAAGCGGCCATATTGAAGAACGGACCCGCTCCCGTACACAGAAGGTCGTTTTTGCGCAAGACGCTGGGTGACGCCATTGAACAGTTCGACATTTGGCAAAGCTGGTGAGGACGCCGTAGAGCGCCGTCTTCAGAAGCGCGGATGGCGCGTGGTGGCGCGCAATTACGCCACTAACGGCGGCGAACTCGACATAGCGGCGTTCCGCCGCGGAGTTTTGGCGTTCGTCGAGGTGAAGACGCGTTCCGGCGAATCGTTCGGCACCCCCGCCGAGGCGGTGGACGCAGCGAAGCGCGCGCGTATCAAAAACGCCGCCGCGGGTTTTGCGTACGAACAGATACAAAACGGTATGCTGCCGGTATATTCGCCGCTTTTGAAGCGGCAGGTAAACAGGCGCGTGAAACGCCGCCGCTTCGACGTGGCGGAAGTGTTTATGACGCGCGACCTTGAAGTGCTTGATATAGTCATGCACGAGAATGAGTTTTAGAAAGCGAGCATTGGTTAAAGATCATGAAATTCGTTTCCACGCGCGACGCCGCGTTTAAACAATACGAGCCCTGCGAAGTGATAAAAGCGGGCATCGCGCCCGACGGCGGGCTTTTCTTCCCCACCGCCATACCCAAGTTCAGCAAGTACGAGCTTATAGGTATGATGCCTTTTTCGTACGCCGACCGCGCTTCGCGCGTGATAAGCGCTTATCTCACCGATTTAGACAAGGCCGACATAGAAAAAAGCTGCCGCGAAGCGTACTGCGAAAGCTCGTTCCCGGGCGGAGCCGCGCCCGTTGTGAACGCGGGCGGCACGTATTTTCTGGAGCTTTACCACGGGCCGACCTGCGCGTTCAAGGATATGGCACTGCAGCTTATGCCCCGTCTGCTTGCGCTTTCAGTAAAGCGTTCGGGCGCAAAAGGCGATGCGGTGATACTCGTGGCGACTTCCGGCGACACCGGAAAAGCGGCGCTCGAAGGGTTCGCGGACGTCCCCGGCACGAAGATCGCGGTGTTCTACCCTGCAAACGGCGTTTCGGAAATACAGAAAAAGCAGATGTGCACCCAGCGCGGCGGAAACGTCGCGGTTTTCGGCGTGGACGGCAATTTCGACGACTGCCAGAGCGCGGTCAAGGCCGTGTTATGCGACGTTTCAACGCAGGAATATCTGAAAGAGCGCGGCTGTTTCTTCTCGTCGGCGAACTCCATCAATTTCGGCCGTCTGGTGCCGCAGGTGGCGTACTACGTTTCGGCGTCGCTCGACATCGGCGAGGAATGCTGCGTAACTGTCCCCACCGGCAATTTCGGCAACATTCTCGCCGCGTATATGGCAAAGAAAGCCGGCGCGCCGATAGGCAGGCTCGTCTGCGCTTCCAACCGCAACAACGTGCTCACCGATTTCTTCAAGACAGGCGTTTACGACAGGCGCCGCAAGTTTTACCTGACTTCGTCGCCGAGCATGGACATACTCATTTCCTCCAACCTCGAACGTCTGCTCTGGCTGGTCTGCGGCCCCGAAAAGACCGCGCGGTATATGAGCGAGCTCAAAGAGGAAGGCGCGTTCCGAGTAGACGACCGCACCATGGCGATAATGCGCCGCGATTTCGCCGCATATTACGCCGACGAAAAGCAGGTGTCTTTCGCCATAGCCGAAAGCTGGCGCAGGAATTCATATCTTATAGACACACACACGGCGGCGGGACTGCACGCCGCGAACGTATATAAAAAAGAGACGGGCGATACCCGTCCCATGCTGGTGGTCTCCACCGCTTCGCCGTTCAAATTCGCGCCCGCGGTATGCTCGGCGCTGGGCATAAAAGCCAAAGAAGGCTTTGCTGCCGCCGACGCGCTCGCCGAATTCACCGGACTTGAGATACCGCAGCCCATCGCGGGGATACGCGGCGTTCCCGACCGCTTTACGCAGACCGTGGCGCCCGCGGATATCGCAAATGCGGTGAAGTCGTTCGTCTGATCATTCGCTTTTAGGCCTGAACGTCGCGCAGACCGTTTCGGCGCAGCATCTGGCATTGATCGGACCCACGCTCACGGTGCGGGCAGCGCAGGCGTTTTCGCCGCAGTGGTAGGCGCATTCGGCGACACTGCACGAAACGCCTTTATTGCGTTTGCGTTCTTCTTCGTTTTTCATACAATACTTCCCTCCCGAAACGGTAGTATGCGCCGTTTCATGCGGATAAATTCATCAAAGAGAGTGGTTTTTTGGCACTTTACGTACTTGCCGACCTGCATCTTTCCCAGACAGCCGACAAACCGATGGACGTTTTCGGCGCAAAATGGGAAAATCACACCGAAAAAATACTGAATAACTGGCAGAGCACGGTACTGCCCGAAGACACCGTCGTCATACCCGGAGACGTTTCGTGGGGGATGAACTTTTGCAGCTCCGCCGAGGATCTGCGCTTTGTGCACGCGCTGAACGGCAAAAAAATAATTGCCAAAGGCAATCACGATTACTGGTGGCAGACGATGCGCAAGCTCACGGCGTTCACCGAAAAAAACGGGCTCGACACCGTCAGCTTTCTGCACAACAACGCCTATTACGAACAGGGATTCATAATCTGCGGCACGCGCGGCTGGGCGCTTTCCGAGACTCCTTCGACTTCCGACAAGCAGATAATCACGCGCGAGGCGGGACGTCTGAGGCTTTCGCTGGAATGCGGCGAAAAGCTCAAAGAAGAACATCCGGAAGCCGAAACGCTGGTGTTTTTGCATTATCCGCCCGCTTACGGCGAGCTCGTGTGCGCTCCCATCGCCGCCGTGCTGGAGGAATTCGGCGTAAAGCGCTGCTATTACGGACATCTGCACAATATAAAAGCAGAAAGTCTCGCTTCCCGTATAGGGGGAGCAAGACTCTATTGCGTGTCCGCAGACGTTATAAACTTTAAACCTATGCGTATAGACAAAGCCGATTAGTTGGCTTTCTGCACCGCTTCCTCGGGGACCGTCTCGCGGCGGATGTCGGCGCCGGCGTTGGCAAGTTTGCCGACAAGGTCCTCGTAGCCGCGCTCTATATGACGGATATCTTCTATATAAGTGACGCCCTCTGCGGCGAGACCGGCTATGACCATGGCGGCTCCGGCGCGCAGGTCGACCGCGCGCACGCACGCGCCCTGCAGCTTGCCGAGGCCTTCTATTACAGCCATTTTGCCGTCGACTTTGATGGAAGCGCCCATCTTTGCAAGCTCGCCGGTGTAGCGGAAACGGTTTTCGAACACGCCTTCGTTCATATAGCTGGTGCCCTGCGCCAGACACATAAGCGCGCACATCTGGGGGTTCATATCCGTGGGGAAGCCGGGATACGGCAGCGTTTTGACTCTGACCGGAGTCAGTTCGTTATCGCCGTCGACGACGACCGATTCGTCGTTTTCAACGACGTCCACGCCCATTTCCAAAAGCTTTGCCGTCACCGACTCAAGGTGCTTGGGGATTACGTTGGTGATCTCGACGTGGCTCTTCGTTGCCGCGGCGGCGATCATATATGTTCCCGCCTCGATCATATCGGGAATGATGGCGTAGGTCACGCCGTGAAGACGTTTTGTGCCTTTGATCTTTATGACGCTGGTGCCGGCGCCGGAAATATCGGCTCCGCAGGCGTTTAAGAAGTTGGCAAGGTCGACAATATGCGGCTCGCGCGCGGCGTTGTCGATGACCGTCTGGCCTTCGGCCTTGCAGGCGGCGAGCATTATGTTGATGGTCGCGCCGACCGATTCCATATCCAGGTATATACCGGCGCCCTTGGGTCTGCCGTGACAGTCGCAAACGACGTAGCCGTTATCGGTAGCGACGTCGGCGCCCAGCGCGGTGAAACCCTTGATATGCTGGTCAATGGGGCGCACGCCGAAATCGCACCCGCCGGGGATGGCGGATCTGGCTTTGCCGAAGCGCGAAAGCTCGGCGCCCAGGACGTAATAAGAACCGCGCATAGCCGAAGAAAGCTCGTACGGAGCGGTTCCGCACACTATATGCGTGGTGTCGATCTTTGCGGTGGTGAGGTCGAGCATGGTGACCGAAGCGCCCATCGCGCGCAGGATCTCAAGCGAATCGGTGACGTCGCTGATCTCGGGTAAATTTTCTATTATACAAACATCCTCGGCGAGGATAGTTGCAAACAATATGGGGAGCGCGGCGTTTTTGGCGCCGCTGACGCGGATCTTTCCGCCTAATTTTCTGCCGCCGTTTATTACAATGCGTTCCATGGATCGTATCCTTTCTATAGGTCTTATATAGAATATCATATTCGACACGAATAGTCAATAATAAATTGTCAAAAGAACGGTCACGCAAACGCACTTTTTTCCAAATTTTCGTGCAGACGGCGGTTTTTCATGCATTTCGGCTCCCACAGTACAATATATGACATTTTGCGTCTATTGACACACGGCGTGAAAAGGCGCATAATGTGAGCAAAGAAACACATTACGAGGTAAATATATATGGCAAGAATCAAAAATAAAACCTTAGAACAGATAAAAGACGAGACCGATCTGTTTTTGCAGACTAAATCCAAAAATAAAGAAAAGCCGCCCCGCAAGGCGGAAAAAGAAAAGAAGCCCGCCGAACCCGAAAAGCGGACGAAAAAGGCGCAAAAGCAGAAAAAGGACAAGCTGACCGTACGCATTATCCCGCTCGGCGGCACCGACGGCATAGGCAGGAATATGACCGTTTTCGAATTCGAAAACGATATCATCGTGGTCGACTGCGGTCTTTCGTTCCCCGAAGGCGGGATGTTCGGCGTGGATCTGGTCATACCGGATATGACGTATCTGGAAGAAAACAGCGAAAAGATACGCGCGCTCATACTCACCCACGGGCACGAGGATCACATAGGCGCGGTGCCGTATTTCTTAAAGCGGTTCGCGGTACCGGTCTACGGCACGCGGATGACGCTGGGCATACTGGAAGGCAAGCTGGAAGAGCACGACCTGCTCGATTACGCGGACCTTATAGAAGTCAAAACCGGCGAAACGCTCAAGTTCGGCGCTTTTTCGGTGGAATTCATTTCGGTGACCCATTCCATACCCGAAGCTGTGGCGCTGTGCATAGAGACCCCGGCGGGCAGGATAATCCACACCGGCGACTTTAAAATAGACCACACGCCCGTTATGGGCGAGACCATAGATCTGCAGCGGCTGGCGCTGCTGGGCGCCAAGGGCGTGCGGCTTCTGATGTGCGATTCCACCAACGCGGAACGCCCCGGATACACGCCTTCCGAAGCGCGGCTGTACAGTTCGCTGGAACCATACTTCGCGCTCAAGGACCGCCGCATCATCGCCGCGACGTTCGCTTCCAACATCCACCGCGTGCAGCAGATGATAAATATGTCAGCCAAATACGGCAGAAAAGTCTTCCTCGCGGGCAGGTCGATGGTGAACATAGTCAACGCGGCGATACGGCTGGGATATATGCAGATCCCCGACGGCATACTCGTGGAACAGGGCGACCTGAAATACTGCGATCCGTGCCGCACCACGCTCATCACCACGGGCAGCCAGGGCGAGCCGATGTCGGCGCTCTACCGCATGGCGGCGGGCGAACACGGGCAGATCTCGGTGGGCAAAAACGACCTGATAATACTTTCGTCTTCGCCGATCCCCGGCAACGAAAAAATGGTCATAAACATCATCAACGGCCTGCTCAAACGCGGCGCCGAGGTGGTGAACGATTCGGTGACCGCGGTGCACGTTTCCGGCCACGCGAGCGCCGAGGAACTTAAAATGATGCACGCGCTTACGCGGCCCGAATGCTTTATGCCGGTGCACGGCGAATACCGTCACCTAAAGCGCCACGCCGAGCTCGCGCTCGAAATGGGGATGCCGGCCGATAATATAATAATCCCCGAGACCGGCAAGGTCATAGAGCTGGGCAGGCACACGTTCGAAATAAGCGGCGACGTCACCTGCGGTCAGGTGCTGGTAGACGGCAACGGCGTGGGCGACGTGGGTTCGGGCGTGCTGCGCGACAGAAGACGGCTCGCCGAAGACGGCGTGCTGGTCGTGAGCGTGTGCGCCGATATCGCACGCGGCAGCGTGTACGGCGACGTGCAGATATACGCCAAGGGGTTCATTTATTCCGAAGACGGGAATTTCGACGAGCTCAAGGCGGTCGCGGTGCGCAGCGTGGAACGCGCCATAGCCAAAGGGAGCGACGACCCCGAAAACATTAAAGCGCGCCTGCGCGAGGAGATGGCTTCGGTGATTTCGCAGAAGACCCGCCGCAAGCCGGTGATAATACCCATAATAACGGAGGCGGAACAATGAAAGTTCTGGTAACCGGGGCGACCCGCGGCATTGGCCGCGCGACGGCGCTTAAACTGCTTGAAGCCGGTCACGACGTGACGGGCGTGTACGAAAACAGCGAATACGAAGCGCGCGAGCTTGAAAAAGCCGGGATAAAAATGATAAAATGCGATATTTCGGACGCGCAGGCGGTCAAAGAGCTGGCGGCGCGGGCCGGCGATATCGACGCGCTCGTAAACAACGCGGGCGTTTCGCTCAAAGCGCTGTTCCAGGACGTTACGCCCGAGGAAGAACGCCGCCTTTACGGCGTGAATCTTTTCGGCGCACTCAACTGCACTCGCGCGTTCCTGCCCGGGATGATAAACAGCAAATACGGCGTCATAATATTCGTTTCGTCGGTATTCGGCGCAAACGGCGGCTCGGCTGAATCCGACTATTCGGCTTCCAAGGCGGCGCTTATAGGGCTTGCAAAATCGCTTGCGAAAGAGCTTGGACCTTCGGGGATCCGCGTCAACTGCGTCGCACCGGGGATAATAGACACCGATATGAACGCGTATCTTTCGGTAGAGGAAGTGCGTATGCTCGTTGAAGAAATCCCGCTGGAAACGCTGGGCAGACCCGAACAGGTCGCCGATACGGTGGAATTCCTCATATCCGACCGCGCTTCGTATGTCACCGGAGCCGTCATCCCCGTCGACGGCGGATGGCAGGGTTGAAACTGAAGATAGAGTCAGTCATGAACAATCAAAGCGGCTTTTCGCAAAACTTGCGAAAAGCCCCTTTTTGTCGGAATTTATTTCTTCTCTATTATCGTTATGCCCGGGGCGGAAACGCCGCTTTGCTCGACGGCGATGGCGAGTATCTGCGCGACCTCGTCTTCCATAAGCCCTTCCGAACGGACGATGACCGAACACTTGCCGTCCGAAACGATCGCCACGCAGTCTTCGAAACCCTTGGATTTGACCAGCATCTCGATGTTGGCTTCCACGTTCATCTCGTCGACCAGCGTCGCTATCGAACGCAGTGCCTCTTCCCTGGCGTCGGGCATCGTGTCGGGCGAATCGGCTATCTCTTTCAGCGTCTGCATCGCGGAATCGCGCGTGCGCTGGCGGTTGATCACCGCCACGGCGAAAAAGCTGTCTTCGCCTTCGCCTTCGGCCTCGGTCCCGTCGGCGACCTCGCTGCCCACGAGCACGGCGTTGCCCAGCACCTTGGTGCCGCTTTGCGATACCGTGTCGGTCTTTCCGCCGGCGACGCTGAACACGAGTATCCCCGCCGCGACGAGCATCACGCAGCAAACTATGATGAAATTGCGGCTCAAAAACACGCCTTTCCAATCGATTTCCCTGACTTTTTGCTTGATAGACGAAAAGTTCATATTCGTTGCCTCCAAAATATATATCTATTCAATCCGTTACGCCTATGCGGTTCGTCGGCAGATCGAACAGCGCCGACACCAGCTTTATTATCTTGTATTCCTCCGCCGCCGTTATGCCGCGGCAGACTATCGCCACGCCGCACACCTTGGGCATACGCTCTTCCACGAGCACGGGCGCGCTGCCGCCGGCGAGCACGTATTCGCGCCGCAGATCGCTGCCGCCGCCCGTATCCTGAACGCTCTGCTGGTTCGCGGCGTAAATGTATTCGTACCCGCGCTCAAAGGTTATTACGACCGAACAGCTTTTGCGGGTCACGCCTTCCACGAGTTCAGCCACTTCGCTCTGCAGTTTTGCACGGTAGTCCTCGCTTGAAGAATACGATATGCCGCTTTCGCTCTGCGCCGTACCCGAAGACGGCGAACGCGCAAGCAGCAGGAGCAGCGCGGCGAGCGCCGCGGCCGCTATGACGGCGACGCGGCTTTTTTTGAGTTTATCCGGCTGCACCGTCTTCCCGCACCTCCACGTCGACGTTCCCGCCCAGTTCGCGTTCCAGCGCCTCCTTGAGTTCGTCTGCGCGCCCGGAATCCGCTTTGCTTATATACACCGTCAGTCCGCCCACCAGAGTCTCGGCGCCGTTTCTGTTTATTTCTATGCCGATATCGAGCGCGGTTATTCCTGTTTTTGCAAAAGTGAGCGATAATATATATTCTTTTACGTTTTCGTACGCCGTTTCTTCGAAATATCCGCCGTATGCGGGCTCGGCGAACGCGGCGTACGCGGTCTCCGGCAGCTCGACTCCGTGCGACGTTATCGCCGAAACGAGCGGCAGCGCCACCGCCGCCGCGCAGACCAGCGAGCAGACGAATTTTACGTGTTTTTCGAGCCCCGTGCCCGAGGCGAGCGCGCCGCATAGCGCCGATATCAGCGCCGCGGAGGCTATGCACAGAAAGTATTCCCTCATTCGCCCGTACCTATCCTTATGAAAAGCGCCAACGCCGCGGCGGCGAGCACGCAGAGCTTGTACGCCGCGGTCAGTACGACCGCGGGCAGAGTGAGCGAAAGCACCGCCGTGACCCCCGCGCCGCCCACCGCCGCCTTGACCGTGCCGACGGCGGAAGTCACCGTGCGCGCGGCGTCGCCGATCATAGTCCCGATTACCGGTATGAACGCCCCGGCGGCGAAACGCACGGTGCGGAACGCGCAGCTGTCGGCGGCGGCGCCGATGACCGTTTGAAAATACATCACCGCGCCGAACAGCGTGAACACGAGCGTGAGCAGGAACGCGAACGCGCTTTTGACGAATCCCGCCGCGGGGCGAAGGTCGACGCTGCCCGGGAACGATCCCGCCACCGAAAGCGCGAACCCCGTTTTCAGGAGCGGGAACACGATATTCCCGGCGAACCGTTCGGAAAACGTGAGGAACACCAGAAGCGCCGACGAAGACGCCACGCCCGAAAATGTCCTTCCGCCCGCCGCGGCGAGCGCCGCAGTGACCGGTATGAGCGCCGACATATAGTCGCACAGCCGCCCGAGCGATTCGGAAGCGAAGGCGAAAAGGTCTTTAAGGAACGCGAACGCCGTGCCCGAGATCGCTATTACCGAAACGAGCGAATACACCGCGCCGAGCGTTTTGCCCGCGCCGGCGAACGCCGAAAGCAACGCCGCGAGCAGCACCGCCGCGAGCAGCGAGCAGAAAAAGCGCAGCACGTTCTTATACGCCGTTTTTACCGAATCGGCGAGTATTTCAAAAACGCCTTTGCCGGTATCGGCGTATTCGCCGGAGGTGAGTCCGTCCGCCCCCGTGCCTTCCGCCACTTCGTCGGCGCGGGAGCTTTCCAGGCAGCGCGCGTCGAACGCGAAAGCGCAGGCGCAGACGAGCGCGAGGATGGCGCACACGATTTTTTTCAAATTAGCTCCTTTATGAATTCGTATATCCTTTTCATCACGGGCAGCGAAAGCGCGATTATCGCCGCTTTGCACGCGAGTTCTATCTTTGACGCTATGGAGTTTTCGCCCATATCGCCGCATATCTCGCACGACACGCGGCAGACGAGCGCGATCCCCAGCGATTTTGCCATAAGCGAAAAATACTGCGACATCCCGCTTGCGGACGTCAGGTCGCGCGCGAACTCCAGCGCGGGCGAAAACTGCGGCGACACGGCGAGCAGCATAATTATCCCCGCAGCGGCGGCGGCGAGGAGCGCAAAGCGGTTTTCGATATGCCGCAGTATGAGCGCGGCGCACGCCGCGCACACCCCGAAGGCGCACAAAGCGAACACGTTCACAGCCCGAAAACGCTGCGCAGCGTGGAAAACAGCTTGCTTATTTCGGTTATGAGCATAAGCATAACTATCACCACTCCCGCGACCGAAACGAAAGTCGCCTGCTCCTCGCGGCCCGAGCGCTGCAGTATCTGGCACGCCACCGCCACGGTGAGCCCCACGCCGGCTATCTTCAGGATAAGTGATATGTTCATATTTCACCTTTCTTCAGTAAATGACGATAGCCGCCATGCATCCCATCAGCGCGCCCAGTACGCGGTAATTCGAAGCTTTGGCGCGCAGTTCGCGCCCGGATTCTTCCACGCGCGGCCCGAGCGAGAGCGCGAGTTTTGATATGAGTTCGGTCTGAGTCTGAGCGTCGCTCATCCCGAGCGTCCCGCCGAGCGACCGTATCTCGGCGAGCATGGGGACGGCGGGCGAAAGCGTATCGCAGGCGGCGTTCCACGCTTTTTCGGCGGAAACGGCGCCCGAATTGAGCGCGCCCATAAAGCCGCATTCTTCAAGATATTTGTCGGAAAACCGCGCGAACACCGAAAAAAGGTCCGCCCGCGCGTAGTCTATCTCTGCGCGCAGCGTCTCGAGCAACCGCAGTATCCCGCGCGCCTGGACAAACGACTCCTTTTTGTTTTCGGCGGTCAAACCGCCCAGAAGCCATCCGGATACCACTATGACCGCGCACGCGAACAGTTTCATAAAATTTGAAGTTCACTCCCCGTTTTTTCGCCGCGATAAAGTCGCACGGCGCGGCGGAACACGCCGTTTTTTATAAGCGACGCTATCTGCGGACGGCTCATTATCTCTTTTATATCGGCGCCGTGGCACGAAGCGATTATGCACACGCCGGAATTCGCCGCCGCGAGCAGTTCTTCCGCGCCGTTAGCCCCTATTTCGTCGCAGATTATCACCTGCGGCGACATCGTGCGCGTGAGTATTTCCACCGCAAGCGCCTTGGGGCACCCGGACACGCGGTCGATGATGCACGCGCTCATCTCGGGGGTCACGAGCTCCTCCCGTTCGTCCGCCACGCCTACGCGCAGCGCTTCCCTGCCTGTGGAAAGCAGGTACGCCGCCGAACGCAAAAACGTCGTCTTGCCGCCGCCAGGCGGCGAATATACCAGAGTCCCGAGCAGTTCGCGCCTGATCGCCGCGCAGACGCCGCGCGCGGCGTCGGGGATGAAACGGCTGACTCGCAGCGACACCGAATCTATAAGCTTTACGCTCTTTATCGCACCGCCCGTGCAGACCGTTTCGCCGCACACGCCCGCCCGCGAACCGTCCGGCAGCGGGATGAAGCCGCTCTTTATGCATTCTTCGTAGGCGTAGACCGAAGACCGTGTGAGCCGCGCCACGCATTCGCTCACTTCGCTTATTGTCGCCGACACGGCGTCGGACTGACGGCACACGCGGCTTTGAGCGTCGATAAACAGATTCCCTTTTTGCGTGGTGAGCGACACGGGCCGCCCGGCGCGCAGGCGGATCTCGTCGATCTGCGACGCGAGGGCGGGCGAAAGTTTTATCATTAGCAGATATATTCGTTCCGGCAGATATTTATACAGGTTTTCTATTCCCATTTTTATGTATCAAAGGCAGCGCCGCAAGCGCGAACAGCGCGAGAGCCGCAGCGCTCCCGGCGCCGAGCCTGACAGGCGCGGAAAGCGGCGGCAGCAGGTATTCCGCCGCGGCGCCCGAAACCGCCGCGCAGCAAGCGGGATAAACGAAATGCGTAAAAACTCCGCGCACGCGGCAGACTCGCATAAGCTTGAAAACGCACATAAAGCACGAAAATGTGTTGGAAACGGCAAGCAGCCACAAATAGCCTTCCGCGCCGGTTTTGGGTATGAACGCGAACACCGCCGCCACGCGCAGCGCGCAGTTGGCGACAGTTACGCGCATACAGAAAGACTGTTCGCCGATACTTTTGAGCACGCCGTCCGAAACCGTTTCAAGATACATAAACGGCGTGACGAGCGCGAGCATCTTTATGGAATGCACCGCCTGTTCCGTGCGGTAAAAACACACGCTGATCTCGCGTGCGAAAAAGAACATCAGAGCGCCCGCCGCCACGCTTATGACCGAAGTCAGCCGCAGCACTCTGCCCACGGCGGCGTCGCGCGCGGGGATATCCGCGACGTTGAGCCGCGATATTTCGGGCGTGAACATACTTATGAACGACGAGACGAACGCGAACGGAAAGAACAGCACCGGTATCGCCATACCGCGTATCACGCCGAATTCGGCGAGCGCGGCGCCGTCGCCCGAATAGAGCGAAAAGCAAAAAGGCACGAGCACGTTTTCGGCTGCGTGGAGCGCCGAGGTCAGCCAGTTCCCGCACGCCAGCGTAAGCAGTACGGGCAGTATTTCAAAAGCGGCGCGCCCGCCGGAAGGTTTTCCGGCGCGTTTCGTTCCGGCGAAGAAAAACAGACGCAGGTAACAAAACGAAAGGATTTCGCCCGCGGTGAGCCCGAAAGCGATCCCCGCGCAGAGCGCGCCGTTATCGGTCTCGCGCCCTAAAACGAAAGTGAGCACGGCGACGACGACGCTTATTTTGCACACTTCTTCAAAAAGCTGCGCGGAAGCCGGCACCGCCGCTTTGCGCATCGCCAGGAAGAATCCCTTCAGGCACGAAGAAAGCGCTATGAACGGCATAGAGAAAGCGAGAATCCTGAGCGATACGAGCGTTTTTCCGCCGCCGGAAATCATCTGCGACACGGGATACGAGAGCGCGAGCAGCAAAAACGCCGAAAACGAGCCGAAAAGCAGCGCCGCGCGCATAGACGAACGCGCGGTCCCGGCGGCTTTGCGCACCCCGCAAAGCTCGGCGTCTTCGGCGGCGAGGCGCGAGACGCACACCGTGAAACCCGCCGAGCCGAGCGACGTGAACAGCGCGTAGACCGACATCACGAGCTGGTACAGTCCTATCCCTTCCGCGCCCATGCGCGAAGCGAGGTAGAGCCGAAACAGCATACCCAGCCCTTTGCAGCCGAAAGAGAACGCGGCGACGAGCGCGGCGCCGCAGAGCATCTTCTTCTTTTTCATATGCACACTCTCCGTTTTCGTTTGCTATTTTATGAGCGAATTAACAAAAAAAGACTTGTTATTTGGCGCGCGCGGTGCTATACTTATAATACTGAAATAAATGATAAACGGAGTGGGATATGGAAAGCAAAAAACGCGTATTTCTCATAGTTCTTGACAGCGCCGGAGCGGGCGAGCTGCCCGACGCCGACCTTTACGGCGACGCCGGTTCGAACACCTTCCTTTCGCTCACCAAAAGCGCCTATCTGAATATTCCCAACCTCACAAAGCTCGGGCTGTTCAATCTGCCCACGCTGGAATGCGGCAGAAGTACTGCGAAACCGTGCGGCGCGTACGGCTATTCCGCCGAGCGTTCCGCGGGCAAAGACACGATCGTGGGCCACTGGGAGATCGCCGGCGTCCGCACTAAGCGCGCGTTCCCGGTATATCCCGAAGGGTTCCCCGACGAAGTCATACGCGCCTTTGAAAAAGCCGTGGGGACAAAGGTGCTGTGCAACAGGCCATATTCCGGCACCGAAGTCATAAAGGATTACGGCGAGGAACACATTCGCACGCGGTATCCCATAGTCTACACCTCCGCCGACAGCGTGTTCCAGATCGCCTGCCACACCGGTGTATATCCGGTCCCCGAGCTTTACGAAATGTGCGAAAAAGCGCGCGCCCTGCTCAAGGGCAAACACGGCGTGGCGCGCGTGATAGCGCGTCCCTTTGCGGGCGAGCCGGGGAAATTCTACCGCACGACCGACCGGCGCGACTATTCGCTCACGCCCAAGACGGACACCATACTGGACCTCGTCTCCGCCGCCGGTATGGACGTGATAAGCGTTGGTAAAATAGAAAACGTCTTCAGCGGCAGAGGCATAACCGAATCGCACCACACCTCCGGCAACGCCGAAGGCATTGAATGCATAAAACAACTGCAGAAGAAAGATTTTTGCGGTCTTTGCTTTGTGAACTTAGTGGATTTTGACCAGCTTTACGGCCACCGCAACGATATCGACGGCTATGCAAAAGCGATGACCGAATTCGACAAAGCGCTCGACGACGTCTTTGCGAATATGCGCGAGGACGACTTGTATATCGTCACCGCCGACCACGGCTGCGACCCGCTGACCGAAAGCACCGACCATTCCCGCGAATACATTCCCCTGCTGGTTTACGGCAAAGGCGTAAAGCCCGTGAACCTCGGCGTGCGTGCGAGCTTTGCCGACATCGGCAAAACGGTGTGCGACCTGTTCGGCGTGAAGAACGACCTTGCGGGCCGTTCCTTCAAAGAAGAGATCGGAGGCGGCGCATGAACGACCTTGAACTGATTGCATGCGCCAAAGACGCCATGCAAAGCGCCTACGCGCCCTATTCCGGCTTTCAGGTCGGCGCGGCGCTGCTTGCTTCGGACGGCCGGGTCTTCACCGGCTGCAATATCGAAAACGC
>DBXS01000030.1:2363-28863 GCA_002310055.1 Clostridiales bacterium UBA1206 | reverse complement strand
GAAGGGCGGTACATTTTGTAAAAATCGCGTATTTCCTGCGGGATAGGATATTCGCGGGTCTCGTTATCCAGCTCCTGCGCGACGAGTTCGTTGCAGAATACGCCAGAAAGCTCTTCAGCCGTCATGGGCTGATGNNGGGTTCAGCAGCGGCGCGGGTTTGTTCTTCATATCGGCGCGCACGTTGTACCAGAACTTTGGCATCTCCGCTTCTTCGAGATAGATCTTGTAAGGGATCGCCTGGTCTTTCATTAATGTTGCCTCCTTTGAATTTTGTTTGTTTTTATTTTTCTTAAAGCCGTATTTATGCGGCGTTTTAAGCATAAAATTAACGGCCCCGCCCTATTGGACGAGGCCGCGTTTTGACCGGTGTTACTTTTCTTCGGCGGCTTACTTTTCCAATTCGGGCACGACAAAACTGCAGCTAAACCAGTAGCCGCACCAAAAGCCGAAGAATACGCTGTTATGATTGTTATTCATTCCGCCGTGCTCCTTTTCCTTGAATTTTTATGCATTATAGCATGCAAAAACGCGCTTGTCAAGGGTTTTATGAAAAAAACGCAAAAAATTATTCACTTTGTATCACGCGACGCCGCGTACACGTCGCCGCCGAAAGCATCCGCCGCGACCACCGCGGGCAGATCCTTCAATTCCATCTTATACACGGCTTCGCTGAGCAGGTCGGGGAAAGCGACGCATTCGCACGAAACGACCGCGTTCCCGCACAGCGCTCCGGCGCCGCCCACCGCGGCGAAATAGACGCGTTTGTTGCGCGCTATCGCTTCGCGCACTTCTTTTGAGACCTCGCCTTTGCCTATGACGCACGAAAGCCCCATATCGTAAAGCCGCGGCGCGAATCCGTCCATGCGCGCGGAGGTGGTCGGTCCGCAGCTGCCGCACGCTTTTCCGGGTCTGGCGGGGCACGGGCCGGCGTAGAAGAACGCCGCGCCGTCGATCGAGAAAGGCAGTTCGATCCCCTGATTAAGGTATTCGAAAATCCTCTTGTGCGCGCAGTCGCGGCAGGTGAGGACTTCCCCGCTTATTAGTACGATATCTCCGGCGCGCAGGGTCTGCGCGGTCTGTGTATCGAGCGGGAGCGTGACTCTTTTGATCTTCATCACAGCACCTCCGTTTCGCACCGTATGCAGTTGCACTGAATATTCACCGCCACGGGAAGCCCGGCTATATGAGTAGGCGATATCTCGCACGCTACTCCAAGAGCCGTGACGTCGCCGCCGAACCCCTGGCAGCCGATATGCAGGTCGTTTATACGCTTCAGCGCTTCTTTTTCTATAGCGGCCACGTCAGAACGCGCGTTATTCGTCCCCACGGGGCGCACGAGCGCTTTTTTTGCAAGAAGAGTGCAGCTTTCAAACGTGCCGCCTATCCCCACGCCCACGTAAACCGGCGGGCAGGGGCGAGAACCGGCGTCGCGCACGGCGCCGACGATGCATTCGATTATTCCTTCGGCTCCGTCGCCCGGCTTGAGCATATAGACGCGGCTCATATTCTCGCTGCCGAATCCCTTGGGGATAAACGTAACCTTTATGTTTTCGCCTTCGGTCATTTCGTAATGGATCACGGCGGGGGTGTTGTCGCCGGTGTTGACGCGCGTGAGCGGATCGCACACCGATTTACGAAAGCAGCCGTCCTCGTACGCGCGGCGCACGCCGCTGTTCACCGCGTCGGCGACGGGAGGTCCGGAAAGCGCGACGTCCTGCCCTATATCTATGAGCACTACGCTCATACCCGTGTCCTGGCAGACCGGCATTTCCTCTTTTTTTGCGATACCGGCGTTCTTAATAAGCGTTTCCAGCGCAAAGGCGCAGGTCGGCGAACTTTCGGTCCGCGCCGCTTCTTTCAGCGCCGCCATACACGAAGGAGTCGGGCGCACGCACGCTTTGCGCGCCAGGCGGCAGACGCATTCTTCTATTTGTTTGGTATCGATAATCCTCATAGAAACCACGCTCCGTAACGCACACGGCAAACCGCGCGCTTGTGTGTATTTTTATTATAGCACTAAAACGCACGGTTTTCAATACCCACGCGCGCTTTTTGTGCGCACCGCCCGTCTATGCGCGCGCGATTTGTGTATTATATCCGTTTATACCGTAAACGTTGAATAATATTAGTCGCTTTTGCTATATTTTGCATATTATTACATTTATGTATTGACAAAGCGCATATTTACGAGTAAAATGATTTAAATATTAAAGAATAAACGGAGAAATTTATCGTGATAAAGGTTTTCATCGACGGCAGTTCCGGCACGACCGGACTGAATATAAAAAGCAGGCTCGGCGCGCGGAGCGATATTTCGCTCATAACCCTTGACGAAAACGAGCGAAAAGACGTATCTTCCCGCGCGGACGCGATACGCTCGAGCGACGTTTCGTTCCTGTGCCTGCCCGACGACGCCGCGCGCGAGATAGTCTCGCAGGTTCCGGACGCGCCGTCCGTCATAATCGACACATCCACCGCGCACCGCGTATCGCCCGGCTGGACATACGGCTTTGCGGAGCTGAAAGGCAGGCGCGCGCGAATAGCGTCTTCCAACCGCATAGCGAATCCCGGCTGCCACGCGAGCGGATTCATTGCGCTCGTCGCGCCGCTGGTGAATGCGGGCGTCATAAAGAAAGACGCTTCCCTTTCCTGCTTTTCGCTGACCGGGTATTCCGGAGGCGGAAAGAAAATGATAGCCGATTACGAAGATCCGCTGCGCGCGGATGCGCTGAAAGCGCCCGCGATGTATTCGCTTGCGCAGAAACACAAGCATCTGCCCGAAATGGTCAACGAATGCAGGCTCGAACGATCGCCGGTGTTCTGCCCCATAGTCTCTTCGTATTACGCGGGGATGGAAGTGGTCGTGCCGCTTTCCGCAAACGACGTGAAGTGCGGCATTGACGACATAAAAGCGGTATACAGATCGGTCTACACAGGCAAAGTGGTAAAGTTCGCGGAAAGCGTTGCGGAAAACGGTTTTCTTTCGGCAGGCGTTTTCGCCGGCCGCGACGATATGGAAATAAGCGTTCTGGGCAACGACGACCGTATAACGCTGGTCTCGAGATTCGATAATCTGGGCAAGGGCGCGTGCGGCGCCGCGATACAGAATATGAACATAGCCCTTTCGCTCCCCGAAGAGACCGGGCTCGTTTTGTAGGAGGCGTTTATGAAGAAAACTGAAGGCGGCGTGTGCGCGCCCAAAGGTTTTACCGCGAACGGCGTGCGCTGCGGCATAAAGAAAAATTCGGTCAAAAACGACCTTTCGCTGATATTCAGCGAAGTCCCCGCTTCGGCTGCGGCGGTGTATACGACCAACCTCGTAAAAGGCGCGCCGCTGAAAGTGACGCGGGATCATCTGCAAAACGGGATCGCGCAGGCCGCGATCTGCAACAGCGGCAACGCCAACACCTGCAACGCGAACGGCGTGGAAGTCGCCGAGCAGACCTGCGCGCTGCTCGCGGATTCTTTGAAGATCGATCCGGACGACGTGATAGTCGCTTCCACCGGCGTTATCGGTCAGCCGCTCGATATAACGCCCATAAAAAACGGCATCCCTTCCCTTGCGGCGGGACTTTCGGCGCACGGCAGCGACGCCGCGGCGCGCGGGATAATGACCACCGACACGGTGAAAAAAGAGGTCGCTTATGAATTTGAGATAGACGGCGCGGTATGCCGCATAGGCGGCATCGCCAAAGGCAGCGGGATGATACACCCTAATATGGCGACGATGCTGGTATTCATCACCACGGACGTTTCGATATCGCCGGAAATGCTCAAGGCGGCGCTTTCGGAAAACGTGAAAGACACGTTCAATATGATAAGCGTCGATGGCGACACTTCGACCAACGATATGGTCTGCGTGATGGCGAACGGTCTTGCCGGGAACGAAAGGATAACCTCAAGAGGCGAATCCTACGACGTTTTCGCAAAAGCGCTCGACGCGGTGACGACGTTCCTGTGCAGAGCGATCGCTTCCGACGGCGAGGGCGCGACAAAGCTTATAGAGTGTACCGTTAAAAACGCGCGCGGCAAAGATACCGCAAAGACCGTCGCCAAAAGCGTGGTGTGTTCCAACCTCACCAAGGCCGCGATATTCGGCGCCGACGCCAACTGGGGCAGAGTCATCTGCGCGATGGGCTACAGCGGCGCGGACATAGACCCCGAAAAGGCGGATATATATTTCAAAAGCTCCGCCGGATGCGTAAAGGTCTGCGAAAGCGGCTGCGGCGTGGGTTTTTCGGAAGAAGAAGCCAAAAAGATATTGCTTGAAAAAGAGATAGAGATAATTATCGACCTTCACGACGGCGATTCGTCCGCTACGGCGCGGGGCTGCGACCTCACGTACGAGTACATACGGATCAACGGCGATTACCGCAGCTGACGCGGAGACAAAAAGGAGGAACTTATATGAACGACGTTTTTTCCAACGCCGAGCGCGCGGAAGTGCTGGCTCAGGCGCTGCCGTACATCAAGCGTTACAACGGCAAGACAGTCGTGATCAAATACGGCGGCAACGCGATGGTGAACGAACAGCTTAAAAAACAGGTGATGAAAGACATAGTGCTTTCGTGGCTCATAGGCATAAAGATCGTGCTCGTGCACGGCGGCGGTCCGGAAATAAGCGAGCTTATGGATAAGCTTGGCAAAAAGCCCGAGTTCGTGGACGGGCTGCGCGTGACCGACGGCGAGACGATAGATATCGTACAGATGGCGCTTTCCGGAAAGGTGAACAAGACGCTTGTTAACCTTATAGAAGTTTCCGGCGGCGTGAGCGTGGGGCTTTCGGGCGTGGACGCGAGGCTGATAGAAGCCGAGCCCAAGGACGAACGTCTGGGGCTGGTCGGCGAGATCACCAAGGTGAACACCGCCGTCATAAACGATCTGCTCGACAAGGGGTATATCCCCGTCGTTTCTACGGTCGGGTGCGACAGGCACGGCAACATATACAACATCAACGGCGACACCGCCGCGGCATATATAGCGGGCGCGTTAGGCGCGGAGCGGCTCATTATGATGACCGATATCGCGGGGATCTTACGCGACAAAGACGATCCTTCCACGCTGATACCGGAAGTCACGGTGGCGGAAGCCGCGGAGCTGAGGAAGCAGGGCGTGATATCCGGCGGTATGATACCTAAAGTAGAATGCTGCATAAAAGCCATTGAAAAAGGCGTGAAGAACGTGGTCATTATGGACGGCCGCGTGCCGCATTCCATACTTATGGAACTCCTTACCGACGAAGGCGCCGGCACGATGGTAAAGCGCTGAAGCGCACGGGGCAGGTATTTATGAAAACCGATATCAAGAAGATCGATAAACAGTATATCGCTTCGACATACAAACGTTTTCCGGTAGTGGCAGTGTCCGGCAAGGGCTCGGTCATAACCGGCGAAGACGGCAAAAAATACATCGATATGGGCTCGGGCATCGGCGTAACGGCGTTCGGCATAGCCGACGAGGCGTGGCGCAAGGCCGTGTGCGGGCAGGCGTCGCTGATACAGCACGCTTCCAACCTGTACTACACCGAGCCGTGCGCAAAGCTCGCGCGTGTTCTGTGCAGACGGACCGGGATGAAAAAAGTTTTCTTTTCCAATTCCGGCGCCGAAGCCAACGAATGCGCGATCAAAGCGGCGCGCAAATACGCATCTGTCAAGTACGGGCAGAAGCGGCATATCATAGCCACGCTGAACAACAGTTTCCACGGGCGCACGCTGACTACGCTCGCGGCGACGGGGCAGGCGAAGTTTCACGAGCTGTTCACACCGCTCACCGAAGGATTCGTGAGTTTTGACGCCGGCGATATGTCGATCCCCGAGGAACTCAACGCGCGCGGCGAGCTTGCCGCCGTGATGATAGAATGCGTGCAGGGCGAGGGCGGAGTCATCCCGCTCGGCGCGGAGTTCGTAAAGAAGCTTTACGCGTTCTGCAAAAAAAGCGACGTGCTGCTCATCGTCGACGAGGTGCAGACCGGCAACGGCAGGACGGGCGAGCTTTACGCTTATATGAATTACGGTATTACGCCCGATATAGTTTCCACGGCGAAAGGGCTCGCCGGCGGACTTCCGCTGGGCGCGACGATGCTGGGCGAAAAGTGCGCGGACGTGTTCGCGTACGGCGACCACGGCTCCACTTTCGGCGGCAACCCGGTATCGTGCGCGGCGGCGCTGAGCGTCGTAAGCCGCATAGACAAAAAACTGCTTGAAAACGTCAAAGTGAAAAGCAAGTATATTTTCGAAGCGCTCTCTTCCGCCGAAGGCGTGGAAAGCGTGACCGGCGCAGGTCTTATGATAGGCGTTAAGACAATACGGCCGGCTGCCGACGTAGTGAACGAATGCATAGAGCGCGGCGTGCTCTGCCTTACCGCAAAAGACAAGGTGAGGCTGCTGCCGGCGCTGAATATCCCGATGAATACGCTCAAAAAGGCGCTGGACGTGATAAAAGAAGTCTGCGCAAGGAAGTAAAGCGTAAAACGATTCCCATTCTATTGCGGGGAGACGGCTATGAAAAAGGCATATCTGATACTTGAAAACGGAACGGTTTTTGAAGGATACAAAATAGGCGCTGACAAAGAGACCGTGGGCGAAGTCGTGTTCACGACCGGGATGTGCGGATATCTCGAAACGCTCACCGACCCTTCGTACGCCGGGCAGATAGTCGTGCAGACTTTTCCGCTCATAGGCAATTACGGCGTGATACCCCAGGATTTCGAAGGCGAATGCGCGGTCAAAGGCTACGTCGTGAGGACTCTGTGCGATGCTCCTTCGAATTTCAGGAGCGAATACAAGCTCGACGAGTTTCTCAAACAGCGCGGCGTATGCGGCATCTGCGGCATAGACACGCGCCGGCTCACGAGGATAATCCGCGAGCAGGGCGTTATGAACGGGGCTATCTGCGACGGTATGATTTCAGACCTTTCCGCCGTTAAGGAATACAATGTTACAGGCGTAGTGCCGCTCGTCTCGTGCAGAGAGGCGTATGAAAAAAGCGCCTTGACGGAAGAAAAATTCCGCGTGGCGCTTATCGACTACGGCGCGAAGAAAAGCATAATAGAATGTCTGCGCGCGCGCGGCTGCCGCGTGAAAGTGTTCCCGCACGGCGTCTCCGCAGAGACCGTGCTTGCATACGACCCCGACGGGATAATGCTTTCCAACGGGCCGGGAGACCCCGAAGAAAACGTCTGCGAAATAGAACAGATAAAGAAACTCATAGGCAAAAAACCGCTGTTCGGCATTTGCTTAGGACATCAGCTCACCGCGCTGGCTATGGGCGGAAAGACCGTAAAACTCAAATACGGCCACCACGGCGCGAATCAGCCGGTTAGCGAAATTGGTACAGACAGGACGTATATCACGAGCCAGAACCACAACTACGCGGTGGTCGCCGATTCGCTTGCGGGCGTGGGAAAAGAGACGTTCGTCAACGCCGACGACGGCAGTTCGGAAGGCGTGGAATACAAAGGCCTAAACGCGTTCACGGTCCAGTTCCATCCGGAAGCAAATTCCGGACCGCACGACACGGAGTTTTTGTTCGACCGCTTTTTGAAAATGATGGAGGGTTGCAAAAATGCCTAAGAACGAAGCGATCAAAAAAGTGCTCGTCATCGGTTCGGGCCCCATCGTTATAGGACAGGCGGCCGAATTCGACTACGCGGGCGCGCAGGCGTGCCGCGTGCTAAAGAGCCAGGGCATAAACGTGGTGCTCGCAAATTCCAACCCCGCGACGATAATGACCGACAGCGCGCTGGCTGACGAGATATATCTGGAGCCGCTGACCGAAGAGACGATAGCGCGCATAATAGAAAAAGAACGCCCCGACGGCCTGCTCGCGGGCTTAGGCGGACAGACGGCGCTCACGGTGGCTATGCAGCTTTACGAAAACGGAGTGCTGCAGAAATACGGAGTGAAATTCCTCGGCAGCGATATCGAGGCGATCAAAAAGGCTGAAGACCGCGAATCGTTCAAGGAAACGATGCAGAAGATCGGTCAGCCCTGCGTTCCGAGCGCCATCGCTCACGACGTGGACGCCGCGCTCGCCGCGGCAAAAGATATCGGCTACCCGGTCATAGTCAGGCCGGCGTACACGCTCGGCGGTTCGGGCGGCGGGATCGCGCAGGACGCCGAAGAGCTTGCGAAGATCGCGTTCACCGGGCTCGAGATGTCGCCCATAACGCAGATACTCGTGGAAAAATGCATTTCCGGCTGGAAAGAGATAGAGTTCGAAACTATGCGCGACGCGGCCGGTAACGTCATCGCCGTCTGCTCGATGGAAAACTTCGACCCCGTAGGCATTCACACCGGCGATTCGATCGTCGTGGCGCCCACGCTCACGCTTTCGGACAAAGAGTTCCAGATGCTGCGTTCGGCGTCTTTGGATATCATATCGGCGCTGGGTATCGTGGGCGGCTGCAACTGCCAGTTCGCGCTAGACCCGGACAGTTTCGAATACGCCGTGATAGAAGTCAACCCGCGCGTTTCGCGCTCGTCCGCGCTGGCTTCCAAGGCGACGGGCTACCCTATCGCTAAAATATCCACTATGCTCGCTATCGGGTATAATCTGGACGAAATAAAGAACGAGATCACCGGCAAGACCTGCGCTCTGTTCGAGCCCGCGCTCGATTACGTCGTGGTCAAGCTGCCCAAGTGGCCGTTCGACAAATTCATAGGTTCCAGCCGCAGGCTCGGCACGCAGATGAAAGCGACCGGCGAAGTGATGGCGATAGGCCAGACTTTTACGGAAGCGCTGATGAAAGCCGTGCGCGGCGTGGAGATAAACCTCGATTCGTTAAACGCCGAACCCGTGAGCGGCGACGACATTTTGACGCGGCTCGGCATGCAGGACGATATGCGCGTGTTCACCGTGTTCGAAGCGCTCAAAGCCGGCGTGACGGAAGAGACGGTTCACCGGATCACCGGGATAGACGGGTATTTCATATCGTGCCTCAAAGAGGCCGCAGACCTTGAAAAAGAGATACGCGAAAACGAGCTTACTGACGCGCTTTACTTGAAAGCGAAAAAGTCGGGGTTCCCGGACACGTATATCAAGCGCCTGACGAAGGCGGAAAAGCTGCCCGCGTTCGATTACAGCTACAAGATGGTCGACACCTGCGCCGCGGAATTTGCCGCCGAAACGCCGTATTTCTATTCGTGCGCCGACGCCGACTGCGAATCCAGAAGCATAAGCCGCAGCGGCAAACCGGTCATAATGGTGCTTGGCTCGGGGCCGATACGCATCGGTCAGGGCATAGAATTCGACTACAGCTCGGTCCACTGCGTGTGGACGCTTAAGGAGATGGGCTACGACGTGGTCATAGTCAACAACAACCCCGAAACGGTATCGACCGATTACGATACCGCTAACCGGCTGTATTTCGAGCCGCTGACCGAGGAAGACATACTGAATATCGTAAAAGTCGAGCGCCCGATCGGCGTGGTGGTGGCTTTCGGCGGTCAGACCGCGATCAAGCTCGCCAAAACGCTGGATTCGGCGGGAGTGACCATACTCGGCACAAGCGCCGAAAGCATAGATATCGCCGAAGACCGCGAACGTTTCGACGCGTTCCTGGGGTCCATAGATATGAAACGCCCCAAAGCGGTATCGGTGGAAAGCACCGAGGAAGCGCTGGTGGCGGCAAAGATACTCGGGTATCCCGTGCTGCTCAGGCCCTCGTACGTCATAGGCGGCCAGGGTATGAGCGTGGTGCGTTCGGCGGACGACTTGAAAACGTATATGGACGCGATAACGCGCGATATTTCGAATTCGGTGCTCGTCGACAAATATATGCCCGGCACCGAGCTCGAAGTCGACTGCATCTCCGACGGCTCGACGGTGCTCATCCCCGGGATAATGGAGCATATCGAGCGCGCAGGCATTCATTCGGGCGATTCGATAGCCGTATATCCGCCGTACAACCTTTCGGAAACGCTTACCAAAAAGATATGCGACGTCTCGATAAAGATCGCGCGCGGTCTGGGGACCAAGGGTATTGTGAACATACAGTATCTGGTGTTCGAAAACGAGCTTTACGTCATAGAGGTCAATCCGCGCGCAAGCCGCACGGTGCCGTATATCAGCAAGGTCACGGGCATTCCGATGATCGAGCTCGCCAGCCGCGTCATGCTGGGCGAACGGCTCGCCGATCTGGGATACAAAGAAGGACTTGCAAAGAGCGCGCGCTATTACGCGGTGAAGGTGCCGGTGTTCAGCTTTGAAAAGATATCCGACGCCAACTCCATTATGGGGCCGGAGATGAAATCCACCGGCGAGGTGCTTGGCATAGGCAGGACCAAGGCCGAAGCGCTCTACAAAGGGCTTTGCGCTTCCGGAATAGACGTCCACACCGGCAAAGAGCCGGGCAAAGGCATACTTATTTCGGTGGAGGATTACGATTATTCGGACGCGATAAAGCTCGCCGAAAAGTTCACCGATCTGGGGATGCACATCTACGCCACGCCCGACACTGCCGCCGCGATACGCGCGCGCGGTATGGAAGTGACGATGGCGCACAATATCTGGGATAACAACGACATCTACGACCTGATCGAGACCGGAAAAGTCAACTACGTCGTTTACACCGGCGCGGTGATGGACGTTTCGGTAGGCGATTTCCGCCTGCTTTACCGCAAGGCGATGAACGCGCACATCCCGTGTATGACGTCTATCGACACGGCGCTCGCGCTCGCCGACGTCATAAGCGCTTCGTACGACCAGAAGAACACCCATCTTGTGGATATAAATCATTGAGGAGCGGAATATGGATCTTAAAGGAAAGAGTTTTCTTAAATTGCTCGATTTTTCGGCGGAAGAGATAGACGGCCTGCTCGAGCTCGCCGCCGACCTGAAAGCCAAAAAGAAAAGCGGCGTGCCGCACGATATCTGCCGCGGCAAAAACGTCGCGCTCATTTTCGAAAAGACAAGTACCCGCACGCGGTGTTCGTTCGAAGTCGCATCCGCCGACCTGGGGATGCACGCGGTGTATCTCGACCCCAAAAGCTCGCAGCTCGGCAAAAAGGAAAGTATCGCCGACACGGCGCGAGTGCTGGGGCGTATGTTCGACGGCATAGAATACCGCGGCTACGGTCAGGAGCGCGTGGAGACGCTCGCCGAATATTCGGGCGTTCCGGTGTGGAACGGGCTCACCAACGAATTCCACCCCACGCAGGTGCTCGCGGATTTTCTTACCGTAAAAGAGCATTTCGGGCGCCTTAAAGGGATAAAGCTCGTATTCATAGGCGACGCCAGATACAATATGTGCAATTCGCTGATGGCGGGCAGCGCAATAATGGGGCTGGATTTCACGGTCTGCGCGCCCGAAAAGTATTTCCCAAGCAAAGAGCTCGTATCGGTCTGCCGCGCCCGCGCTGCAGATTCGGGAGCCGTGCTTCGCTTTGAGACCGATCCCGCAAAGGCGGTGAGAAACGCCGACGTCATTTACACCGACGTGTGGGTCTCGATGGGCGAACCCGATTCGGCGTGGCGCGAACGCATAGACGATCTGCTTCCCTACCGCGTAGACGAAAATTTAATGCGTACCGCGGGCGAACAGTGCCGCTTTATGCATTGTCTGCCGGCGTTCCACGACCTGGAGACCGAGACCGGACGCGAGATCTTCGAAAAATTCGGGCTCGACTGTATGGAAGTGACAAACGAAGTGTTCGAAGGAAAGCAGTCGATAGTTTTTGACGAAGCCGAAAACCGTATGCACACAATAAAAGCCGTAATCGCCGCCACGCTCGGNNGGCTGCCACTTTATAAAGTAAAACAGAAAAGCGCCGGACACATGTCCGGCGTCTTTTTTTATCTGTTTGCGAACCTCTCTTCCCTGCCGCTTTCGCGCATTTCACGCGCGAACGACTCGGGTTCTTTTTTATAGTAATCCTGATGCTCTTCTTCGGCGGGATAAACCCTGCCGAGCGGCTCGAGCGCGATATGCGCTTTTGCGTTATTTGCTTTTTCCCATTCCGCGATTTTTGCGGCGGCGACAGATCTTTCGCGTTCGTCCGAGTAATACACGGCGAGCGTGTACGATCTGCCGCGGTCGATAAACTGCCCGCCGCCGTCCGTGGGGTCTACGTTCGCGAGGAAGACGTCGCAAAGATCCGCGAAGCTCACGCGCGTTTCATCGTATTCCAGCTCGACCGTCTCGCGGTGGTTCGTGAGCTGCGCTTTGACGGCGTCGTAATCCGGGTCTTCCTCCGTGCCGCCGCAGAAGCCGCAGGTGACGCGCGACACGCCGTTTTCTTCGAACACGGGCGTTATGCACCAGAAGCATCCGCACGCGAAATACGCTTTTTTCATAGTCCGAAAGTCTCCCCTTTCAAATATTTATACATATCGTACACCGGACAGCCGATCCTGCTTTCGATATACGCCAGCTGCGCGAAAGCCGCGCGGCGGTGGTACGCCGATTTTGCGTGCGTGCCCTTGCGCGATTCTATATCCGCTATGCGCTCTTCAAGCGTGGCGCCGCCCGAATGGAGGCAGAGCAGGTCGCAGGTCTGGATGATGCGGTCGTAATCGGTATATTCGCGCGTGCGCACGAATTCTTTTACCTCGTCGTAACCTTCGCTTTGCGGCGAAAGCAGTTCGCCGCAGATGCATTCGATATCGTTGTTAAGAAACGAATGCGTAAGGCAGATATACGCGTATTCGCCGTAACCTTTTTGTTTTAAATACTTATACCCCGCGTACATATGGTTTGCGGGATCGACCTTGCGGCCGATATCGTGCAGATATCCGAGCGCCGCGGCGTAAACGGGATCGAGTCCCATTCGCGCGGCTATCAGCGCGGCGAGTTCGCCGACGTAGACGCTGTGCATCACGTAGCGCACGGAACGCGGATCGCTTATCCCTTCCGCAAGCAGCGCGAAAGCCTGTTTTCCGGTAAGATACATAAACGGTTTTTCCTTTTGATTTTTGAACTTACGCACTTTATTATAGCACTTTTCGGCAAAAATGCAAGAAAAAACGCGCCCGCGCTTAAAAAACGCGGGCGGTATGCATTTTTTGACGTATCAAAGCGGAAAATCGCCCGGGAACAGCACGTGCCTGAGCAGATAGATGGCGTCGTCGGAATTGTCCGACTCATCGCCGTTGAAGTCGCACGGCTGATCGACCGGGAAATCGGATTCGAAAAGCACGTGCCTCAACAGATAGATCGCGTCGTCGGAATCGACGTCGCCGTCGCGGTCGAGGTCGCCTTTTACGGCGATAGTCGCTTCGTCGAGTATGGCGTCGCCGTAGACGAGCCGCAGCTTATCGCGCACGTTAAGCGGATTCCCCGGCACGCCTTCGCCGTTAGGATCGGTCTCGACCACTCCCTCCGGGAGCGAATCGACTTCGCCGGTTATCATAACGTACTGGGTCTCGCCTATATAGTAAAAGTAAAAGTTTTCACCGCACACGTCGGCGAGCTTGCGCAGCGGAGGTATGGTCTCGCCCTCTTCGAGCAGCAGGCCGCAGCCGTGGCAGTGGACGTCGCCGGTATACCCCGCCTGTTCGCAGGTCGCCGGGACGTAGCCCCAAAGTTCGGTCTCGCCGGTGTGGTTATGCAGATCTATGGGCAGGGTCTCGTCTTTCTGCGCGCCGCAGTACGAACACACGCTGTGCCTGGACCCTTCGGCGGCGCAGGTGGCGGGGATTACGCTTTGCGCTACCCATTCGTGCCCCCGGATATCCACCGAAACGGTGTTGGCGATCGTGGTATTCCTGCCCGCGTCGTCTTCGATGCTGACCGTGACGGTCAGGTCGTGCACGCCCTCGGCGTCAGCCGGGACGGCGAGACAGATGACGAAAATGTCCTTGTCGACGACGTGCTGGCTCATATATTTGTCCTGATACGTGAGCACGGCGGCGCGGATCTTATCGTTTTCCTCGTCGTAGGACATATTCGCGACGATGAGCGGATCGAATTCCGACGTGAACGCCGGCGAATTCCACACGCCGGAAACGAAGCTGAAACAGTCCTTGTCGTCGTATTTGAGCAGCACACCGAGCGATTTGGCGGTGATCTCGTCGGCGTGGATGGCTATGGCGAATTCTCTGCCGTGGATCACGTCTGCGCTCTGCGGGACGGAGATCTCCTGCACGCGCTCCGGTATCTCTTCCGATACCGGCTCGTCGCCGGAAGATTCTTCGGGCCCTTCGGAACTTTCAGCTTCGCCCGTGACGGTTATGTTCAGCGGAAACGTACGCAGCGATTCGCCTTCGTTGGAAAACTCCACGGTTAAAACGTACGCGCCTTCGGTCTGAGGCGCCGTCAGGACGTAGCCGAACACGTCGCCGTCGAGCGTGACCGTGTCGTCGCCGTAATTGATGACGGCGGCGTGGATATACCCGTTTTCGCTGCTCGCGTTGGATATGATGAACGGATCGCCCGTGTTTTCGGCGTTCCACGCGCCGCTGACGAACGAAAAACCGGTCGGCAGGCTTACGCGCACGCCGCAGGACATTACGTCGAGAGAATCGAGCGTCACCGTCAGCGCGACTTCCCCGCCGGGGGCGACCCGGGCGGGATAAGACACCGTCACGCCCTGACGTGTGACGGAAGACCTGTCGACGGCGCGCGCGGCGAGCGCCGGCAGGGCGCACAGCGCAAGAGAAACGCATAATGCTATGCAGATAAACCTTTTTCTCACGAAAAACGGCTCCTTTGGTTTATTTTGGAAATATCCCGCAATTTATAAAAGCGGATAGTCGCCGCTGAACAGCACGTGGCGCAGAAGATAGATGGCGTCGGCCGAATCGATTCTGCCGTTGCGGTCGATATCGCCCGACTGGTTGAGCGGATAATCTTCCGAAAACAGCACCGCTCTGAGAAGGTAGATGGCGTCGGAGGAATCTACGTCGCCGTCGCCGTCAAAGTCACCGACGATGACGCCTTCGCCGCTGACGTCGATACGGATGACGTCGGTATAAACGGTGTACGAGCCCTTGGCGGCGCCTACGGGAAGCTTGGTGGCGTAGCTGCACATCACGTACGCGGTGCCTTGTTTAAGGCCGGTTACAGTCGCGCCTTCGACTTTTATTACGTCGGCGCCCGAAATAACGGTTATTTCCACTCTGTCCGAAACGTTGTCGCTCGTCCTGCCGTAGGTGACCGCCGTCACGTCGAGCGTGACGCTTTCGCCCACAGACGCGCGCGCACAGGCGGGAGCGGTAATGTATTTGACGTTGTTCTTGGTATACTGAGCGTCGTTGGTAGTGAGTCCGCCGAAACCGGATTTGAACGCATAAGCGAATCTTTCGCCGTTCGAAGCGGTGTAGGTCCACGGCCATACGGTTATGCCGCGCACGTTGGCGGCGCTGAGGAATTTATACGTGAGCGCGGTATACGCGGGATTGCACGTTATATTGTTTTTGACGATACTGCTTATTACGGCGTTGAGGGCGGCTGCCGCCAGTTCGTCGGAAGCAGACGACTGTATGGTGTTCAAAAGGTATCCGCACGAGATCTCCGGTGCGACCTGATGCATCTTTACGAGCTGAGTGAGCGAGAAGGATATGACCGATATGCGCTCGCTCATTCCGTATTCCTCGGCGAGATCAACGATCTTCTGGCATACCGCCGGCTTGGTAGTTTTGATCTCGACGAAGAGCTTAAGCCCTTCGCAATTTTTCATCAGCTCGAATATCTCGCGCAGGGTGGGAATGCGTTCTTCGGGGAACGAGGTCTTGAATTTGTCGTTTTCGCCCCACAGATAATACTCCTTAAGCTGGGCGAGCGTGAGTGATTCGATATTGCCGGAACCGGTGGTGGTGCGCGAAATATCGCTGTCGTGCATCACGACCACTTCGCCGTCCTTGCTGAGATACACGTCGGTCTCCACGATATCCGCGCCGTTTTCGTAGGCTATGCGGTAGCTTGAAATGGAATTTTCGGGCGCGTTGGTGGGGTTGCCGCGGTGACCGATGACAGAAGGAGTGCGGGTCAGCGCGTCTTCGGCAAAGAGCGTATACGCCTCTTTGACTTTATCGGGGGAGGGGGTGACAACCGCGTGCGCGCCGGTGAGCATGGCGTGAAGCAGCGAGGCTTCGTCTTCTGCCGGATCGTACGCCCAGACGGTGAGCAGCATCGATCTGAGTTCGTCGGCGGAAGAGGCGTCGAGCGCTTTGGAATCGAAAAGTCCGATCTTAACGGCGTTGGCGTTGATGAGCTTGCGGGCTTCGGCGATATCGGCTTCGGTCATCGGTTCGGTGAATACGCCGCGCAGATCGATTATCCCGCGGATCATCGGCTGTTTGCCGCGCGCATAAGCGAGCACGCTTTCGTCGGCGGTGAGCACCGAAACGTCGGGAACGACCTGAGTCGCCGCGAGTTTTACTACCCCGTCGACCGCCTCGTTGGTGTTGCATTCGAACACGGGGACGATATTGCCGCCGATGGCTTCGAAAACATTTTCAATAGCGCAAACCTTGCTGCCGTCGGCGGTAAACACGTACGTGCCGTCGGTGCCGAGCACCACGGAATGCGCGTCTGCGAGTCTGCCGAGCGAATCGGGATCCGCGGGCCAGGCAACGTTTGCGAACGCGTTGGTAATATTCTTTACCTTAGCAGTGGGAACGATGAGCGTTTCGGGAACGTCTATGCGCGGGTCAGTGAGCTGCAGCGTGACTTTGATATAGTCGACGTGCATTATGGAATAGTTTGATATAAGCCCTATGCAGCCCTTTTGGTACGGCTTTTCAGCGTCGTTGTAGTTGATCTGGTTGCCGTCTATGGAATGGAGTATGATGTCGTTTCTGACCTGAACGTTATAAGTATAGTAGGTGCCGTCAGTCTGGTTGACGGTGTGGGTCGCGCTCTCTATGACGTCCCAGCCGTTTGACGGAGTGCGCAAAGCGAATTCGACGCCGCTGCCGGTACCGCAGTTCTTGCGCACGCACATATGATAAAACGGATACGAGGCGCCGTTTGCGCGGTAGCAGATGGAATTCCAGCGGCTCGTGTCTCTGTAATCGGACGTCATAACGCTTGCGGTTATTGAATAGTTGCCGAAATCGCCGAGCCACGAAGGAAGCGTCGCGCGGACCATATCGTAGCCGGTGGCGTCTATTATAAGGTCGCCGTCTTTGAGCGACACGCGGCTCGCCACGGATTTAATAAATCCGTCGAGCGAATCTTCGGATTCGAAATCGTTGTAATAAAGCACGTATTCGGTATCTTTGGGTTCCTTAGCCACGATATAGATCGTTTTGCTCTTCTTGCCGGATTCAGCGACGATCTCGGTAACGCCGGCTTTTTCGGGCGTGAAAGTCTTGACAGCGGTACCGTCGAGTTTCCAGACGATGTTCACCTGCGGTTCGGCGTCCTTCAAATACTGTATCACGTAGTTGCCGAAATCGATCTCGCTCCCGACCTCCGCGGCGATAGCCGGTTCGTTCCATGGGATGACCGTCTGTTCATCGGCGTACGGAGTCACCGCAAGCGCGGGGAGAAGCATAAAAACTGCAAGCAGCACGGAAAGTATACGCTTTTTCATCTTTGGCCTCCTGTAAATATTTTATTCTGTATCAGTTAGAGACAGTGCCTTCGAGCGCGGTGAGATCCCTGTATGCGCCAATAGTGGCGCCGTCAGTAGAACCTGTGAAGGTGCGGACGGAAGTATACGCGACTTCCACGCCGTTTTCGCCGGTGTAGGTGTAGCTTGCAAAACGCAGAGAAACGGTGTTCCGGTTGTTGTCCGCGGTGCTGTCGCAGCAGTATATCACGTTGTCCTTAAGCTTGATCTGCATGGAACCGTCGATGTTGCCGGTGCAGACGACCACGAGCTTGGTGCCGTTCTTAAGCCGGAACGTCACGGTCTTGCCCGAAACCGTCACGCTCGAAAGACTGCCGATGAACGAAGCGAGATTCGAGCCGTCGAGCACGGTGTACGCGTTATTGTCAGAATCGTAATCATTTATTGTAAGTCCGGCGAAAAGCGGCGCGCAGGGATGGTAGTCGACGTCAAAAACAGTTCCGGCGGTCGCCCATACGAGCGCACCCGTATCCGCGGAAGACGTGATGGCTGCGTCGGGCGCGTCTTTGACCGCCATAACGTTGACCCGGACCGATTTGGTATATTTGACGGTGTCGGAATTATCGACGCCGTCTTTGTCGAAAATGAAGTTATCGGTATAGGTATAAGTCAGTTCGTACACGCCGGCGGCGCTGAAAGTGACGTTTCCGCTGCTTATGGGGACCGCTTTGCCGGTCTCGGTGTTCTTGCACATAACGTACGAGGAAATGACCTTTTTGCCGTATTTCTTTATTGTGGCGAACTGCGAAACGTGAAGAGTCTTGCTTTCGCCTTCGGTGAAGCGGATCTGCAGCACGCCGTTCGAATCGGTATAACAATGAGAGCTTCCGCCGGGCTGGACCGTCTCGGACGCGGGCAGCGCCCAGCTGAATGCGGGCTCGTACGGTTTTTGTACGGAGGGCTTATAAGCGGGCTCGGCGTATGACGTTTCGAGCGCGGAAGGATCGGTGTTGTCCATGGTATAGACGTATCCGTTCTGGCCGAGTATCGTCGCCACCATACCGTAATAATTGCGTTTATCAGAACGTTTGTCTATTATGCTTTCGCCGCCGATATCGGGATTCATGGAGATGATCCCGGTGTTGACGTATTTTTCGCTGCCGGAAACAAAATGATACCGGCTGTACGCGCTGCGGAACATCACGTTGCGCAGCAGGTTGGCGTTGCTGTTGCCAAGATCGGTGGAAGAAGATATGAAATTGTGCTGTATGAGATCGCCGGTGAGCGTAAGCGCGGTGGTGGCCGAAGCGGCGAATGCGATTACCACGCCAAGACTGTTTTGCGTATTGACGGTGGTGACGTCTTCGAGCGTGATACTGCCGCCGCGCGCTTCGAGATTGCAGAAAAATCCGCCCGAAAGCACGGTGTCTCTGACGAGGGTGTCCGAATTGATCTTGAGAGGCGACTGCGCGCCGGTTATCCGGCTGTTGGTGATCGTGCTACCCTCGCCGCTGCAGTATACAGTGGCGGTGTAATACGTTTCGCCGAATGAAGCTACGTACGTGTCGAACAGGGGCCCGTTGATGACGACGTTATCGACCGCGGCGCCGGAAAGGGTGATTATTCCGTGCTGTGTGGTAAGCCCCGCGCTCGCGTCTATGGTAAAACCGTTTCCGTATACGGCTCCGCTCCATATGGGATGCGCGCCGCTCGCAAGCGTGATATCGCCGAGCAGGACGTTGACGCCCGAAGCGTTGATCTCGCCGTAAGACGTGACGTTTTTGCCGTCGATGACTTCAAGATACATATCGAACGCGCGGCCGGTTTCGGCTATCGTGACCTTGACGGGGCCTTCGCCGCTGAATTTGAGCGTTCCCAGCGCCCAGTCGGAGGAATTGCGAGTATAAACGCCGGAAACCGTGGTATCGGAAGGCGCGACCGCCTCGATCGTGACGTTGACTTTGGAAGGATCGGGCGTGTCGTTAATGGCGCGGAACAGTGTGCCGAGCTTGACCGCGTTGGCGTTGCCTACGCGGAACAGATACTTGCTTGCGTTGGCGAGCCGGTCCGAAGCGAGGAAAGCCGCCGGGTGCGCGAGCGGATACAGATCGCCGAACAGGACGTGACGGAGCAGATAAATGGCGTCGTCGGAATTGAGAACGCCGTTGCCGTCGAAATCCGTGACGCCCTGGACCGGATACATATCGCCGAACAGTACGTACCGGAGCAGATAGATAGCGTCGTTGGAATTGACTTCGCCGCTCTCGTTGACGTCGCCGAGAATGGGTTCAGAAGCGGACGTATGCACCGCAGCGCACGAAACGACCAGAATGAGCGAAATGATTATTGCAAGTGTCTTTTTCACTTTTGCGCCTCCCGGGCCGATCCCGTATAAGCCGGAACGGTATCGGCACATCTATTTATACACGGTAAGTATATCATACTTATCGCCAAAAATCAATAAGCACTTGAAGTATCGGCTCGTTTTTCCGTTTTTTTCCGCAAGGCGCTTGCATTCGGCGACAAAAAGTGGTATAGTATTAAACAGTAAACAAAAAACGACCCGTCAATCCTATGAACCGAAAAGAGGAAATAACTATGAAACGCATCTTATGTTTGGCGACAGCGCTCGTAATCCTTGTCATGTCCGTTTCCTGCGGGACATACGAACTGAACGATCTGTCCGGGATCCCGACTAACGAAAGCGAAGCGGAAACCGTAAAGCTTCCCGCTCCCGCGGGCGCCGATTCGGTGAAGACCCTTGTGGAAAAAAGCCTGGAATTCTTCCGCAGCGACTGCGATTATTCAAAGATCGAAGACGTCCACGATCCGGTGGCTTATCTCGCTGTGTACATTATGGAAGACCTGCTCAGAGACAGGAAGCTGACTTTTGAACAGGCGAGAGAAAAAGCAAAGCTGTTCTTCGGTACCGCCGAGGAAATGGAAAAGCTGGATCCCGAACTCGCGGCAGAGATCCGCGACGAATGGGACGTGATGGAGCCCGACGAAGCGGTCAACGAGTATATGTCCGAACTCAGGAGCGCGATGCGCAGCGGCAATATCACCAGCGACGACCCCAATTACGAGATCTATTCCAAAATGCTGACCGACTGGGACAAAGGCGCCGATTATATGCTGGAAAACTACCCCGATATGTTCGCCAATACGCGCATCCCCATAGGTATGGACGGCGCGCTCAAACAAATAAGGAGCTACGTCACTTTCCAGCAATACAATAACGATCTCAAGGTGTTCAAAGAGCTCGAATGCGAATTCAAGCCGGAAAACATCAACGTCGGCGAAAACGGCATCTGCAGCTACGATATGGGCAACGTCGTCAAAGGAAGCGACGTGTGGATGCTCGACCTCGATTATTACTATAAAGGCGGCAAATATTATATAATCTGCTACGATGTCTGCCTCGGCACCGCCGGCGGCTGATACTGCGGAACGAATAGACGGTATAAAAAATGAAAGCACTGCGGAAGCAGTGCTTTTTTTACCGGGAAATGATAATATGTTATAATGAAATCCGTCCCTCGATCCGAGCGAAACGAGGATCTCATCGCGCAAGCGATTTCATCCACGCGGTGGATCTATTCCGTCCGCAAGGACGGATTTAGTTGCAAAAAGCAGCCCTAAGGCTGCTTTTTGCTGGTGGGCCTTCAGGGACTCGAACCCCGGACCAACCGGTTATGAGCCGGTAGCTCTGACCAACTGAGCTAAAGGTGCAGACTCGCTCAACGTATGGTATTATAGCATATCGAACATGCTTTGTCAATAGATTTTTTCTTAAAAATATATAATTATCCCGCGCGCCTTAAAAACTGCATCTTATAAGTTCGGCGTTGAGTTCGTCGAGTATTTTTATGCTCTCGTTTTCGTTATCGGGGACGTTCACTTTACTATATGCCGGCTTATCGCTCAAAAATTCCGAAAGCCCTTTTTTCATATCCTCATAGGTATAATACGCGCCCACGACGCTGAGCGAAATATCGCCCGCCTCGACGACGATGCCGTCAACGTCGGAAAGGTCCGCGTTTTCGTCGTCGCATATCACGTTTATGCTTTCGCACGCCTCGTCAACGAGCGCAAAATCGCTGTCGGACGAAAGATACATATCGGCGTTTTCGCGCAATTCCGAAACAAACCATGCGGCAAGCTCGCACGGCATTTCGGCGTAGGCGACGGTTATCAGTTCTTCAACGTCGGATACCGCGTCGATTATCGCATATACCATAAACAATCCTCCATTTCAAGATAATTAATTATATATCCGTTTTCTTTGTTGTGTGTTAATAAAATGTAACTTTACAAGCCCCGTCTTTCGCGTTTTTTGCCAAAAAGAAGACGCCTCCGGAAAACCGGAGGCGCTTTTTATCAGTCTCTGTAACTGTCCATAATGCTTCTGAACAGTTCTTTTGTTGCGGGCGGGGTATAGGTTATCGCGTTTGCGCCCGCTTTAATTGTCGCGCGTATTTTTTCGTTTGTATTTCCGCCCGAGGCTATAATCGGAACGTCGGGAAGCTTTTTACGCACGGCGGCGACGATATCCGGCGTATTCTGCGCGCCGGCGATATTGAGAAATGCCGCTCCCGCGGCGATTCTCGCTTCGACGTCTGTGTCAATCGTCGTTACGGTGATTATGGCGGGAATATCGACTGCCGACACGACCTGTGAGAGGTTTTCGTTTGTTATGGGGGCGTTCAGTATCACGCCCATGGCGCCCTGCGCCTCGACGTCCTTTGCAAGACTCACTGTGCGCTGGCCGTTTGTAAATCCGCCGCCCACGCCGCAGAAAACGGGTATGTAAGACGATTTTATGATAGCGTCGCTTATCGTCTGCTGAGGGGTAAAGGGATATACGGCGAAGACCGCGTCCGCGTCGCAGTTGCGGATTATCGCGATGTCTGTTGTAAATACGAGAGACTTTATTCTTCTGCCGTTTATGACGATTCCGCTTGCCTCGTATACTGCTTCGGGCATTTTGAGTATATTATGGCGGAGCGAACTTTCGTATCTGGGTACCTGCTTAAATTCCATGGAAATTCTCCTTGTTTTGTCGCGAAAAGGGGTGGTTCCTAAATTGTTATGCCATCATATACAATTTAACATTAAAATCACGTTTTGTCAACCGCAAAGCCGGCGTTGCTCTCGTCAAACTGCATCTGATAGAGCTTTCTGTAATAGCCGTGGTTGGCGAGAAGCGCCTGGTGCGTGCCTCTTTCGATAATGCGTCCGTTTTGAAGGACTATTATCTGGTCGGCGTGCTGTATCGTCGAAAGTCTATGCGCCACGACGAGCATGGTGCCTATGGAGCGCATCTTTTCAAGCGATTGTTTGATTACCGACTCGGTTTCGGCGTCGATATTCGCCGTCGCTTCGTCCAAGATGAGTATTTGCGGGTGATGGAGCACGGTACGTGCAAACGAAATGAGCTGTCTTTGTCCCTGAGACAGATTTTCGCCCCTTTCGATAATCGGTTCGTCGTATTTTTGCGGCATTTTTTCGATAAAGCCGTCTGCGTTGACGTATCTGCACGCCTCGTATATTTCCTCGTCGGGGATACTGTCGTCGTAAAGCGAAAGATTAGTCTTTATCGTTCCGGAAAACAGAAATACGTCCTGAAGCATCTGGCCTATCGCGCGTCTTAAAGATTTTATCTTTATATCCGCAATATCTATGCCGTCGATGAGTATCTGTCCTTTCTGGATTTCGTAGTTGCGCACGATAAGGCCTAAGATGGTCGTCTTTCCGGCACCCGTTGCACCTACGAAAGCGCAGGTTTCGCCCGGTTCAATGACGAACGACACGTCTTTTAGTATCCAGTTTTCCTTTTCGTATGCGAACCACACGTTGCGGAATTCGATTTTTCCTTTTACGTTTTCGATGTCAACGGCGTCGGGCTTATCTTTTACCTCCGGCGGCACGTCGAGAAGGTTGAACAGTCTTTCAGACGCGCTGCGTGCGCGCTGGATATTATTGAGCTGGTCGGCGAGCTGCTCCACGGGGCGGAAAAATCTGCCCGAATAAAGATAAAACGCGACGATTGAGCCGGGGGTTAGTCCGAGCTTTATTCCGAACCAGAAAATAAGCGCGATAGTGATTACGTGTACGAAGGTTACGAAAGGTCTGTAAAGGCCAAAGCCCTTTATTACGTTGAATCGCGCCTTGCGGTATCCCTCGTTCTTGCCGTCGAATTCCGACAGCTTCTTTTCCTCGCGGTTGAAAATCTGAATCGTCTTCATTCCCGAAATGTTTTCGTTTATGAACGCATTCAGGTCGGACAGTTTTTTACGTTCGTCTCTGAACGCGTTTCCGACGTATTTTGAGAAGAAGAGCGACGATATGAAAATCAGCGTAACAGGCGCCACCATAATAAGCGCAAGGCGGTAGTTGATAAAGAACATTATAATGTAAACGCCGAAAATCATAAAGAAGTTTTTGAGAACGTTTACGATTACGTTGGTAAACAGGTCGCTCATCGACTGCGTATATGAAGTAACGCGTGTAACGAGCGCTCCGACGGGCATTTCCGTGAACTGATTGCTGCTCATCTCCTCAATATGTGAGAAGATATCCATCCGCATATTATAGATTATCTGCTGTCCCGCCTTCTGAAGCAGCATTGATTCGACGTATAGGAACACGTCGTTTACAAGGCATATTGCAAGGTAAGTAACCGCCATCGCGATTATATAGTGAAGGTCGGGAGCGTCGAGCGTCAGATGGTCGGTCAGGCGCGAAGTGATGAGCGGCAGAAGTATATCAAGAAACACGTTTACCGCAAGGAGAACGAAGGCGAGCGTGAATCTCGCCCATTCGGGACGCAGGTATCGCAGTACGCGGCGCGTAAATATGCCGAGAGGGATTTTTTGGTCGCCTTTGAGGCGGTCCTTTTCTTCTACGTCGTCCATGAACCTAGCCATTAATGCTCACCCCTTTCACTTCTTTTTCAAGTTCCTGAAGATAAGCCATTTTCTTATAGGTAGGCGATATTTCAAGCAGTCTTTCGGGGGTGTCGAACGCCTCGACTTTTCCCTCGGAAAGCACGAGTATCTTATCAGCGCGCGCAACAGACGATATTCTCGACGCGATTATAATCGTCGTTTTTCCGGCTCTTTCGCTGCGTATATTCTGAAGAATGGTCTCTTCGGTATCGACGTCGACCGCCGAAACAGAATCGTCCAGAATCATTATCGGGGAATCTTTAAGATATGCTCTCGCTATGGATACGCGCTGCTTCTGACCGCCGGAAAGCGTGATTCCGCGCTCGCCCGAAACGGTGTCGTAGCCCTCCGAAAAGCCCTTTATGTTTTCGTCAACGTCGGCAAATTTTGCTCCGCGGATTATGTCTTCGCGTGAAAGCTCCGACGAGGCAAAACCGATGTTATTTGCAACGGTGTCGGAGAACAGAAAGTTATCCTGCGAAACGAACGAGACGGCGGAGCGGACGGAGCTTATCTTGCATTTCATAATATCGTGTCCGTCGATGAAGAGTGTGCCGTCTTCCAGATTGTAAAGCCGCAGAAGCAGAGTCATAAGCGTTGTCTTTCCGCTTCCGACGCGCCCTACGACGCCTATGAATTCTCCCGGGTTTATCTTAAGGGAAACGTCTTTCAGAACCTCTGCGTCGGGCGACGAGGGGTAGGCGAAAGTGCAGTTTCTGAACTCAACTCCGCCTTTAACGTCCGTAAGCTCGTAAGCGTCTTCTTTATCCTTTACGTCTTCCGGCGCGTCAAGGAAGTTGGTAACCCTCTTTAATGAAGCGCGTGCGCGCGCGTGCATGCTGAAAAGCGAGCCGAGCGCTATCATCGGCCAGATGAGCGTATCGAAAAAGCCGACGAACGTTACGAGTTTTCCCGGAGTGAGGATTATTTCATGACCGAAAACGGATATTGGTGAGCCGGTAACGCACGCCCACACAAACCATGAGCCGAGTCCGAGAATCATTGAGAGAATAAGCGCTATCGTAATTTCTATAAGCGTGTCGAACAGCACCGAAACGCGGACGTAATCTACGTTTGCGTCCCTGTTCTTTTTTGCGATTTTGGAAAAGGCGAGAACTTCCTTCGTCTCCTTTACGAACGCTTTAATTACGGCGATACCCGTAAAGTTTTCCTGCGCAAAATCGTAAAGGCGGTCGTATTTCTGCTGTTTTTCACGCCATTTAATTTCCATATACTTTTCGACAAGCGCGCCCCATACGGCGATAAGAAACATCGGCACGAGCGCAAACAAAGTCATAACTCTGTCAAGGGCGAGCATTCTTATTACTACGAGAACGCCCAAAAACGCCGCGTCGACAATCTGCACCGTTCCGAAGCCTGTGTATTCCTCTATTGTCTCAAGGTCTGTCGTGAACCACGACATAATCGAGCCGACCTTGGTGGAATGATAGTATTTCTGGGACAGCCGTTCGCTTTTTTGAAACATTTCGCGGCGGAGTCCGGCTTCCGTCTTGCGCGACGCGCCGAAAAGGGTAAAGCGCCACAGCATTCTGCCCAAAAACATCACGAGCGCAACGCCGAGCAGCTTTATGCACAAAGAGCCGACGAAGTTTACGTCGACGTTTGCCCCGCTCGACAGGTGGTCGACTATCTGACCCAAGAAAATCGGTTCGTAAAGCTGAACGTAGTCAACGGATACGAGCGCTATGACGCCGATTATAAATAAATGCAGGTATTTTTTGTAGTATTTGTTCAGGTATTTTCCGAGAAGCATATATTCGTCCTTTTTTGAGTATTCCGGAACCTTTCCGGCATTAAAATTTCATACATTTCATTTTATCACGGATCACGCTATAAATCAAGCATAAAGTTTTCTTTGAAAAAGGCATTTATTTAATATTTTTATTAAATAAATTATTGATTTAACACATAAAGTGTGGTAAAATAAAAAATGAACTAAAATAAGCGCAGATTTAAGGAATGCTTACATAAACGGTTTTTTACATATGAAAAACGGAGGGATTTTCTGATGAAAAAAACAATCGGTATTTTGGCGTTGCTTCTTATTGCGGTGCTTGTAATAAGTCTTTGCGC
>DBXS01000030.1:0-2323 GCA_002310055.1 Clostridiales bacterium UBA1206 | reverse complement strand
GGAAAACGGCGAAACAGGCGGAAATGAGACGCAAAACGAGCCGGACATCAGCACAGAAGGCTCAAAAGGATTTGATTTTGACGCGGTTTACGACGAGATAACCGGCAAGACCGGTTACTGCATCATAGGAACCGGCAGCTGCGAAGACGAGGACGTAATCGTTCCGCAGGGCAGAACGAATTACCTCGGAGAGACGCAGCCTTATCTCTGGGACGACAACAACGGATTCCGCGGCATGCAGAACGCAAAGAGCATAACGCTTCCCGAGGGATTTCTCGAAATAAATTCCGGCTTCGGATACAGTCCGCTTCTCGAAAAGGTCGTAATTCCTTCGACCGTGCGCAAGATAGGCTACAACGGCGACTCGAGAATATTCGAATACTGTCCGCAGTTCAAGGAAATAGTTTACAACGGAACGGTTGAGCAGTGGAACGCCATCGAAAAGGAAGAAAACTGGAAGACCGGAACGGAAGGCTTTACCGTTCACTGCACCGACGGAGACGTTTCGGAGTAAAAGATGGAAAGCGGAAACGAAAATCGCGTAACGCTTTGCGAAGACGGGAAATACCGCTGGACGTACGAGCTCAATCTTTATAAAAACCCGACGGTGTTCTTTCTCGTGTGGAAAATATTCTTTTTTGTCATTCTCGGCATATTTGCCTTTACCATCATCTTCGACGCTGTCGAATGGGGCGGTTTTGACTTTGAAAGAATTTTGGAAAGTCTGAAGTTTTTAGGATTCTTTATGATAGGAATGACCGTTCTTACCGCCTTTGGATATTTCCTCTACGCCGTAATGGCGGGCGGAAAATACACAGTCGAATTTGAAATGGACGCAAAAGGCGTTAATCACAAACAGACGGATTCTCAGGCAAAAAGGGCAAGGAAAGTCGGAAAGGCGCTTTTCGCAGGCGGTATTGCGACGGGAAGATTTACGACGGCGGGCATAGGTATCAACTCTCAGCGCACCGAAATGTATTCCGATTTTGAGAAGACGAAAAAGGTAAAGGCATACAAGCGCAGAAACCTGATTAAAGTCAACGCTCCTTTCAGCCATAATCAGGTCTATACGGCAAACGGGGACTTTGAATTCGTAAAGGAATTCATCATATCCCATTGTCCGAATTTAAAAAATAATTAAATAAGTTCAATATATCAGGAGGAAAAATCATGGCAAAATTCTGTCAGAACTGCGGCGCGGAAATCGAAGAGATAGAAGGCACAAAATTCTGTCCTTCCTGCGGCGCGCCCATAGAATCAGCGCCTGCACAGGCACAACCCGAAAAGCCGAAAGAACCTCAGCCTCAGCCTCAACCCCAAGCTCAACCNNCAAGTTCAGCCACAACCGCAGCCCCAGCCCCAGCCGCAATCTCAATTTCAGCCGAGGCCGGCGCCGGTAAACCAGGGCGCATGGCAGCCTCAGCAGAGACCGCCTATGCCTCAGCAGCAAAGACCCGTTCAGCAGCCCTACGGCCAGCCTATGCAGCAAAGGCCGCCGATGCCTCAGCAGCAGAGGCCTGCTCAGCAGCCTTACGGTCAGCCCATGCAGCAGAGGCCCGTTCAACAGCCTTACGGTCAGCCGGTTTATAACAATTATCAGCAGAACTACGGCATGCCCCAAAAAAAGAAGAAAGGCAAAGGTCTTATAATAGCGATAATCGCGGTAATATTGCTTGCCGCAATAGGAGCGGGAATTTTCTTCATACTTCGCTCGCGGCAGGGTGATACGAACACGGATACGAAAACGAACACTGACGCAAATAAGGATATTCCCGAGACCGTGAATTATTACGATGTTGACGAAACCGACTGGTATTATGACGCCGTAATGTGGGCTGCCCGCAACGGAATCGCGGGCGGAAACATGTTCCTGCCCGAAGAGCCGTGCGAAAGAGCGCAGGCGCTTACTTTCATCTGGCGCGTAAAGGGCATGCCCAAGCCGTCGTTGAAGGTAAGCCCCTTTACAGACGTAACCGAAAAAGATTACTTCTACAAGCCGGTTTTGTGGGCGTTTGAAAACGGACTGATTTCTGTATCCGGCGACGGACAGTTCCACCCGGGCGACGCTACGACGCGCGCGCAGGCGGTAACGTTCCTGTACCGCGCCGAAGGCTCGCCCGCACAAAGCGGAACTTCGTCGTTCGGCGACGTAGGAACAGACGAATGGTATGCGCCGGCGGTAATCTGGGCGGAGAACCGCGGACTTATAAGTGCGGACAGCGCGTTTTATCCCGAAGACGCATGCATAAGAGCCATGTATATAACGTTCTTGTACCGCTGCTACAAATAATTTAAATAAAAACACCCGCCGCGGCAAAACAGA
>DBXS01000034.1:138995-139405 GCA_002310055.1 Clostridiales bacterium UBA1206 | reverse complement strand
AACATATGCTCGGTACGGCAGAGACCAACGCCTTCGGCGCCGAAGTTGAGCGCCTGAGCGGCGTCCTTGGGGTTGTCGGCGTTAGTGCGGACTTTGAGTCTGCGCCTTGCGTCCGCCCAGGACATAAAGCGGGCGAAGTCGCCGGAAATGGTCGCGGGGACGGTCTTGATTACGTCGATATAAATGTTGCCGGTGGAACCGTCTATAGAGATATAGTCGCCTTCATGCACGACGTGATCGTCGAGAATGAAGTATTTTTCGCGTTCGTTGATCTTGAGCGCGCCGCATCCAGCAACGCAGCAGCAGCCCATTCCGCGTGCCACGACGGCGGCGTGGGAAGTCTTGCCGCCGCGTCCGGTAAGTATACCTTCGGAAGCGTACATACCTTCGATATCCTCGGGAGAAGTCTC
>DBXS01000034.1:138570-138944 GCA_002310055.1 Clostridiales bacterium UBA1206 | reverse complement strand
ACTCTGCCGCAGGCGGCTCCGGGAGAAGCCGCAAGTCCCGAAGAAACGGGAGTTGCCTGCATAAGCGAAATGGTGTCGAATTGCGGATGAAGCAGCGCGTCAAGCTGACGGGGTTCGACTTTCATAACCGCTTCGTCTTCGGTGATCATACCTTCGTCGACAAGGTCGACGGCGATGCGAAGCGCGGCGGCGGCGGTGCGTTTTCCGTTTCTGGTCTGCAGCATAAAGAGTTTGCCGTTTTCAATGGTGAACNNTGCATATCTTTGTAGTGGTTCTCGAGCGTCTGAGCGATCTCGACGAACTGCTTATAGGCGTCGGGTATGGTGGTGGCGAGCTCGCTTATAGGCTGCGGCGTGCGGATACCCGCGACGACG
>DBXS01000034.1:28475-138416 GCA_002310055.1 Clostridiales bacterium UBA1206 | reverse complement strand
GCGCGCTCATTGTTCCAGGAACGGAACACGGCTTTGATAGCTTCGATAAGCTGTTTCTTGGGTTCCTGCGGGAATTCTTCGCCCATATTCGCAAGATAGAAGTTCTTGAATTCCCTGACGAGACGGCGCATATCCTTTTCGTCGAGCTCGATATCGAAATGTTTGTTCCTTTCGACCTTGAGCTTGTCTATGATCACTTCGAACTGGGATTTGGGAAGTCCCATAACGACGTCGGAAAACATCTGTATAAAACGTCTGTAGGAATCGTATGCGAAGCGCGGGTTACCGGTGAGTTTCGCAAGCCCTTCGACGACAGTATCGTTAAGGCCGAGGTTAAGGATGGTATCNNTCCATCATACCCGGCATCGAAGCGCGGGCGCCTGAACGCACGGATACGAGCAGGGGATTTTCTGCGGAGCCGAACTGCTTGCCGGTCATTTTTTCCATTTTGCCCATATATTCGTACACGGATTCAATGATCTCGGGAGCGATGGTCTCGCCGTCTTCATAATACTTGTTGCACGCTTCCGTAGATACGGTGAATCCGCGAGGCACGGGCATGCCGAGGTTAGTCATTTCTGCGAGGTTTGCGCCTTTTCCGCCGAGAATGGCTCTCATATTCTCGTTGCCTTCGGAAAAGAGATAAAGATACTTTTTAGTCATAATTCCTCCGTTTTTATATGTGATTTTTAAAACAACTTTAGTATTTGTATATAATACCATATTTTTACTCAAATGTCCATATTATTTTTTTATTTTTTTCAATATTTTATTATCTGTTCAAAATGCGGTTGACAAAACGGCGAGTATGACTTAAAATAAAACGTAAAAGAGGTGTTTGTTTTGTTCGGAAGAAAAAGGTCAAATATAGATTTTATAGTCGTCGGTCTCGGCAACCCGGGCGACAAATACAAGAACACGCGCCATAACGTCGGTTTCAACGTGATCGACTATATAAGCGGCAGATGCGGGATCGATGTCAAAAAGCTCAAGCATTACGCCAAGAGCGGGATCGGCACGATAAACGGTGCCAAAGTCCTTTTGCTCAAACCGCAGACATATATGAACGCCTCGGGGCTTTCGGCAGCCGACGCCGCGCGTTACTACGGGATACAGCCGCAGAATATAATCGTCATAAGCGACGACGTATCGCTCGACGTCGGGCGCGTCAGAGTCAGACGCAGCGGCAGCGCCGGCGGACACAACGGCCTTAAATCCATCATCGAAGAACTCCATACCGAGGAATTCCCGCGCATAAGGATCGGAGTCGGCGACAGGCCCAACCCCGAATACGATCTTGCCGACTGGGTGCTTTCAACCTTAAGCGCGAAAGAACGCGGACAGATAGCCGAACGGTACGAAAATATCTATCACGCGCTTTGTTATATACTTGAGGACAAGATCGACAAAGCGATGCAGGAATGCAACTGAATTCAGAGGAACAGATGAACGTCTTAAAGAACATCCTGTTTACGGATACCGAATTCGCCCACGCGGCGGAGGGTTACAGCAGGGGACGTACGCCGATGATCATAAACGGTTTATGCGATTCGGTACGCCCCTTGTTTTGCGCTGCTTTTTCGGACCTGACCAACGAAAAACCGCTGATAATCGTCCCCGACGAAAAGCAGGCGTATTCGCTGAAATCATCTCTCGAAGGCCTGGGAGAAAAATGCGACGTATATCTGCCGCGCGATTTTCTGTTTGATCCGGTAACGGCTTATTCAAAGGATTTCGAGCAGGAGCGAATAAAGATACTCCACGATATGCTCACCGACGGCTCGTTCACGCTCATCACCGTCCCCGACGCCGTGATGCAGTACACCGTCCCTCCGGAGACGATGCTGGATTCGATGATGAATCTAACGCTCAATATGAAGTATTCGCCGGAAGAGCTTGCCGAACGCTTTATTTCCATGGGCTACACTTTCGCCGACACCGTCGAGGGCAAAGGCCAGTTTTCACGCCGCGGCGGCATAGTCGACGTATTTTCGCCTTCCGCCGAATACCCATGCAGGATAGACTATTTCGGCGACGTACCCGATTCGATGGGGATATTCGACACTATAACGCAGCGCAGGATCGAAAACGTACAGCTTTACGCTTGCGTTCCCGTGTGCGAATCCGTCGTTTCGGAAGAGGCGCGCGCGAAGTGCCGCGACGCCGTTACAAAACTGCTTTCGGGCAAGATAGAAAGTTCGGTGCGCGCGGAGCTGCAGAACGATCTTGAACTTTTGAATAACAACGCCTTCCCTCCCGCGCGCGACAAATACTCCGCGCTACTTTACGACAGGCGCACCGGCATATACGATTATATCGGCAACAAGCTCACGATCATATTCGAAAGCCGCAAGGTCCTGGACCGCGCGCACGCTTTCCGCTGGGAATACGAGCAAACGCTCGAAACCCTTTGCAATTCCGGCAGATCGGCATATGCTTTTGCCGATTCGCTTATGACCGAAGAAGTGTTTACTTCGCTTATATCGCGCAAAGGAGTCGCTATAGATTACTTTATGGAATCGAGCCGTCTCAACTTTGCGGCGAGATACGATATCTTAACAAAATCGATCGGCGCCGTCGCCGGGAACGCCGGGAGCGTTGCTGATGAGCTTTCCGACTGGCTAGAAGCCGGAATGAAAGTGCTGTATGTCGCGCACAACGAACGCGAAGCCGAAAATCTGGACGAAATACTCGAATCGCGCGAGATACCGCACATCGCGCTCAACGACGAAAACAGGCTGAACGGCGGCGTCATAAATATCGCCGTATCCGAAAAAGTCGCCGATTCAGGCGGATTTGAATTGGTAAAGAGCAATTTCGTGCTTATGTCTTCGGGCGGCGAGATAGTGAGGAATTCGCTCGTCCCACGCGGCAGATACGCGCACAAGTATAAAAAAGCCGAAAAGATCGCGTCATATTCTGACCTCGCCGTGGGCGACTATATCGTCCATGCAAATCACGGGATAGGCGTTTACGCCGGTCTTCAGCAGCTCACCGTCGAAGGCGCGACAAAGGACTTTATAAAGATAAATTACGCCGGCGGCGACGTTCTGTACGTCCCCTGCGGGCAGCTGGATCTGGTAAGCAAGTATATCGGCGCCGAAAACGTCAAGATATCTAAAATGGGCACGTCCGAATGGGCGCGCACCAAGGCGAAAGCAAAAGCTTCGGCAAAAAGTATTGCCAAAGAGCTTATTAAGCTGTACGCCGAGCGCAAGGCGACTCCCGGCCACGCATTCCCTCCCGACGACGAATATCAGGAAGAATTTGAATGTATGTTCGACTACGAGGAGACCGACGGGCAGCTCGCGGCTGCGCGCGAAATAAAGGACGATATGGAAAAGCCTCAGCCTATGGACCGTCTGCTGTGCGGCGACGTGGGGTTCGGCAAGACCGAAGTCGCGCTGCGCGCAGTCTTCAAATGCGTTTCCGACGGCAAACAGGCGGCGATACTCGTTCCCACCACGATACTCGCGATGCAGCACTACCGCACGATGCTCTCGAGGTTCCGCGAATTCCCGGTAAGTATTGAAATGCTTTCGCGTTTCCGCACCAAAAAAGATTCCGAAGAAACTCTCGCACATCTCAGATCGGGCAAAACGGACGTTGTAGTCGGCACGCACAAGCTGCTTCAGGAAAACGTGGAATTCAAAGATCTTGGTCTGCTTATCGTAGACGAAGAGCAGCGTTTCGGCGTTAAACACAAGGAAAAGCTCAAACAGATCGCCAAGAACGTAGACACCCTTACGCTCACGGCGACGCCGATCCCGCGCACGTTGAATATGGCGCTGACCGGTATCCGCGATATGTCCGTACTCGAAGAAGCTCCGCGCGACCGCGCGCCGGTGCAGAGCTACGTTATGGAGTACGACGAAACCATTCTCGACGAAGCGATAAAACGCGAACTGCGCAGAGGCGGTCAGGTGTTTTATCTGCACAACGCGGTGGATTCCATTTACCGCAAGGCGGCGGATCTGCAGAAACGTTTTCCCAAAGCGATAATCGCAGTAGGACACGGGCAAATGTCCAAAGACGAGCTTTCTTCCGTCTGGCAGATGATGTCCAACGGCGAGATAGATATACTCGTCTGCACTACGATAATCGAGACCGGTGTGGACGTTCCCAACGCAAACACTCTTATCATTGAAGATGCCGACCGGATGGGTCTTTCGCAGCTGCATCAGATCCGCGGCCGTGTGGGACGTTCGCCGCGCAAAGCGTACGCGTACTTTACATATCGCCGCGACGCCATACTTTCCGAAACTGCTTCAAAGCGTCTGGAAGCCATACGCGAATTCACCGAATTCGGTTCCGGTTTCAAGATCGCGATGCGCGACCTTGAGATCCGCGGCGCGGGCAACCTGCTCGGCGCCGAACAGTCCGGGCAGATGGAAGCTATCGGTTACGATCTTTACGTAAAGATACTTGAAGAAGCCGTTAACGAAGAAAAGGGCGTGGAACCCGCCGTCAAGCGCGAATGCGTTATGGAACTCAACTGCGACGCGTATATCCCGGAATATTACGTCGATTCGCCCAAGACGCGCATAGATTTCTACCGCAAAATAGCGCTTATAGAATCGAGCGCCGACAGCGACGACCTCGCCGACGAAATGCTGGACAGATTCGGCGATATACCGCAGCCGGTAGAAAACCTAATAGACATTTCCCTTTCGCGCAATATTGCCTCCGAGCTTGGCTTTTTAAAGATAAAGCAAGTCGGGAACCTAGTTTCGTTTTATTCCGAAACGCTGTCTCTTGAACTTCGCAAGGGCGTACTTTCAATGCCCTCGATGCACGGCAGGATACTGATACCCAACACCCAAAAGCCTCTGTTTTCCTACCGTATACGTCCAAACGAGAACGTTATCGAGCGCATTCGTTCGGTTCTTGAAGATTTTAGGCAATTATTAACAAAATAATGTAGAATCAAGGTTTTGCAGCATATATAATAGGAACATCAAAGAATTGGCGGTGTATATATGAAATTCAAAAAACTGATATGTATAATTATATGCGTCTCTCTGCTCGCGCTTTCGCTCGTTTCGTGCTCATCTGACTCGAAAGCACTGTTCACTTTCAGAGGAACGGAATTGAGCAACAAGATGTATTCTTATATGCTTTCTTCGCAGAAAGCCTATTTGCAGCAGCTGTTCGATTACTACAACGCAATGGCGAGTATGTACGGGCAGGAAGAGATCGCGGCGAGTTTTGACGATTATCTTCGTTCGAACACCACCGACGCCGACGGCAACACCGTGACCGTGGCTCAGGCGACGAACAATATGATCATCGAAAGCGCGAAGTATTTGGTCATAATTGATCATTTCTGCAAGCAGTACGGGCTCGAGATAACCGACGAATCCGCTATAGCCGAAATAGAAAAAGTGCTTGAAGAAGATATCCAGACCGCAGGCAGCCTGGAATATCTCAACATTCTGCTTTCGCAGTTTGGCGCCGATTACGACGTTGAAAAGCAGTATCTTTACAGCACGATGTCGGCGGATCTGCTTTTCGATCATCTCTACGGCGAAAACGGCGCGCAGCGTCTTGACGAAAACGCCGTTAAAGAACAGTTCGAAAAAGATTACAACAAGATCGACGTTTTGTACTACGCATATTACGAAAGCGACGATGAAGGCAACAAAACGATCAAGCAGATCGATTCCGTCACCGACGAACAGATCAACGAGTATATCGCAAACAAGTACGCAAAGATCAAATACGTTCTTCTTTATACTATCGATATCACCACCCTTAACAAGCTCAGCGAAGAGGAGATAGCCCAAAAAGAAGCGACCGCAAATCAGGCGTACAGCGAACTGAAAAACGGCGAGATCACATTCGACGCCGCCGTGGAAAAATACAGCGAATCCAAATCCGACCCCATCGTTCTTTCAAAGGGCGAAACCGACGAACGCGTCAAACCGGTCGAAGACGCCGCGTTTGCGCTCAAAGCCGGCGAATGCGCTCTCGTCAGCACCGAGATCGGCTATTACGTCATCGAGCGCCAAATGATGGAAGGCGACGATATAGACGATTCGATCAAATCTACTGCATATGAAGGCCTTGCGATCGACGCGATAAACCAATACGCACAGGCCGCGTACGAGAAAGTAGTCGGCGGTATGGCTTCATTTGAAGACTATTCCGACAGCGAATCCAAACCGGACGTTTTCGGTAATTACACTCCCGGAATCATCTACAAAGACGACGAAATGGACGAATCTATCGTAGAGAAAGCCAACCAGATCAACGTAAACGATTACGCCATAGTTGAACTTTCGAGCGGATGCGTCGTGCTAAAGAAAGTCGCGTTTTCCGAAGATGATTACAAGGAAAGATACGACGAAACTTACAAATCGCTCGCGCAAAGCGAATTCGACAAATTCATCAGAGGCTTTTATTCCGAAGTGATAGTGGACGAAGAAGAGCTTTCCAAGTTCGATTTCCTTACCGCGCTCGCGCTCGATCTCGTGCCTATCGACGAAAACTCCTGAAATACCGTTTTTAACAGCGGGGCGCAGACGCGCTCCGCTTTTTTGTCATATCGTATTTAAGCGAATATAATGTCAACAGAGTTTTGTATTGGAGGAATCTTTACGGAAAGCATCGGTTTCGGCAATTTATTCGCAGGTTACAACACATACGGCGGTTACGTCCCGGCGCTGGAAAGACTGCTTGAAGACGTTGACAGGATCTTTATTCTCAAAGGCACTCCGGGGTGCGGAAAATCGACTCTTATGAAGAGGCTGTTTTACAGAGGCAAGAAGCTCGGCACGAAAACGGTACCAGTGAGATGCTCGGCGGACAGCGATTCGTTTGACGGAGTGATATTTCCCGAACTGGGATATGCGGTCGCAGACGGAACGGCGCCTCACGTACTTGAACCGCAAACGCCTTTGATAAAAGACAAGATAATAGACATATCGGCAGACTTTGACGGCGATTTCGCAGAAAAATACGGTTCTTCGATAATAGAAGCCGCGGATAAAAAGAAAGAACTCTATTCCAAAGCATATTTATCGCTGGCCGCCGCGGGAAACGCGGATGCAATTATGAGATCAGCATTGCAGAAAGTAATAGGCCGAGAAAGAACAGAGCGTTTTACAAAATCTATAATCAAAAACCGTATGCGCGGAAAAGCGACCGTACTGCCGTGCGCGTGTTTCAACTGCGACGGTTTTACTGTTTCTTTGCCCGAAAACGCCGCAGATATCACCGTTATAGGCGACGTTTTCGGCTCGTCCGAGCTTGTGCTGGAGAATGCTGCGAAGACGTGCGAAACAAACGGCGTTGAATGCCTGATTATCCCTTCGCCGGTGAATACCGAAAGCGTTTGCGCTCTGTGTATCGGCGAAAAAGCGTACGTCAGCGGAAGATATTTCGTGCTTGATAACGCAAGGAGTATAAACAAAAAACGGTTTGTCGATCCTATCGGATATAAGAACGCGAAAGCCGAGCTTTCACGTGTCAAATCCGTCTATGACCGGGCGATAAATTCCGCGCGCGAATATATGATCCAAGCCAAACAGGTGCATATGAAGATAGAATCGGTTTATTCGCTGCGCGCGGATTTTGCAGCAGCCGACAAGGCGTTCGTGGATCTTGCGAAAGAGATTTTCGGCGTATAAGTTCCGGGCGCTCTTAATATAATTGACTATAACGATTATAAGGAGCGCCATTATGAAAAAAGAAACCGTCAAACGTTACGGATTTGCATTGGTCGTATTTCTACTTGTGCTGATATCGGTATCGGCGATATTCGCGTTCATATTATTGAAGACCGACGCTGACAAAACGCTCGCGTTCTATTCGGCGTGTGCCGCGGATCTTATTTCCTGCATTATATCCTGCGAGTATCTCGTCCGCGCCGGAGGCAGCCCGTATGACGCGCTTATCTTTTCGGCGATCCTTGCGGTCCTTATGCTGTGCTTTTCGCTTTTTGCGGGTACCGAAAGCGTTTCTTCGTTCGCGTCTCCGCTGATTTGCGCCGCCGCGGGTCTTATTGTGTTCGTATCAAAGTCGCGCACAAAAACAAAGCGGCCAAACAAACGAAAAATATTACGCAGAAGATAAAAATATTTTTAAAAAAGTATTGTATTAGTAAAAAAAATAATGTAAAATAAAAAGAAAAAAGGAGTACGCTATGGATATTGAAAACAATTCCAATGAAAATCGCACCAAGACGTTCCGCGATTATAAAGGCATCTTTTGGCTTATCGTAGCGTGCCTTGCCGTATTTACGCTGATCTGGTATTTTCCTTCGATCAAAGAAACGGTCAATTATTATTTAAGGTATTTAGCTTCGATCATATGCGGGTTGATGTTCGCGCTCATACTGAACCCGATTGTCGTTCTGCTGCACGAAACTTTTCAAAAACGTTTTGAAAATTCAAAAAGAGAGCGCGTTCGCAGGAAAGCGGAAGTCAAGGCGCGCCACTGGTCGATCGCCATCGCCATCACCATAGGCGTCCTTCTGGTGGCTCTCGTCGCGATGCTCATCATACCCGAACTCTTAAACTCCATAAAGACTTTCGCAAAAGATATCCCCGAACTGATCCAGAAGGTCAATTCCAAGCTCGAAGAATGGAACGCCGACAAATCCTGGGCGGGCAATTTCCAGAAATACGTCGACACCGCTTTTGCGCAGTTCGAAGCGTGGGTCAACAATTCCCTCCTCTCAAGCGTGTCGACCATCACAAGCGCCGCCTGGAACGTGCTCAAATTCATACTCGACTTTTTGATCGGTTTTATTATAGCGATCTATATATTGAACGAGAAAAAAGACTTTGTAAAATGGTCTAAAAAGATCGTCTACGCGACGTTCAAGCCGGAAACGTCGAATCTTATCGTCGACGTAGGCAGAGTCGGCTACCGCGTTTTCGGTAAATATATGCTCGGTTCGGTCATCGATTCGCTCGTCGTCGGCATCATCTGCTTCATTTTCAACCTTATCGCCGGTATACCTTATTCGGCGCTTATCGCGGCGCTTGTAGGTATAACGAACATCATACCGTTCTTCGGGCCGTTCATAGGCGCCATCCCTTCGGCGATAATCATATTCATCATAAGCCCGATAAAAGCGCTGATATTCATAATATTCATATTTATCCTGCAACAGATCGAAGGCAACATAATTGCGCCTAAGATCCTTGGCAACGTTACGGGCGTTTCGGAATTCTGGGTAACGTTCGCATTGCTTTTCTTCGGTGCGATGTTCGGCTTTATCGGCTTGATCCTCGGCGTTCCCATGCTCGCGGTCATCGCGTACGTCATACACCGTCTTACCGACAAGCGCGCCGCCAAAAAGGGATACCCGGTCGATACCGAGTATTATCTTGAAGTCCATTCGTATAATATAGACGAAGACCGCTTTGAAATGATAGATCACGAAGCCGAAAAACGCGAAGAGATGGAAGAGCGCGTCAAGCCGCGCAACAGCGGCATCGCCGAATTTTTCAGCAAGCTCTTCAAAAAGATCAAATACGTATTCAAGCACGAAAAATAAACTAAAGCTCCCGCGAATAACGGGAGCTTTTTTCTTATAAACAAAGCAAAACGGCGGCCTTATGACCGCCGTTATTTGATTATCAGTCGCCGTAATACTTGACGGAATTATCCGGAACCGAAATCCCGTTTTCGATATCGATTAACGCGTTGGGCTCCAGAAGGACGTCAAGGACGATATCTTGCGAAACGATATGGAATACCGTCGGCTCTCTATTTGTGCATATAACGCGCTTTAACGAGCCGTCAAGGCCGGTCTCGACGCGGCATCCGCAGCTGACATTAAAAACAGCTTTGCCGTCGACGTACCCAGTGGCATTTACGGAATCGCTGACTATGCGGTATTCCTTTTCGCCGTATTTCTGAACGTAATCGTAGGTATTGCCGTCCTTGGCGCAGGCGCCCCAGATCATAGTATCTATGCTGCGGCTCACGCCGTAAAGGCGCGACATATACTCTAAGCAGGCAAGCAGCGTGGGACCGTAGTCGCCGGGATTGTTTTCCATAGAAGGCTCGCCGGTGAACGGATCGAACTGCTGCGTGAACAGCGCCTGCGTGCCGACGCCTTCGAACAGCTTTTCGGCGACGCGGACCTGCTCCGCGTAATGTCCGTAATTTTCAAGAGCGCGCACCGAACGCTGGAAAGTGAGCCCTTCGGGCTGACCGCTCCAGTCGTTGGTCTTTATGTTCTTGAAACACGGATCGTTAACTGCAATAGATGGCAGCGGCATCTTGGTCCAGAACTCTTCGGGATTGAACATATGGTATTTGATGAAGTTATCCGCCATATGCTGATCGAACAGACCGTGGTACATACAACGGATGTTGTTATGGACCAATATCTCCAAGAATTCGTTGTTTTCATCGCGGTCGTAGCACGCGTGCTTTTCTTCGCGCCACAGATACGAGCGGACTTTATCTTTTACATACCTTGCTTTTTCGAGCCAGTATTCTGTCTCGCCGTTTTGGAGTATTTCGCTTATCTTTGCGAGCGTATTGCGCGCGTCGTATGAATAAGCCATAAGGTCCATAGATTCGCGCGGGAGATGATACTTTGCCCACGATTCGTCCGGCGGAGTTTTGGCGGTCCAGAAATGCGGAGCGCCGAAAAACTTTGCGGAATAGTCCTCGCCGGTATCGCAGGGGCACCAGGCTTCAAGGCACCCGTCGCCGTCGCTTTCGCGATTCTTCCAGAACCATTCGTCGTTGAGCTTGAGCACGTTGTAGAGCTTTAAAAGCCACTCCCTGTCCTCGCCTATGAGATAATACATATTAAGCGCAGGATACGGGAAACAGTAGCCCTGGATAAAATCGTGCCGCTCGCCGTAAACGTTATCGATATAGGTGAGCATACCGGGCATCATGCCTTCATCGTCCATTGCGTCCATAAACAGGTCGATGTTGTTGAACCCGGCTTCGAGATCGTATTTTGCGTACATCTCGCCGCCCATCGGCTGCGTTTCGAGCCAGAGATTGCGGTAATCGCCGCCTTCGACCACGGCGCGCCTGCCGTTGAAATCGACAATATTGTGTTTTTCGGTCCTGACTGCGCTGTCGTATATGGCGCTGAGGAGCTTATCGGTTGTTTTGAACGAAGCGTCGTTTTTCATCATAGCATCAACCGCCGAGATTAAACGGCATTCCGCTGTCCGTGATACCGTGGAGGCGCGGATGATCGGGCGTATCTTCGAGATCGTACGTGCCGTATCCGTAGAAGAAGCTGTCGCCTATGGAATTGCCGTTTTCTTCAATTATTTTTATACGTTTCACCGAACAGTCGTAGTAGGTGATGCCGTAGGGCGAGCCGTCAGCTGCTGCTTCGAGCACGAGATATTCAGACTCTTCGTCGTTGTATCCTGCGAAGTGGCAGCGGTAAAACTCGATCGCGTGTGCGTTGCGAATGAGAGTCGCCATACTGCCGGCGGTGGTGTGGACGTCGAAACGGCTGTCGATGAATCTGCAGTTTTCGGTAGGACAGTTCGTGCCGTCGCCGTCGATTAGCACGCATATGACGTTGTTCACGATAGATACGGAATTCACCGATTCAAAAGTGCAGTTGACGTTGCCGCTGCCGTTAGTCTTGCCGCCAATAAGATGCAGGCCGCATTCGGTAAACATACTCACGGCAAGGTTTGAAACACGCAGCGAGTTGACCGCGCGCGCCAGTATGCAAGTCTTTGCGAGCTGATTTGCGTAAATATCGATGCCGTCGATAACGACGTCGCAGATCCTGCCGTTGATAGATATCATAACGTCGATATCTCTTGTGGCTCTGATGGAACATCCGCAGCCGATGAGCTTGATGCCGTTGTATTCAGAACGCACGCCTTCTCCGTCGCCGTTGCCGATGTTTATCGTATCGTTGATGCAGTACGTGCCGCCGGGGAAATACACGGTGCCGCCCGAAGGAGGCAGGCTGGCGATAGCTTTCCTTATGGCGTCGGTATCGTTGTTAGAACCGCTGCCGACCGCGCCGAACCATTTGACGTTGCGGTAATCGCTTTCGCAGATGCGGATATATCTTCCCTTTTCCGCGTTGTTGGGAGCAATTACGATGCCGCCGTCGTGTTCAAGCGTAGATTCGCCGTCCCAATAAAACATCCCGCCGCCGCCGTCTGTGGTATAATAGTATCCTTTGAGCAAAACCGAAGCGGTGTTCTGACCGGGAACGAATTTGCGCATTTGCATAATGTTATCAAATGAATACGTAATAACAGATCCCATATCTACCTCTGCGGCGTTTGCATTCAGTTCTTGATCAGTAAGCGCGTTTATATTCGATAAGCTCGCGCCGGCGCAGGAAGTAAAAACTACCGCGCAGGCGAAGAGTACCGAAAGAAACCCGATGATCGTTTTGATTTTTTTCATAACGGCCACCTTATTTTATATCGAGCGACGCCGCCACGCCGAAATCGACTTCGCTTCCGTTGTAGTAGGTGATGACGCTGTTTGTTTTACCCTGCGCCCATATGCCCGCGCCGTAATCGCCGGCGCGTGTTGTGGCGGAAAATACCACGAGATATTCGCCGGGATCGAGTTTATCCGGGAATTCAAAAGACAGCCAGGTGTTTTCCTGGAAATCGACAAAGTCGTATTCGGTGAGAACTTCGCCGCCGATAGTTGTATCGTAGTCGGTATCCCACTTATAAACTTTGATATAAACCGTTCCGATAGAGTTGTCGTAACTCGGCAGATATGCTTTGCCGCCGGAAAGTTTGCCGCCGCAGTTGATACGCACGCCGACTTTTGCGCCCGACGCCGCGAGGTTGTAATGGTTCCACGCAGCGTTATTATAGATATCGACAAGTCCCTTTTTGGCGGGGAGTGTCGATACGTCGCCGCCATTTATCATAAGGTCGTCGAAGTTGAACGGTATACCTGTATCGGTTATGCCTATAAGACGGCTGTGATCGGGGATCATCTCGCCGTTCGAGGTCGAGAAACCGTAGAAATACTGTTTGCGTATGCTGTGGTCGTTATCTTCGAGCACCTTGGTGGAGCTGACCGAGCACGAATAGAATCCTATGCCGGACGGAAAATCCTTGTTATCGAGCGCGTCGAAAAGTATGCCCGTGCTTTCCTCGCCTGCGGTGAAGCGGCAGGAATAGAAGGAGATACTGTCGACAAATTTGAAATGTGCGCCGTAGCTGCCCTTGCCGTTCTGAGTATCGAAAACGCACTGCGTAAAGGTGGTGAGCCACGTGTCGTTGGAAGCTTCATAGCAGCCGTCCATATACAGACATTCTGCGCCGTCGCGGCCGGAAGTCACGTTGACGTTTTCGAAACGGTTATAGATGTTGTAGTTGCCGGTAGGCGCCTCGCCTGCGAGAATATACAGACCTTTTTCGGTGAACTGCGAGATACGCACGTCTTTCATCTGCAGGCCGATGAACGCGTGAAGAAACACGCCGTTCTTGGCAGTGAGGTTGCCGCTTACGTAAAGGCCTTCCAGCTTGACGTCGGAAATAAGACCGTTTACCGAAATGACGTTTTCCATAGAGGCGGCGGCCGTAATGGTAGTGGGTACGGCGGAAGAATGCACGCCCTGACCTGAGCCGTTGCCTATGAGCGAGATACCGTTCTTAGTCGAGCGGCTGTCCGCAGCGTTGCCGTTGCCTACGTTTATCGTCTTGGATACGATATACGAGCCGCCGGGGATACGGACGATGCCGCCGCGCAGAGGCAGGCTGTCGATCGCCGCCTGTATCGCGTTGCAGTCGTCGGTCTTGCCGTCGCCTTTGGCGCCGAACCATTTGACGTTTCTTTCCTGCTCTTCGCAGAGTCTGACGAAACGTCCTTTTTCGTTTTGGCATTTGATAAACGTACCGCCGTTATCGGGGCTCGTTTCTTTTTCGCTCCAGTAGAATATCCCCTGGCCGCCGTCGCCCGGTTCGTAATAACCGAGCAGCGTCACGGTGACGTCGGGTTCGTCGACTGTAAGCGCGCGAAGCTCTTCGATATTGTTCACGACCGCCGTGCCCGAAACGTGTTCGATCTCAGCCTGCGAGCCTTCGGCGGATGACGTATCGGCTTCCGACGGGGTCTCGCCGGAAAGAGCCGCGCTTTCTTCGACATCGCCTTTATCGCACGAATACATAAAAGCGGTACACATAAGCATCAAACAAAGCATAAATACCAAGCACCTTTTCATTTTCATTCCTCCGTAACGATATAGTGCGGCAGATCGGTGTAAACCTGGATCGTCTTGTTCATATCGGCGTAGATGTTGGATTTCAACGATTCGTAATCCGACGCCATAGTCATATTGTTGTTCCAGACAGAATTGAATACGATATCCGAAAGGTTGCCCCACTTGAAGCAGGTGCCCATATCGAAGCCCTTGGAATCGAGTATTATGCGGAGCGAAGTTTCGCTCTCTTCGTCGCGGGTGGACTGGATATTGAGTACCTTTTCATAGTATTCGATAGAAACGGTCGATTTGGATTTGGCCGCCATAGCTTCGATTATGAGCGAAGTCATATTGACGTCCGGGCAGTTCATGGGGATGACGCAAGCCGTAGCGCCCCAGGCGCCGATTATGCTGTAATAGTTATCCTGTTCTTCGGTATATTTGGGCGGAGGAAGGATACCGAAATCAAAATCGACGTCGGCGAAATCCGAAAGGTGGAGCAGGCCGTCGAAATAGAACAGCACGCGCTGTTCGCGGAAGCCCTGGATGACGAATTCGATAGGCGAAGAAACGTAGCCGGGCGTGGATACGTAGTGGTTGCAGTTCATATACGCGGCGCGGTCGTTCATCATCATACGTATCGTGTCTACCACTTTTTCGCTGTGTTCGTTATAAATGGTAAGCTCGGGCTCGCCGTAGCGGTTGAGTTCTACGGTGTTGCAGCCAGCGGACTTGAAGTAGATCCACATATTGTCGTTCTGACCGGCGATGCCGAAAATATCGCCGACCGAAGGGCCGTCTACGTTATCTATATCCTGCGATACGTTCTTGGCTATGGAATAGAACTTGTCGAACGTCCATTTGCCGGTCTCAACGAGCTCATACAGGTTTTCGTCGGTATAGTTTTTAAGCATATTCTTGTTGAATACTATGCACGGGAGCGTCTCGTAGATCTGCACGGTGATATCGCCCACGCCGAAGAAATAGCGGTTCGCGAGAGAAAGGCTCTTCATAGCGTTGAGGTCCCACCACGGATTGTTGATATCGATATTGGGCAGTTCGTTCAGATCGATGAAAGCGCCGTCGCCGGCAAGCTCGAGCCCGTCGTAAATCGGCACGAAAGCCGCGTTGTACGTAGCCATACCTGCGCTCTGGTCCCTTATTATCGTTTTGCGCAGTTCGGCGTTATTGACGCCGCCGCCGGTATAGATGACTTTGATATTGACGCCGTAGTTGTCTTCTATGTATTTGTTGCGCTGTTCGAGCGCGGCGTTGAGCTGGCTGCTGTTGTGCTCGTTGGGTTCGAGGTCCCAGGTCTCGAAATCCCCGGCGTCTTTACCGCGCGCGAGGAAAATGATATCCTTGCCTTCGAAATCGACGATAGGCACCGCGGGGTCGCTCGTCTCGGGTTCAAAGCCGGATTCTTCGCCCGAATTGCCCTGTTCGGAATTGTTTTCCGAAGAATTGTCGGGCGCAGACGACGCGGGCGTGTCGTTATTGCCGCCGCAGCCGCATGCCAATATCATACTCGCGACGAGTACGATGCAAAGTAACGCTGTCAATGCTCTTCTCATATTTGATGGTCCTTTCCGGGTAAGATGATACGCGAAATAACGACTTACCCTTTAAATAATATTATAATGATTTTTTTATTCAAATCAATGTTCAGACGTTTGAACATAATTATCCGAATACGCTTTTTTATCTGAACGCAATCAATATATTGACTTTTTGTGTCCATATATGCTATAATCAGCCCCAGAGAGGTGTAAGAAATGCAAAAAACCGTCACATCCGGAAAGAGCTACGAATACGAGCAGTCTTTTTGCTATCTCCCCGACGACGTGGGCAGGTTTTTGATGTACCAGATGGGCGAGATAAACTGCGAACCGGGGTACATATGCGACTCGCACCGCCAGTGGTGTTACGAGATCACCTATGTGGTAGACGGCGAAGGCGTAAACACGGTCGACGGCGAAGACAGGATAATGGCAAAAGGCGATCTGTTCCTGACTCCGTTCAATTCGATACACCGTATCGAGGCCGTGACGCGGCTGAGATATATGTTCATAGGCTTTGATATAAAAGACGAAATAAATACCGACTGCGTGTCCTTGAGACGTTTTTACGACGCGTCGCCCACGGTGCATATCAGCGGCGGGAACGATATAATGCACCTGTTCAACAGATGTTTTGAAGAGTATTATTCCGCGCAGCCTGCCGCAAAGCTTATGAAAGAATGCCTTATAGCCGAGCTGCTTACCAAAGTGATGCGGTTATTTATAGCTGAGGAAAACCAAAGAAAACCGCTCGGCGAAAAAGGAAAGAACGCGGGGATATCGATCTACGCCGTGAGAAAATACATAGATTCGAATATCGGAAAGATCAATTCCATAAGCGACGCAGCAAAATCGCTGGGCTATTCCCCTACTTACCTTTCGCACAAATTCAAAGAGGAAATGCGTATCACGCTGCGAGATTATATTGCGGAAAAGCGTATAGAAGAAGGGATCCGTCTTGTTTCGGAACTGGGGATGACGGTTAACGAAGCCGCGGCGAACGTGGGCTTTTCGACTCCACAGTCGTTTTGCAAGGCGTTCAAAAAGATAAAAGGATATTCGCCCAAATACTATTGCAACGCGATAAAATAACGCCAAACGGCCTTTGCCACAGAGCAAAAGCCGTTTTTACTTTCAGAAATGACCGCTCCTGCCGCCGTGAGTCCTGCCGGACGAAGAAACGTGAGTAGACGATCCGCCCCCGCGCGACGAAGAAGACGACGACGTGATTATCGTCTTTGCCACGTTGCTGAAAGCAAATATGTCGTCTTTGACAGAAAGTTCGAGCCCGGAAGGCGCGATATAATCGTCGGCGTCGCCCTTTGCGTAAACTGAAACGAGTTCGCTTTTATAGCTGCTTCCCTTTATGGCGGCAAAAATGAGACCTGCGATTATGCCTATGACCGCGTAAAGCCCGTATTTGGGCTTTTGCGATTCGAGATATGATTCGATATGCCTGTCGCATTCGTTCGCAAAAGCAGTAAATGCGCCGTAATAATCCTCGCTTGCAAGGTACGGGATGAGCAGACCTTCTATATATTCGAGCTCGCTGTCGTTGAAGTATTCAATGCCTTTACCGCAAGTGGACGTGGTGATATCCCGGTTTTCGAGCGAAATGAGCAGAAGGATGCCGTCATAACCGGCGTTCCTGCCGTAGCCGTTTTCATCGTAGTAATCGTCGGCGAATTCGGTGGGCGTTTTGCCGCCGGTAGAATCGTTTATAAGGATGACGATATCGAGGTCGTATTTATCGCCGACCTCTTTTAGTTTTGCTTCGAGAACGCGCTCCTGTTCGTCGGTAAGCTTACCGGATTCGTCGACTACCAGCGCGGGATGATCTGATGCGGAAACGCACGTCGCAAGAAGCGAAGATATTAGCAGTACTGCGGCAAACGCGATGAATAAATACCTTTTCATACCGTTCACCTCACAGACTCATAATGAGCGAAAGCGCTCCGGCGACGATACCGCCGACTATGAGAAGATTGCGTACGAAATACATCCAGTAACGCTTTTTGTCGATTGGAAGATCGCCCACGAATTTGCCTGTCTGGCCGTTCATCGCGAACAGATAGTGCTCGCCGTTCCACGACGTGTGCAGCAGCCATACGGGGAGCAGACCGTATTTAGGTTCGTCGTATTTAAGATTGACCGTGGAATCCTGCGGAGTCACGCTGGCGTAACCGCTGACCGTACGGCGGAGCGCGTCGACTGCCGAGCGTTTTGCGCGCGATTCTATGCGTTCGGCGCAGTCTTCTTTTGGGACGTCGTATTTATCGGCGAGGAAGCCCGCGAGATACGCGGCGTTGAATTTTTCGAACGCAGAATAGTCGTAAGGCTCGATGGATTCCATAAGCGTGTCGTCCATCTTTTTGGATCCGTCCGCCGGAATGCCTATAAACTGCATATTCCCTGCGCGCGCGACGTTGTAAGTCTTAGTCTCGGTATAACGGTAGTCGCCGGAGATCCAGGAAGAGGAATTCGTGCACTTGAAAGTGGAAGACGCGTCGGAATCGACGTCGTACAGCCAGTAAGGCACGTAAACGCCTTTAATTTCGTCCAAATGGTTTTCCGAAGAAAAGACCTTGGGCAAAAGCTTTTTGTTCTTGAAATGCTCTTTGAGCGCTTTCTTGGCGGCGGCTTTGTCGAGCTTGAACGGAAGCACGAACTGAGGACGGAGCTCGCCGCTTAAGTTCCCTTTCATAACGACGGGGTTACCGCAGAACGGGCACGAAGTGGCGGCGGTAGTGGCATCGCCGATTATCTCGCCGCCGCATGATTCGCATATGTACGAAAAGATGCCTTGCGCTTCCTGTTCTGACCAGAAGATATTTTCGGTCTCGGTGCGTTTGTAATCTTCGGGCGTCTTTTCAAAAAGTTCGTTTTGCAGCGCTTTGAGTTCTTCGGCAGTAAACAGGCTTCCGCAGAATTCGCATCTCAGTTTTTGAAGATTTGAATCGAATACCAGCGTACCGCCGCATTTCGCGCATTTATATTCTATAAGCTCATCCACAAAAACCGCCTCCTTTAATTCTTATTCCGCCGTCATTTTCAGCGGTTGGCTTCCCAGTAGAACCAGATCTCGCCCGTTTCGGGCTTTTCGGTGACCGTGATATAAATATAGTAATCGTCGGCTGTGACGTAGTATTTGCACTGCGCGGCCGCTTCGCTCGCCGGAGTGACCGTCACGTAGCTCGGCACGGCGCGAAGTTTATGCGGGACTTTTCTTTCGTACTTCCCTTCTTTGATATCGCACCTGCCGCCTTCGGAATCTTTCAGCGCGTACACGCCGGTAGAATCGTACACCTGCAGCCCGTCCATACGGAAATAAGACGATGCTGAAGTCGGCGCGAGGATACCGCGGTTTTCGACAACGGTGCAGGCGTCGATAGTGACCGTGCCGACCGCGTTGCGCGCGTCGAACAAGAAATAATTGACGTTATCCGCCGCGGAATTGAGCATACAGTCGCGGAACGTCAGGTTCATAACCCGCGTTCCGGCTTTTTCGATATTGAGTATCCCCTTGGACGCATTCTCGAACCAGGTGCCGACGAAATCGGTGGGCCTTATGCCGTTTGCGGACGGGATGAGTATATCCACGCCGTTGGAGGCGAAAATGCCGCCGATAACGTGCATTCCGTCAAAAGATTCGCCGTTGAGGTAGTCGAGCGATATGCCGACTTTGCAGGTGGCTATACGCGGATGCACGACCGTGTTCCCCGAGCCGTACAGATGAAGTCCGGTCCCGCAGTTGGAACAGAAGATGTTTTCGAAATAGCAATCGAAAATGCCGACGCCCGAAGGTTCGGCGTTTCCGCGGATGGCGGTGTCGAGATTATAGAACACAAGGTTCTTGAACGTGCCGATAGCGGAATTGTAATTGCTTATCGTCGAGCCGCCGAGTATGGCGGTGACACCGTTCATCATCCCGTTGGTAAAGTACAGATCTTCAATGGTAGTCCCCCAAAGCGCGGCGTTGGAGATATCGAGTATGACTCCGTTTGCGCCGCCGGCCCATACGAGCGTGGAGACCCACATACCTTCGCCTTTTAGCGAGACTTTTCCCTTTTTATAAAGCGTTTTGGCTATGTTGTATTTTCCGGCCGGTACCCATACGGTGCCGCCCTTTTTCGCCGCGTCGTCGAGCGCCGCCTGGAAAGCCTCCGAATCGTCGGCGTCGCCGTTGCCTTTGGCGCCGTAATCGCGGACGTTATAAAGCTTTGCAGCCGTTTCGGTTCGTTCCGGGTCGGCGGGAGCCGAGACCTCAGACGCAGATTTTTCATCCAAAGATTCGTCGGTTATTACAGAAGATATTTCAGTTTCGGAAACCACGTTCGATTCCTCCCCGGAAGAGACTTGCTCCGTATCGGAGCCGCAGGACGTCAGCGCGAGCGATACGCAAAGAATGACGCACAGCAATAAACTGATTATACGCATAACGTTTCTCCTAATCTTCAAAGCCGTAAAGCACTTCTTCAAGCTGAGACTGCGCTTTGGGTTCGAGCTGCGCGAATCTCGAAACGAAGTTTGAATCGTTCACGTCGTTCATATTCTGGATGAGCAAACCAAGTCCGCCGAAATTGTAGATATAACCGAGGTCGTAAACACGGGACGAGAAAATGAGGTCGAGCATCTTTTCGGATTCTTCGTCGCCGAGATCCCTGCCTTTGAGCGTTATGTCGTAATACGCTCTTGTGACCGTATCGCGCGAATAGAACGCCATATTCTCGAGTACGAGCGCCACGTCTTCGGGATCCGGACAATCGACGGGGATTGTCACCACCGGAACGAGCACGGTGGAAATCAGACAATGGTAATCTTCCTGTTCGCTGTTCAGCAGCGGATAAGGCAGTATGCCGTATTCAAAGCCGTAGACCGAACGGAAATTCTTGAGATCGGTGAGCGCGAACGTGGTGAACATTATCTGATCGTTTAAAAACATACGGCAGATGTCTTCGAACGTTGTGCAGTTGGGAGTCTTGTTGGTGACGACGTCGGGTTTATACGCGATCTCGAACACTTTGTTGATTATATTGATGTTCGATTCGGAATTCATATTGATGCGTATCTTGCCGTCGTTATCGGTCTCGGTGATCGTGCCGCCGCAGCCGAAGAAGAAGGAATGGGGCGCGTTGAACGCCACATGGAGTCCGTAGTGATCCTTGTCGTTCCAGGCGGCGTCTTCGAGATTTTCGGTAAAATCGCGGCCAATTTCGTATATCTTATCGATAGTCCAGGAGCGGTCGTCGACCATCGCGTACGGATCGACGTCGTACTGAGACGTGAGCTTTTTGTTGAAAAACACGACCATAGTGCAGTCGTTATCGAGTATTGAAATATCGCCGGTCGAAAAATAGAGCTTATTGAAGATCGAAAGGCCTTCGTTGGCGTGCTGATCCCACCACGGCAGGTCGAGTTTAAGATCTTCGAATTCGTTAAGGTCGTACATAAGCCCGTCGCCGACTATCTGCGCCACGTCGTTGATCATCGGCATATAGACGTCGTAATAGACGCCCGAATTTATGTATTTGAGCATATCCTGAGCGACGTTTGCGGTCTTTTCGGCGCTGATTACGCAGTTGAGTCTTTCCTGAACGATCTGGTTGCGTTCGAACACCGCGTCGTTTATCGCCTCGTCGTTCTTTTCTTCGGCGTAGATCTCAAACGATTCGTAATAAGTGTAATTGCTGCCGGGGACGAGGAAAACTATCTCTCTGCCCTCAAGATTGCGCGCCGCGGGCGCGTAGGGCGCTTCGGATACAGGTTCATCCGAAACGGTTCCCGAACCGTCAGGCGACTCGTCGGTCTGTTTGCCGTCTTCGGAAACAGCGCTGCTCTGGCTGCCGTCGTCGCCGCCGGAACAGGCGGAAAACGTGAGAAGCAAGCATGCGATCAGTATAAACGGGATAATCGATCTGATAAGTTTCATATTTTTGCCTCCGTTGATATAAATTCGCGAGCTTTTCTATTTATATTATTTTATCATATAATATGCTCTTTTTCAAGTGCATTTTATTTATTTTTACACACGGCGGCTATCTCGCAAACGCATACCTCGTTCGGATTGAAAAACCGCGGTATCGCGTTGTGGTCGCCCGCCCCGCGGGATACGAGCAGTCTGCCTTCGTAAACGCCGGAGATGTATTTGGGAAATATCCCCTGTCCGGGCGCAAAAACGCCGCGGCCGAAAAACCGCCACTGTCCGCCGTGCGCGTGACCGGATATGACTAAATCGATATCCAGATCGCGCAGATGTTCCGGAAAGTATTCAGGATGGTGCGAAAGCAATATCTTGAATCCGCTGAGTTTTGAAAACTCGTTTGCAAACGCGATATCGGGATCGGGGGTTTTGCTAAGTCTTTTGTGCCTTTTCCCGAGCGAACCGGAAGTCAGGCCGCCGATATAAATATCTGTTCCGGAAATACGCGATACGGTATATGAATCGTCGAGCAGCGCAGCGCCGCATTCGGAAACGAATTCGTTTGTTATATCGACGTCGTGGTTGCCGAGCGAAATGAACGCAGGGGCAAAAGTAGAACACATTTTTATAAACTCGCTCGCATAGGCGATACGGGTCGCTTTGTCGCCCTTGCCTTCGATATCGCCCGGTACGGCGATAAGGTCGGGTCTTATTTCGTTAAGCGCGTTTTTGAGCGTTGCAATATCTCGCCCGTGGGCGTCTGAAATGACTGCAACGCGTATGTTTTGAGCGATTTTATTTGAATTGAAGGCATAATTCGATATCTGCATAAGCAAACCTCGCGCAAAAAGTGAATCTTTTTATTGATTTTATCGATTCCGTATTATATAATACATTATGCGGCAATGAAAATCAATATAAATAATTTAAACACGGAGCGTATTATGGACGAGCTTGAAAAAGCACGCGCAAAAATCGACGATATAGATAAAATAAACGCCGAGCTTTTCGGCGCGCGAATGGAGTATGCGGCGAAGATCGCGTTTTATAAACGCAAGCACGGGCTCGACGTGACGGATCTTACTCGCGAAGCGGAAGTCATACGCACCCGCGCGGACGCGTATCCGGACGGCGACACTAAAAAGTTTTACAGAGAAAACGTGCGGAATACGTTGAATCTTTCCAAAAAATACCAGCGCGCGCTGCTTTGCGAAGATAACGAAATATTTGTAAGCACCGGAAACGACGGATACACCGTAACCATCAAACGCGGCGCGCTTAACGAACTCGGCAAATACGTAAAAAGCGCCGGCAGAATTCTTATAGTAACGGATTCCGGCGTGCCGAAACAGCATCTCGAAAAATGCGTTTCCTCGCTCGGCGGATGTCAAACTCTCGTATTGCCACAAGGCGAAGAAAACAAAAACCGCGACAATCTGTTCCGAATAATTGATAAGTTGTACGAAAACGGATTTACCCGTTCCGATTGCGTCGTGGCGCTCGGCGGCGGCGTTGTGGGCGACACGGCCGGTTTTGCCGCGTCGATCTACAACCGCGGGATCTCGTTTTACAACGTGCCGACCACCCTTCTTTCGCAGGTCGATTCTTCGGTGGGTGGAAAAGTTGGCGTCGACTACCGCGGCGGCAAAAATCTTATAGGCGCTTTTTACGACCCCAAGGCGGTCATAATCGATCCGGACGTCCTGCAGACGCTCGAGCGCAGACATATCGCCAACGGAATGGCTGAAATAATCAAGATAGCCGTCACCTGCAATAAGAATCTGTTCGAGCTCCTTGAGCGCGGAGTGTATGACGGGAACATAGATAAGGTCATCATGCGCGCGGTCGAGCTCAAAGCAGTGATAGTCGAAAACGACCATAAAGAATCGTCGCTGAGGCGCGCGCTCAATTTCGGCCACACGCTCGGGCATTCCATTGAAAGCGCAAAGGGGCTCGGCAATTTGCTGCACGGCGAATGCGTCGCGCTCGGAATGATACCTATGTGTTCCGAAAAAGTGCGCGGGAGGCTTGTAAAACTGCTCAAAGAATGCGGCTTGCCTACGGAATGCGACGTGAACGCAAAAGAGCTCGCTCATTATATCGCGCTCGACAAAAAGAGAGCCGGCGATACGATAAATATAGTGACCGCGGAAGAGATCGGCAAGTATTCGATAAAAGAAATACCCACAGATGAATTCATCGGTTCGCTCGACGGACTGATCTCGGTCATACGGAGGAAGATATGAAAAATACGTTCGGCAGCGTTCTCACCGTTACTGTGTTCGGCGAAAGCCACGGACAAGCTATCGGCGCGGTAATCGACGGGCTTTCCCCGGGAATCCCCGTAAATCGCGAAAGCATAGAGAAAGCGCTTTTCAACAGAAGGCCGTTCGGCGATATTTCGACAACTCGGCGCGAAAAAGACGAGTATTCGATCATAAGCGGCGTATACAAGGGCTTCACTCAGGGAACGCCGGTCTGCATCGTCATACCTAACATAGATATAAACAGCGAAAATTATAAGGAAATATCCGGTCTTGCGCGGCCCGGGCACGCCGATCTCACCGCTTTTTACAAGTATAACGGCTTTTCCGACCCCAACGGCGGCGGACATTTCAGCGGAAGAGTCACTTCAGCGCTTTGCGCCGCGGGAGCGATAGTAAACGGCGCGCTGCGCGCAAAAGGCGTGCGCATAGCCACTCACATACTGCGCTGCGCGGGGATTGACGACAGAAGTTTCGGCGATATCCCAAAAGATATAGAAATACTCGAAAACAAACGTTTCGCCGTGCTTGACGACGTATCGGCGGCAAGAATGGCAGAAAACATAAAACTTGCAGCTTCTGCCGGCGACAGCGTAGGCGGCGTGCTGGAAACCGTTGTAGACGGCATTCCGGCCGGAGTCGGCGAACCGTTTTTCGATTCCGTTGAAAGCGTCATATCGCACGCGATGTTTTCTATAGGCGGAGTGAAAGGCGTAGAATTCGGCGCCGGTTTTGCCGTCGCGGATATGCGCGGCAGCGAATGCAACGACGAATTCCGCGCTGAAAACGGCAGGATATTTACAACGACTAACAATAACGGCGGAATTAACGGCGGTATCGCCAACGGAATGCCCGTTATTTTCAGATGCGCCGTCAAGCCGACTCCTTCCGTTTCGGTCAAACAAAACACGGTGAATATATGTACAAAAGAAAACGCGGTAATTTCCGTAAACGGCAGGCACGACCCGTGCATCGTCCACCGCGTCAGGGCCGTCGTCGACGCGTTGACGGCGTTCTGCGTAGCGGATATGCTGTGCATAAAGTACGGCACCGATTATCTTGCAAAGGAAAACATATGAAATACGGTCTTATCGGCGAGTCGCTCGAACACAGTTTTTCTAAAGACATACACAATATGATCGGCGGTTACGGCTATGAACCGCGCGCGCTGAGGCCCGACGAGCTTCGAGCCTTTATGACCGCGCGCGATTTTATAGGTATTAACGTGACGAATCCGTATAAACGCGCAGTTATGGAATATATCGACGTCATCGACCCCGACGCGCTCGCTATCGGCGCTGTGAATACCGTCGTGAACAAAGACGGCGTTCTTTACGGCTATAATACCGATATCACCGGACTCTGCGCGCTTATAAATCACGGCGGATTCGATTTAAAAAGCGCTAAAGTGCTTATCTGCGGCACCGGCGCAACTTCGCGCACCGCGTACGCCGCGGCGAATAAACTGGGCGCGGCAAATATCATATTCCTATCGCGCACCGAAAAGCCCGGAAGCGTGACCTATGAGCGTTCGTACGAAGAACACGCCGACGCGAATTATATCATCAACACGACGCCCTGCGGCACCTGGCCGCATATTTACGGATGCGCCGCCGACGTGGCGCGTTTCAAGTGCTTGAAAGGCGTTGTCGACGTCGTCTATAATCCGCTGCGCACGGATCTCGTTATGCGTTCACGCTCGCTCGGTATCAAAGCGGAAGCCGGTCTGTATATGCTAGTCGCTCAAGCGGTCAGCGCGAGCGAAAAGTTCGTTTGCAAACATTTCGACGATAGCCTTACGGAAGAAATATACGGAAAGCTGCTCAAGCAAAAGGAAAACACAGTCCTTACGGGAATGCCGGGTTCGGGCAAGACCACGCTTGCGCGTATTATTTCCGCAAAGACAGGCAGACCGTTTTACGACACCGATCTTCTGATCCGCGAAAAGACCGGCAGATATCCGCACGAGATAATCGCCGAACGCGGAGAGCGCGAGTTCAGGAATATCGAATGCGATATAATATCCGAGATCGCTAAGATCAGCGGCGCCGTGATCTCTACCGGCGGCGGAGCGATACTTGACGAAGGTAATATAAGAAAACTCAGGATGAACGGAAAGATAGTTTTCATCGACCGACCGTTCGACGAGCTGAAAGTATACAGCGACCGACCGCTTTCCTCAAGTTATGAAAAACTTACGGCAATGTACAAAGAACGCTTACCGCTTTACGAAACGCGCTGCGATATTCGTTTTTCGGCGTCCGTCACGCCCGAAAAATGCGCAGCAGATCTTCTGGAGGTGTTGCAGATATGAAAATCCTCGTTATAAACGGCCCGAATATTAATATGCTGGGAATACGCGAACCGCAGATATACGGTACTCAAACGTACGCGCAGTTAGCACGCGATATCAAGTCTTATTGCCGCGAGCGCGGAATAAGAGTCAAACTTTTCCAGTCGAACCACGAAGGCAGGATGATCGACGTCATACAGAAAGCGAACGGAAAATACGACGGTATCGTTATAAATCCTGCGGCGTATACCCATACGAGCATTGCGATCGCCGACGCGCTCAAAGCTGTGCAGATACCCGCCGCGGAAGTGCATATTTCGGATATTTCCGCGCGTGAAAGTTTCCGCGCCGTAAGTTACGTGCGCGATGTTTGCGTATGCTCGATCGTCGGCCACGGCACGAGCGGATATACCGAAGCGATAGACAAGCTGGCTGAAATCGCCTGCAAAAAGCTATGAAAGCGGTAATACTTCCCTCCCTGCCGTGCGGAACGGTCAGCGCGACGCCTTCCAAAAGCTACGCGCACAGGATGCTGATATGCGCTCTGATCGCAGGCGGCGGAAAAGTGTGCGGAATTGAATTATCCGACGATATACGCGCCACTCTGCGCTGTATGTCCGCGCTGGGCGCAAAATATATCATAAACGGCGACGTCGTCACAGTTCTGACCGGCATCGACAGAAGCATAAATAACGCCGCTCTCGATTGCGGTGAAAGCGGCAGCACGCTGCGGTTCTTTATACCGATATGCCTCGCTTTGGGCGGACGTTTCGTATTCAAAGGCAAAGGGAGACTGCTAAGCCGTCCGCTTAATGAATACAGAATAATATGCGAAAAACGCGGTATCGGTTTTGTACTTGAAGACGAGACGCTGAAAATTTCCGGCAAGCTTGACGGCGGATGCGTGGCTGTGAGCGGCGCGAACAGCAGCCAGTTTATAAGCGGAATGCTTATGGCGTCGCCGCTTATGCGTGTAAAACTGTATCTTGCCGTCACGGGTGATATCGAAAGCAAGCCGTATATAGATCTCACGATTTCGGAGCTCGGCGCGCACGGCGCCGTGATCAAACAAAGCGGAAACGTTTTCTGCTGCGAAAGTCAAAGGCTCAGAGCGGTTTCCGAAATCGTCGAAGCCGACTGGTCCAACGCGGCGTATCTTTACGCATACACTTTCTGCGGCGGAAACGTGCGCGTGAACGGGCTCAGCGAGCCGACGCTGCAAGGCGACAGCGTTTGCCTTAAACTTTTCGGCAAGCTCGCTTCTTCCTGCCCGATAATCGACGTGGCGGATTGCCCCGACCTGTTCCCCGCGCTCGCGGCAGTCGCGGCGCTGAACAACGGCGCCGAATTCGTCAACACAAGGCGGCTTTCGCTCAAAGAAAGCGACAGGGCCGAAGCGATGGAGAAAATGCTTAACGCTTTCGGCTGCTACGTCGAACGCTATGAAAACAACTTTGTTATAGAGCGTTCCGAACTGCACGCGCCTTTTCATACGGTCGACGGATACAACGATCACCGGATAGTTATGGCTTTCTGTATTCTCGCTTCTGTATGCGGCGGCGAAATATCTGGCGCCGAAGCCGTAAACAAGAGTTTCCCTGACTTTTTCAAAACATTCAACTCGCTCGGAGGAAAAGCCGAATTATATGACGAATGAACGTAAAACCATACTGATAATAGGGCTCGGTCTTATGGGCGGCAGTTACGCGATGGCTCTAAAACGCAAAGGCCATACCGTCAACTGCATAACGCTTTCGCAAACTTCGATCGACTACGCGCTTTCGCAAGGGATAATAGACCGCGGCACGACCGAAATAGACGAAGAACTTATACATTCCTGCGATATCGCCGTGTTCGCGCTTTATCCGCACGTGTTTACCGAATGGATCGAGCGTTACGGCAGCAAGTTCAAAGAAGGCGCTGTCATCACCGACGTCACAGGCGTAAAGGGCGAGATAGTCGAAAAGATCCAGTCAATGCTTCCCGAAGGCGTCGAATTCATAGCGGCGCACCCTATGGCGGGCCGGGAATCCAGCGGAGTTGAAAACGCCGACGACAGGGTCTTCAAGAACGCGAACTATATCGTCGTCCCGACCGAAAAGAACACCGAAAAAGCGATAAAGATATGCGAATGGCTGGGCCGTGAACTCGGGTTCGAAAGGATCTCCCGCCTGAGCGTTGACGAGCACGATAAGATGATCGCCTTCCTTTCGCAGCTCACTCACTGTATAGCGGTTTCACTGATGTGCGCAAGCGACGACGAAAACATATATAAATACACCGGCGATTCGTTTCGCGACCTCACGCGCATAGCCAAGATAAACGAAACTATGTGGTGCGAACTGTTTTCGCTCAACAAAGCGAATCTGCTTGCCGAGATAGACGCGTTTTCAGAACAGCTGCAGCGCCTTAGGAACGCGATAGGATCTGACGACGGCGAGACAGTCAAGGATATGATGAGGCGCTCGACTTTAAGGCGCGGGTATTTTGATAAAGAGCGAGGAGTGTGACGTAATATGAATATGGAATTCATCCGCAAGCTTCCCATCCCCATGGATATAAAACGTGATTTCCCTATCACGAAGCAGATGGAAGAAGTGCGTATAAAGCGCGACAGCGAGATAAAAAAAGTCTTTACGGGGGAATCAGATAAGTTCCTTCTTGTTATAGGTCCCTGTTCCGCGGACAGCCGCGATCCGGTGCTTGAATATATCTCGCGGCTGCGCAAAGTTCAAGATAACGTAAAGGATAAGATTATAATAATTCCGCGCGTGTACACAAACAAGCCGCGTACTACCGGCGAAGGCTACAAAGGTATGCTGCATCAGCCGGATCCCGAGCAGAGTTCCGATATGCTAAAAGGGATAATCGCGATAAGAGAACTGCATATGAGCGCGCTGAAGAACTACGGCTTTACCTGCGCGGACGAGATGCTCTACCCCGATAACCACAGATATCTTTCGGATCTGCTCGCCTACGTCGCAATTGGAGCAAGATCGGTAGAAGACCAGCAGCACAGGCTTGCCGCCAGCGGACTCAACGTGCCGGTCGGTATGAAAAACCCCACCGAAGGCGACCTTACGATAATGCTCAACGGGATACGCGCCGCACAGCACCCGCACACGTTCATCTACCGCGGCTGGGAGGTAAAAAGCAAAGGCAACAAATTCGCGCACGCCGTGCTCCGCGGCTACACCGACAACTCAGGGAACGCGCTGCCCAATTATCATTACGAAAACCTGCAAAGCCTGTACGGCGTGTATTACGAATCGGGGCTCGAAAACCCCGCGGTCATCGTGGATACCAACCATTCAAATTCCGGTAAGATGTATCTCGAGCAGATTCGCATAGCAAAAGACGTGATGTACAGCCGCAAGGTCAACGCAGATATCCGCACGCTCGTAAAGGGGCTTATGATCGAAAGCTATCTCGAAGACGGCGCGCAGCGGATAGGTGAAAACGTTTTCGGCAAATCTATAACCGATCCTTGCCTCGGTTGGGAAAAGACCGAGAAACTCATTTATCAGATCGCGGACGATCTGTAAGTCGGCAAAGAAAAAAGCCCGAAAGTATGTTGTACTTCGGGCTTTTTGTATTTTTACACTATTTTTTTGTAAAAACGCCTTTGATTCCGGCAAAGAGTTTTTTGAAAGCGTTGCCTACGGCTGATAATACGCCGCCGGACGTGTTTCTTTTGCGGCGGATGACTCCGCGGCAGAATGAAACGAGTTCCGCGTGTTCGTCGCCGTACGGCTTTATCACCGATTCGAGATGCCTGACGGCGCGCTTCTCGTACCTCGTTGCAAGCTGGTCGAGCATTCCGTACAGTCCGGAATCCTGATATGTTAGGAGCGATCTGAACTCGGGCGAAACGCTTTGGTTCGAGTCGATCGAAACGCAGACTTCGATAAGTTTATCAGCAATACCGAAAACGTTCTGCATATCGTCTTCGTCGTTTGCTGACGAAGCGCGCGACTTGCACAGTTCGTCAAACGCGTCTTCAATGCGGAAAGAGCCGGTCTTCAAATAAGAAACGGCAAAACGGAAAGATGCGTAGCTTATGACGTCGCTTTCATTAACTTTTTCCGCAATATCCTTTTCGGCGTATGCGCCTATGTGCGAACGCAGCTTTTTGTCGCGAGGGAACGCTTCCGAGTACTTGAACACTTCGTCGTTCTGCGCCGAAATCACAGCGCTTTTAAAGTTGAGATAATTCTCGATAACGCCGTACGGAGCGTCTTTTTTTATCTGCGCAAAGCGCTCGCAGAACGATTCGACGTCTTCCGCGGTAAGAGTTCCGTCCGTTCGCGCGAACACGTCCGTAAGCCTTGCGGAAACGAGCGGACACAGCGCTTTTTGCGAAACGAGCGACATAAACGCATTACTTGAGCCGTCAAATTCGTTTGCGGTATCTATAAGTTCGCCAAGCGAATATTCGGTCTTTGCGTTAAGCATGACTTCCGCCGCTTTTTCGGAAAGCGTTACGGCTTTTTCCGCGTCGTTCACGCCGCAGAATTCGGACATATATTCGACACAGCGCTTTTGAGAAGCAAACGAACCCGAAAGCTGTAAGTTTATGAATTCGTCATATATCTTTGCGCCGGCGCATTCGGTGAACACGTATTCCGCGACCGCTTTTGAACAGTGGCCGGAGGTCTTGCAGATCACTTCAAGCATAGGATGCTTGGCGCGGCTCTGCTCTTTGTTCACCGCTTTAATAAGCCGTGCGTCGAACGAAGAAACAAATTCGCTGTTCTCGCTTTCGATATGACCGTCCGCAAAGCAGATAAGTCTGTACGCAAGCTCGTCGCCTTCGGGCAGCTGTTCAAGTATGGTATCGTATACTTTTGAGCGGTTTTCCGGCGTCAGTTCGCCGTAGTGTGCGTTAAGAAACGCGGTGATCTGATCGTACAGCGATTTGGTACGGATCACAAGCAGTATCTTGGAAATTATCTCGTCCCTGCTTTCGCCGGACGAATCGCCAAAGCATTCGTCAAAGAATTCCAAAAGCTGCGCCTGGAGAAAACCGCCGTAAAAAACGCTGCACAGGTGGCGGATGATATCGGCTTTTGCAGTATCGTCTTCGTCGCGGTAATTCGCTTTAATAAAAGCGAAAAGCTTGTCGCGCATGGCGTCGGTGTGTATGAGGTCGAGCACGGCGTTCATTATGACGTGCTTGGTCCCGGGGATCTCTTTGGGGTACAGTTTCTGCAGTTTTGCAAATATCTTTTTTGGTATCTCTATCCTGGACGCGGGATATCTGTTCACGCTGCGCATTATCGTAACGCGGTAATCGTCGGGGAGCGACCTGCGGTGGCTTTCGTAGACGCCTAACACTTCGAGCAGTTTTGCGTCGTTGGGAAGCACGGCCTTTTCTTCGTAAAAGCCGCAGCCGCAGCGGAAAAGGCAGATTATATCGTTAAGACTATTTAAAGATGTTCCGCCGAGCGAGGGAGACGCGGCGACGACTTTATCGGCGAACGTGAGGAAATCGCGGCGCAGCGCGTCGTTTTTGAACAGCGAGCAGATAAAATCGACCGCCTGGATATTTGCGTTCACGTCGTCGTCTTTAACGCCCGTAAAAGCGCCGGACTCAAAATCGAATACGGCGCACTTGGGAACTTTGAGCGTATCAATACCGGCGGCGATTCCTTTGAGCTTTATTCCCGAAAACTGCGCGGGATTTATAACGCGCGTAGCGAACGAAAGCGCAGGGCGAAGATGGAACGGCACGACTTTGAACAGCGAATTTATAAACCTTATAAATCCGTCGGAAGTCGGTTCGGAAGTATCTTTGAGCGCAACGAAGACGCCTTTTATCTTACCGCTTATCGCGGCAAAGACGGAATAAACGAACCGCCTGAGCAGATCGCGCTCGTACGTTTCGGCTATCCAGTTCTGCGATTCGCACCTGACGCGTTCGAGCGGCTTTTCGGGATAGCTGCTATCCGATTTAGACGAAGGATCCGTCACGTTGAAAGACGAAAGATCGTGAAGGAACGCGTCTTTGTTTATGACGGCGTCTTCAAACGAAGCAAAAAACTGAACGTATTCTTCTTTTCCGGAGATCAGCGAATGCACCATATACGTGCTGCGCTCGCCGGAATAATCGAGCGGAAGATAAGTAACGCAGCTCTGGACGAGCATACCGTCGCGGGTCGAAAACTGGCTGTAAACCGGAGAAAGCTTTCCGGAACGAATGTCGTCGGCGACGTCCGGATTAAGTTTTATATCGCAAACGTACGAAAGCTCTTTAACGGCAAATTCCTCGGTTATGCCGGCGGAACAGGCAAACGTGTCGTACCCGTCGGTTTTATTGAACATACTGAGTTTTGCGGGCACGCGGGCGTACAGATGCTGTTTCGCCATTGGCTTTTTACCTCCCTGGAATTATTCGATGTTGAGCGTCATCAGTTCCTGAATACTGGTCGTCCCTTTAAGAACGAGATTCCTGCAAGAATCCCACAGCTTGATCATACCGTTCTGGGCCGCCGCGGTGCGCAGCGATTCGGAGTTCTTGTTCTGCGCAATGATGTTTTTCATATTCTCGTCGATATAAAGGATCTCGTGTATCGCGACGCGGCCTTTATAACCGGTGTTGTTGCAGAACTGACATCCTTGCGGCCTGTAGATGCTCACGGGCTCGTCAATGCCCAGTATTTCCATTTCCTTTGCGTTGGTCTTGCCGCGCTTCTTGCAGGCGGGGCAAAGGTGTTTTACGAGCCTCTGCGCAATAACGCCAACCAGCGCGTCCGCGACGAGATAGTCGGGAACGTGCATATCTTCGAGACGCGTAACGGCGCCGGGAGCGTCGTTGGTGTGGAGTGTGCTGAAGACGAGGTGGCCGGTTATTGCCGAACGCACGGCGATCTCGGCGGTCTCCTCGTCGCGTATCTCGCCTATCATTATGATATCGGGGTCCTGACGGAGTATCGAACGCAGCGCCGTGGCGAACGTCATATTGGTCTTGGTGTTGACCTGGGTCTGCGTGATCCCTGCCATCGTGTATTCGACAGGGTCTTCGACCGTGATTATATTGACGGTGGGAACGTTTACTTCTTTGAGGAAAGAGTAAAGCGTTGTGGATTTACCGCATCCGGTGGGGCCTGTGAGCAGGATTATGCCGTGCGGGCGCATAAGCATTTTATCGACTATCTTGTTTTCCTCGTCGGTGAAGCCGAGTTCGGAACGTGTGAACCGGAACGAAGATTTATCGAGTATACGTATAACGAACTTTTCGCCGTGGACCGAAGGCAGCGACGAAACGCGAAAGTCGTAATCCTTGCCGCTTATCCGCATATTGATCCTGCCGTCCTGCGGCACGCGGCGTTCGGCGATATTAAGCCCCGCCATTATCTTTATGCGGGCGCATATCGCGGGGTACGCTTCGATCGGGAAATTGGCGCGTTCCTGCAGGTCGCCGTCTATACGGTAACGCACGCGTACGCGTTTTTCAAACGGTTCAATATGGATATCGGACGCGCGGTAAGGTATGGCTTCTTTTATAATAGAATCGACGAGCCGGACAGACGGATTGTTCACCACGTCGTCGGCGGAAGATATGGAAGCGGTGGCGTTCCGGAGCCCCGCAAACAGACGGTCGTCGTTTTCGGTGTTTATATCCTTCAACGCGTCGGACGTGGAAATGACAGTTGCGATGGAATCGATATAACGGTCGATCTGTATGGGCGGCGTGAGGATAAAATCAACGGGACAGTCAAAAGCGGCGGAGTACGCGGTCATAGCGTTGAAATCGAGCGGTTTGCCTACCGCAATTATGAGTACGCCGTTCTTTTCGATACTTACCGGTATGAACTTGTTTTTCTTCATATAGTCGAAAGAAAAACGTTCGAACAGCGTCTGGTCGATATCGAGCATATCGAGCTCTATAAAAGGCATACAGTAATACTCGGCAAGCGCTTCGAGCTCGGTCGTTTCGGTGGTGTATTCCTTGGCGAGCAGATAGTCACGCACGGGCGTTTTGAGGCGCTTGCTTTCCGAAAGTATCTCGTCGACGTCTTTTCTGTCGATTATTCTTTTATAGACGTAAAACTGTAAAAGGTCGTAATCAATGTTCATTGGAAAACCTCTGAAAATGCGGCGAATTTATGTTCAGTGAAGGACGTTCATTATTGAAAGCATAGGAGAGTATACTGCAAGGAACAGCAGCGCCACGACAATGGCAAGTATAACGAGCATAATGGGCTGTATCCTGGTCGTCACGCGCGTGAGCGTTGTCTCAACGGCGTCGTCGAAGAAAGTGCAGGAGCGCGTGAGCACTTCGTCGAGCGAACCGGTGCGTTCGCCTATGGCGATCATCTGCAGCATAATGTCCGGGAACAGCTTTTGCCTGTCGAAAGCGACGGCGAGCGAAACGCCGTGGCAGACGTCGTCAGCGGCTTTGTTGAAGCGTTCTTCGACGTATTTATTGCCGAAAACTATGACCACCGATTTCATCGCCTCGGTCATATCCATACCGCTTGAAAGCAGCAGGCCGAAACCTCTTGCAAATCGGGCGGTAATAAGTTCGCGGTAGACTTTCTTTACGAACGGGCCGTGCATTTTGTACCAGTCGATGAAATACCTTCCCTTTTTTGTCTTTCTGACTATAAGGAATATACCCACCAGAAGCACGACGCCCAAAAGCATAAACGCCCAGTAATTCATTAGAAAATCAGAAATCGAATACACCGCTTTGGTCAGTCCGGTGACTTCCATATTCAGCTCGGCGAACGTTTTGCGGAACGTGGGTATGACGAACGCGAGCATAAGGACGACGATGCCGACCGTCATCAGCGCCAGCATTATGGGGTAAGCGAAAGCGCTGCTGACTTTTTTCTTTATCGCCCTGTCGCGCTCGTAATAATCGGCAAGCGAATTCATAACGATATCGAGCCTTCCGCCGAGCTCGCCGACTTTTATCATACTGCGAAAGAAATCCGGGAAAACGCGCTTGTGCTTCGCCATCGCGTCGGAAAGCATCACGCCGGTCTTGACGTCTTCGTAAACGACTTGCAAGAGAGACCTGAAATAGCGCGAAAAGCTCTGCTCTTTCAATATCTCTATACCGTTAAGCAGCGATATGCCGGAATTAAGCATTATGGAATACTGGCGGCAGAACGCCGTGAGTTCGGAAAGTTTGACTTTGCCGGTACCGGTAGTAAAGAACGCGGAAGGCGACTTGCCGCTGTACGGAGTTGCGGAAAGCAGATACAGCCCCTGCTTGGAAAGCTGGACCGCGAGATCCTGCTCGTCGGCGGCGATGAAGTTGCCCGTTATCTTTTCGTTTTGAAGATTGATAGCCGTGTATTTGAATTGCTGCATCAGAAAAGCCCTTTCGAGAATACAGGAATTTCAGCCGACAAGCAGCTTAATATACCATTCGATCACATAATGACCGAACAGCAGTGCCAATACGGCGCCCGTTGCGAGGAAAGGCCCGAACGGGTATTCTTTAGACGTTTCGTCTTTTGAACGTTTTGATTTGATAAGCAGCACGACGCTTGCGCTCACGGATGCGATGAGCATCATAAGTATGAACCTCTGCCAGCCGAGCAGAAGTCCGGCGCAGGCGGCAAATTTTATGTCGCCGCCGCCGAGCGATTCGCGCTTTTTATACCTGCTCACCGCGTATCCCACCGCGATGAATACGACAAGCGCCGCTGCGAGTCCTATAAGATGTGAAAGCCAGTCGTATTCGGTATCGAAAAACACGCTTGTAACGGCGAGAACTCCGAGTATCACCTGAAAGCGGTCGGGGATTATCATATGCTCGAGATCTATAAAGAAAACGCATATGCACACCGAGCAGACGGCGCACGAAATGATCATAAAGATCAGATTGGTGTGATAAACGAGTACGCACAGCAGCCACAACGCGCAGTTAAGCGCCTCCACGGCTGTATATCTGAACGGAATGCGGCATTTGCAGCTGCGGCATTTGCCGCCGAGCAAAATATACGAAACGATTGGTATATTGTCGTACAGGCGTATCTTTGCCGAACAGACCGGACAGTGCGACGCGGGGCGCGCCACGCTCATCCCAAGCGGAACTCGGTAAATGACTACGTTGAGGAAGCTGCCCACGCAAAGTCCCAACAGACCGCAGAGTATATACGCAACGGTCAGATAAAACGGATCGGTAACAGATATGATCATAACGCGTACGATCCTTAAAAGACGTTGTTGTTCCGGCTGCCGCCAACGAAAAGTCCGCCGTACAGCTCTATATTGCGCTGCACGAACTCGTCGCGCGTGTCGAACGACGCGGGCAGGAACTGATATTTGTTTTCGCTGTGTTCTTCGTTGATAGCGGTTATCACGTGATTGAGGTGCTCCGGAAGGTTGACGTACACCGCTTTTGCGCCCGCGAGGCTTTCGAGCTTTGGATTCCCCTGAAGATAGCACAGCGCCCATTTGGCGAAAATGCGAAAGTTTTCGTCAGCCACGCCTTCGTCGGCAGAGGGCGTCGGACGCAGCATATATTTGGGCAGTTTGCGCGCGGATTTCTTGGGCAGAGTCTTATAAACCGTGCCGGGCTGACGCGCCGGATCGGCAAAGTCGCCGCCGGAAAACGCGTCGTCGTCTTCTTCGCCGTTTTCGTCGTTTTCGTCATTTTGCGGTATCACGACCTGTGTGGCGTCGACTATGCCTTCGCCTATAAACGTGACCGCTCTCGCCTTGGCGCGCTCGCGCGCGTTGAGCACCGCGAGTTCAGCTACGGAATGGTCAAACAGCATATCCTCGGACGCGAGCTTGGGTTTTTCGAGTATGGAATAGCCGAAAGGCAGTGCCGAAAAGCCAAGAGACATTCCTTTGTAAACGTAAACCACGCGGGTATAGGTCTCTTTGATATCCAAAAGCAGATACGTCGCGCCTTTGAGCTTGGAATTGAGCGCGGAGGCGGCGCGCGCCGAAGTTTCGGCGGCAAAAGTTATGTTCTGCGCGTTGAAACGCGAAGTGACGCAGGAGTTCTTTACGGCAGAAATCAGAAGTTCCTTTACGCCGCAGATGCACACTTCTGAATATTGCCTGTTCTGCAGGGCGTAAAACGTGTTGAGCCGCAGTTCCTTGCGGTTTTTATAAAGGCCGGAAAGAGTCGATTCCACGGTGCCGCGCATAATATTGCTTTTCATCGCGGGCAGCGTGATGATATCGGTCATAATGACGGAATCCGGCAGTATGACTGTGGAATTGGCGGCCTGCGCCGGGGTATACTTGCGCATAAACCCGACGAGTATCTCGGTAAAATCGTTGAAGAAGGCGCTGTCGAGCGTGCGCGAATTATAATTGGCGACGTCGTGCACCGCTCTTCCGCCGACCGAGCCGTAATAATGCACCGCCTTGTCGCGGGTGTCGATATATATGCAAGATGAATTGTTAACAGCCATAATTCTTCCCTTTATTCTCCCGGATTCGCCGAAGTTTCGCTCGCTTTTTCAAAACAGCTCCAGCGTTTTATTGTATAATTGCCACCGTCAGGCTCCGCAACGACGTTAAGTACCACTTTGCCGTTATCGTCGTAAACGGTAAGAATGCGTTCGTTGCCGTCGGAAATGATCGAATATACTTTTCCGTCGAAATCAAACGAATCGGCGTCGTTATTCTCTTTTAAAGCAGCATTTAAAGCAGCAATAAACTTCTCGCCCACCTTATCAAGATTAACGCGGTTTATAAAATCGTTATTCGCTTTTATTGAATGCTGCCGCGAATACAACGTTATTGTCACAATTAACGTGCATAGCGCAAAGATGACTATCATCATAAAGACCGCGGTCTCAATTGCGATCCCCTTTTTATTCTTTAACATATTAACCGCCTTTGGTATAATCTAACAGCAAATTACTTTCACCGTCGTAAGTGATCCAAGCTTTGTAGTTGTTGCGTGAAACCTCGATATAGATATATAACGTATAGTTGCCGAACTGCTCCGTATAATGATCGCCGAACTGTTCCACATATCTTGTTGTATCGTAATACTTGAACTCTTCCAAAGAATTTCTGGCGGCAATGCGAGCTCGCTCGTAGTTGAAATCACGGGAGGTCGCCGAGGCGCTCATACGGATGGTATAAGCGGCGGAGATTGTGACTATAACGATAACAGCGATCGCGATTATCACTTCGCCTACAGTCATGCCGCGCTTGCCGCAGTGACTCTTTTTCCTGAAAAGGCGCTTGAATATCCCCATATCAATCGCCTCCCTCAGTTACGGCTTTCTTAGCTGCGCGCGTCGCGCGAAGAAAAGCGATCGTTTCTTCTACGCCGTCATCAAGAATATACGTAACTTCACATTTTATAAGGCAGACAGCTCCATTAGATCCTTCGATACTGAAACTGACGCTTTCAATATTTTCAACATCAAAGTCTATCGCAATGTCGTATTTATCTGTCGAACCAGTAAAGCGCTTAGCATTGTCATCAAATCGCAAAGTTTCTGTTGTGTTCACGTTTAAAGCGCTTCCATCGGCGGAAAACTCATTATCGGAATCGTCAAAAGCGGAAACCCAGGTGTCGAACGCGTGCTCTACGGCGTTTAGCGAAAGGCGTATGCCGTTTTCGCGCGAGGCCTTATACGCGTAAGAACGCGTGAGCACGGTAAACGAAGTGACCATCACCGTAACAACGGAAATAAGCGCAAGCACTATACAGAGTTCCACAAGCGTAACGCCGCGTCTTAAAGATACCGGCCGTTTGCCTATACGACGATGCATAATACCGCGCTCCTTTCATAAAACTACAGTTGTACGTCAAATGAACATATTACTCCTGTATATCATATTATATATAGCACAAATCGACAAATTTGTCAATACCGGCGTTGCTATTTTCGGCATATGAAGCGGTAAGGATTTTGGCTTTTGAGATGCGCGATAATGAAAAGAAAAACACCCGTTAGGTGCTTTGAAACCGTGAAAAGAGAGTATTTGTAAACCCTACCAAAGAAAGAGCGCAAATAATTAACGGATAACATTGCAAAAAGCGTCTTTTGTTTGACAAAAGACGCTTTTTGCATGGCGCGCCATAAGGGACTCGAACCCCTGGCCTTTTGGTTCGTAGCCAAACGCTCTATCCAGCTGGGCTAATGGCGCATACTCGTTTTTCGAGCAAGACATATAATATCACAACAAAACGGAATTGTCAAGCGTTTTTTCATTATTTTTGGGCAAGCGGCAAAGATATTGACTTTTTTATATTTTGTGCTATAATGTACTGTAAATTATAAAGTAAAGGCACGCAAATGACTGACGTAATTTTAGACACTCTTTTAGATACGGCAAAACTGATACCTTTTCTGTTTGTAACGTATCTGCTTATGGAATATCTCGAACACCGTATAGGCGAAAAAATGCAGCACGCGCTGGAAAACGGCAAACGCAAATGGTTCATGCCGGTCATCGGTTCGCTGTGCGGCTGCGTTCCGCAATGCGGATTTTCGGCGGCTGCATCCGGGCTCTTTGCCGGTCGCGTGATATCTGTCGGCACGCTGATCGCGATCTATCTTTCAACGTCCGACGAAATGCTGCCTATAATGATCTCCCACGGCACCAAGCTCGAGATCGTTTTCACCGTTATAGGGATCAAGCTCGTGTTCGGTATGATATGCGGCATCGTCATAGACCTTTTCGCGCGCAGGAAAGCACAGGAAAGCGGAGACCATATCCACGACCTGTGCGAACACGACCACTGCCATTGCGAAAACGGCATCTGGGTCTCCGCGCTTAGGCACACGCTCAGCATAACAATATATATCTTTCTGTTCGTTTTCGTGCTCAACACGGCGATATTCCTTATAGGCGAGGATAATCTCAAACATATTTTCTTAAATATCCCCGTCGTCGGCGAGTTCATTTCAGGGCTTGTCGGCCTTATACCCAACTGCGCGGCTTCCGTTATGATAACCGAACTGTATCTGGAGGGCGTGATCAATTTCGGCAGTATGATGGCCGGCCTTTTCGTGGGCGCCGGAGTCGGTCTGCTCGTACTTTACCGTGTCAATAAGAATTTAAAGCAAAACGTCTTGATAACCACGCTGCTTTACGCGGTCGGCGTCGTGGGAGGTCTGATAGTAGACATTACAGGCATATTCGCCTGACGCCGTCTTTTTCACCACAGGAGTTACATATGCGAATAAAAATAATGTCGTTCAACATCCAGCATTGCCGCAACTATAATTTCCCGCTTGAAGACCGCATAGACTTTGACGTTACGGCAAACGCCATACGCAAGTACGACCCGGACATAGTCGGTCTGCAGGAAGTGCGCGGAAAAGGCGAAAACCCCAAATACACCGATCAGGCGCCGGAGCTTGCCGCGCGCACCGAGATGTTTTACGCCTTTGCTCCCGCGTTCACCGTGCCGCATGGCGGCCCTTACGGCAATGCGCTGCTTTCAAAATACCCTATACTGGACGTTAAAACCATCCTCATCCCCGTGCCGGACACGGGCTATTACTGCGAACCGCGCTGCATACTCAGAGCCGTTCTCGATATCGGAAGGCCGGTGACGGTGTTCGTTACGCACTTCGGTCTCAAGCCGCCCGAAGCGGAAAACGCTTCGGCGTCGGTCGTCGAGGCGCTTGCCGGGACAAGCACGCCCAAGATACTTATGGGCGATTTCAATCTCACGCCCGAAAGTCCCATACTCGATCCGATAAGGATCTCGATGGCGGATACCGCCGACGTTTTCGATTCGCCCAAGCTCAGCTTCCCTTCCGACGCGCCTACGCAGAAGATCGATTACATATTCGTTTCGGAAGATTTCAATATCATATCCGCGGATATACCCGAGATAGTCGCTTCCGACCACCGTCCTTATCTCGCAGAACTTGAACTTTAAGGTGTTTATATGAGTATTATCGGCAATATTTTCTGGATCTTACTTGTCGGCTTCATCCCCGCGCTGATATGGCTGATATCCGGCCTGCTGCTCTGCTTGACTATCATAGGGATCCCGTTTGGGATACAATGCCTGAAATTCGCACGTCTCACGTTCCTGCCTTTCGGCTCGGACGTGGATCCGGATTTCGGGTCGCACCCCATTATGAACCTGTTATGGCTGTTCTTTGTCGGCTGGTGGCTCGCCATAATCTACTGCGTGGCGGCGTTCATATTCTTCATTTCCATTATAGGGATCCCGTTCGGTCTGCAATGCTTAAAACTCGCTCTGCTCGCCCTTTGCCCGTTCGGAGCGAAGATCAGATAAAACGCATTCTATCCCGCACATTTTTGTGCGGGATGTTCTTTTTGTATTGACATTTTTGCGAATAGTGATATAATTTATATAAACCAAAATAAAGGAGATTTGACCATGCCCGAAAGAAAAGTTCGCATCGGTATCATCGGCTGCGGTGGTATCGCAAACCAGAAGCACCTTCCTTCTCTGCATTCGCTCCCTAACGTAGAAATTGTCGCTTTCTGCGATATTATCGTGGAAAAAGCCGAAGCCGCCGCAAAGCGCTACGGCACGCCCGACGCCAAAGTTTATAAAGACTATAAGGAACTCCTCAAAGACAAATCCATAGAAGTAATACACGTCTGCACTCCCAACAGGAGCCATTCGTTCATCACTGTCGACGCGCTCGAAGCCGGCAAGCACGTTATGTGCGAAAAGCCTATGGCTATCAACGCCGCGGAAGCCAAAAAAATGGTCGACGCCGCAAAACGCACCGGCAAAAAGCTCACCATAGGCTATCAGAACCGCCATAGGCCCGATTCGCTCTTTGCCAAGACCGAATGCGAAAAAGGCACGCTCGGCGAAATCTACTTTGCAAAAGCCACGGCTATCCGCCGCAGAGCCGTTCCCACCTGGGGCGTGTTCCTCAACGAATACGAACAGGGCGGCGGTCCGCTCATAGATATAGGCACGCACGCGCTCGACCTTACGCTCTGGTGTATGGATAACTACAAACCCAAATACTGCGTAGGCACCACGTTCAAGAAACTGGGCGACAAGTTCCCCACCGGCAACGCCTGGGGCGAATGGAAAAAAGAAGAATTCACCGTTGAAGACGCCGCGTTCGGCTTTATAGTGATGGAAAACGGCGCGACTGTTATACTCGAATCCTCGTGGGCGCTCAACATACTCGACTCGCGTGAAGCAGTCACCACTCTCTGCGGTACCGACGGCGGTCTCGATATGAACGACGGTCTCCGTTTCAACGGCGTGCTCAACGGCAGACAGTACGTAATGAAACCCAACCTCAACGCGGGCGGCGCGGATTTCTATGACGCCAACGGCAACGAGGACGCTTCCCACCACGAAGCAAGGCTTTGGATCGAAGCGGTTATCAACGACAAGACCCCGTTCTGCACCGCGGAACAGGCGTACTGCGTATCGCGCATACTCGACGGCATTTATACTTCCGCAAAGACCGGCAAGCCCTATTACTTTGACGAGGAGGAATAAACCGTGAAAATAGGCGTATGCGCCGTTTTGCTCGGCGACAGACCACTTGACAAAGCTCTTGAATATTTTAAAAACGCAGGCATAGAAGCCGCGGAGATCGGTGCAGGCGGATATCCCGGAAAAGCGCACTGCGACCCCGCAAAGCTGCTTGCAGACGAAAACAAGATCACCGAGTTCAGAAAAGCGTTCGACAAATACGGGATCGAACTCAACTGCCTTTCGTGCCACGGCAACCCCCTGCACCCGAACAAAGAGATCGCAAACAAGTTCCACACCGATTTCGAAAACGCCGTCCTTCTTGCCGAAAAGCTCGGCATAAAGAAGATAATCGGCTTTTCCGGCTGCCCCGGCGACTGTAAGGACAGTAAATATCCCAACTGGGTGACCTGCCCCTGGCCCGAAGATTTCCTCGCCATACTCGACTGGCAATGGAAAGAAGTGCTCGTCCCCTACTGGAAAAAAGAAGCCGAATTCTGCGCCAAGCACGGCATAGAAAAGATCGCTTTCGAAATGCATCCCGGTTTCTGCGTTTATAATCCCGAAACGCTTATGAAGCTCCGTAACGAAGTCGGCGAGATCATCGGTGCCAACTTCGACCCCTCGCATCTTATATGGCAGCAGGTCGATCCCGTCGCGGCGATAAGATATCTGGGAAAAGCGATCTATCACGTACATGCCAAAGATACCAAGGTCGACGCTATCAATACCGGTATCAACGGCGTGCTCGACACCAAACACTATTCCGACGAGATACACCGTTCGTGGATATTCCGTACCGTGGGCTACGGCAACGGCTACCAGTACTGGAAGGATTTCGTTTCAAATCTGCGCATGGTCGGCTACGACGACGTGCTTTCCATAGAGCACGAGGATTCGCTTATGACGACCTATGAAGGGTTAGCAAAGGCTGTGGCGTTCCTTAAGGAATGCCGCATAGAAGAGCGTCCCGGCGGAATGTACTGGGCATAATCTGAAAGATAAAAAATACCGGCTGAAAAGGATATCGCTTCTTTCAGCCGGTGTTTTTTGTAAAATAAGACCTCCGCGTTTTGCGGAGGTCTTGTTTAGTTATTTTGCAATTATTTTGCTTTTGCGGTCTTCTTGGAAGCAGACTTGGATTTGAACTTGCCGAAGAACTGGTCGAGTTTGAGCCAGACGTAGCCGGAAAGGCAAACCGAGGAGAACAGACCGGCGATTATGCCTATGATCAGCGGCAGAGCGAAATCGCGGATGGATTCGACGCCGAAGATATAGATCATAAGGATGGTGAGCAAGGTCGTGATCGTGGTGTTGATCGAACGTCCCATAGTCTCGGAAGTACCGAGAGCGACGATCTCGGCGAAAGTCTTTGATTCGCCGTAGCGCTTTTTATCCTCGCGGATACGGTCGAAGATAACGATGGTCGCGTTGATAGAATAACCGAGTATGGTGAGCAGTGCCGCTATGATGTTGGAGTCCACGGGGATCTGGAATATGGAGTAGACAGCCATCATTATGAAAGAGTTGAACACCAGGCAGAAGATAGCGGCGAGCGCGGAATCGACCGAATGGAAGCGGAACGATATATACACGAGCATGCAGGCGACGGCTATAATGACAGAAAGGATCGCCGTTCTGGTAAGGCGTTTGCCCACGGTGGCGGATATATAGTTGATCTGGAAGTTCTTGCTTTCGGTATGGTCGATGCCGTAAGTCGTGTCGAGTTCGTTGAGCAGCTGTTCCTGCTGTTCGTTGGTGAGCTCAGCGGTGCCGGTACGGATGATCGCAAGCGAAGTGTTATTCAAGTCTTTGGTCGTGGAAGAAACGTACTGTTTGCCGAAGAGGCGTTCGACAATACCGTTGATGTCGTCGCAGTCCTGTGCGGTGACTTCTCTGCCGATATCGATCTGAACTTCGGTACCGCCGGAAAAGTCGATATCGATATTGAAACCGAGGACGATCATGGAAACGATACCGAGGAGTACGAGCACGCACGAAACGATGAGGATGATACGGGAGTTTTTGATAACGTCGAATTGTCTAAAGAATTTCATTATTCAGCACTCCTTTCCGAAACGCCGTAGAGCTTGATATTGGTAAGCCCCATTGCGCAGCCGAGGTAAAGAAGCACGCGCGTTATCACCAACGCGGTGAAGAAGGAGATCACGACGCCCAGACCGAGCGTAACGGCGAAGCCCCTGATAGTACCGGAGCCGAGCATATAAAGCACAGCGGCGGCGATAAACGTGGTCACGTTGGAGTCGAGAATCGCGGAAAACGCTTTGCTGAAGCCTTCTTTGATCGCGGCTTTAGCGGATTTGCCCGCGCGGATCTCTTCTTTCATACGTTCGAATATGATACAGTTCGCGTCGACCGCCATACCGATGGAAAGCACGATACCGGCGATGCCCGGCAGCGTAAGGTTGGTATGGAGCAAAGCGAGCACCAGCATAAAGATAGCGGTGTAAGCGACAAGAGCTATAGACGCCATAAGACCGGGGATACGGTAAACGCAGATCATAAACACTATGACGAGAAGTATACCGATAGCGCCGGCGCGGAGCGAAGTAGAAAGCGATTTTTCGCCGAGCGTAGGACCAACGGAACGTGTGGACGCTACTTCGAGGTTATACTTGAGCGAACCGGCGTTTATAACGTTGGCGAGATAGTTGGCTTCACTGCTTTCGAAACCGCCTTCGTGAGTTATGATGCAGGTCTCGCTCTCGATCTTTTCGGTAACGCGCGGGATGGAAATGGAGTTTTCGTCCATATAAATCGCAAGATAATTGTGACCCGAGGCTGAAAGCGCTGCTACCTGCTCGGTTATATCCGCAAATTTTCTTGCGCCGTCGGCCGTGAAGTTGAGTTCGACGAAAATTCCGGTGTCGCTGGAAGTCTTTGCGAAAGCACTGGTGACGTCGTCGCCGTTGAGGACTACTTTGTCGTAGCCTTCGGAATCGTCGTCCCACATTCTGAAAGTGAGGACGCCGGTGGCGCCGAATTTCTCGACGGAAGAAGTAGGATCGGAGTCGCCGGGGATCTCGATGGCGATCATATCGTCTCCCACGAGATAAGTGGTGGCTTCGAGGAGTCCGGCGGCGTCGAGACGCGTACGCATTACGTTGCTAATGGAAGCCATGCCGGAAGAGCTGATCGATTCACCTTCCGCAGGAACTGCGCGGTAAGTGATCACCGAACCGCCCTGCAGATCGAGCCCAAGAGTGACTGTGCCTTCTTCAAAGACTCCGCCCAAGCCCCACGGCTTGAAACCGAACACAGCCAGGGCCATTACCAAGGCGATGACGAGTATCACCAATACAAAGCGGGCAACGCCCACTGCACGGGAGTAATTCATTAGTTGTACCTCCAAAACGGACGATCAAAAAGGTATACGTCCGCACATTTTTACATAACAAATCTATTATACATATTTTTGCCGAAAAGTCAACAACTTTTTTGTGCCGGCGTTCAAACGAGCAAATTCAGCGCGCCGTGATGATTTTCGATTTCGGTGACGTAGTATTCGCCGCCGTATTCGCCGTCGAGCGACCACGAAACGGGTTTTGGCGATTCGATCGTAACGTGAGAACCGGAAATCACCGTGAAATAATCGCCCGCGTATTCGTGGCTGAACACTTCTTTGAGCACCGAACCTATCTCGTTCAGCTGCTCGGGGCTTTTGAGCAAAGCGACTTCGAACATACCGTCGTCGAGCGTGACCATTGCCTCTTCATAGGTGAAAACGCCGCCCACGCTGGTTGAATTCGACACCGCGACGATGAGATAATCGTCTTCGTATACTTCGCCGTCGATGGTTATTCTCATATGCTGTGGCTTGATAGTCGGTATCGACGTCAATCCGCCGAGTATGTACGCCATATGCCCGATCTTGTTCTTGAGCTTCGCCGGCGTGTTGTACGAAGTAGCAGAAAATGCTCCCGCCGCCGCGACGTACGAATAATATGTGCCGTTCAAGCAGCCGACGTCGAGCCTTCTGGTATTCATACGCAAGAAAATGTCGCAGGCTTTTTCGGGATCGGATTCGAGTTTTAATGTGTTTGCAAAGTCGTTGGTCGACCCCGCGGGGATATACCCCAGCGGAACGCCGCACGCGCACGCAAGATATCCGTTGAGCACTTCGTTGAGCGTACCGTCGCCGCCGACTACGATTATCATATCGAAATCGCGGCATTTTTCGCGCACGAAGCAAATAGTCTGTTCCTTGCTCTGCGTGACGTATACTTTTAATTCGTTTCCCTCTTTAAGCTTGCGCCTTATCGTTTCGAGATGCTCGGCGGATTTTCCTCTGCCGGCTCTGAGGTTCACTATAACGAGAATTTTCATATAAACTCCGAAATCTGTTTATTGTCAAAAACGCCTTTTTCGGTGATATAACCGGTCACGAGCGACGCGGGCGTCACGTCGAACGCGGGGTTGTATACTTTGACTCCCTCCGGGGACATACGTTCCTTGTAAAAATACTCGGTCACTTCTTCGGGCTTGCGGTGCTCGATCACGATCGCGCTTCCGTCGGGGATGCTTTTATCCACCGTCGAGCTAGGCGCCGCGACGTAGAAAGGAACGCCGAAATGAGCGCAGTTCACGGCGAGCGAAAGCGTGCCTGTCTTGTTGGCGAAATCGCCGTTTGCGGCGACTCTGTCGCACCCTACGATAGCTATGTCTATTTTGCCCGCCGCCATAAGACCCGCCGCCATATTATCGCAGATAAGAGTGGTGTCGATCCCTGCGCTGCAAAGCTCAAAGCATGTGAGCCGCGCGCCCTGAAGCAGCGGACGCGTCTCATCCGCGTAAACTCGCACGTTTTTCCCTCGCGCGACCGCTTCGTATATCGGCGCAAGGGCGGTGCCGTATTCCACGGCGCACAGCGACCCGGCGTTGCAGTGCGTTATGACCGTACAACCGTCAGAAAGCAGTTGTTCGCCGAACGAGCCTATGGAATGGCAAACGGCGATATTTTCTTTTTCGATATCAAACGCTTCTTTGCGAAGTTCCGCAAGCTTTTTCTTTAACGTGTTTCCCCTGCCGCAGGCGGCGATCATACGCTCGCAGGCGTAAAACAGATCTCTGGCGGTGGGCCGCGACGAAGATATGAATTCGCAGGTCTTTTTGAATGAATACGAAAACCCTTCGGCCGTTACGTCTTCGAACCTGCACGCGCAGGCGTAAAGCCCCAGCGCGGCGCCGACTCCGATAGCCGGCGCGCCGCGAAGAGCGAGCGTTTTTATGGATTCATACAGGTCGCGCGGGGCGGAAATGCGTTTATAAACGAGTTCGCCCGGAAGCCGCGTCTGATCTATTATTACGAGTTCGTCGGTACTGGTATCGAAATACAGAGTCCGAAGCAGACTTTTTGTCACGTCTTTCATATCTCGGCGAGTACGTCTTTCATAAGTGCGCCGAACATCGCGTAAGCCTTGACGCCCGCTTCGATGACCTCTTCTTCGGTGAGCTTGTTGCCGGTGATGCCGGCGGCGGCGTTGGCGATGAGCGATATTCCGCACACCCTAATGCCGCAATGTCGCGCCTGTATGACTTCGGGCACCGTGGACATACCTACGGCGTCTGCTCCCAGAGTGCGGAACGCGCGTATTTCAGCCGGCGTCTCATAAGAAGGTCCCGTAACGCCGATATACACGCCTTCTTGCATATAAACGCCCATTTTGCACGCTTTGGCTTTTACTAACTTGCCGAGTTCCTTATCGTACGCCTGCGTCATATCGGGGAATCTCACCCCCAGTTCGGGATCGTTTGCGCCGACGAGCGGATTTGGCAGATAGTTGATATGGTCGGTGATGAGCATAAGATCGCCCGCCGTGAAGCGAAGATTGATGCCGCCGGAAGCATTGGTGATGAACAAAGTATCTACTCCCGCAGCTTTCATAACTTTAACGGGATAGACTACTTTATCGATCCCCTTGCCTTCATAGTAGTGCGTCCTTCCGGAAAAGCACAGCACGCCGTTATCGCCTATCTTGATAAAATAGAGGCGCCCTTCATGGCCGGGAGCGGTAGATACCGCCATTCCGTCGATATCCGCGTACGAAAGCGAAGGCACGTCGCCGAAAAGCGAAGGAAAACCGCCGAGCCCCGAACCGAGGACCAGCGCGGTCTTGAATTTTACTCCGGGGAATTTTTGCGCGGCAAACGAAGTGATGACTTCAGCTGCTTTTTTGTACATAACTCATTCTCCTATCTCGTATTTCAGTTTTTCTGTATCTATAGTGAAGTATTCGCCGTCTTTGTAAAGTATCTTTCCGTTTACCACCGTCATATACGCCTCGCCGTCGCAGGAATACAAAAGCGTATCGGCTTCGTCGGGCGAAGGCTTGGTATTGACGGTGTCTATCCTGAACAGCGCGAGGTCCGCGCGCATACCTTCTTTGATGAGCCCGCTGTCGGTTCTCCCTTGCGAAAGCCATCCGGTGCGGGTGGCGGCTTTGAGCGCTTGCGCGGCGGTACATATTGTCGGGTCGCACGCGTATCCCTTGGCAAGAAGCGCCATAAGCTTGGCTTCTTTGAGCATATTGAGATTGTTGTTCGACGCCACGCCGTCGGTGCCGAGGCATACCGTGACGCCGTTTTTGAAACTTCTGGAATAATCGGGGATCCCGCTTCCGAGTTTTAGATTCGACGTGGGACAGGACGCCATAAACGCGCCTTTTTCCGCCATAAGAGCGTAATCGTCATCGGAACAGTATACGCAGTGAGCGGCGATTACGCGGTTTTCGAACGCCCCGCATTTTTCCATAAAGCGCACGGGGGTCATCCCGCGGCGTTCGATACAGGCGGCGTGTTCTGCCCTTGTCTCGGAAATATGCACGTGGAACCCGGCGCCGTGTCTGTTTGCAAGTTCGGCGATTGCGCGCACGCTGTTTTTGGTATTGGTGTATTCGGCGTGGACGGAACAGTCGACCCGGATATCGCCGTCGTTTGCGCCGACTTCGGAAAACAGCTCTTCGTACATACGTATCTCGGGCCTGTTTATAAAAGGATCCGAAGGATCGAAACAGACCACCGAAACCGAAACGTTCGCCTTTATCCCGGCGTCGCGGTAGGCGCGGATCATATCTTTGCCGGAGACGATATACATATCGTTCGAAGATGCGATGCCGTATTTGAGCATCTCGGCGCAGGCGGCGAGCGTGCCGTTATAGATATCCCGGCCTGTAAGCTGCGCCTCTTTTGGGAATATAGCCTCGTTCAACCAGCGCTGCAGAGGAAGGTCGGTACCTGCGCCGCGCAGCAGTACCATCGCGTTATGTGAATGCGCAGAACAAAACGCCGGCGCCATAAGGAGTCCGGTACAGTCGTATTCTTCACCGTACCCTTCGGCGTATCCGCCTATATGGCAAATAACTCCGTCCTTTATTCCTACGCACGCTCCGGCGCGGGGCTTGAAATTTTCATCCAGTATGACAACGTTACGGAAAAGCATTCGTCCACCTCCGCTTTTTGATTATTCTAACATATTATTTTATGTTTTTCAATATATACTTGCAAATTTACGCGCGTTATGTTAAAATAGCACGAGGTGAAAACGATGGACTCTTATTATTTCGGCAGACCCGCGCCAAGCGGATACGACTATTCAAAAGCCGTCACGATCAAAGCCGAGAAGATCAAGAAAAAATACGTTACTGAACTTACCGACGAATACGTGTATATAAACGCCGACAACGACGTTTTCGAGATCGGCGGTTTGCTTCCTCCGCGCCTTAACAACAACGAATACTACAGGCTCGACGCCTCTAAACGAAGCGAATATCACGACGGGAAGGATACCCTTTCGGACTGCACGCCCGGAGGCACGCTTCGCTTTTACACCGACGCCGACAGGTTCGTGCTCAAAGTCAAATACCGTTCGTGCTGCCTGGGGATGCATCACTTCTGCGACAGGGGCGTTTACGGCTTTGATATGTATCTCGGTACCGGCACCGACAAGACGTACTGCGGCGCTATGATGCAGACTTTCGCCGACGATCCTTCGGAAAACGCGCAGATACTTAGAATGCCGGCAGGATACAAAGAAGTAACTGTCGAATTTCCTCTCTACGGCGGTATCCAAACGCTCGATATAGGTATACCCAGAGGGGCGCATATCGCAAAACCGGCGCCGAGGACATTCAAGCCGGTTGCGTTTTACGGTTCGTCCATCACGCAGGGCGGGTGCGTTTCGAGGCCGGGGTCTATGTATTCCAACATAATTTGCCGCGCGCTCGACTGCGACAACATAAATATGGGCTATTCCGGTTCGGCTTTCGGCGAGCTTTACGTCGCCGAATGGATAGGCAAACGCGACATTTCGGCGTTCGTTATGGATTACGATTACAATTCGCGCTCCGTTGAAGAACTCGATACGACTCACGAGCCTTTTTACGAGACCGTACGCAGCGCGCATCCCGATATTCCGATCCTCATTGTAACGCATCCGTGCTTCTGGGACGTCACCGAAAACGACCGCAAAAAGAGCCGCATCTGCCGCAGGACTTACGACAAAATGAAAAAGCGCGGCGACAACGTGTATTTCATTGACGGCGGCAGGTTTTTCCCCGCGCCGATGAAAGATCTGTTCTGCGTGGACAACCTGCATCCCAATGATCTCGGCCACTATTATATGGCGAAAGCCATTTATCCCGTACTGGCTCGGGCGCTGAAAGGAAACAAATAATGACTGACGAACAAAAACGCACTTTATGGGAATTCCTGCGCTACTGCGTGGTGGGCGGAACGGCTTTTCTGTTCGAGACCGGCACGCACTGGCTGCTCTGGAAATTCATACTCAAGGAAGAATCTTCGCTAAACACCTTCATCGCCACCGCGGTCGGCTTTATCGTGGGGCTTATAGTCAACTACGTGCTTTCGGTCCTTTGGGTATTCACCACCGAAAAGCAGAAAAAGCAGGGACGGAACGTCAAGGCGTTCATCATCTTTACCGTCGTGGGGCTTATAGGCTTTGCGCTCAAGGAGCTGCTTATGAACGCCGGCGCGTGGATTTTCGGCGTAAGCCTTTCGGAATTCGGCAAGGAGACCGTACCGTATTATTCCACGCACATAATCTCCGCAGGTATCGTCCTTATCTGGAACTATTTAGGCAGAAAGATATTCGTATTCAAAAAAGAAAAACAGGAATAGTTTATGTACGACATCACTAAGATACGCAATTTTTCGATAATAGCGCATATCGACCACGGCAAATCGACGCTCGCCGACCGCCTGCTAGAGATCACCAAATCGGTCTCCGAGCGCGAAATGGAAGACCGCATACTCGACAATATGGAACTTGAGCGCGAACGCGGCATCACCATAAAGGCGCGCGCAGTGCGGTTCGTTTACCGCGCCAAGGACGGCGAGGAATACGTTATGAACCTCATTGACACGCCGGGCCACGTTGATTTCAACTACGAAGTTTCGCGTTCGCTCAAAGCGTGCGAGGGCGCTCTGCTCGTTGTTGACGCCACTCAGGGCATACAGGCGCAAACGCTCGCCAACGCGTATCTTGCCATAGACAACGACCTTGAGATAATACCGGTCGTAAACAAGATCGACCTCGTTTCCGCCGACGTGGATATGACCGTGCGCGAGATCGAAGACGTACTGGGGCTGCCAGCCGAAGACTGCCCGAAGATTTCGGCAAAGAACGGCATAAACATAGAAGACGTGCTCGAAGCCGTGGTCAGAGAGATCCCGTGCCCCAAAGGCGATACGGAAAAACCGCTGGAAGCGCTGGTATTCGATTCGTATTACGACAGTTATAAGGGCGTTATAGTATATTTCCGCGTGATGAACGGCTCCATTGGAGTTGGCGACACGGTCAGGATGATGCATTCCGGTTCGGAATTCACGGTCGTGGAGACCGGCACTCTGGGCGCGCTTGGGCTCAACCCGCGCGACAGGCTGTACCCCGGCGAAGTCGGCTATTTCACCGCTTCCATAAAAAGCGTAGCCGAAACGACCGTGGGCGACACCGTTACAAACGCCGCAAATCCCGCGTCAGAACCGCTGCCCGGGTTCAAGAAATGCCTGCCCATGGTCTACGCCGGCATATATCCCGCCGACGGCTCGCGCTACGGCGATCTGCGCGACGCGCTCGAAAAGCTGCGGCTCAACGACGCGGCGTTCGCTTTCGAGCCCGAGACTTCGGTGGCTTTGGGATTCGGCTTCCGCTGCGGATTCTTAGGACTTTTGCATATGGAGATAATCGAAGAGCGGCTGGAACGCGAATTCAACCTCGACCTCATAACCACGGCGCCTTCGGTCATTTACAAAATAACCAAGCACAACGGCGAGACGCTGTTTATTGATAACCCCACCAACTATCCGCCGCAGGAAGAGATAGAATCTTCCGCCGAGCCGATAGTAAAAGCCTCGGTCATCACGCCGACCGAATATATGGGTTCGATCATGGAGCTCTGCCGCGACAGGCGCGGCGTTTACGTAGGTATGAGCTATCTCGATACCAACCGTGCGGAATTGCGTTATGAAATGCCGCTCAACGAGATAATCTACGATTTCTTCGACGCGCTAAAGTCGCGTTCCAAGGGGTACGCATCGCTCGATTACGAGCCCAAGGAGTACGAGCCTTCCAAGCTCGTCAAGCTCGATATCCTGCTCAACGGCAGCATTGTCGACGCGCTTTCGTTCATAGTCCACGCCGACAAAGCGTATATGCGCGCGCGCAAGATATGCGAAAAACTCAAAGAAAATATCCCGCGCCAGCTGTTCGAAATACCGGTGCAGGCGGCTATAGGCGGCAAGATAATCGCGCGCGAGACTGTCAAGGCGCTGCGCAAGGACGTGCTCGCCAAGTGTTACGGCGGCGACATAACGCGCAAAAAGAAGCTTTTGGAAAAGCAAAAGGAAGGCAAAAAACGTATGCGCTCTTTCGGCACGGTGGAAGTGCCGCCGGAAGCGTTCATGGCGGTCTTGAAATATGACGACGAACAGTAAACGCGACGTTTCGCTCTATATCCATTTCCCTTTCTGTGTCAAAAAATGCGCGTACTGCGCATTTTTTTCCGCGCCGTGCCAAAACGAGGAGCTCAAAGACGAATACGAGCGCGCAGTTATAAGACGGATAGAATCGCTGCCGGAAATAAACGTCAAAACCGTGTATTTCGGCGGCGGCACGCCGACCGTGATGGGAAGCGCAAGACTTTGCCGTATACTCGTTTCGATATTCAAAAAATACAATATCGAATCAAATACCGAAATAACGCTGGAAGCCAATCCAGGCACGGTCGATGCGGAAGACCTTTATGATCTTCACAGCGCGGGATTCAACCGGCTGTCGCTGGGGATGCAGTCCGCTGACGACTCCACCCTTAAAACGCTTGGCAGGATACACGACAACGGCACGTTTTTGAAATGCTACGAAGACGCGCGTAAGTATTTCGGCAACGTATCGCTGGACGCAATCTTCGGTCTGCCGGGCGACGGTTTTTCGGCTACCGTTAAACAGATAACCGACCTTGACCCCGAGCACGTCTCGGCGTATTCGTTAATGATAGAAGAAGGCACGCCGCTGTATGAAAACAGAGACAAATACGTTTTCCCCGACGAAAACGAAGAAGACGCGCAGTACGAAACGCTGTGCCGCGAACTCGGCGCGCACGGATACCGCCATTACGAGATCTCGTCGTTTGCCAAGCTGGGCTACGGATCGGCGCACAACACGGTCTACTGGAAACGCGGCGAATATATAGGCATAGGTCCGGCGGCGCATTCTTTTTATAATTCAAGGCGGTTCGAAACTCCTAAAGACACGCAGCGGTTCATCAAACGCTCGGTTTTGCCTTTTTTATCGGATACCGATTATGAGTCCGCCATGCCGTTAACTCCCGAAGAAAGCGAAGAAGAACGCGTTATGCTGGGTATGCGGCTCGCCGACGGTGTAAAGCTGCCAAAAGATAAAACCGAAAAGGCCAAAAAGTTCGCGGAAAGCGGATTCGGTACGTTCAAAGACGGCGTTTTCGCGCTGAACGAGACCGGGTTCCGCGTTTCCAACGCAATAATCGCCGAACTGATATAGCAAAAACAAAGATCCGCCGTTACGTTGTACGTAAGGCGGATCTACTGTATTTCAGACTTGGGCGGGTATTCGTTTGAGCTGTGATTATTCGACGATGAATTTTCTGAACTCGCCATAATAATCGCGGTCGCTTTCTATAATAAGATCGTTCCAGTCAATTTTACGGGCGAGCGCAACTCCGAGCATGCTCTGCGCATTTGCGGTGAAGTTACCGGCACGGAGCGTAACTTTGGTCTCGCACTTTGTCGCGGCGGCGACGAATTCGCGCACGTCGCTCATTGTATCGAGTTCTACTTTGTATTTGTATTTTATTTTTTCGGTCAATACGTTTTCCATATAGACGTCATCCTTTCTGTAAAGAGTATTGCCCTTGTCTGAATTCGCGGGTATTATACTCGCTATTTGTGAATATTGTGTTAACATATGTTAGATGATTTGTAATATTGCATAAAATATACACCAATGATTTGTGCATATAGTTCGTTTTTGGCGTCAAACTGCACAAGAAACGAAATAGCACGGCGAAGTAAGAGCCAACATAAAGCAAAAACAAACCCACTGTGGCATCTTTCGATTTTAGAAAGTGTCATAGTGGGTCGTTTTCTTTCGGTTTGTCTTATCAGCTAAATTGAAAACCTGCGGTTTTCAGCGCTTTTAGTATTTTTCAGTTCGTTTTCCAGTAATACCAGCTGCCGCCGGCCCGGACCGCGTACGCCGTGATCTCGAACGCCTTTGCGTTTTCGGAAAATACAGTCATTTTCACTTGCGCAAAGCGATCCGGCTTTTCTGCTTCCGGCACGCGCGCCGTATATTCGGCAAAAAGCGTTTCGTATTCCGCGTCTCCGTCAGAATACTCCCCTGTAATTTCTGCGTTATAAGTGAGCTTTTTGCCGGCGTAGCGCGAAGTGACGGAAGAATACTGCTTTTTTAAATAATCCTTGAGGTCGGTATTGCGCGGCGCGTGGTCGGTTAGTACGGCCTTGTTATATTCCGAAGAATATTTAAGCATACCGTCGGCGTCGTACAGCATAGCCGCTTTCTGATACCGCCATACCGCCCGGACCGGATCATCGGCGCCCGTCCGCGTAAGCGTCCTCACTACGAGGAAAACGCCCAAAGCGACCGCCGCGACGCATACTGCAAGCAGTATTACGAAAAGCTTTTTGCTCATTTTTCGGTAATGACGTCTTTAGCCACCTTGACCTCGCCGTCGCAGTTGATGACGTTGCTGCGTGCGCTGACAGTGATGTTTCCGCCTTCGACCGTCACTTTTCGAGTCGCCTGGATGCCGTCGTCGGAAGCGGTGATGCTTATGTCGCCGCCGCGGATATATACGAATCCTTTGAGGACTTCTTCAGTGTTGTCAGTCTTTATGCCGTCCTTGCATTTGGTGATATTGATGACGACTCCGCTGTTGATCGCCACGGAATCGTTGCCCTTGAGCGCGTTCTTGGCTGCGCTGACGGTAATATTGCCGGAAAAGATGCGTAGGTCGTTCTTGGTGCCTATGCCGTTATTATTGTTCGCCTTGATCTCGAGCGACCCGCCGCCGTTTACGGTGAGGTCGTCCTTGGAAAACAGACAGGCGTTAGGTTCGTTATCTGCGTTATCGTACACGTAAGTCTTGCCGTCGGTCAGAAAGTTCTTGGTTCCGTCTGCGAGGGTAACAGCCACCTTGTCGGCGGATTTGACCCATACAGGAGCCGATTTGGAGCAGATGAGGTCGAGCCCGTTGAAGACGAGGCGCACTTTGTCGGTCTTTGCCACTTCGACGATTATCTGGCCGTTGGTAGATCTGCCGGAGACGACGTAGGTGCCCGCGGCGGTGATGGTGACGAACGCGCCGTTCGCGGTGGCGCCGACGCCGGAAATCGTGACGGAAGAGCCGTCGAACACTATTGTAGTATCGTCGCTGTCATAGGAAGTCGTCTGGTCGAATTTGGTGAAATACTCGTCTTCGACTATCTGCGAAACATCTTCGCTTTCCTGAGGTTCAACGCCGCTTTCATCAGGTTGAGGCGCGGAAACATCTGCGCCGGAAGTATCGGAAGAAGGATCAGCAGAAGAAGAGCTCTCTTTTCCGGAAGTTTCGGAGGTCTCTGTGGAGTTTCCGCCGCACGCCGCCAAAGCGAGGAGCAGGCAAAGCGAAAGCAAAACAGCAATCAAACGTTTCATATGTTCATACCCTTTCAAAATAGTCATATTTTTCAGTATTTGAATTTTATCATATTAAATAAAAATAGTCAAGAGATAAAGTGTTACTAATTATTGACTAACGCTTATAATAATTGAAAAACCGTCCCTTTCGGAACGGTTTTCTGGAGCTGATGACGAGATTCGAACTCGTGACCTCATCCTTACCAAGGATGTGCGCTACCACCTGTGCCACATCAGCAAAATAAACGGCAGAACCGTTTATTAAGCGGTATTTACCGCGTTACTTTTTTCGACGTTTGCGCCCGATCCGAACCGTGTAAACACGCCGAACGAAATCGACACGTCGAAAAAATGGAGCGGATTACGGGGTTCGAACCCGCTACCTCCACCTTGGCAAGGTGGCGCTCTACCAAATGAGCTAAATCCGCATAAAACTATTCAATGATTATGGTGCCTCCGGTCGGAATTGAACCAACGACACGGGAATTTTCAGTCCCCTGCTCTACCAACTGAGCTACAGAGGCGTGATCATTGAATAGTATGGCGATTCGGATGGGACTCGAACCCACGACCTCCGCCGTGACAGGGCGGCGTTCTAACCAACTGAACTACCGAACCGGATCGTTGGCTCTCAAACGGAGCTTTGTTATAATACCACACTTTTTGCTATTTTGCAATAGTTTTTTGAAAAAAAGTAAAAATATTTTTTTGGGTGCCAAAAGCGTAATGAATACAAGGTTTTCCGGCGAAATCCGGGCTTGAAACGCGCTATTTTACGACCGGATCGCGCGCGAAAGCTTCGGAAAGTACCGTGAGTCGAGCGGTATGTACTTTGAAAAGAGCGATATCTTCCGGCACGTTTTTTTGCAGAAGCATCCTGACCAGTATGACCGCGTAATAGCCGAGCACGCTGCCGTACGAAACGTAATGGAATATCATTAGCAAAATGGTGGAAAACAGGAACGCCTGCAATAAAGCGTTATCCGCGAGCTTGAGCCATCTGTTGGGCGGTTTCTGTTTGACGGCGCGCACGGCGGTGATAAGCGACACGATAATAAACGGCGCGCCGGCGTAGACGTTGGTGATACAGCATATAACGGCAAGCGTGACTATAAGCAGCACGGTGTTTATAAGCTCGAGCTTCTGATCGAGCACGTCGCCGAAGGAATTCTTTGACAACGCGGCGCGTTCCACGACCGGATCTTCCGGATCCATCATAGTAAAGCGGTTTTCCATATAGTCGAGCGCCTTGTCGAGCTCTTTTAAGCGCACCCGCTTATATATCATCTTAAAGACACGTTCGATAATGACGAGCGAAAAGAAAACGATCGCGTAAGCCACGGGATTCCCCGTCTCGGCGACGTTATGGAAAATTATTGCGCCGATTTCGTCGAACATACGCATGCCGGACCAGAATTCGAACGGTGCGATAACGGCGAGCGAAATCACCAGGAAGACGTGAAAGCCGTAAAGAAAAAGACGCGACTTGTAGTAACGTCTGTATTCTTTTTTAAGCGGCACAGGCAGCATCTTACTCAAAGCGGTACGTCTCCCCTTTCGGTTTGTCTCGATTATTATACCATAAAAAAAGCGGCTTATCAAGATATTTTTATTATTGCGATTCCAAAACAAAGACCGCCTTTGCAAGTAATGCAAAAGCGGTCGGTTTGCGATATCGTTCAGAATTATTTGCCGCCACCAGCGAGTTTGGCGATCTCGGCAGCGTAGTCTTCTTCGACTTTTTCGATGCCTTCGCCGCGTTCGTATTTGACGAACGAGACTATCTTGATATCGCCGCCCAGTTCTTTGGCGGTGTTCTGGGTGTATGCTTTGACTTTGAGAGCTTCGTCGCGGACGTACTGCTGCTCGTCGAGGCAGTTGGTGTCGTAATACTTGCTCACGCGGCCGGTGACCATCTTTTCGACGACGGCTGCGGGTTTGTTGGCAAATTTGGGATCGTTCTTGATCTGGGTGAGGATGATCTCTTTTTCGCTGTCGATGACGGATTCGGGAACGTCGGCGGGAGCTACGTAAAGAGGAGACATAGCCGCGATCTGCATGCAGATGTTCTTGGCGTATTCCTTGAAAGCGTCGGTGTTTTCTATACCGTTGGTGGTCTCGAACTTGACGATGACGCCCGCGGCGCCGCCGCCGTGGATATAGGTGCCGGTAACGCCGGAGATGAGCTCGAAACGGCGGATAGTGAGATTTTCGCCTATGGTGAAGATCTTATCCTTGAGTTCGGCTTCTACGGTGTTTTCGGTGCCTTCGAGAGTGCAGCTCATAAGAGCGGCGATGTCGGCGGGTTTATTCTTGAGTATGGTGGCAAGTATGGATTTGACGAAACCTTTGAACTGATCGTTCTTGGCGACGAAATCGCTTTCGCTGTTGACTTCGACCATTGCGGTGTAGCCGCATTTTTCGCACTTTTCGATATCGACAAGGCCTTCGGCGGCGATCCTGCTCGCCTTTTTAGCGGCAACAGCAAGTCCTTTTTCGCGCAGAAGCTTGGTAGCCTCTTCGAAATCGCCGTTAGCTTCGACCAGAGCTTTTTTGCATTCCATCATGCCGCAGCCGGTCTTCTTGCGGAGTTCCATTACCTGTTTTGCGGAAATCTCAGCCATTGTTTTCTTCCTCCTCGGTTGCATTTTCTTCTTCTGCGGAAGAATCGGTGAACTGTTCGCCCTGTTTGCCTTCCAGAACGGCGTCTGCCATAACGGAAGCGATGAGCTTGATGGCGCGGATGGCGTCGTCGTTGCCGGGGATGACGTAATCGACTTCGTCGGGGTCGCAGTTGGTGTCGACGATGGCGACTACGGGGATACCCAGTTTACGCGCTTCGTTGACAGCGTTTGCTTCTTTCTTGGGGTCTACGACGAACATGGCGGAAGGCAGAGTCTTCATCTCTTTGATACCGCCGAGGTTCTTTTCGAGGTCGCCCATTTCTTTCATTCTGGCGGCGACTTCTTTTTTAGTGAGCATATCGAAGGTGCCGTCTTCGGTCATTCTGTTGAGCTGATGAAGCTTGTTGACAGAACGTTTGATGGTTTTGAAGTTGGTGAGCATGCCGCCGAGCCAGCGCATATTGACATAGTACATTTCGGCTCTTTCGGCTTCTTCCTTAATGGCTTCCTGCGCCTGTTTCTTGGTGCCTACGAAAAGCACCGTGCCGCCGTCGGCGGCCACGTCGCGGATGAACATATAGGCCTCTTCGATCTTCTTGACGGTCTTCTGCAGGTCTATGATGTAGATACCGTTTCTTTCGGTGAAGATGTATTCCGCCATTTTGGGGTTCCATCTTCTGGTCTGGTGTCCGAAATGGACGCCCGCTTCGAGCAGCTGTTTCATGGAAATAACTGACATTGGATATTCTCCTTCCGGGTCTTTGCCCGCCACACGCTTTTTTTGAATTTACCGTAATTCCCCGCCGTATTGACCGGCGAAGCACCCGCGGCAGAAAAGCGGTGTGTGTATTTTTTGCGCATTTTCCGCAAAAGACATTGGATTATAGCACACTTTTTGCAAAAAATCAAGTGTTTTTTACAATAATTTGCGGTAATTTGCGCTTTTTTATAAACTATATCAAAGAATGGGTTCCATTGGTTTGCCGTCGGCGATCATACCGAGCAGTTTATCCATAAGCATGAGCATACGCGGATAATGGAACGGTCCTTTCCACATAGAGCCTTTCTGAGTGTGGCTTACGGTGTTGTCGCGGTGCAGATAGCCGTACCATTCGCCGAATTCGTGGTCGGTGAAATGACCGAACGCGAAATCGTGGACTTTCTTGAACCAGTCGAAATATTTCTGTTCGCCGGTTATGCCGTACGCGTACAAGGTCGCGATGAGCGCTTCGTCGTGGACCCACCAGAGTTTCATATCGTGTTCGAGCTGCTCGGGAGGTCTGCCGTCGCAATCGGTGAAGTAGATGAAGCCGCCGTACTGTTTGTCCCAGCCCCATTCGAGCGACCAGTTAAGTATATTGAGCGCTTTTTCGAGCAGGTCTTTATCGTTGGAATAAACGGCTTCGCTCATAAGGAACCAGCTGTTTTCCATAGAATGGCCCGGGTTGATGCAGCGGCCGGCGGGGTTATCGATGAATTCCCCGTTGGCGCCCACGGTCTCGAGCACGCAATGACGGTCGGGCTTGTAATGGTATTTTATTATGGAATCCACCATCTCGCGCGTTACGGCAGTATAGTATTCGGCTTTTTCGGGATCGCACCTGCGAAGAAGCTGCGCTGAAGAGACGAGCACCATAGGCACGGCGGAAGCTCTTTCTGCGCGGGTGGAAGCATAGGTTTTGGGTGTGATCTTATAAGGATCGCTCGAAGGATCGCGATATAATCTGAGCATCATTTCAAAGCAGTCTTCGGCTTTTTTGAGCGCCTCTTTGTCGCCGGTCATAAGGCCGTATTCAGCCATGGAAAGCACGTAGAAGCTTTCGGAAAACATATAGCGGCGTTTTCTGAGCGGTCTGCCGTCGCGCGTGAGGGTGAAAAACATCCTGCCGTCGGTATCGATGCATTTTTCGTTGAGGAATTTTACGCCGAGCTCGGCCGCGTCGACCCATTCGGGACGCTTGCCGTAGTTATTGCAGAGCGCCGAAAAAGTCCAGAGGCACCTACCCTGGAACCAGCCGGATTTGTCTTCGTTATAGACTCTTCCTTCGCGGTCCACGTTAGTCATATACCCGCCGTATTTCCTGTCGAGCAGGTCGCTCTTCATCCAGAACGGGATACAGTCGTCGAGCAGGCGGCTCCTGTAATAGTTTTGATACGATTTGATCAGTTGTTTATCCATTATTTTGCACACTCCTTTTCTGAAAAATCATTTTATCACAACGCTCGTCAAAAGTCAAGCGCAAGCGGCGGCGGCAAAGAGAAAATAAATGGACGGCAAAGGCGTTTAATCTACAAAATCAGTTGACTTTTTTGAAATATATGCTATAATAAACTGAATTTATATGTGAAAGCATACGAAAGGCATATCAAATGGAAAAATTATCGTTAAACGTCCTGCGCGAAAAATACCTTGAATTCTTTGCTTCCAAGGGACATCTGCGCATGGATTCGTTCCCGCTCGTTCCGCAGAACGACAATTCGCTTCTGCTTATCAACGCCGGCATGGCGCCGCTCAAACCGTATTTCACGGGCGAAAAGATACCTCCCCGCAAGAGAGTCACCACCTGCCAGAAATGCGTGCGCACGCTGGATATAGAAAACGTGGGCAAGACCGCCCGCCACGGCACCTTCTTCGAGATGCTTGGCAACTTCTCTTTCGGCGATTATTTCAAGTCCGAAGCCATTCCCTGGGCGTGGGAATTCCTGACCAAAGTGCTCGAGATCCCCGAAGACCGCCTTTATATAACCGTCTATCAGGACGACGACGAAGCCAAAGAGATATGGATGAAGACCGGCGTGCCCGAGGATCGCATATACAAGCTGGGCAAAGAGGATAACTTCTGGGAGATCGGCGCCGGCCCCTGCGGACCGTGCAGCGAGATCCATTTCGACCGCGGCGAAAAGTACGGCTGCGGCAAGCCCGACTGCCATTTCGGCTGCGACTGCGACAGATATATCGAGATCTGGAACATAGTGTTCACCCAGTTCGACGGCGACGGCAACGGCAATTACACCCGTCTCGCTCACCCGAACATAGACACCGGCATGGGGCTCGAACGCCTCGCCTGCGTGATGCAGGACGTCGGCAACCTGTTTGAAGTCGACACCGTGCGCAATATAATGCTCAGGCTTTCGGATATCGCCGGGGTCAAATACACCGGCGGCAGCGGCAAGACCGACGTTTCGCTGCGCGTTATTACCGACCACATCCGCACCGCCACCTTCCTCATAGGCGACGGCGTGCTTCCTTCCAACGAAGGGCGCGGATATATCCTGCGCCGCGTGCTGCGCCGCGCCGCGCGTCACGGCAGACTGCTCGGCATCAAGGGGGCGTTCCTCTGCGACCTGTGCGAAGCGGTCATCAAGGAAAACGAGGGCGCGTACCCCAATCTCGCCGAACGCCGCGACTATATCAAAAAGACCATCGCCGCCGAAGAATCGCGTTTCAGCCAGACGCTCGATTCCGGTTTGAATATCCTGAACAAAATAGTTGACGACATCAAAGCCGCCGGCGGGAACACGATTCCGGGCGCTGACGTTTTCAAACTGTACGACACGTTCGGATTCCCCATAGACCTTACCAGAGAGCTCGCCGACGAGCAGGGTCTTGAAGTGGACGAAGAAGGATTCAAGGCGCTTATGCAGGAACAGCGCAAAAAAGCGCGCGACGCCCGCCTTGCGCTCGGCGATTTCGGCTGGACCGACGAAAACGCGCTCATAGATAAATCGCTCAAGACCGAATTCGTAGGATACAAAGAAAACGAATGCGATTGCGAGATACTTTATATCATCAAAGACGGCGAACTCCAGTCGCTCGCTTCAGGCGGCAACGCCACGATCGTGCTCGACAGGACGCCTTTCTACGCCGAAAGCGGCGGACAGGTGGGCGATACCGGCGTTATAAAGACGGCGTCCGGCACTTTTACCGTCACAGATACCAAGAAGACCCCCAACGGCCAGTTCATCCACACGGGTTCCGTCACCGAAGGTGAGATCGCTCTTGGCAAAGCGCACGCGCAGATAGATACCGCTCGCCGCGCCGCGATCGCGCGCAACCATTCGGCGGTGCATCTGCTCCAGGCGGCTCTGAGAAAAGTGCTCGGCACGCACGTCGAGCAGGCCGGTTCGTACGTCGACGAACACATAGGCAGGTTCGACTTCACGCACCAGCAGGCGGTCGCCAAAGAAGAACTGCTTCAGATAGAAAAACTCGCCAACGAAGAGATACTCAAAGGCGACGCGATCACCTGCACCGAAATGCCCGTCGAAGAAGCCAAGAAGACCGGCGCGATGGCGCTGTTCGGCGAAAAATACGGCGACACCGTAAGAGTTATCCGTATGGGCGATTTCTCAGCCGAGCTCTGCGGCGGCACGCATCTCGACAACACCGCGAAAGCCGGGCTTATGCGCATAGTTTCGGAATCTTCGGTCGCCGCCGGCGTGAGAAGGATAGAGATAATCACCGGTATGAACGTACTCGAGCAGATCTACGCCGATAAAAAGCTGATTGAAAACGTGGCGACTTCGCTCAAAGCGCCTAATCTTAACGAGCTCGAGCACAGGGCGGATTCAGTAATGGCGGAGCTGCGCGACGTGAAGAAAGCGCTAGAAGCCGCCAACGCTTCCGCGGCGCTCGCCAAGATTGACGACGCGTACGGAAACGCTTCCGAAATAAGCGGGTTGAAGATAGTCAAGGCGTGCTTCAAGGGTCTGCCCGTGGACACGCTCCGCACTTCCGCCGATTCCCTGCTCGACAAGCATCCCGAATGCGTGGCCGTGTTTGCGACAGTCAACGACGGCAAAGTGATGTTCACCGCGCGCTGCGGCAAAGCGGCGCTTACCAAAGGCGCGAACGCCGGCAAGCTGCTTTCGGCGATCGCCCCCATAGTGGGCGGCGGCGGCGGCGGAAGGCCCGACAGCGCTTCCTGCGGCGGCAAATGCCCCGAAAAGCTCGGCGAAGCGATAGACGCCGTCTACGGAGTCATAAAGACTCAGATAGGAGAATGAATAATGGATTGCATTTTCTGTAAGATAATCAAGGGCGAGATACCTTCCGCGAAGGTATTCGAAAACGAACACGTATACGCGTTCAAGGATATTAATCCCAATGCCCCGGTCCACGTGCTCATCGTTCCCAAAACGCATATAGGTTCCATAGACGAGATCGATTGCCGTAACGTCTGCGCCGCAGACGAAGTGCTCAAGGCTATACCGCAGATCGCAAAGATATGCGGCCTTGAAAACGGCTACCGCGTAATAACCAACGTAGGCGAAGACGGCGGTCAGACCGTAAAGCATCTGCATTTCCATCTGCTTGGCGGGACCAAGCTTTCGGTCAAATTAAACTGAAAAAGCAAAGGACTGATAACGTCTGATCCGCAACCGTCTGCTTTCAATCGGCGTGCTGCTTTTTTCCGGCGCCGCCTTTATAACGGTATCGACGGGCAGCGTAGTTTTCCCGCTTTGTTTTGCCGCGCTTGCCGTATCGTGCTGCTTCTTGAGCGCGATACGGTTTGTTCGTATACGTACCGCGGTGATCCTTGCGCTCATTCCGTTTATCGCGATAGCCTATACAAAGGCGTACGCCGCGATACGGCTGCCCGAAACGCAGGCGGAAGTCACGATCTACGCCGAAGTGTCGAACGTCAGCACCTATTTCAACGGCAGCAGCGCCACGGTAAAGGCTCTTGAAGGCGACGCCGGGATACGGCGCGGCGACGGGATAAAGGTTTATATTTCGGGCAACTCCGGTTACCGCTGCGGCGATATCATACGCTGCCGTGGCAAGTTCATACCGACGGACGACGCGCAGGCGATCGCGAGAGGCGAATTTTACGAATTTGCAGGTTCGACTTCGTACGCTGGCGAAAGCGGCTCGTTTTTCACACGAATACGCCGCGGGATCGCCGATATGTGCGATAAATACCTCGACCCGGACGCCGCGTGGTTCGTGAAAGCGGTGACGATAGCCGACAGATCTGATATAAGCGCCGAAGACAGCGCGATCTTTGCAAAAGCGGGCGCTTCGCACGTGCTGGCGGTCTCGGGAATGCACCTTTCGATCGTCGTTATGCTCCTTTATTCGCTTATAAAGAAATTAACACGCAACAGATACGTCTGCTGTATCGCCGGGTGTTTTCTGGTATTCTGCTTTTGCGCGGTCGCCGATTTTCCGTATTCGGCGATACGTGCGGGACTTATGCTCTGCATAACGTTCATCGCATCCGCGATATCGGCACGGAGCGATTCGCTCACTTCGCTGTTCGCGGCGCTCGGGATCATTACGCTGTTCGATCCGTTTGCCACCGCTTCGCTTTCGCTGCAGCTTTCGTTCCTTTGCACGCTCGGGATGATCTGCGTGGGCAACTCGTACGAATACAAAGCCGATACGCGCTTCAAGAAGGTTTTGTTCGATCTCGTCGTTACGCCGTTCGTAACCTCGCTCGCGGTAGTGATATTCACGCTGCCGGTCATCATCTACAACTTCGGCAGATTTTCGCTTTACGCGCCGCTTTCCACGCTTGTGTGCATACTGCTGTTCCCGCTTCTGCTTGGAATATCGTATCTGTTCTGCCTGATATCAAGCGTTATGCCGTTCGCTGCGAACGTTTTAGGCAGCGCGGTTTCGTTTATTTCACATATCTTTACCGGCGCGATACGCGTTATCGCCGGGCTTCCCTTTGCATCCGCGCCGTTTTACCCTCCGCTCGTCCCCGCGATATGCGCGATATGCGGCCTCGCCGCGGCGGCGTATTTGATACTTAACAAACGAATACGCAAAAAAGCGTTTTTTATCACCTGCGCGCTGATACCCGTGCTGCTCGTTTCGGCGGTATCGATACCATATATCATCCGTAACGACTCCGTTTATTATTCTGACGTTTTCGGCGGATACGGCGCGGCGGTCGCGAGCGAAGGCGAATGCGTCTTTATAGACAGCGGCAGCGCGTACAACGCCACCGACGTCATCAGCGCCGCGGGGTTCGCCGGATGCGACACGCTGGTGATCGCCAAACTCAACAAGAATTCGTACAGGATGATAACGTATTTTGCCAAAGTCTACGGGACCAAACGGGTCGCGGTCCCCGAGCCGCAGACGGACGACGAACGGGAATATTTTGATTTGTCATACTTTGCCGCGCACGGGGAAGGCTGCGTTTTTGAATCCTATACCGAACTCGCGCTTACCGTAGGCGATATGAGGCTGTTTATAGACGAAGGCGGTGTTGTTATCTCATCACCCGAAGAAACCGTCTGCATTGCAAGAAAATACATCTACGACGGATACCACAGGTACGACAAGATAGTCCTTCCTTCAACGTACTATCCTCAGCCGAAAGGCGATATAGATATCTTTTCGCATTACTATTGCGTTTACGACGAATTCCCGGCGGGATACGCCACGTTCATAAAGCGGAACGAGTGCGTCGCCGTAATACCCTGAAAAAGGAGGTCGGCAATATGTCAGCCGAAGCGCTCACAGCCAAACTTAAATCTAAAGACATAACCGGAGTCTACGTTTTTTACGGCGACGAGGAATATACCAAAGACCATTATCTGCGCAAACTGCGCGCTTTCTGCGGAGAGAGCGCGGCGGAATACGCCAACGTGGTTTTCGAGCCGGGCACGTTAACGCCCGAATCGCTCGCCGTGGCGGTGGACACGCCTTCTTTCGTTTCGCCCTGGAAAATCATTGAGATATACGGATTTCCGTTTTCGGGCGCGGCAAACGACGTTTCTGATTATCTGGATATACTTTCGGAACTTCCCGAAGGGGTCGCGGTGGTGTTCGTGTACCGCTCGGGCGAACTGACCGAGGACGCATTTATAAAGAGAAAGCCCGGTTCCAACGACGTGCTGGATTTCTTTGACGACTCGTGCATACGCGTGAATTTTGAAAAGCAGTCGGGCGCGAGGCTCACCCAGTGGATAATAAGGCATTTTACCGGCAACGGCGCCGAGATCACGCGCCGCGGCGCGGAGTTCCTGCCCGAATACTGCGGCAGCGATATGTATATATTGAACGGCGAAATAGAAAAGCTTTGCTCGTATTACAACGGCAAAGCGCTGGACGTTGACGACGTCAAGCTGGTGTGCTGCGAGAATTACGATTACAAACTTTACGATATCGTCAACTGTCTCGGCGTCGCCGACGCGTCGCGGCTCAAGAAGGTCTACGACGGTCTGGTTTTTGCCAAAACTCCGCCCGAAGTCATCTCCGGCACCGTGGCGAACTATTTCACCGATATGGCCGCAGTCAAAAAGGCGCTCGGCACCGGGGTCCCGCCCGCCGAAGTGAAAAAGGCGCTGGGGATGGCCGACTGGCAGTACAACCGCGTTTTCAACGCGATGAAGAATTTTTCGCCCGAAACGATTACGAAGTCGCTCGCCGAATGCCGCAGATGCGACGCCGAAGTCAAGGCCGGTGCTTCGGACCCGTATACGGTCATTGAGATAACGCTTTACAGGATAATGTCTTATGCAAAGAAGTAAACTGAAGCTTTCGTACCCGGTCGTAGTGGAAGGAAAGTACGATAAGATACGCGTTGCGAACGTGGTGTCTTCCCCGATCATAGTGCTGAACGGTTTTTCGGCGTTCAACAGCGCTGAAACGATTTCTCTGCTCAAAGCGAGCGGCAAGGAAGGGCTTATCCTGCTTACAGACCCGGACAACGCGGGGACTTTTATACGCGGAAAACTGAAGACGCTGCTTGGTAATATAAAAATAATAAACGTCTACGCTCCGGCGGTGGTAGGGTCGGACAGCCGCCGCAATCACGTGTGCAAGGAAGGCGTGTTGGGAGTGGAAAGCACCGACGAAGACACGCTCTACGATCTGCTGCTGCCGTATTCCCTGCCCGAAAATAACGAAAAGGCAGCGTTCCTCACGCCGGCGCGCGCTTATGCCGACAAACTTACGGGTTCCGCGGGCAGCGCGGCCCTGCGCGCTTCGCTTTGCGCTGTCTTAGGGATACCCAAGAACGTTTCGGCAAAAGCGCTTATGGAATATATAAACGAAAACCTTACGGAGCCCGAATATATCTCGGCGCTCGAAAATGCCGCAGGAGAAAACGATTTATGAAAACGGTGTCTTTCTGCTCGCTCGGCTGCCGCGTCAACCAGTACGAGATCCAGGCGATACGCGAACGGTTCGTAAACGGCGGCTACACCGAAGTCGCGTTCGGCAAAAAGTGCGATTTCTGTATAATAAACACCTGCGCCGTAACAAAAGAAAGCGAAAAAAAGTCGCGCAACGCCATATCGCGCGCCTCGCGCTGCAGCGCCGGGGTGATAGTCACCGGCTGTTACGGCGAACTTTGCCGACTTACCGGGAATATGCCCGCGAACGTGATGTGGTGCGGCGGTTGCAGTATGCGCGACAGGATCTTTGAGATCTGCGAAGGCGCGTCTGCGGAATACCGGATCAAAACATCATACGAGCTTCTGAATATCGGCACCACCGGGGCGCTCCCCAACGAGCGCTACCGCGCGTACGTGAAAATAGAAGACGGCTGCAACGGAAGATGCGCGTACTGCGTTATCCCCAAACTGCGCGGAAGGTCTTATAACCGAAGCGAAAGCGATATCCTCGCCGAATGCGAAAGGCTTATTCAAGACGGCGTTTCGGAGCTCATTTTCACGGGGATAGAAGTTTCGGATTACGGCTCTACGGCGCTTGGAAGGCTTATAAAAAAGGCGGCTGAGATCGAAGGCGTGAAGCGCATACGCTTGGGGTCTTTGAACCCCAACACCGTTACAAAAGATTTTGTGCGCATAATAAAAGAGACTCCGGCTTTCTGCAGACATCTGCACCTTTCGGTCCAGTCGGCGAGCGACGGCGTGCTCAAGACGATGCGCCGCCCGTACGGCAAAAAAAAGCTTTACGAAGTCGTGGATATGTTATATTCCGAGATCCCCGAGATAATGATAAGCGCCGATATGATATCCGGTTTCCCGGGCGAAACGCAAAGCGATTTTGAAGAAAGCCTGAGCTTTGTAAAAGAGGCGCGTCTTATGCACGTGCACGCGTTCCCGTTTTCACCTCGTCCGTTCACCGAGGCGGCGACGATGCCGAACAAGGTGCTGGAACAGGTCAAAAAGGCGCGCAACGCGGCGATAATAGAACAGTCGGAGCAAAACAAGCGCGATATCGCGCGTTCGCTGCTCGGCAAAAAAATAGAATTGCTTATTGAAAAGAACGAAAATTCCCGCGCGTGCGGCCACACCGGCGGGTTTATGGAAGCCTGCGTCGCAAATTCAAACAAAGCGGCGGGCGAATACGTTCAATGCGTCGTCACGGGGTTCGACGGCGCGCTCATATGTGAGGAAATAAAATGACCGAAGATATACGCGACCTGTTTTCCGAACACGGGGATATCGGCCGTCTTTTGGCGGAATTCACCGCGGCATCGTTTGCCGACGAAACGCTTTACGCCGTCGCGGACCGCATATTTCCGCACGTTTGCGGCAAGGACGGCGAGATCCGCGTTTGCCGTATGGACGAATATTTTGCGTGCCGCGACAAAGAGTCGCGCTTCCTCGCCGGCGACGTGATCTGGCGCGCGCAGAGCGTGACCGACCCGAAACGACTCGGCGTCAGGCTGAACAGGTGCGTGACTTCCCTCGCGTCGCTTTGCGAAAAGTGCGCGGGGTTCTGCGTTGACTTAACTCTCGCCGGGGGCGATTCGGTGAGCGATATCGCCGAAAACACGTTTTTCGTGCTCCCTGCGGATATCACGCGAGCGAGTATGAAAAAATACGAAAAATACACTTCCGGTCTTTGCGAATGCGGTATCGTCACCTGCGACGGCAGCGTGACGTTCTTAAAAAGCGGCGAAGAATACCTTAAAGGCTCGTTGTACGGGCTGACCGGTCAGAACAGCCGTTTAAAGCGTGCGATCCGCAGCGCGGACGATTACAGAGCCGGATGTTTAGCCGTGTTTTCAAAGCTTGCAACTCTTAATTCGCCGTCGGTTTTCTACGACGCTCCCGCGCCGGAACGCGCGTATACGGACGCAGCCGCGTTCCGTTTGGGGCTCGCCGCGGCGGGCGCCCGAGGATTCAAACGCGCAAAGCGAAAACAGATTCTGCCTGAAGGGCGCAAAAAAATTTTAGCGTTTCCGCTGCCGTGCCGCGACGGCGTGCCGGATCTTCCGGCGTGGCATTACGCGCTTAATTTACAGTTCAAACGCGCGTCGGTGCGTTACGGCATATTCGCCGCCGCCGTATGCGACTGCGGATACGAAGCTTTTGCCGAAAAAGGCTACGAGACCGAATGTGATGCCGCAAATTTCGCCCCTACTGGATATATAGCGATAACCTGCCGCGAATAAAAAATCGCCTTTGCGCTTGCGTTTTGCGCAAAGGCGTATTCTTATGTTCTAAAACGAAAGGGCCGTGGACGTCATCCAGTCGAGTTTTTCTTCCATATCGCGCACCAGTTTGAACTGTGTGCGGGCGCGGAGCAGGTTGTGTTCGGGCTTGCTGATGTGGAAATAAACGTCGCCTTCGATATAATCGGCGAGGAAACGCACACCGCATTCGAGCGTCATCAGTATAGCGCCCCACGGGAGCATGCGCAGTTCATCTTGCGTAAGCGAGCCGCCGCAGGATGAAATGAAGCCCTTTGCGTAAGTGGCGTAAAGCTTGGGGACGAAGCGGACTTTTCTGAGATCCGGTTCGTCTTCAACGGCGCTGCTGGCTCCGAAACGGATGGAATCGCCGAAATCGTTGATAGAAAGCCCCGGCATAACGGTGTCGAGGTCGATGACGCACAGCGCCTTGCGGGTGGTTTTATCGAGCAGTACGTTGTTGAGCTTTGTGTCGTTATGAGTAACGCGCAGCGGAAGTTTGCCCGCCTTGTAAGCGTCGGTGCAAACCGAGGCGTACTTTTGCCGGGAAAGCGCGAAGGCGATCTCTTGCTTTGCGTTTTTGGCTCTGCCGAGAGGATCTTTTTCGAGCGCTTTTATAAAGTTTTCGTACCTCTTCGGCGTGTTGTGGAAATCCTTTATTGTCTCGTGCAGTACCGACGCGTCGAAATCCGAAAGCATACGCTGAAAGCTGCCGAATCCGCAGGCGGACTGATAAAAATCCTCGGCCGTTTCGGCTTTGTCGAGGCAGATGCTGTCTTTGACGAATTCGTACACGCGCCAGTAGCCTTCGCCGTCGAAATAGAGCGGCGAGCCTTCGCCGGTGCGTACGACTGTCATATGCGAACGCGGATCGGGGTTCCGAGACGCGATATGGTCGCACACCGCGCAAATATTGTGCATAAGCAGATCCGGCCGCGTGAATACGCGCTGGTTTATTTTCTGGAGTATATAGCACGAGCCGTTTTCGCATTTAACTAAAAACGTCTGGTTGATATGTCCGCTCCCGTAGCGTTCGCTGGTGAGCGGTTTTGAAGCGAGCGCGAAATTTGACAGTACGGATCTGTGGATCTGTTCCATACTTTTTTCGTCACCTCCGGATGATATCGTATAGTTTGCTTTCGAGAGATATATAGTCGTTAATATCGCACGAAAGCATTTTTTCTTTTTCGAGCACGTGATCCGGCGTAAAATACGTTTCTATATCGAACGTGCGCATAACGAGAGCGTAGATGGCGCGCATTTCAGCGTCTGTCGCTTTTTCTTTTGCCATACACAAAAGCTCAAACAGTTCTGCGGCGTAACGCATCGCTTTGTATCTGAGCGAAAGCAGCGCTTTGCCCCCGCGCGACGGATAGACGAAGTTCACGTCGCCGCAAGGAAAATTCGCGTATTTTACGCTGGCGCGTGGGTCGTCCGGGAACACGGTGTAGTTCCAGCGCAGGAAGCCGTCGAACCCCATAAACGAAGTGAGGACTGCGAGGAACAGAGTTTCGCACAGTTCGTTCTTTAAGAACGTGTTCGGGTAATGCGGGTAGCAGCAGACGTACCACAGGAAGCGTTTTCCCGGCGTGCCTAAATAGTTTTGGATAGTCTTGTACTGCGAAGACACGCACGAAATGAACGGCACGAAATCGGATATAACGTCGCCGAATTCGGGGATGAATTCCGCGTGGTTGATGGCGGCTTTCATTACGAAAGACGGCGCCGCCTTATGCAGCCGGGTGACGGAGCGGCGGTACGCTTCGATATCCGCCGGTTCGTCCGCCGCTATGCGGACCTTATCTATAAGGCGTTCGCGTATGAAATAGCGCTCGAGAGAACGGATGTAGTTATCAATATCCTTTGCACGGCGCATAAACTTATATACGCCCGTGCTTTCGTCGTAATACCTTATGCGAATGCCGTCGGGGTACCGCGGAGCAGGCTTTTTGAACCCGTGCTCCGGGTCGCCGTTCCACACGTTGACAAGGCCGTAAACGGATATTTCTTTATCTATGCCGTTTACGAAACAGAGGTCGATATAGCGTTTCATCGCGGAGTAATCGTATTCGAATCTGCCGTTTGCGCGCTTGGTCACGCGGATCATAGAGTATTCGAACATATTCGCTTTTTCTTCCGCTTTGGCGCAGCTCTGGCCCGACCATGGGATCTCGGACACGACGACGGTCACGGCTTTCTGCCCAAGATATGCGAGAGATTTGACGTAGCTTTCGAGCACTTCGAAATGCTCTTCCGAAAACAGAGGCGTTTCGTGCTTGCGCGCGAGATTCGACGAATGCTGCCAGAGATCGAGATAAAATTTGAATTCGTGCGCATCCGGCAGAATTATGTCAACCACTTCGAAGTGTATTTCAGTTACGTAAAACAGTTCTTCGTCAGTAAACATAGAAGAACGGTAGACTTTTAGAACGCATTTCCCGCTTTTGGAATTTTTAGTTATGTCAACTTCTGCCCAGAACGCGTATATCTTCCCTGCCGGTACGTCGCAGAACTTCTGCGAAAGCAGTATATCTGCGCATTCGCCGACGTCGTCGGGGATCATACCTTCCGGATATATATTGACGTTGTAGTCCGAAACTATTTCAAATCGGTATTCAAAGCCGCCGCAATGCTGCGGAAAATACAGTTCGTCTCCGCATCTGACGGCGCAGTCGGAATCGGAAAGCAGCATTATCTGGAACGCCGCCGCGCGGTTTTTGACGGTCTTGAACGAATCTGTGACCGGGATATCCTCGAAGCGCGTGCTTGAGCGCAATTTGAAAAGCGGTGAAGCGATCTTGAACTTCGTCATACTAAACCTCCTGATATCACGTATGATTCGGCGCATTTAATGCCGTCTGCCGCCGCAGACATTATACCGCCGGCGTAGCCCGCGCCTTCGCCGACCGGATACAGTCCTTTGAGCGAAGACTGCATATCCTCGCCGCGAACTATCCTGAGCGGACATGTGCTGCGGCTTTCCACGCCGGTGAGCACCGCGTCGGGAGAAGCAAAGCCGGGTATGAGTTTATCTATCATGGGTATCCCCTGCGCCAACGTCTGACGGACGAACGGCGGAAGCACGTCTTTGAGGCATGTCGGCGTGACGCCGCGCGGATAGGTGGGTTCGACCGAACCGAACGCGCGAGTCTTGACGCCTTTGGCGAAATCGGCGTAAAGCTGCGCCGGCGCCTTATATCCGCCGCCGCCGAGTTGGAACGCCGAACGTTCGAGTTTTCTTTGGAATTCTATGCCGGCAAACAGATCGCCATCCGCGATATCGCGCGGTTCCACGCTTACAAGCAGCGCGGAGTTTGCGTTTTTGCCGTCGCGCGCGCGGAAGCTCATTCCATTGGTGACGACTCCGCCTTCTTCGCTCGCCGCGGCGGTGACGTAGCCGCCCGGGCACATACAAAACGTGTAAAGAGTCCTGCCATTAGGCGTATGGACCGCCGCCTTGTATTCCGCGGCGGGGAGCCGTTCGTCGCCCGCGTACGAGTGATAACGCGCTTTGTTTATCGACGATTGCAGGTGTTCGATACGCACTCCCACCGAAAACGGCTTGCGTTCGAGTATCACGCCGCTTTCATGCAGCGAGCGGAACACGTCGCGCGCTGAATGTCCCACGCACAGAAAAACCGTATCCGTATCAATGATCTCGCCGTCTGCCAGCTTTACGCCGCACAGCGCGCCGATTTGGGAAAGCACCGATTCGAAACGTGAGCCGAAACGGAACGTGCCGCCGTTCTTTTTGATGTGTTCGCGCATATTCTTTATAACGCCGCGCAGCACGTCGGTGCCGATATGCGGATGCGCTGAATACAGTATATCCTCCGGCGCGCCGAATTCAACGAAACGGCGCAGTATATATGCGCATCTCGCGTCTTTGTCTTTAATAAGCGTTGTGAGTTTGCCGTCTGAAAAAGCGCCGGCGCCGCCTTCGCCGAACTGTATGTTGCTTTCGGTATCCAGTTCGCCTGTCCTGAAGAAGCGCTCGGTCTTGCGCGCGCGGGTATCGATATCGTCGCCGCGCTCGATTATCACGGGACACAGACCGCTTTCGGCAAGCATAAGCGAGCAGAATATCCCCGCGGGACCGAAACCGACGACGACAGGCTTTTTTGTTTTGACGCCGGAAACAGGCGGAAAAACGTACCGCGGCGCGTCGTACGGATACACGCACTCGACGCCGTTTTTGACGGCGTTTTCGTATAGGATCTCTTCGCGCTCAGCCGAAACGTCGAACGTGCAGACGTAACGCGGTTCGCGCCTTCCGCGGCAGTCGAGCGACCTGTGCGCGAGAGTATATTCAAGCTTTTCTTCGTTCCCGCAGCCGAGCAGAGAACGCAGCGTTTTTTCGCATACGCGTTCCGTGTAACCCAGAGGCAGGACGATATTCTTTACGCGTATCATACCGGCAGACGCGTGCAGAACGTTTCGAGAGGAGCACGCGTTTCGAGAGCTATGTGATTTTTCTTTATGTCAGTATATTCTATCTTGCGTTCGCGGGTGAGGAAACGCGCTTCTTTGTCGCGGTTGATCTCGTAATTGATCGCGCCTTTGTACCCCGCTTCGTCGAGCAGATCCATAAGCTCGACCCAGTTTATATCGCCTTCGCCGGGCATCCAGTGGCGCTCGTCGATAAAATCGTAATCCGAAAAATGGGTGTTGACGATATATTTGCCCACGGCGTAAACGAATTCGCGGTGCGTTTCTTTAAGCAAATGGTTGACGTCGAACGTGACGCGAAGGCGGCTGTCGACCGATATAAGGTCGAGCAGCTCTTGCGAGCAGTTGCCGAGGCAGGTGCGCGGAAGGTCTTCGACCGCAAGCACCGAACCGAACTCATCCGCGTATTCCGCAAGTTCTTTGAGCGAACGCTTGGCAGCGTTGATCCTTGCGGGGCGGTCTGCGTCGGCTATGGGTTCGCCGCTTGGATGGATGACGAATATACGGACTCCGGCGGCGGACACCTTTTTTATAAACGTTTTCTGGTATTCCACGGCGTAAATACGCTTCTCTTCGTCGGTATTGGAAATATCGATATTAAAGAACGGATAGTAGCGCAGATGGAAGCTGCGCACCTTTACGCCCGCCTTGGAAGCGAGCCGCACGACCTCGTTTATATCGAGCGTGTCGTACATATAGTCGAGCATAGATATCTCTACGCAGTCGATCCCGGCGCTGTGAAGCGACGCGTAATCTTCGGCTTTGAGCGTATTATTTACCGAAACGCTTGTGAGTCTGTTTGCCATATTTTTCACCCCGGTCCATTGTACCACAAACTTTTGCTTTTAGCAACACAATAAAGCAAAAATGAATAAAAAAAGTACCCCGAAAAAACGGGGTACTCTTTTAAAAGTTACGTTACTGGTCGAGATCCATAAAGTTCTGGATCGTCTGTTCCATAGCGGCATTGAAAGCGCCTTCTTTGCCCTGGAGGAACGATTCAATGCTGTCGCTGCCGTTTTTGCGAAGGATATTGTAGTACTGGATGCAGTCAGCCCAGTTGAATATAACGGAAATATCGACAAGACGGTTTCTGAAGACGATGTCGAGGATCTCGGAAGAGTCGTCGTCGTCCTGGAAACGTTTGAGCTTGAGGGTCCTGTCGTAGTATTCTCTGGTAACGTCCCTGTTGCCGAGATAAGCCATGGCTTCGAGCGTGAAGGTGATCTCGGGCAGTTCGTCTTCGGTCACCCACGCGGGTATGCACAGAACGCCGAAGTGATAGGGGTTGACGGTGGAGGAATAGTTTTCCTGTGCGTCGTTATACTTGGGCATGGGAAGTATGCCGTAGTGGATCTCGGCGTTGCGGAGCGCGTCGCCGCTTATGTTCTGAATGGAGCCGGTCATGAAGAGCGCTTTGCCGTTGTAGAACTGCTGAGTGACGACTTTGCCTTCGGCATCGTCCCAGCGGAAGTAGTCTTCCACGAACAGGGTGCGGTCTTTGTCGCCGACCATTTCGTACACTTTGAAGAAAGCGTTCTTGTTGGCTTCGTCGCGCATAGCGAAAACGGGAAGGTCTTCGCTGTCTTTTTTGACCTGCGCAAGTCCGGAACCCATAACGAGCATATAAGTATCGAACGAAACGCCTACCAGACCCCAGGTGTCGGCGCCGTCGTAGTCCATTCTGCCGTTATCGCCGTCGACAGCGGCTTCTTTCATCATTTCGTACATTTTGTCGATAGTCCATTCGCCGTCGCGGACGAGCTGGTACGGATGCTTTTCGAATGCTACGCTCTGGCCGAGATGGTTTTCGACGATGTCTTTGTTGAAGAACATACATTTAGTCTGTTCGTCGTCGGTGAGGAGGAGGTCGCCGTTGATCATAAACAGATGGCCGCCTATGGACATCTGTCCCTGAGTTACGGGATCCCACCATTCTTTATCGAGGGCGAGATAAGATTTGTCGCCCATTCCGTAGAAGTCGAGCGTGTAGCCTTCGATAGTAAGGGGAGCGAGGAAGTTGGAACCGCCGCAGAACGCCTGATAGTCGACGTCGGGATCAAGGAAGTCGTTCTTGACTCTGGTGACGAACGCGTCGTAACCTTCGCAGGCTTCGACCTCGATGGTGACGCCGTATTCATCCAATATCTTGTTGTTGCGGTTCTGGATCGCGGTCTTGACGGGGTCGTCTTCGATCTCTTCGTTGCCCTCGGGTCTGTAATAACCGCAGATCTGTTCGACCTGATACAGCTGATGGTTATCCATAGCGAGGATCTTGAACACCTTGCCGTTGAGATTGAGGCCGGTGCCGTCGAGATGCGGGACGAGCGCCTGGGATTCCTCGGAGCTGATCACCTCCGAATTATCGGCAGAGTTATCGCTCTGCCCGGAAATATCGGCAGATGCGGGTTCTTTGGACGTATCGCCGTTATTGCCGCCGCACGAGACGACGACGAGCGAAACGGCCATGATCAGCGCAAGCAGGATGCAAATGGTTCTAAGTTTCATTACAAAACTCCTTTCTGAATTTTTATATCGAGCCAGCGCGGAAGCGCCGGCAAAATATAAGTGTGTTTAAGCGACATCAGTACCAGCCAAAGGCGCAGCTCAAAAGCGTCTTGGCGTCGGACGTGCGGGTGGAAGTGCTGCTGCAGTTCATTATGATAATGACTATATCGCTATTCTCAGCGTGGGCGCTCAGCGAGATGCAGTAGCCCGCCTCGTTGGTGCAGCCGGTCTTGAGCCCGTTGACGTAAGAATAATCGAGCATATTGTTGGTGTTGTCCCATTCGAGCTTGTAACCGTCTTTGGCGTGCTTTTTGGCGCAGACTTTTTTGACGAGCGGATAGTTCTTTACGACCTCGGCGGAAATGAGCGCGAAATCACCGGCGGTGGAATAATGGGCGTCGTCGTGATAGCCGTCCGGGCAGGTGATGTGAGTGTGCTTGCAGCCTATGGACTGCACGAACTTGTTCGCTTCCTCGCAGAACGCGTCCAGGCAAGCCGCGAGGGGCGCTTTGTTGTTGCCGAGTATCTTTCTGCCGACGTTGACGGCGAGCACATACGCGGCGTCGTTGCCGGAAGGAAGCAGCATCGCGTCCATGACAGTTTCGAGCGGGAGCTTTTCGCCGTTGTATAGGTACGCAAGACTTGAATGCGCTTTGACGAGCTCGATCTCTTTGCCCACCACTATTTCTTCGCTTTTATCGAGATATTTTTCGGCGAGCATGGCGGTGATGAGCTTGGTCATAGACGCGGGATAAGCTTTATCAGTAGCGTTTTTGGTATATATGAACTCACCTTTGGTGACGTTGTATATGGCAACGAAACCCGCGGTGGTGTTATCTGCCGCGTTTTTAGGGAACGTTTTGCCGTTGGCGGAAACGCCGCTGGTCTTGATATTGTACGGATCGAAATCCGGTACGGAGGGTTCTTCGCTCGCTTCGTAGCTTTCTTCTTTGCTTTCTTCCCTGCTTTCCTCGGCGCTTATTTGCAAGCTTTCTTCGGAAACGGGTTCCGAAACGGGTTCGGAGTTGAGCGATTCCTCTGCGACGCTTGATGTATCGCTTACGTCCTGTGTGACGGGCTCGTCTTCAGAGACTGCGGAATCGTCAGACGTACTTCCCTGCTCGGAAACGGAATCTGAAGACGCGACGTCAGACGCCGCGGATTCAGCCGGCGGGTCGATATGTCTGCCGGAAGTGAAGCCGGCGATGACGACGAGCGCGAGCAGTACGACCGCGAGCAGCGCCATTACTATTATGTAAAACAGTTTTCTTTTGTCGAATTCTTTGGTATTCATCAAACCTGGTTATCCTTAAAATTTCAGTCGGAAGAAGTCTTTTTTCCTTCGAGAAAAGCGATTGAATCGATGAGGACGGCGCCGTTTTCGATACGGGTGGTGATAACGAGCGGACGCACGCTGTCGGAAGCGACGTCGCCGCGGTAAGTGCCGTTGTTGTTCATTATCTTATAGCGCAGAATGAACTGAGATTCGCGTTCTCCGTCTTCGGTCGCCTTGCGGTTCACAACTTCGACGGAAATATCGTAAAGCTTTTGAGGCGTAAAAATTTCGGGGATGGTGTAATTGTCGAAGAAACCGCGGGTAAAGAACGACGGATAAGATACATAGTCGCCTTTGATGAGGCAGACGGCAAAATCACGGAAAAACGCCTGCTCTTCGCCTACGGAAAGGTAATACTCTCTGTCCGCAATGCCGTGCCAGCACCGTTCCGCGGGACAGTTAAGCCCCAACAGTTCGGAGTCGCCGTACTCGGACCATGTGATGTTGCGCTCTTTTGCAACGTAAAACGGATCGTTGAAAATATCGGCGTCGTAATCGGCGGAAGAAAAGCGTATCGACTCGTCGACGACACGGGTGGGCTTCTTTTTGCGGAAAAGCCTGTTTACGCCGTACAACACGATATAGAGCGCGAGCAACGCGCCCAGAACGATACAAACGAGCTTTACTATTCGTTTTAGCAGAAGTTTGCGTTTTTCGTCGTTCATAATTAAAAAGCGGTATCTGACTGCCCGCAAAACGCGGGCAGTCAGACGTTAAAGCTGAATTCAGCCGACTATTCGTTTCAAATTCTTAAGGCCGACGGAAATGCCCGTGATGGGATCTTCCATACCTTCGAATTCGATCATAAGATAGCCGTCGTAGCCGGCTCTGCGCAGCGCGTTGACGCACTGCTTTACGGGAACGTCGCCGTGCCCGATTATGGAGCCGCGCAGATAGTTCCCGCCGCGCGACATAAAGAAGCCGTCGCCGGGGTTTTCGCCGTTGCCGGATTTGATGTGGAAATCCTTTGCGTGGGCGTGGAACGCATACGGCGCCATAATGCCCACGGAGCGGGGATTGTACTCGTCCGCGCAGGAGAAATTGCCTATATCAACGAGCGCGCCGAAATTATCGTCGTCGACTGCGTTGATGAGCTTTTCGACCCTTTCGGCGTCCTGTGCGAAGAATCCGTGATTCTCTACACAGGTCTTTATGCCTTTGGTCTTGGCGTATTCGGTGACCGCCTTATAGCCCTTTACGAGCCGGGGGAGCGCGTTTTCGAACGCTCTGCCGTGCTTTATATTTTGCGGGAAGCCGCCGCTGGCGTCGTGGCGCATGAATTTGCATCCGTATGCCGCGGCGACGTCAACGAGCAGTTTGACACGCGCGATCTCGGCTTCGAGATCGCCGCCTGAGCCGTTGAGGAAATCGCTGCCGACGCAGAAGCAGCACGCCTCTATGCCGACCTTGCGGCAATATTCGCCGATATCCGCGGCATACGCCACGTATTCTTCCTGAGTGGCGAAACGGGGACCTTCGACTATGTCGACGCCTTCGGCGCCGAGCTCTTTGACTTTGTCGATGCAGCCCTTGATCCCGAGTTTATCGGGGTTGGCGTAAGCGTGAAAGCTGTATAAGCTTATACCTAATTTCATTTTAATTTCCTTTTGATCACTGAAGGATAACGGTAGGCATCTTGACCCAGTCGTTTCTGCCTATGATACCGCCGCCGTCGAGATATCTGACGTTCTTCCACTTGTTGGCCTTGGCGTCTTCTTCGGGCGAGTAGTTGATAGAGAACGAAACGGATATTTCTTTTTCGGGTTCGATATTGTCGATATTCACTTCGGCCCAGGGGATGGACACTTCGTAAACGGTGGTGTTGTCGTCGTCGGTAAGGACCTTGGCTTCGCCGGTGAAGGTCTTGTCGACGCCCATCCATACGACGCTGATGGTATCGCCGTCGTTGTTTACGCAGAAGCCGTACTGACGGATGACGCCGTCGTTGACGGAAGTGGAGTCGGCAATGTAGTCATAGTGCTCGCTGACGTATTCGGAAAGCGGGGACTGGTTCATAACGTTGACCTGGATGCAGCAGTATTTGTACATATACGCCGCGTCGGATTCGGTAACGGTGCAGTAGTTGGGTTTGTCGGAGTCGACGACCACGCAGAAGTAGAGGTTGTCGTCGTCATAGGTCATATAGATGTCGGCGGTGACGCCGTATTCAAGACCTTCGAACTGGGAGTAGTCCCACATAATGTTGTTTTCGTCCGCATTGTCGACGAGGTAGCTGTTCCATTCGCCGCCGCCGACTACGCCGTCGATGGTGGGAGCGGTGTCGCAGCGGTAAATTTCGTAAGTAGCGTCTTCATCGGGAACGACGCGAAGACCGTGAGCGAAGAATCTGGAGTTATCTTTTACGTTGCCGAAATGGTTGGCGGCTACTTCGTTATACTTGGAAACGATGAGCACGAAACCGTATTCGGGTATCTCAACGTCGGCTTTGCCTTCGCCGTCCGGATCGATGAGCTGTTTCTTTTCGAAATAATACTTGGCGTGATCGTATTCGACCTGGCATACGTAATATTCGGACCAGTCGTATTCGCCGTTGGCGCCGAGGGTGTCGCCCCAGCCTTCTCTGGTGTAGAGTACGACGGAGCCGTATGCGGGAGCGGAGTTGACGCCGGTAAGTATGACGGAGGTGTTCTGGCTAGCTTTGGTGTCGGGCACGATGGCGCTGGTCTGGAACGAGACGAACTTGTTGATGTTGGCGGCAAGTTCTTTGACGTATTCGAGTTTGTCAACGCCTTCTTCGTATTCCTTGAGGAGCTGGATGTCTTTTTCTTCAAGGCCTACGATGGCGATGAGGTCGCCGGGCTGGAGAGCAGCGGCGGCGAGTTTGCCGGGAACGTTCTGGTAGGTTTCGATATCGTCCATATTGCTGGAGCTGGAATGTACCGCGAGAAGGATCTGATCCTCTTCGAAGGTGCCGTCCCAATCGCTGCCGGCGCCGGCGGCTACGCTGACGACTTCATAGAGGCAGTCGGCGGTCTTGTGCAGCAGGACGTTGATGGAATATTTGCAGTTGCCGCTCTTTGCGAAGGAGTCGGTGGTGAAGACAACGACGGATTCGCCGGTGACTACGCCGTCAATGCTGACGCTGGAAGCGGTCTTGGTGAAATCGAAGTATTCCTTCGGTTCGGGTTCGCTGGGTTCTTCGCTGGGTTCTTCGCTCGATTCTTCGACCGAAGCGGGTTCGGGACTCTCTTCAACGGAAGCGGGTTCGGAACTCTCTTCAACGGAAGCGGGTTCGGGTTCGGAACTTGCTTCGACGGACTGATCGGCTTTGGACTGTTCGGCTTCGTTACCGCCGCAAGCCGCGAGTGCAAAGACGAGCACTAATGCGAGTAAAAGCGAGATGAGTTTTTTCATTCTTTCTTTTCTCCTTTTTTAAATTTTGTTTTTATTATAATCGCCGCCGCAGCTATTACGGCTGCCGCCNNATGCCGCCGCTGCGGCAACGGCAATGTATAATACGGTGTTATTCCCTTTTCCGGACCCTTCGGGCGCGGAAAGTTCGGGATCGGACTCGGATGGCGTTTCTTCATCCTCTATAAGATACAACGATTTTGTTACCGTGTCAAGACGTATTTTGTTTCCGAGTACGGCAATTTTTGTAAAATCTTTTGCCTTGTCGCCGCAGTACGAAAGCACGTACCCACCCTGCGGTACGACCGCGCCGCCGGCGGAAGTTATTTCTGTTATCACGCCGTTTGCATCGATAACGAGTTCGCAGAGCCCGGCAAGCGAAGGATCGGCGGACGTCGCCTCGCCGGATCTATCGTATAACACCGCCTTGTTTTCTTTAAGACGCGAATTTATGCCGTCAAAACGGACGACGTCGGGCGAAACGAGTATATTCACGGTGTAGATCTCGCTGACGTTTATCGCGTCGGTAAGCGAGAACGCGAACGAATCTTCCCCGGAATAGCCCGCTTCGGGCGTGTAGACGAAGAATCCGTCGCGGTCGAGCGAAAGCGTGCCGTGAGAAGGTTCAGCGCGGGACGCGAGCTTTATCTTTGTCTTTACGGTATCGGGATCCGAAAAGTTCAGGTTCCCGGTGTTATCCTTGGAGTCGGTCTTTATAAGTATGACCTCGGGCACCTGCGCAACGGGCGCGTACTGTTCGTACGTCGCGTTTATATATCTGTGGAGCAGGTCGTACTTGGAGCGATCGGTCTTGTAAAACTTGTAGAACACGCCGGGAAGCGCTTCCTGGTAATACATAGATATGCCGTCTTTCATACAACCGGCCTTTGCGGCGGAATTAATATAATCCGCGAAACGTTCCGTGGCGGCCGAAGCGACCTCGAGTTCCAGCGCCATGCCGTATTTTTTCGCCACGGCCATCGTGTCGTCGGTCATGCCGGCTATCTGAGCGCCCGTCTCGGAATCCTCGGCGCGCGGGAACGCCCAGCCGGACTGGAGCGCGGCGCAATCGAAACCGAGTTCGCGCCAGTAGTTGAAGCCCGGCGAGCAGTAATAAGGGATCCACACGCTGGCCACGCCTTTTGAATGGACGTATTCGTTATATTCTTTTACGAATTCGAATTCGTAAGAAGATTCGGAAAAGTCTATAAGCTCGGTGAACCAGTAGAAGCCCACGAAATTAAGATGCTTGAAATTGCACGCGTTGAATTTTTCGAGCACGAGATCGACGTACCATTTCGCTATATAAAGGCGGCTTTCCTTGCTGTTGGAACGCAGATTGCCCTTGCCTTCGAAATAGCCGAAAATATCATCGGAAACGTGCATCTGCGGTATGCTGAGGAACACGTTGTACGTGGGCGGCTCGGTACCGAGCGCGGCGCCGACGGTCTCGGCGGTCTTTTCGAGCGCGGCGAGGTTGCGCGGCGTGTCGCCGAAGCCGAGCGTGGAATCGAGATATTCCTCCCATCCCTCTTTATCGGTCTTGCCGGGTTTGGCGCTGTAACGCAGCGGCAGGAACAGGAAAGAATCGAACATATCGGCCGAAACAACGTTGCCTTTATTATCGAGATATGCGGCGTAAGGCAAAAGCGCTTCTTCGGTGTTGGTATCTTCGGAATTGTTATACATGAGCACCACGTGGCGCGTGCCCTGAAGTATGGGCGTATCGGGCGAGGTGAAAGCGTTCGTATAAGACTTTTCGTCGCGTATGAAAGGGGCCGCGCCGCCGCCGCTACGAGTGCCGTATATCTCGATCTCATCGCAGTAGCAGAACACGTCGCACGAAAAAGTCAGGCGGGCATAACGGGCTTTATAATGGTCGGTCGAGGTCACAGATATGCGGTAACGCATCTTGACGTTCAGCGAAGGCTGGGAGTCATCGCGCGAAGAATGCACTAAATACCAGTTTTCGCCGTCTTCCGAAACCGAAAGATATACTTCGCGAGGGATAAGTATTCCGTAAGCGTTGCCGAAAAAACCTACGTCGAAGCCGCTGACGTAAACTTCGGAATCGAATGCGAATTCGACCGTGGCGTACGTTCCGCGATAGAAACAGACGTATGCGCTGTCCGAATAAGAATCGGAAGCCTTTTTGCCGTCGGTCAGCGCAAAGGAAGGATCTTTATACGAAAGCCCCGGGAACGCCTTATCTATGGGAGACTCGTACGTTACGGTATATTTCATACCGGCGACGAGGTTTTCATCGTCCGCGGCGCGGGCGGCGGTCGGCGTGAACAGCTGCATCATAATAAAAACGATTATGAACGTTACGGTGATTCTTTTTTTCATAGTTTCAAGAAAGGCTGTTGACGTAGTCTTCGTAGAAAGACGTGAGTTTTTGCTCTATTTCGCCCTGGTAACTTTCGTAATACGAAGTGAGCGTGTTGGAGCTGTAATTGATGACGACGCCGTACATCCCCGCGAGGCGGTCGACAGGGAGTATCGAACCGAGGTCGTAGAAACGCGAACGGAAAATGAGGTCGAGCATATCGAAATCGTCTTCGGAATCCGACGCCTGGAGTTTGAGCGTGAGTTCGTAGTAGGCGTTCTTGACGTTGGAAGGCAGGTTGACGTTATAATAGCCGAGCGCGTTCAGTACGAAAGCGGCGGCTTCGATATTTTCGGAATTGGAAACCGGGATGCCGATGACGCTGGACTGATAACGGTTGACCGCGCAGTAATATTCGTTGTCGGTCTCGCTCAGGTGGCATATGGGAAGGATGCCGACGGTAAAGCCGAGGTCCTGGTTCTTGAGGATGGAGATGGAGTTGACCGTAGTGTTGTAGAACAGGCCTTTTCCGGAAGTGAACATATACTCGAGCTCGGCGAAACCGTAAGTGGAGTTATGCCCTTCGGGCGCTTTGCCTATTATAAGTTCGGCGCGCTGGGTGATGACTTTGTTCGACATAAGCTGATAGACTTTGTCGAAAACGGTCTGCGGATAATCGTCGACGACCGTGCAGCGCAGTCCGTCGGCGCTCTTTTCGACCATGGAAACGCCGCAGCCGTTGACCATTATGTTGGCGCCGTACGAATGCGAAAGGTTGCCGAACGTGGCGTTGATGCCGTATTCGCCGTTTTCGTCGGGCACGGAGACCGCCTTGCACATCTCGATATAATTGTCGAGCGTGAACTTGTTGTCGCGCACGAGCTGATAAAGGTCGCCGTATGTCCCGACAAGATCGGCGTTGTCGTTATACATATTCTTGTTGTAGAGCGTGAGGTAGATATGGTCGGTGTCGGTGAGCATACAGTCGCCGGAGACGAAATAGTGCTTGTCGCCGTCGATCGAGAGGTTCTCCATACATCTGGCGTCCCACCAGGGGTCGGAAAAATCGAAATAATCGTCCAAAGGCAGGAAGAGTTTATCGGGGATATGCGCGACCATCCTGTCGACCGATTCGCAGACCAGGTCGTAATCCGCCTGATCGCCGCCGATCTCGGTAAGCAGGAACTCGCTGGGATATTTGGCGGCGCGGGTGACGATGGTCACGCCGTAATTGTCGTAGATGTAATCGTTGCGCTCGCGCACCGCGTTGTTGACTGTGTCGGGCACGTTTTCCTCGTCGACGGGAGCGAACTGCACCTCGGCATAGGTATGACGGTCGGTGGACACGGTGAAGATCTTTATCACCTTTCCGGCGAACTCGTCGGTGGCGTATTTGAATTCGTCTTTCCAGCCGCTTGACTGCGAAGACTCTTCGTCGGAAACGGACGCCGGAGCGGAGCTTTCGCTGTCGCCGGAAACGGGGGTGCTTTCTTCGGTCCCGGTACTTTTGCAGGACGCGAAAGCGAACAAAATCAGAAGCGCAGCAAGTAAAAGCAGAACAGACTTTTTCATAGTTACCTCATCATAAATTTTGATATCATATTATAACATAGCAAACGCGAAAATTCAATAGATTGGTCCTATTTTTATGTCGCCTGTGCACAATTTTTAAGCGCAGAAAAAGCGCACTTGCGCAATATGCACAAATACGCTGATTCGTTATTGTCTATTATAACGTTACCCTTCGGCGCAGGCGAGCCTTACGCAGATATCGAACAGCACGAGCGCGTCTTCGAGTTCGGCGAGCGTTGGGAAAGTGGGCGCGATGCGTATGTTGCTGTCGGCGGGATCCACGCCGTACGGGAAGGTCGCGCCGGCGGGCGTGAGCTTGAGCCCCGCGTCGCTTGCGAGCTTTACGATAGCCTTGGCTTTGCCTGCCGGTACGTTGACGTTGATGAAATACCCGCCGTTGGGACGCGAATATGTAAAGCCTTCGATATCGGCGGCAAGGCGTTCGAAATACTTATAGCACAGTTCGAATTTGGGACGTATGACCGAAGCGTGCATCTTCATAACGTCGCCCAGACTGCGGCAAAGCAGGCGCGCGTGGCGCAGCATGGCGAGTTTGTCGAAACCGATGGTCTTGACTTTCATAATTTCCAAGAATTCGGCTTTGCTGTTTTCGCTCATGGCGACGCACGAAATGCCGGCGCCTGACCACGATATTTTTGAAGTGGACGTATACAGATAAAAATGGTCGGCGGTGCCGTTTTGTTCGGCGAGCGGGAGCACGGGAAGGAGCTGATCGGGCGTGTCGTTGAGGTCGTGCACCGCGTAGGCGTCGTCCCATATGACGGTGAAATCCTTAGCGGCGGGCTTGAGTGCGGCGAATTCGCGCACGACGCGGTCGGAATAGGTGACGCCCGTGGGGTTGGAATACTTTGGCACGCACCATATGCCTTTGACCGCGGGATCGTTTTCGGCGTACTCGCGCACGAGGTCCATATCGGGGCCGTCGCAAAGCACCGGGATATTTATCATCTCTATGCCGAAGAGTTTTGTTATGGCGAAATGGCGGTCGTAGCCGGGGACCGGGCAGAGGAATTTGATCCTGCCCTGTCTGCTCCAGGGCTCGCAGCCGTGGAGACCGAACGTGTACGCGTTGGAAACAGTATCGAACATTATGTTCAGACTCGAGTTGCCGCAGACGATAACGTTACTTTCGCGGACTCCGAGTATCGCCGCGAAAAGGCGCTTGGCTTCGGGGATGCCTTCGAGACAGCCGTAGTTGCGGCAGTCGATGCCGTTTTCGGAAAAGCAGCCGTCGATATCGGATATCTCGGTGAGGAGCGAAGTCATATTGTCGAGCTGTTCTGCCGAAGGCTTGCCGCGCGACATATCGAGTTTTTTGCCCGAGTCTTTGTATTTTTGGTATTCTGCCAGAAGTTCGGATTTCTGCAAGCGGATCATCTCCATTCCGGGTATATGTGATATCAGAATTCGGCGTTGCCCAGCGTGCGCGGGAACGCTTCGACGTCGCGGATGTTGGACATGCCGGTGATATACATTATAAGGCGTTCAAAGCCGAGCCCGTAGCCGGCGTGTTTTACTCCGCCGTACTTGCGCAGCTCGAGATACCACCAGTAATCTTTGGGATCCATGCCGAGTTCGGCAATGCGTTTTTCGAGCAGGTCGAGCCGCTCTTCTCTCTGCGAGCCGCCGATGAGTTCGCCGACTCCGGGAACAAGCATATCCGCCGCCGCGACGGTCTTGCCGTCGTCGTTGAGTCGCATATAGAACGCTTTGATATCCTTGGGATAATCGGTGACGAACACGGGCTTTTTAAAAATCTTTTCGGTAAGATAGCGTTCGTGTTCGGTCTGGAGGTCTATGCCCCAGCTCACCGGATATTCGAACTTTTCGCCCGATTCGGTAAGAAGCTTTACCGCCTCGGTATATGTTACTCTTCCGAAATCGGAATTGACAATGAGATCAAGCCGTTCGAGCAGGCCTTTATCCACAAAACTGTTGAAGAACTGCAGTTCGGCGGGGCATTTTTCCATAACGTACTTTATTGCGTATTTGGTCATCGCCTCGGCGGTGTCCATATAGTCTTCGAGATCGGCGAAAGCCATCTCAGGTTCGATCATCCAGAATTCGGCGGCGTGGCGCGGAGTGTTGGATTTTTCGGCGCGGAAGGTGGGACCGAAGGTATAGACGTTCGCAAACGCGAGCGCGAAGCATTCGGCTTCCAGCTGGCCGGAGACCGTGAGGTTGGTGGACCTGCCGAAGAAGTCTTTGGAAAAATCGACTTTGCCGTCTTCGGTACGGGGAGGATCGTTTATATCGAGCGTGGTGAGGCGGAACATCTCGCCGGCGCCTTCGGCGTCGCTGCCCGTGACGATTGGGGTGTTGACGTAGACGAAGCCGTTTTTGGCAAAGAATTCGTGTATTCCCTGCGCGGCGGCGGAACGCACGCGGAACACCGCGTTGAACGTGTTGGTGCGCGGGCGCAGATGCGCTACGGTGCGCAGAAAATCGAGCGAATGGCGCTTGGGCTGCAGCGGATAGTCCGGGGTGGACGCGCCGGTGACTTCGATAGACTCCGCCTTTATTTCGAACGGCTGCTTCGCCTGAGGGGTGAGTTCGAGCACGCCCGTGACTTTGAGCGAGGCGCCGATGTTCTGTTTGGATATATCTCTGTAGTTATTCAAACGCTCTTCTTCGGCGACGACCTGGACGGGCTTGAAATAGGTGCCGTCGTTGAGTTCGATAAAGCCGAACGCGTTGGAAAAACGGCTGTTGCGGATCCAGCCGCCCACGGTGACGCGTTTTCCGCCGAATGATTCGGGCGACGCGAAGATCGATGATAACGGAGTTAATTCTTTTTTGACGGACATGGTTTTTATCCTTTCGGAAATTTCAAAAATATACTTTGATTATACTACTTTTTTGTAATTTTGCAAGTATTATTTGCATAAATTTTCTTTTCGGCTTGCGTTTTTTTGACTGCATTACATACAAAAAGCGCACTTTTCACGTTTGCCCGTTTACAAGAAGCGCGAGCGCGCCGCCCGCGGACCTGCCTATAGCCTCCTGACCGGCCGCGCTGTAGTGGCCGCCGTAGACCGGGCTGCAGTATTCTTTATGTTTAAGAAGTTCCGCCGTGATACGGGTGAGCATCACGAAATCGGGGTCGGTCGCGCAGAGTTCCTCCTGGGCGGCGTATATCTCTTCGTCGCGCGCGTCGCAAGTGAAAGCGCCGACTTTGATTATGCAGAACTTCTCGACGCCTGCGTCCCGCTTCAGCCCGTCTTTCAGCGCGGTGAGGCGGGTCTTATACGTTTCTTTCGGCGTGCCGCAGACCGCGTCGGATTCGCCCTGGAGCCACACGGCGAACAAATGACCGATATTCTGTGCGCCGACTTTGGCAAGCGCCGCGGAAGCTTTGGTTTTTATAATGCTGTATCCGGCGTTGCCGGGGACCCAGCAGGCGACGTCCGTGGAGCCTTTGGCGATATGGACCGCGACGACTTTTCTGCCGGTACCTTTTACGTACGCGCGGCAGAATTCCGGCACCATATTTGTGTTGCCGAAACACGCTTCGCCCGCCGCGTGATCCCGGAGCCATTCGCTTATATCGGTATCTTCTTCGAACCTGTAACCGGCGGAAAAACCGTAACGGATGTTTTCGCCCACGGGGTTTTTGAGGGTTTCAAGCGTATCGGTGAGAAAGCGGTATTCAAGAGCGCCTTCCACGGGCTCGCATTCCGAAAGCCGCTCGGTCTGCCCCTGCATATTGCTCTGACCCAGGAACAGTATGACGTCTGTCTGCATAGTCTTTTACCTGCCTTTGCGCTTTGTTACGAACAAGTTTATAGTTTTTGCGCGCAAATGTCAATACGCTTTTTTTATTTCTTTCGGATTTCGCAAAATCGGTTGACTTTGGCTTTGCGTTGTGATAGAATAGCCGTGTGAAAAGGCGCGCGCTTACGCGCCGCAATATTGAAATAAACGGAGGAATCACCCTATGAAGTTCATCGTTTGCGAAAACTACGAAGAAATGTCCAAAGCGGGCGCCAAAATAATAGCCGACCTGCTCAAATCAAAGCCCAAATGCGTGCTCGGACTCGCCACCGGTTCCACCCCCGTGGGTATGTACGAAGAACTCCGCCGCATGAACAAAGCCGGCGAGATCACGTTCAAGGACGTCACCACCTACAATCTCGACGAATACTATCCTCTCGCTCCCGATCACGACCAGTCCTACCGCTACTTTATGAACCACAATCTTTTTGACCATGTCGACATAGATAAATCGCGCACCCACGTTCCCAACGGACTCGCCGAAGATCCCGCCGCCGAAGGCGCCGCCTACGACAAAGCCGTTGAAGACGCCGGCAATGTCGACATCCAGGTGCTGGGCGTGGGCCAAAACGGCCATATCGGTTTCAACGAGCCCGAAGACGCGCTCTACGTAGGCACTCATCTCACTTCCCTCACCGACAACACTATAGAAGCCAATTCCCGCTTCTTCGCTTCCAAAGCGGACGTCCCCACCAAAGCGATCACTATGGGTATGGGCACCATTATGAAGGCGCGCAAGATACTCGTGCTCGCCAGCGGCAAGAACAAGCATTACGTCATTGAGAATATGCTCAACGACCGCATCACCTGCCACATCCCTTCGACTCTGCTCAAGACTCATCCCGACGTTATCGTCATCTGCGACAGAGCCGCTTTCGAAGGCTGAAAATACGTACAGACCAAAACCGTGCCGCGTCCGCAAACGACCGGCACGGTCGCTTTTTGGAAAAGGATGTTTTCTTTTTCTTGACAAAAGCGCAGAATTGTTATATAATTGTTTATTCATAAAATAAGCACCGCGCGTACGCTGAAGAAAGGCGCGGGTGCCGACGGAGGCCTTGACAGTATGAAGATAATCATAGTAGGCGCAGGCAAGGTGGGTTATTCGCTTTGCGAGCAGTTATCACGCGAGGACCATGACATAATAGTTATCGATACCGACGCCAAGCTTCTGGAAGAAGCGCAGCAGCTTCTGGACATTATGGTGATCCAGGGCAACGGAGCTTCGCTCGAAGTGCTCAAATCGGCGGGAGTACAGGATACCGACGTGCTCATCGCCTGCACCAACGCGGACGAAATAAACCTGCTGTGCTGCATTTCGGCAAAGAAACTGGGCTGCAAGCACACGATAGCGCGCGTGAGGAACCCCGAATACAACCAGCAGATAGCGTTCTTGCGCGAACAGCTGGGACTTTCGCTTTCCATCAACCCCGAACAGACCGCGGCGCAGGAGATCTACCGCCTGATACAGTTCCCGCTGTTTTTGAAACGCGACTCGTTCGACAAAGGGCGCGTGGAGCTCGTTGAACTCAAAGTCGACGAGGGCGGCAAGCTCGAAGGCAAACGCATTATGGACGTGACCGACATACTCGGTCTGCACGTGCTGGTCTGCGCGGTCGAACGCGGCGATCAGGTGTTCATCCCCAACGGGCGTTTCGAGCTCAAAGCCAACGACCGCATCACCGTCACCGCCGCCAGAAGCGATCTCGCCAAGCTCATAAAGAGTCTTGACATAGTGAGCAAGAAGATACGCTACGTCGTCATTGTGGGCGGCAGCAAGGTCGCCGAATATCTGACCGAAGAGCTTGAAAAGAGCGGCGTGGAAGTCACGCTTATTGAAAAGGACGAAGAAGTCTGCACGCGCTTTTCGCAGCGGTTCCCCAAGCAGCTCGTCATCCACGGCGACGCTTCCAGAAAAGGTTTCCTCGAATCCCAGGGCGTGGGCAGGGCCGACGCGGTCATCGCGCTCACCGGCATAGACGAAGAAAACCTTATAATTTCTATGTACGTGGGCCGTCTGGGCGTGGAAAAGACCGTTTCCAAGATCGACCGTACCGAATACGCCAAGCTGTTCAGCGACACCGACATAGGCAGCATCGTCTGCCCCAAGGACCTTGTTGCGAACGAGATAGTGCGCTACATACGCGCCAAGAGCAACAGCGGCGAAGGCAGCGTGCGTTCGCTCCACCGCATCGTCAACGGCAAGGTCGAAGCGCTTGAATTCCTGGCTCCCGACAGCGCGACGTATTTCAACGTGCCGCTTTCCAAACTTAACGTAAGGCAGAACGTGCTTATCGCCTGCATAAGCCGCAACTACCAGATCATCATCCCGCGCGGCGACGACTGTATCAAACCGCACGACATCATAATAGCAGTCACCGACGCCGAACATCCGATAAGCGACCTTAAAGATATTTTTGAAAAGGACGCGGTGAAAGCCGAATGAACATCAAGATAACCTGTAACTATTTAGGCAAGATACTGCTGCTGGTCGCGGCGCTGCTCGTCCTGTCGCTGGGCGTGGCGCTCCTATACGCCGAATGGCTGCCGGCGCTGGGTTTCGGCGTGACGATAGCAATAATGGCGGTCCTGGGCGTGCTGCTCACCCGCGTAAAGACCGAAGACAAAGCGATCTACGCCCGCGAAGGATTTATAATCGTTTCGCTTTCGTGGGTCGTCGTCTCGATGCTCGGCGCGCTGCCGTTCGTCATCTCGGGTGAGATACCTTCGTATCTCGACGCGGTGTACGAGACGGTCTCCGGCCTTACGACCACCGGCGCTTCGATACTTTCGGACGTGGAATGCCTATCGAGATCGATACTCTTCTGGAGATCGTTCCTCCACTGGATGGGCGGCCTTGGGATACTCGTATTCATCATAGCCATAGCGCCGCTCGGCAAGGGCAACGGAATGAGCCTGCATATCCTGCGCGCGGAAAGCACCGGTCCGACCGTAGACAAGATCACCCCGAAGATACATTCTTCGGCGCGCATACTTTACGCCATATACTTCGGGCTCACGCTGACCGAAACCATACTCCTCCTTTGCGGCGGGATGACGTTATTCGAAGCCTTCACGCTTTCGATGGGCACGGCGGGCACCGGCGGTTTCGCGCTGCTGAACACCGGCATAGCGTCGTATTCCTCGTACTGCCAGATCGTAATTGCGATTTATATGATGCTTTTCGGCATCAACTTCAACATCTACTACCTTATGATACTGCGTGAGTTCCGCCAGGTGCGCAAGAACGGCGAATTCAAGACGTATCTGTGCATAGTCGGCGCGGCGACCGCGGTCATCACCGCGAATATCGCGCACCTTTACAATTCTTTCGGCGAAGCGCTCAAGCATTCGTTCTTCCAGGTCAACGCGATTATCACGACCACCGGTTATTCCACCGCCAACTTCGACGCGTGGCCCGAACTTTCCAAGTTCATACTCGTGGCGCTGATGATGCTCGGCGCCTGCGCCGGTTCGACCGGCGGCGGTCTTAAAGTTACGCGCGCGATACTGCTTTTGAAATCGCTCAAAGCCGAGCTTAAGCGTATGCTCCATCCGCAGAGCGTGGTGACCGTCAAGCAGGACGGCAAACCCGTGGAACAGGAGACGCTCAACCGCGTGACCGTGTATTTTTCCACCCTTATAATCATCGCGATAGTTTCGGTGTTCGTGGTGTCTTTCGCCGGCTACGATTTCACCACCAACGTCACCGCCGTGATAGCGAACATCAACAACATCGGCCCCGGTCTCAATCTCGTAGGCCCCACCTGCAACTACGGATTCTTCCCGTTCTACGCCAAGATCGTGCTCATATTCGATATGCTCGTGGGCAGGCTTGAGATTTTCCCCATGCTCATGCTCTTTTCCCCCGCGGTCTGGAAAAGAAGATAAACGCGTAAAAACAAACCGAAATAACGCAATTTGTAAAACATGCCCAAAACCGGGCATGTTTTTTTGTGACAGTATACGAACATTTGTTCGTTATATTGAATAGCCGCAAAACCGGGTTTAGAATGAAAGTGTGACGGGCCGGGAACGGATCGCAGCCGGCGCGGCCGGTTCCCCCGCACGTTTGAAAACGGTACGGCACAGAGAGGAGAAATGAGAATGAAAAAGTACCCGTTTAAGATATCCTCGCTCGAAAACCTCATTGCGGATTATTTCGAGAAGTATCTTATCCAGAACCCCGCGACGGTCCCCGATACCGAGTCGCTCGCGGCTTACCTTGGGATCACGCGCGAGGAGCTCAACGAGCTGGAAAACGGCAAGAACACGTCCAGGGCCGTGAAAAACGCCAAGACGCGTATCGCCGCCGCGAAAAAGCAGCTCGCATACCGCGGGAAGATCCCGGCGGCGGTGCTCGCGTTCGATCTCAGGAACGACCACGGATACCGTGACAAGCCCGAGGATATGAACTGTTCCACGCTGATACTGCGCGGTCTGGCTGAAGAATGGAGCGAGTAGCACGCTATGCTTAGACAATTTGACATCCTTCCCAACCCCAAGCAGCTGGAATTCTTCAAATCAAAAGCCAAGTACACCGCTTACGGCGGCGCGCGCGGCGGCGGAAAATCGTGGGCGATGCGGATAAAGCTCGTACTGCTTGCTTCGAGATATGCGGGGATAAACATCCTGCTTTTACGGCGAACGCTGGGGGAACTGCGGGAAAACCACATAATCCCCCTGCGGGCGCTGTTGAACGGAGTCGCCGTTTACAAGGATTCGGCAAAAGAATTCGACTTCCCCAACGGAAGCCGCATAAAGCTCGGCTATCTCGATTCCGAATCGGACGTACTGCAGTACCAGGGCCAGGCGTACGAAGTCATCGGGATGGAGGAAGCCACGCAGTTCACTTATTTTCAATTCCTGTGCCTTACCGAATGCAACCGCGTTTCCGGCTCGATGACCAAGCCGTTCACGCCGCGGATGTATTTCACCTGCAATCCCGGAGGAGTCGGCAACAACTGGGTAAAGCGGCTGTTTATTGACCGCGAATACCGCCTGAACGAAAACCCCGCCGATTACGTTTTCATAAAGAGCCTTGTGTACGACAACACGTTTCTTATGGAACACGACCCCGGGTATCTGCGCACGCTCGAAGCCCTGCCCGAAGCGCGAAAGCGCGCCATGCTTTACGGCGACTGGAATTCGTTTGAAGGTATGTTTTTCCCCGAATTCGACGAGGCGAAACACGTTATCCCCGACCTTCGTCCGTCTTCCGAATGGGTAAAGTTCCGCGCGCTGGATTACGGGCTGGATATGACCGCCTGCCTGTGGATCGCCGTCACGCCCGAACGACGACTGGTAGTTTACCGCGAGCTTTGCAAGCCGAATCTTATACTTTCGGAAGCCGCGGCGGCGATAATAAAGGCGACGCCCGAAAGCGAAAACATCCGTTACACGGTGGCGTCGCCCGACCTGTGGAACAGGCGGCAGGACAGCGGCAAGAGCGGCGTGCAGATAATGACGGAAGCGGGGCTTAAGGGGCTGCGGCGCGCCGACAGCGCGCGTATACCGGGCTGGCGCGTTATGCGCGAATACCTGCGCCCGGGCGCCGAAGACGGGATCCCGAAGCTGCATATCACGAGGTCGTGCAAAGAACTCATAAGGTGTCTCCCTTCTTTGGCGTTCGACCCGGATACGAGCGAGGACGCTTCGGACGTTCCGCACGACATAACGCACGCGCCGGAAGCGCTTAGATACGCGGTGATGTCACGCGAGCCGAGATGCGAAGCGAAGACGCCTAACGACGCGGGCGGCACGTACAGTTTCGGCAGCCGCAGGATATATGCCGGAAACGACGATTATTTTGACATTTAGGAGAAGACGACACGAATGAAAAACAAAACTCCGACCACCGACGAATGGAAACTCTATGAAAGCGGAAAAGAGTACAATACTTCGCTGGACCTTTACAACAAGGTCGCTTCCAACGAGCGGTTCTACCGCGGCGACCAATGGGAAAGCGTAAGATCGGGCAATCTTCCGCGCCCGGTGTTCAACATCTTCAAGCGGATAATCAACTATTATTCCTCTTCCATACTTTCCACGTCCGTGGCTATGAAATTCTCTTTCGCCGAACCGTTCGGCGAAGGACTTCCCGTGGGGAAAGACGTCGCCGCGGGCTACGAAAGAATGCTCAACGGTATCGCCCAGCGGAGCTGGGAGGATATGCGCATGGAAGAGCTGATGGACGACGCGCTCCACGACGCGGCGCTGAGCGGCGACGCGGTGGCGTACACCTACTGGGACGCCGGCGTGAAGACCGGCCAGAAGCTCAAGGGCGATTTTCGCACCGTGCTGGTGGACAACACCGACGTGTTTTTCGGTAACCCCAACTGCCGCAGCGTGCAGAAACAGCCGTGGATCCTGATCTCCGCGCGCGAACACGTCGACGACCTGAAAGCGCAGGCGAGGAAAAGCGGAAGACCGGAAGAAGAGATCGCAAAGATCAAGCCCGATACCGCGAACGACTGCGGCAGCGGCGATCTTTCGAAGATCGAGCTTGAAAACACGCGCTGTATTTCGCTTATTAAGCTGTGGAGGGGCGAGGACGGCAGGATCCGTTACCGCAAATCCACGCGCGACGCGGTGATATGCGGCGAGACCGAGACCGGACTGCACGATTATCCGATCGCCGTGATGAACTGGACGAAATCCAAGAATTCATGGCACGGCGAGGCGGTCGCGACCGGGCTCACCGAAAACCAGATATTCATCAACAAGGGTTACGCGATGGTGATGAAGCATATGATGGACACCGCTTTTTCCAAGGTGGTGTACGACGGCACCGTGCTCGAAGACTGGTCCAACCGCGTAGGCGAGGCGATAAAAGTCGACGGACCCGTAAACGACGTCGCAAAAGTGATACTCCCGGGGCAGATGCAGTCCGGTATGCTTGAAGTCATTAATATGGCAATGTCGGCGACCAAGGAATGCTTAGGCGCGACCGACACGGCTTTGGGCGACGTGGAACCCAACAACACTTCCGCCATCCTTGCGCTGCAGAAAGCGTCCACGCTTCCGCTGGAAAGCGTAAAGCGGCAGTTTTACCGCTTTATAGAAGATATCGGCCTCGTATGGCTGGATTTCATCACCGCCTATTACGGCGAGGGACGCCTGATCGAAATGAACGGCGAATACGCCCGTTTCAGTCTGGGCGAAAACCGCGACGCGCTGTTCAAGTGCAGAATAGACGTCGGCCCTTCGGCGTACTGGTCCGAGATTGCCTGCCTGAACACGCTCGACAATCTGCTCCGCGGCGGACACATAAACATAATACAGTATCTCGAAAGGCTGCCCGAAAACCTGCTGGCTTCAAAGGATCAGCTGATAAACGAGATACGGGAAAACTACGAGAAAGGTTTGAAAGATGACAAAGAAACGATTGATGGAAATACTTGAAGACCTCGCCGAAAACGAAGGCAGGTCCGCAGAGGCGTTTCTGCTCGACATAGCCGAAAAAGCCGAAAACGCACGCGCAGAAAGGTTCAGATCGTACCCGCCCGAGCTTCAGGCCGAAGCGGCCGACGCCGAAAAGATAAAGCGCGTTTACCGCGAGGAAAAACGCAGGATGCGTGAAAGAGAACAGTTCGACAAAGAGCTCGAAACGTTCATTAAAGCGTTCCCCGGCGTGACGCCGGAATCGGTGCCGCAGCGCGTGTGGGAAGACGTCGCGGACGGCATTCCGCTCGCGTACGCGTACGCGTTTTCTGTCGCTGCGGGCGGCAAGACGAGCGACGAGATCAACGCGCAAAACGAAGCGAGATCAGTCCCCGTGGCGCCCGGCAGAGCCGAAGAGCCGGCTTTCACCGAAAGCGAAGTGGAAAAAATGCCTCCCGCCGCGGTGAAGAACAACTTTGCAAAGATCATAAGCTCTATGAAAAAATGGAAATCATAAGAAAGGAACGGTAAAATGTCCAACTACAATTCTATAGAAAAGATCATCTCCGCGGAAATACTCCGCACCAACGAAGACAACCTCATCGCCAACAAGATATGCAACACCTCTTTCGCGGGCGATATCAAGAACGCCGGCGATTCGGTGACGTTCATCGGACTCAACGACCCCGCGGTAGGCAGCTACAACGGCACGGTCAGCTATGAAGAGATCGACGACAACGCGATAAAGCTGAATATCGACCAGGACAAGTACTTCGCCTTTAAGGTGAGCGACCTGGAAGCGCTGCGCAGCTCGATAGGGCTCAAGGATTCGCAGACCAAGCGCGCGAGCTACAACCTTAAAAAGAGCGTGGATTCATACGTTCTGGGCCTTTACGGACAGGCCGGGACCACGCTGACTTCCGCGACGGTCACCCCCGCCAACGCGCTCCAGGTAGTCGCAGAAATGAAAGAGGCGCTCGAAAAAGCCAACGTCCCCGACGGCCAGTCGTGGATAGTCATCCCGCCTTTCCTCAAGACCAAGCTCATCCTCGCCGGTATCAAGTTTTCGGTGAACGAAGGCGTCAACGGCACCGGCGCCATCGGCTATACCGACGAGCTGGGCTGCGACCTTTACGTTTCGAACCAGCTATCCAACTACGGCACCACCTACTACGCGCTCGCCGGTTCGTATTCCGCGATCGGCTACGCCGAGCAGATACTCGACACCCAGGTCATCGACCGTATGGAAGATTCGTTCGACACCGCCGTGCGCGGCAGGATCGTATTCGGCGCCAAAGTCATTAAGCCGGGCGAACTGGTCTGCGCTCCCGTCATCGACGGCGGCAACAGCATATAAAAGGAACTGAAAGGAGAATAAAAAATGGCTATCACCGTAACACCTACCTACGCAAACCCCTCCAACACCGCCAAGAACGTGACTTTCGCGGAAGGCGTTTCCGAGACCGCCGGCACCGCCGAGACCTTTGAGACCGTATTCCCCGCAAGCGACGAGACCTGCTGCATAATGGTCAAGAACGGCAACACCGCGACGGTCCAGGTCAAGCTGCTCGCCGCAAAGGAAAACAACGGTTTCAGCGAAGTCAACCACACGCTCGCCAAGAACGGTATGTGCGTGTTCTCTATCGAATCCGGGTTCGTGAAGAACGCGGACGGAAAAGTCTGCGTAAAAGTGACGCCCAACTCCGCGACGACCGTAAAGACCTGCGGCGTAGGCGTCGCCGCGGTCTGTTCCAGAGTGACGACCGCCTAAGCAGGCGGAAAACCGCCCCCGTAAGGGCGAATATGAGCGCGTTCCGCGGCGAAACACCGCGGACGCGCCTTAACGAAAGGAGCAATTATGAACGATAACTGGGTGATAAAGACCGAGGTGAGCGTAAGCGCGGAAAAGATATTTTCCGTAATGACTTCGTTTCTGGGGATCAACGGGAGCTTGGGAGCACAGGAACAGATCGCCGACCGCTGCCGTCCGGGCGCGCTTGACTGCATCAACGCGGCGATCCACGAAGCGAACAAGATAAACCGCGAGTTTTCGGAAAACGACATAACGCCTTCGGCCGTCACGAGTTTTGAAACATCGATAACCGCGGTCTCGGCGGTCGCGTACAACGTGCTTCCGCTGAAGGCGGCGATATTCCTGGCGCTCCGCTACGACGTGAAGACCGCGCAGATACTGCAGAAGATTTACGATATGACTTTTGAGATCTATCACGGCGCGGCTCCGGCGTCGGCGAGCCCGATAAGCGAGGCGTACTGATGGCTAAGAGAAGCGTTTATTACAGATCGTTCGGCGGACTCGACCAGTACGCCAAGGACGCGGTATCTGCCGAAAGCGCGGTCGATTTCGTAGTCGACGCGGGCGGCTCGCTCTGCAAGAGCAAAGGGTACGAAAACTTCATACATTCGCCGGCTGAGATCAAGGCGTGCTGGGCGGGAACGCTCGGCGGCAGGAACGCGATGGTGTTCCTTGCTGGCGGAAATATATACGACTGCGATACGGACGATATGACGATGATCTCGCATAACGCTTCGGGCGCGACAAGAGCCGCGTTTTTCAAATACGAAGACAGGCTCTACGCGCTATGCGACACCGGATATTTCCGCTACGACGGCAGCACGTTCGAAAGCGCGGACGGGTACGTACCGCTGATTTCGGTATCCACGACGCCCGACGGCGACGGGACTGCGTACGAAGCCGTGAATATGCTGAGTTCGCAAAGGCGGCAGCGGTTTTCGCCCAACGGGACAGACGCGTGCTTTCACCTTGCGGAAAAGAACATAAGCGCCGTTGTGAAAGTAGCGCTTGAAGGCGTGGAATGCGACGCCGGCGACTACGCCTGCGACACGGCGAACGGCACGGTCACGATGACGGATATCCCGACTGCCGGCGTGAACACGCTGGAGATCACTTACGACACGGGAAGTTCGGGCAGGAGCGAGTTCTGCAAGTTCAAAAACGCAATGCTGTTCGGCTCCAACGCCGACGAGCGCGTTTTTCTGTGGAACAACGCAGACCGCCCGTGCATACGGATCCACAGCGAGCTCGCCGACGGCGTGCCGAGCGCCGAATATTTCCCCGTGACGAACTACACGTCGGTAGGCAGCGCGCCGATAACCGATATGGTCCAGGAATACGACCGGCAGCTGATATTCACCGCCGATTCGGCGTATTATTCCTACTGCGAGATGAAGACCATGCCTTCGGGCAAAACCGTCGCTTCGTTCCCGGTGTATCCGCTGCATCCGCGCAAAGGGAACCTTATATACGGCAGTTCGTGCGTGATGAACGGGCTTGCGGCGACTCTTTGCCGCGACGGCGTGAATGTCTGGCGGCCTTCGACTGTGGAAAACGAAAAAAATGCGGTTTGCATATCCAACGCCGTCAACGACATCATCCTGCCCGAGACGTACGGCTACGCGAGCAAGGCGAAGCTTTTTGAACTTCCCTCTTTGAGCGAGCTTTATTTCGTCGGAAAAACGAAGACGGCGGTCTTCAATTACGCCACGCAGAAATGGTACCGGCTTTCCGCAGGCGGTCTGACGGACGTTTTCGAAGCTTTCGGGAGCGTTTTCACCGTCAAGGGCGAATACATAAAGCGCATGACCGCGACGGAGCGTTCGGCAAGCGCGAGCTACAAGACTCATTACAACGAGCTGGGCAGCAGTTCGCTTAAAGATATTCATTTTGTGAATCTTACGATAGAAGCCGGGTACGTCACCGCCGGGAGCGTGAAGGTTTACTGGCCGGGTGAAAGCGAAGTTTTCAGTTCGGAACAGTATTTCGAAGCTGATCAGGCGCTCCACGGGAACGCGGTGTCAGTAGCGCTGCCGTTCTATATCCCCAACGTGAGCGGTATCTCGGTAGAGTTCAAATGCCCTTCGGGCAAGGAGCTTAAGATACTGGGATACGGCGTCACATACGACGACAAAGGAGTAAACAATGGATTATAAAGATTATCTGGACGAGGCAAAAAAGAAACTGGGCGAAACAGACGCGCTGAAAAACTACCGCGAGTTTTACGAAAACGCCGTAAAGCAGATAAAAGAACGCCGCGACAACGAGCTTGCGGAGATAGAAAAAGCCTACCGCGCAGATTTGAACGAGGCCTCGGCACAGGACCGCATACTCGCAAAGAACGCGGAACAGTTTATGGCGTCGCGAGGGCTGGCGCGTTCCGGCGAAGCCGAGCAGGAATATATCGACCGCTCGCTGGCGTTCGCGAAAAAGGCGTCTTCGCTCGCCGAAGGCAGGCGCAAGAGCGGCGACAGCGCGAGAGATTCCGCCGAAAGCGCGATATCGGCGCTGGACAAAGACTACGCTGAAAAGACAAACGCCGAAAATCAGCGCGCCTACGCCGAAGCCGCGGAAGAGGCGAAGACGAAGTACGAAGCCGACCGCGAAGACGAGCGTTACAGGCGCGAGACCGAAAGCGAGCGCGCCGAGCGCGAATACAATATCACGCTGGCGCGCATAAAGGCCGAGCTCGCCGAAGCCGCGGCTCAAAAGGAAAGAGAGTTCAACGCTTCCGAAGCCGCCAAAAAGCGCGAATACGAAGCGAGTGAAGCCGAAAAGAAGCGCGAGCACGAAGCGAGTGAAGCCGAAAAGAAGCGCCGGTACGAGCTGGAGAAGGCGAAAGCTTCGAGCTCTTCGCAAAGTTCCGCAAGCGGAAGCGAAAGCGGCGGATACGTTCCCAAGCAGACGGCAGCACAGTTTGCGAAGCAGATAGTATCGAACCGCACCGCGTCGGGAACGGTGAAAAGCGTGAGCGAAGCGGAAGCGATAAACGATTACCTTAAAGAACTGGAAAGCGAAAGCGGGATAGACGAAAGTTATATGCGCGACCTGAAGCTTGCGCTCGGGAACTACGGTTTCTTCGTCCCCTCGCAGTCGGATTATAAGGCGAGCGAGATCGCCGCAGAATCGCAAAAAACCTACAAAACCGCATACGACAAAGCGCTTGCGAGCTACAAGCGCGCAGGCGTGAGCGACGCCGACAATAAGGCGAAGACCGCCGCGCAAAACGCGCAGATGCAGTTTTGCAGAAGCAAGTGCGAGACCGACGGGCAGTTTATAAGGTGCTGCCGCGAATGCGGTATAAGCGATTCCGTGATCACGCGCTTTATCGCAAGCAATCCGCCGGTAAAGAACGCAGACGCCGCGGAAAACGCGGTATCCGGCGCCGTGAACGCCGCGAAGGCAGCGCTCGGCGGCAAGGAAAACGTTATGAAATAGCGGGAGGCGGAAGAATGGATCTGTACGAATACATAAAGCCGGAACTGCTTTCGCTGCTGCCGCTGTTGTATATCATTGGCGAAACGCTGAAAAAATCTTCGGTATCCGACTGGAAGATACCTTTTATTCTGGGGCTTACCGGGATCGCGCTGGCGACAGTCTGGCTCGTCGCCTGCGGCGTTCCCGAAAGCGCGGGCGGGATCGTAAAGCTAGTCGCCTGCGGAGCCGCACAAGGGCTTTTGTGTGCGGGAGCAACTGTCTACGCGCACAACCTTGTCAAACAATACGGAAAAAGGAACGGTGACGAAGATACATGAAGACGTTTATAAGCTGTATAAAGAGGGCGTTTGAGCTTATAGCCGCCCTTATTTACGAGATAGGGGCATGAGCTATATCACAGAGGCGCTGGCGGTGATCTTCTCTTCCTCGGGCGTTATAGGCGCGGTGATCGCCGCGCTGATGCGCAGGGCGATGAAAAACGCCGCCGAAGACGCCGAACGCAGGCGGCGCGAATACGTGGAAGAGCAGCTTTCGCGCTTTGAGCTCGATCACGCGGCGAACGAGCTGCTGATAGCGCTCGCCCGCTACGCCCGCAAGCTTTGCACCGAAGCCGAACTTGAAATAGCCGAAGCCAACTACACCGCCGCCGTGAACAAAGCCGATATGACGCTGAAAAAGAACTACGTTTCGCACAAAAAATGAGAAAAGCCGGACAGATATAACTGTCCGGCTTTTTATATTTCCTTTTATCTGTTCATATCGAGGTCGACGACGAATTCGCTGTCGGTGATCTTGGGGCCGAAAGTTATGCGCGTGCAGTCGTAATCGAACTGCCCGAACGAAATATCGGGCCACAGTCCGCGGTGATCGGTGTATTTATCGAGCCACGCGTGTTCCCTGCCGCCGTACCATATGCGCGCGTTTGTCACGCATATATTTTTGAGTTTGAGCCCTTCGTCGGTGTTATAGAGCGTTATCTCGGCGAAGTCTTCCGAAGGAGCGCCGGATCTGTCGAATTTGGTATCGGGCGGATAGTCGAGCGCGAAATTCATAAGGCAGGCGGTGTCGCGCCCGCTTGCGCAAAGTCCCTTTACGGGGAACGTTCTGATATCGGCGTATACTTTTTCGTCAAGGTCGAATACCGAGATCACGGCATAGCCGTCTATGCGGAGCGTGTCGAGTTCCAGGCGGTAGTTATGCGCGCCGTCGAGCGTTATATTCGATTCGTACCAGCCGGGAACGCCTTCGGCGGGGTCGTATATGTTGTAGAACAGATGCCATCTGCCGGGGTTGCCGCTGTAGCAGAAACCGGTGTCGAAGCAGTTGATCCAGTTATTGCCGGAATAGATATCGCACCCTAAGAACATATAGCCGTTGACGGTTTTGCCGTCGGACGCGCGGACGTTCTGTATTTCGAGTGAAGAAAAATCGATATCCATAGAACATCTGCCGCTGCCTAAAGCGCCGTAGACCACGTAGGCCGGGCCGTCGTTGTCGCCCATCTTCATCCCGCAGTTATCGTATGCGCGGTTGGTGAATATCTTGGGGAGCAGGTTGATAGCTTTCATAATAAAAACTCCTTACCGTTTATTTGCTTGTATTGTATCACACACTTTATGATTTGTCAAATATTATCATTGACAAAAGCGCAAAACGGATATAAAATCTATACAGGGTGATGCGTTTTGAAGATACTTGTCGCCTGCGATTCGTTCAAAGGCAGTTTTTCTTCCGCAAAAGCGGGAGATATTATAAGATCCGGTCTCATTGAAGGCGGGATCCGTGAAGTCGAGGTCTGCCCCGTTTCCGACGGCGGCGACGGGTTCGGCAGCGTGATAGCGCGCGCGGAAGGCGCGGAAAAGCGAACGGCAAAGGTAAAGGACGCGTTCTTTGGCGAGACGGAGGCGGAATACCATATAATAAACGGCGACGCCTATATAGAATCGGCGCGCGCGTGTGGGCTGAGGTTCGGCAAAGACGTGATGCGCGCCACGACTTACGGCGTGGGGCAGCTGATATATTCCGCGGCGGTAAACGGCGCGAAGAATATTTACGTAGGCCTAGGCGGCAGCGGCACCAATGACGGCGGCTGCGGCATGGCGTGCGCTTTAGGCGTAAAATTTTATTCCGATTATTCGTTCATTCCCACCGGCAGGAACCTGCGCGAAATAAAACGCATAGACACGTCTTCGCTTTTCCCGATACTCAAGAATACGAACGTCTTCGCCTGCACGGACGTTGACACGCCGTTTTACGGCAAAGACGGCGCGGCGCTGACTTTTTCGCGTCAGAAAGGCGCCACCGCCGAAGAGGCGCTTCGGCTGGACGACGGCATGAAACATCTTGCGTCGCTTTTGCCGGTCGACGTCAATTCCCTGCCCGGGAGCGGAGCCGCCGGAGGGCTCGGCGGCGGGATCGCCGCTTTTCTGGGCGGAAAGATAGTTTTCGGGTTCGACGTCATAGAGCGGCTTGTAGGTCTTGAAGAAAAGGTCGCAAAAGCCGATATCGTCATTACGGGCGAAGGCAGGACCGATTCCCAGACCGCACACGGAAAGCTCCCCGCGCGCGTGGCGCAGTTGTGCAAAAAGCATCACAAGCCGTGCTATATAGTAAGCGGGAGCGTAAAAGGCGACGTTTCATATCTTGCGGATATGGGAGTGAGCGGTATTTTTGCGTCTTACGCCGAATCGCCTGCGCAGATAGACAAAACCGACGCCGAAAAGCGGCTGCGCGCCGTAGCGTGCAAAGCCGCCGAAAGCATAAAAGGCAGTATGTATTTTTCCGATGATCATTGATCGTTCGGATATATGAAAACGACCGGTCTGCCGACCGGCCGTTTTTTTTGCTTTTATTTTAAGCGTTTTATGTTCTTTTCGGGCACGTTTGAAAGCAGAAGTTCAATCGCTTTTTCGTAATGTCCGGGTTCTGAATACGATTCTTTTGCACAGATCAAAAGCTCCCATGCGTCTTTATCCCCAATATAGATCAGCCAGCAGTCATCCAGTTCTTTTGCCCTGAAAGCCTCATCATAACGCACCGTAACTGAGTTTTCGGCGTCTGACATGACGCGTCTGTCGGGATAATACACATAGTGCTCGGGTCCCGGGTGATTTTTACGGAATTGCGAAACGCAGGCCTTTATTTTCTTTGGGATATCCAAAATAAGCGTTTTCGCGCAGAACAGCACGAAAACCAATCCGAGAACTATATATAAAACTGCGGTAGCGGTATAACCTTTTTTGAAATCATAAACGGCGAGCACGCAGCTCAATACAGTAAAAATAGGAAATAAAATAATATAATAGATCCTGGCTTTACGGAACAGCGAGCCGAGCACGTAATTCAAGGTCTTGTCGGTTATCGGAGTAAGATCGCCTTCTATAACGGGTATCTGATTATCCATAATTAATATCTCCTTTGCGATAAACGCTATTGAAAAACGCGGGCGCTTTTTACAAAAGCGCCCGGTAATCCATGTGAAATTATGCTTTTCCGCTGCAGCCGAGCACGTCGACGAGCTTGTGGCGAACGAGTTCCTTGATATTGGCGCGCGCGGGTTTGAGATATTCGCGCGGGTCGAATTTATCGGGATGTTCGGCAAAGAACTTACGGATGGTGCCGGTCATGGCGAGACGGAGGTCGGAATCGATGTTGATCTTGCAGACGGAGCTGCGCGCAGCCTCGCGGAGCTGGCTTTCGGGTATACCGACCGCGTCGGGCATAGCGCCGCCGTTTTCGTTGATCATCTTGACGTATTCCTGAGGAACGGAAGACGAACCGTGGAGCACTATGGGGAACCCGGGCAGGCGTTTTTCGACCTCTTTGAGTACGTCGAAACGGAGAGGAGGCGGGACGAGTATGCCTTCTTCGTTGCGGGTGCACTGAGCGGCGGTGAATTTGTAAGCGCCGTGCGAGGTGCCTATTGCTATTGCGAGCGAGTCGCAGCCGGTCCTGGAAACGAATTCTTCGACCTCTTCGGGATGCGTATAGGATTCAGCACCGTGTTCGACTTTGACTTCGTCTTCGATACCGGCGAGAGTGCCGAGCTCGGCTTCGACGACCACGCCGTGGGCGTGAGCGTATTCGACGACCTTTTTGGTGATCTCGATATTTTCGGCAAAGGGTTTGGAAGAAGCGTCGATCATGACGGAGGTGAAACCGCCGTCTATGCACGCTTTGCAGGTCTCGAAATCGGGGCCGTGGTCAAGATGCAGGACGATGGGGATCTCGGGGCATTCGATGACGGCGGCTTCGACGAGTTTGACGAGGTAAGTATGGTTGGCGTATGCGCGGGCGCCTTTGGATACCTGCAGGATAACTGGAGCGTGTTCTTCTTTGCACGCTTCGGTTATGGCCTGGACGATCTCCATATTGTTGACGTTGAACGCGCCGATGGCGTAACCGCCATTGTACGCCTTTTTGAACATTTCGGTACTAGTTACGAGTGGCATTTTTGTTCTCCTTGTTTTATGTAAAATAAGATATATCAGTTGCTGAAGTAATCGACGGTGTCCTGCATTTCGGTTTCCATTTTGCCCTGAGCGGATTCGAGCGAGGACATATAGTCGAACGACGAGCCGTTGGCTACGTTGGCGATGAAGTCGCGCGCGCCGCCCCAGTTGAAGATGGAGCCGATATCGTAAACGCGGCTTGCAAAGATGCGGTCGAGCATATCGCTGTCTTCCTGGTCGCGGGCTTTCTGAAGCTTGAAGATGCGTTCATAGTAGTCGAACTTGACCGTTGCGGTGGAGGCGGCGTTCATGGCTTCGAGCAGGATCGCGGCGTTTTCGGGTTCGGGATTGCTCACGGGGATGACGCAGCCGGTGGCTTTGATGACCGAGATGTAGGAATAGTATCTATCCTGATCCTTGGTGTACTTAGGAGTGATCAGCATACCGAAGTTGCAGTCGTAATCGGCGAGGTTGAGAACGTCGGAAAGCGAGATGGTGACGAACAGAGCGCCGTCGTTGCCGAGTCTGTCGCGAGCCGCCCAGTAGCAGTTCTTGAAGCCGTCGGCTATCGCCTGCGCGTTGAAGCCTTCGTCGTAGATGACTTTGTCGTCGTGGAAGATGTCGAAAATCTTCTTGGTGACGTCGACCTGACGTTCGCCCGCGAACGCGAGCTGGGGAACGCCGTCGGCGTTCTTGACGACGAATTTTTCGCCGGAGCCGATATAGAGCGAGTTGGAATAGTTCCAGTTGATGAACAGGCCTATGGTGTCTTTATAAGAAAGGCCGTCGACGCCGTCGGTATCCTGAGTGACCGTGCGCGCCATCTCGAGCATTTTATCCATAGTCCATTCGCCATTTTCGACAAGCTCATAGGGGCTTTCGAGGCGGTTGTTGTTGAGCACGTTCTTGTTGAAGATCATGCAGTGGGTGACGTCCATCGTGAGCAGCGAGAAGTCGCCGGTGGTCATATAGAGCTTGTCGCCGAACGAAAGGTCGGCATCGGCGTTCTGATCCCAGTACGGGGCTTTGAAGTTGATGATATCGTCAAACTGATAAAGGTCGAGGAAGAGGTCTTCCATAATGAGCGGAGCGCCGGTAGTCATATACGGGCAGGCGATATCGAAATCGGGCACGTCCAGCGCGGCGCTGCGGAGTTCGGACGCCATATTGTCGGTACGTCTTTCGGCTATGGTGCAGCCGAGTTTTTCTTCTACCAGATTGTTCCTTTCGAGTACGGAGGTTGCGATCTCGGCGCCGTTTTCTTCGTTAGGCATAATTTCCACGGAAGGATAGCCGAGCGCGCCGTTTTCGACGAGGAAGGTGATGGTGAGGCCGTTGAGCGCGAGATCGTCGAGATGATCGAGCGGTCCGCGGGAAACTTCCTCGGAAGATTCGGCGGGGACGGAATCTTCGCCGGAAGGCTGTTCCGTATTGCTTTCGCCCGCGGGCTTGGAATTTTCCTCTCCGTTATTGGAGCAGGAAACTACAAGCGTTAGCGTAAGCAGGACAGCAAGGACGAGCGAAACGAGTTTTAATGCTTTCATTGATGTTCCTCCTTGTATTAAAATTCACCTTGATTATACCACAAAACATATAAATGTCAATAGAAAATAGCACATTAGCTGTTCCGAAAGCGCACGATATGATAAATATGCAGCCATTTATGCGCGCGACTCAGCCGCCGCTGAAGAAATCGACCGTATCCTGTATCTGAGACTCCATCCTGCCGCGCGCCGACTGGAGCGAAGACACGTAATCGAACGAGGCTCCGCGCGCCACGTTCATTATGAAATCGCGCGCGCCGCCCCAGTTGAAGATGGAGCCTATATCGTATACGCGGCTTGCGAAAATGCGGTCGAGCATATCGCTGTCTTCCTGGTCTCTTACCTTCTGGAGCTTGAATATGCGCTCGTAGTAATTGAACTTGACCGTGTCGGTCGAGGCGGCGTTGAGCGCTTCCAGAAACAGTGCGGCTTTTTCGGGTTCCTCGTTCCCCGCCGGGATGACGCATCCCGTGGCGAAGATGACCGAGATATACGAATAATAGCGGTCCTGATCTATTGAATACTTTGGCGTGATCAGCAGGCCGAAGTTCGCGTCGTACATCGAAAAGTTGAACACGCCTTCCAGAGACGTGGTGCAGAACAGCGCGCCGTCGTTGGCGAGCCTGTCGCGCGCCGCCCAGTAGCAGTTTTCAAAGCCGTCGGCGATCGCCTGCGCGTTGAAGTTTTCTTTGTTAAGGATCTTTTCGTCGTGGAAGATATCGAATATCTTTTTGGTGACGTCGGTCTGCCTTTCGCCCTCGAACGCCAGCACCGGCACGCCGTTTTTGTCTTTGGAGACGAACTTTTCGCCCGAGCCGATATAAAACGAGTTTGCGTAGTTGTTGTTGCAGAGCAACCCTATGGTGTCGGTGTACTGCAGACCCGGCACGCCGTTGTCGTCGAACGTAACCTGATGCGCCATCTCGACCATTTTGTCCATAGTCCATTCGCCTTTTTCCACCAGCTCGTAGGGACTTTCCAGGCCGTATTTTTCAACAAGCCCCTTGCTGAATATCAGTACGTGCGTAACGTCCATCGTGAGTAAGGAAAAGTCGCCGGTCGTCATATAGAGCTTGCCGCCCAGAGAAAGGTCTTCGTCTGCGTTCTGATCCCAGTACGGGGCGTCGAAGTTGATTATTTCCGAAAACTCGTACAGGTCGTAGAACAGCCCTTCGATTATGAGCGGCGCGCCGGTAGTCATATACGGGCAGGC
>DBXS01000034.1:0-28456 GCA_002310055.1 Clostridiales bacterium UBA1206 | reverse complement strand
GAGTTCGTCCGCCATATTGTTGGTGCGCCTTTCGACTATGGTGCAGCCGAGCTTTTCTTCTACGATATTGTTGCGCTCGGCGACGTACGGCGCGTAGGCGGCGCCTTTTTCCTCGTTGGGGATTATCTCCACCGGGATATACGAGCCCGAGCCGTTTTCGACCAGGACCGTTACCGTCTCGCCGTTTAACGCCATATCTTCCAGATGATCGAGCGGCCCGCGGGACACTTCTTCTTCGGAAGACTCGACGTCCGGCGCCGACGGTCCTTCCGCCGAAGCGAGATCCCCGCTCACGCCGGAATCCGACGTGTTTGAAGTTTCATTCCCCTGATCCGCGCACGCGACGGCGAGCGAAAGCGTGAGCGCGAGCGCGAGTATGAGCGACAGTATCTTTATTCTTTTCATTGTTCTTCTCCTTTGCGAAAAAGACGTATCTTTACCAAAAAGCAAACGCCCGAACGCAGGCGCGTTCGGGCGTGATGAAAGCTTTATACGGTGGCTCTGACCTTTTTGAGATGCACGAACCTGGGAAGTCCGTCTTCCTTGACGAGCTTGGTCTCGCCCTGGATGAGCGGCAGCGCGTATTCGACGAATTTTTCGTTGAGTCCGTCTTTTTCGGCGTTGAACCAGTCGGCGGGGATCTTCTTTTCGGTGTTCGCGACCGAAGTGAGGTCGAAGAGTTTGATGTTGCAGACGTATTTGCCGTTTTCGTAAGAGCGTTCGAAACCGACCATTTTATCGGTGATTCCCTCGACGGCGTATTCGACGGCGGCGCGGCCTGCGGCGTAGGATTCGTCGATATCGGTCTGCGAAGCGCAGTGCGCGGCGCAGCGCTGGAGCAGCGAAAGCTCGATGCCTCTGACCTTGGCGCCGGTCTGCGATTTGATATAGTTGGCGAGGTAGGAAGCGAGCCCGCCGAGCTGGGCGTGGCCGAAACCGTCCTTGGCGTTGGAAAGGTCGTTGCCGTATTCGGAAATATACTTGCCGTTTTTGTCCTTGATGCCTTCGGAAACGGCGACGATGCATTTGCCGGTGCGGGCGTAGATGTCCTTGATCTTTTCCATGCACGCGTCGAGATCGAAATCGTTTTCGGGGCAGTAGATGAGATCGGGTCCGCATCCCTTATAGGAAGCGAGCGAGGCGGCGGCGGTGAGCCAGCCGGCGTTTCTGCCCATTATCTCGACGACGGTGATCATACCGGTGTCGTAGACGCGGGCGTCGTGGTAGATTTCCATAAGAGACGTTGCGATATACTTGGCGGCGGAAGCGTAGCCCGGGCAGTGGTCGGTGCCGAAGAGGTCGTTATCGATCGTCTTGGGGATGCCCATCACGCGGCACTCGTAGCCGTTGGCGAGCATGAATTTGGATATCTTGTTGCAGGTATCCATGGAATCGTTGCCGCCGTTATAGAAGAAATAACGCACGTTGTATTTTTTGAATATTTCGAGTATGCGCTTATAGTCGGTGTCGTCGACTTCCGGCGATTTGAGCTTGTAGCGGCAGGAGCCGAGCGCGGAAGACGGAGTGTATTTCATATACGCAAGCTCGTTGGGATCTTCGAGCCCCATATCGATAAGATTGTCGTCGAGCACGCCTTTGATGCCGTTGAGCGCGCCGTAGACCTTGGTCACGGCGGGATTGTCGAGCGCGGCTTTGATAGCGCCGTACGCGGAAGCGTTGATGACGGAGGTGGGGCCGCCGGACTGACCTATGATGCATGCGCCTTTGAGTTCTTTCATGAATAAGTACTTCCTTTCAAATTCGTTCAGTTTATTATAGCGCAACGCGTGCCGAAAATCAACATTTTTTTGCAAAAATGATACACAAAAACATATGTGTTGACAACGCGTTCGTTGTGTGATATCATTGACATCGGAACGAGGTAAAGCCCATGGCGATAAAAAAGGTAAAGCAAAAGCTGCTCGAACTGCTCGCCGACGGAAGCTGGGTCAACGGCCAGCGCGTGGCGGACGAGACCGGCTGTTCACGAACGTATATTTGGAAAGCGGTCAATTCCCTGCGCCGCGACGGTTTCGTCATAGAATCGGCGCAAAACCGCGGCTACCGGCTGGAAAAAGGCGCGGACGCGATGAGCGAAGAGCTGATACGCAGATTCCTGCCCGCGGGGATGAAGGATATAAACATCGTCCTTCGCGACACGCTGGGTTCCACCAACGACCTGGGCAGGCTTTTTGCGGAAAGCGGCTGCCCGGACTGGACGGTCGTCATCGCGCGCGAGCAGACCGCGGGCCGCGGAAGATTCGACCGCCGGTTCTTTTCGCCCGCCGGAACGGGGCTGTATATGAGCGTGGTGCTCCGCCCCGCCATTGCGGCAAAGGATTCCGTGCTGCTGACCGCGGCGGCGGCGGTCGCAGTTGCGAAAACGCTGGAAAAAGTCTGTCGCATAAAGACAGGCATAAAATGGGTCAACGACGTTTACGTAAACGGCAAAAAGGTGTGCGGAATACTTGCGGAATCGTCGGTCACGCCCGGCGCGGAATGCCCCAACTACATAGTTCTGGGCATTGGGATAAACCTGCTCCCGCCAAAGGGCGGCTTCCCCGACGAGCTCAAAGATATCGCAGCCGCGGCGACCGACGGCGAAAACAAAGCGATAGTGTGCCGCGTGGCGGCAGATCTGCTCGCGCGGCTGAAAAAATACTGCGAATGCCTTTCGTACCGCGGATTTTACGAAGATTACGAAAAGCGCTGCTTTGTCATAGGCCGCGAGATCGAATTCGAACGCGGCGGCAGAAAGATCTCCGCGACCGCCGAGCGGATAAGCAGGGATTTCGAGCTCGTCATACGCCTGCCGGACGGTTCCCGGCTCGCGCTCTATTCCGGCGAAATAAGCGTAAAACCGCGTTGAAAAGCAATAAAAATAATGAAAAAGACCGCATTTGCGGTCTTTTGATTTTGGTCGGAGCGAGAGGATTTGAACCTCCGGCCTCTTGGTCCCGAACCAAGCGCTCTANNTACCAAGCTGAGCCACGCCCCGAAATTTGTATTGAATTGCGCGATCAAATCTGCAAGGTGCAAATCTCACGCGGCCCGCGGCAGGCGCATAGTCGTTACGCCCCCGCGCTTGCGCGCCGTGCCGGAACTCCTTGCTTCGTGCCGCTCGCTGCGCCGAAAACGCTCCACCGGAGCGTTTTGCGGCTTTGCGACCCTTGGTCCCGAACCAAGCGCTCTACCNNTACCAAGCTGAGCCACGCCCCGAAATATAAGCCCGTTTTCTGCGAGCTTTGTAAGTATATCACAATATATCGCGTTTGTCAAGGATTTTTTCACCCTTGCAAAAACGCGTTAGATCCAAAAGGAAAACCGGCGCGCGAAGCGCCGGTTTTGTTTGTGGATGTTTTGTAATGCTAACGTATGAATTGAGAGTTTAAGTAGAACAGTAGACAAGAAGGTCAACCTATTCAGTCATCCAACCTCCATGGAAGTCGTTAATTATTTCAATAATCTCTTCAACTGTTATATAACCTTTTCCTACTGCAATCTTAAAGAATTGGCCTCCGAACATCTCGAATTCCTCTTCTGTCAGATAATCCGCCCACTCTTCATACGTATACAATCCATACATTTCTATATCAGAAAGCATAGATTCGTAATCATATGTAAAGTCATCTGTAAACTCAAACACATTGCTTGCACCAACCATAGTATCGGGGACACCAAGGAATCCGTTTATAAACGCATTCATAGTATTCGCCGTCATTATGTCATAGCGGTCAACGTTCTTTTGAGTTATTGCGTAATCAACCAAATAACATGTGCAAATACTAATCGAGTCGTTTTGATATTCGGCTTTCAAAAACTCATGCCCAATAAATTCAGCAACATTATCAGCTGAAATCAACACATATTTGTGCAAAGTCACATCATATAATCCATGACCATCATTTAATAATTCTAACTCTGAACTGTCACTAAAGGTTAATTCGATAGAATTGACAAGTCCTTGCAACCTATAAAGATAAACAACTTGAGAATCGACAAACGAACCTGTTGTATGATCAAAAGTAAGAATCGATTGGCCAATTGAAATGTCGCTAACTGGTACTGTGGAACCATCGCTTAATGTAATAAGTGTATCTGCAGCAAAGCAAGAAGAAGCAGGAGCAGCCGAACTACTGTTGATCGTCACGTCGCCGGCGGGCATCTTGAAGTAATAGGTGCCGGCAGCCATTGACGTGGTGGAAGAAGTACAAGCTTCATTGGAGTAGTAGGTCACGTTTTTATTGCCCTGTTTTATTGTGAACGTAAGGCTGTCAGTCTGCGTATAGCTCAGAACTACCTTGACGACGCTGTTGTATGCGACAGAGCCGCCGTTGCTGACGGCCGTGCCGTTTACGGACACGGCGGTGCTGGAGTTGCTGGTGGTGATTGTTACCTTATAGCTGTTGATCGACCACTGGGCGTGGAGAGTGATATCCGCAGTAGGCGTGTAAGACGCGCCGCCGTTGCCGATCTTGGTGCCGCCGCTCGTCGCGGTGTACCAGCCGTTGAAGGTATACCCGGTGCGCGTAGGCGTGGGCAGCGTGACGGAGCCGTTGCTGCCGGCGGTAAGCGCAGACGGGTTGGTCGCGCCGTTGCCGTCGAAGCTTACGGTATAAGCCGTCCACTGAGCGTAAAGCGTGACGGGCTCGGCGGGAACGTAGCTTGCGCCGGCGTCGCCGATCTTGGTGCCGCCGCTTGCCGCGGTGTACCAGCCGTTGAACTGGTGGCCCGCCCACGTTGCGGTAGGCAGCGTTATAGGCGTTACGTTGTCGTAAGTTGCGCTGTTGGTGCCCGCCGTACCGCCGTTGCCGTCAAAGGTGACGAGGATGTTATCCGACCACTGAGCGAACAGCTCGATATTTGCGGTAGGTATGTAGCTGTCGCCGGCGGTGCCGATCTTGGTGCCGCCTTCGGCAGCGGTGAACCAGCCTTCAAAGGTCTTAGAGCCGTTGGTAGGTGTGGGCAGCGTGAGCGCCGTGCCTTCGTAAGTTGCGCTTTCAGTACCGACAGTACCGCCGTTGGCGTTGTAAGTGACCGTATATGTAGGATTCCAGTGAGCGTAATAGGTCGTATTGTTTGCGGGGACCGTGAAGCTATCGCCAGCTCCGCCGATGCGCGTACCGCCTTCAGCCGACGTATACCAGCCATCGAGCCATACGCCGCTGAAAGTAGACGTAGGCAGCGTAGCTGTAGTTCCGGCGCCGCCGGAAATCGAAGCGGGATCCGTACCGCCGCAGCCATCGAAACTGACTGTTACGTTCGCCGCCCATATCGCGTAAAGCGTGGTGGTGCTGCTGAACGACATGCTGGTTCCGGCGTTACGCGCGGTGCCGGTGCCGTCCGCTTTGGTGTTCCAGTTCTGGAACGTGTAACCTTCGCGGGTAGGCGTGGGCAGCGTTGCGGGCGAGGTGCTGGTGTAAGACGGGCTTACCGTACCGCCCTGCGCGTCGTACATAAGGAACTTGTTAGTAGACAAGTTGCTGAGGCTGTAGTTGGTAGAATCGGTCGTTGAGGTGAATCCGCGTTTGCCGTATGTAACGGCGACGCCGTTGCGGCCTGTATAAGTGTAGGAAGTGACGTTCCATGTAGCCGCGGTCGGGTTGTTGTACGCTTTACTGCCGCACATCAGGAACTTGTTGTTATATTTCTTGAACTCAAGTGTACCGCTGTTGTAGGGCGCGCCGCATTTGATTACCAGCTTGGTACCATCCGGGAAGTTGATGGTGAACCCGGTCTTGTTATCGCTGTCGGCGACAACGGAGGCGATATTGTTGAGGAACGCCGCCTGGTTGCTGCCGTCGAGTACGGTATAGGGGTTGCCGTCGTCGTCATAGTCGGTTATAGTCATATAATCGAATATCTGCGCGGCAGGCTGATAGTCGCGGTCGAACGAGTTACCCGCGGAACCCCATATCATTGTGCCGTTAACTTGCGATACTGTAATAACTGCGTTGGGTGCAACTTTCTTGACTGCGACGTTGACTTTAATTGTTTTGGTATAATTAACCTTCGTTGTAGTGCCGAGATCTTTATCGTAAACCGATACGTCATTATACTGATACGTAATAGTATACTCGCCGGCCTCGGTAAAGGTGACGCTGCCGTTTGTTACGGTAAGCGACGCGCCGCTTGCGTTATTTATACAAGTAATTGACGAAGACTCTATAGGAGATGTTTCATATTGATATTTTACAAATTTTGCGTAGCTAGAAGCATTGATCGTCTTACTGCCGCCGGTAAGGAACTGGATCTGGAGCACGCTGTAGCTGTCCTTATAGCAATGCGAGTCGCCGCCCGCGGCTACGTTATCGCCGGAAGGTACGGACCAGCTGAACACAGGATCATACGGTTTTTGTGTGCTGGGCACGTAAGTCGGTTCGGTATAACTCGTCTCAAGCATCGACGAATCGGTGTTCTTCATAGTATAAACATAACCAGACTGCCCTAATATGCTAGCCGATTTTCCGATATAATTACGTTTATCGCTACGATTATCAATAATATTGGCGGCTCCGATACTTGAACTCATTGAAATAATACCAGTATTGACGTACTTACGAGAGCCGGAAGTAAATTGATACTCGCTATAGCTGGAACCAAACATTGTATTCTTCAATGTATTAGCTTCACTACAACTCATACTTGCATTATCTGCAATAAAGTTATGCTGCGTAAGAGAACCGTTAATGGTAATAGATGAACCAGTCGCACAGTCGGCGCCGAATACTATACCCAAACTGTTTTGTGTATTAATTGTAGTAAGATTCTCAACCGTAGCGGTACCGGATTTGAATTCCATATTGCAGAGCAAACCGCCGGAAAGAATAGTATCTTTAACATATACTTCCGATTTGACACGCAACGGCGAAGACGCGCCGGTAATGCGGCAATTCGTTATAGTATTAGAACCGCCTTCAGTAACAACAGTAGAGCAATAATAATCATTATTATAATTGCCTTGGTAAGTAGTGAACGTCGGGCCGATGATAACGGCGTTATCGATAGTTGAGTTAGTAAGCGAGATTATGCCGTGGCCCTTGGTGCTGATATTGCTGCCGGTGCAGTCGATCTCGAATCCGTTGCCCCAGAGGCTCTTGCCGCTAAGCGTAAGGGCGGGGTTGGTGCCGCTGCTGTCGCCGAGTTTGACGTCCCCGAGCAGTACGATATTTGCGTTACCGTTGAGGGTAGCGTTTTCGACAAAGTTATTGCCCGTAACGACTTCGAGATTGAGGGTGTAATGCTCGCCGCTTCCCTCCCAGATTTCAACAGAAACAGGGCCTTCGCCGGTGAACTTGAGCGTGGAAGCCGTCCAATCAGACGAATTAACGGTATACACACATTTAGCGTTACTGCCGTTTGCAAGATTTGTACCGTTACCAACTACAGACGAATTGCTCTCTACCGCAACGACTCTAATATTAACTGCATGGTCGCTACTATGCGTACCGCTTGCCAGCTTGAACAGCGTGCCAAGAGTGACGGTGTTGCCGTTCCCCACGCGGTACAGATATGTATCCGTGTGCGCAAGGTTATCCGAATGCGTGAAGGAGCGGGCGCTATTCTCGGTCCACGTTGCGGTATAAGAACGGTCACCGGTGCTGCCCTGTGCGATCGTCACCGTTTCCGTCGCGCCGGAAAGATCCGTGCCGGTCCAGCCCGCGAAAGTGTATCCCTCGCGAGTCGGGTTATTCAGCGTGATAGCATCCGATTCCACGGTGTAACTCGTCGGATTCCCGCTGGCTTCACCGCCATCGAGATTATAAGTAATGCTGTATGTGATAAGTGTTCTTGTAATATTGGTATAAGGGGCGTTATTGAAGCTGACCGTGGCGGTGTAGACCGTGTAGCCGAGGTCAGCGCCGGTGCCTTCCGCGGAAGTGATAGCATCACCGGTAGCGGTCTCGGTATGCGTATGGCTGCTGTCGCGCGTACAAGTGAACGTCGCCGTGGCGGAAGTCGTGCCGGTCCATTCCCATGCGGGGGTGGTGCCCCAATCGTGCCCGAGCGCGGGGACAACTTCTTGTGCGACGAGGACTTCGTTGCAGCGTGAGCAATGCTTGCCTTCGGTGAGGCCGGTTTCGGTACAGGTAGGCGCAACAGCTGCGTCGATGACTTCAACGTGCCCGAGAGCGGCGACAACTTCCTGTGCGACGAGGACTTCGTTGCAGCGTGAGCAATGTTTGCCTTCGGTAAGGCCGGTCTCGGTGCAAGTGGGCGCAACAGCTGCGTCGATGACTTCAACGTGACCGAGGGCGGCTACAGTTTCCGTAGTTGTTTGTACGTCAAACGCGCTGTTTTCGAACGCAGCGGAAGTATAAGTGCGGACACCGTCGCTTGTGCAAGTCGGCTGAGTAGTAACTTCGCTTGTGGCGTTTACGGTTTCCGTTTGAACGTGTTCCGGATTATTAGCGCAGGTGCGATTGGCGGTGACAGTTGAATGATCTTCAGACCAAGTATATGTAACTTCGCCCCAACTGTGGCCGGAAACAGGGATAGTATTATTCGCGTGGACGTCGTGCGTGGCGGCAGTCCCCCAGTTGGGAGCAACTGTTATAGTAGCGGTCGACGAGCTGATGGCAAAGGTTATCTCCAAAGTCATGCCGTTTTCTATTTGATCGGTAATGTAGGTCATGGTTTGGCAACCGTCGTTGACAGTGATTATAACGTAACCCGTGGAGGCGTTGCCTTCTACGCCGGTAGGATAAGAAATAGTAAGTGTATGATTACCGACGGAAAGATCCGCGTTTTCGTTAGTAAAAACCAATTCATACGCGCTGCCGGAGCCAAAGAAAACGTGGTCTGTTCCCTCTACGGTATTACCGGAGACATTAGTGTACTGGGTGCCATCCCATTTGAAATCCAAGGCATACACCGCGGTGCGGACGACGTTGCCGGTGCTGGTGGCGCTCTTTTGGAAGAGGGCGTAGGTGGAGGCGCACAGCGCCGCAAGGCAAAGGAATATTGCGACAACGGAAAAAGCGACGGAAAGCCAGAAACGCTTTTCGACATTCTTTTTCCTATTCAAAGAGACGGAATTGATGTTGGTCATCACAATTTTCCTTTCGTGACCTTAGTTTTTTTCAGCCAACGCGCGCGAAATCGCGCGGGAAGGTACTCCCCCGGCCGAAAACAGGCGGGTTCGTGCGCATTGGTCGGGGCGCTTGCGGCAAGAAGCCGCAAGTGCCCTTTACGGTTTTTGTTAAGGGTTCAGAGATCAGCCGGGGAAGGAAGCATCGGCGTCATACTGATCGTCGATGGAGTCAGATTCAACAGCTGCCTGAGTAGCGACTACTTTGAAGGAGAAGCCGTTGCCGATGGAAAGGCCCTGATATTCGTTGCCGGCTGCGGGATCCATAACGAGAACGATGGTAGCATAATCTTCATCATTTTTAGCTTCGAGAGTATCGTTGATAGCATAAGCGCCGGTGGTGTCATTGAGGACATCATAGAGAGTGCCGAGTTCACGAAGGCCGGAAAGATCACGGGTAACGGCGGCATCAGCGGAAGGAGCATAGTAGACTTTGATGGCTTTAGAGAGGTCAGGAGCAGGAGCAGCATCAGGATCAGCATTAGGATCAGCTTCAGCTTCAGCAACAACTATGTTCATAGTGTATTTGACAGCGAGGTCGCCAGTGTTGACGATCTTTGCATAGATAACTGCAGTGTAGCCCGGTTCCCAAAGGATATCATCGCCGAGAAGTACGGTCGTTTTGTCGACTTTTGCGTAATCTTTGGTATAATCGGTCTTGGCAAACAGATCGATGCTGAGGTTACCGGAAGCGATAACGTTGGTGCCGGTTTCGGCGGTGTCGGTGAACCACGCGAAGGTGGTGCCGAGAAGCATTGCAAAGCAGAGAACCAGAGCGATAAGGCTGGGGATCAGTGCCTTTTTGAGGTTCTTCTTAGACATGGTGTTTTTTTCCTTTCGTTTTGTTTTTTATTTGTTTTTTGTTGTAACGTTTTTATGCGCGGGGTTAGTCGCCGTAGGTGTAAGTAAAAGTATGAATCTCAATTACTTCGTTGGTATCAGGATTTGTCATAACGAGCTGCAGAGTGGTAGTAAGACCATCTGCAGGATCAGTAACATGAAGATAGCATCTAAAATCTTTCACCAAATTGATAACATCATCATAAGTAACAGGACCTAATCCTGCAGTAGCTAAAACAGGCATGCCAACACCAGGTTCGAAATTATAGCCGTTAGCAGATTGGCCTACTATTCCTTCCATACCGGAAGCGGCATACTCGCCATAGAGATCCACTTTCGCACCTTCGACTGCTTGGTTGAAAGTGAGCATGAATTCGCAAATATAGTTGCCGAATTCAGCTGAATCATCTTCGTTAGCAACAAACCTTAAACCAATATCAAAATCTTTGCTATTGCCTTGTTCGCCGTTGACATTATTAAGCGTACCGGCGCTTATTTCAGTAACCGTCGGGTGAGGAACAGCAGTAGTTTCTTCTTCAGGGAAAGTAGCGGAAGCGTCGTACTGATTATCGAACGCGTCTTCTTCAACGGTGTCCTGAGTGGCAACTGCGGAAACGCCGAGCTCAAGGCTGGGGATATCGGTGCCGTTGTGGTTGGCAACGTTGTCGACGGTCTCGGGCATATAAACTATAAGCGCGATAGCGTTGGAAGTGGCTTTTTTAGCAAGATTGCCTTCGAAAGAAGTGGCGGCAACGCCTTCGGCGGTAGCAGCGGCAACAGCGGCGGCTCTGTTGGAATACGGAGCGAAATCAGTGCCCATATCAACGACAGCGGTCTCGAGATAATCGGAAAGATTGAAGGATTCACCTGCAACGTTCACACCGGGGATCTCGTTACCGAAAACGACGTTGAGCTTATACTTGAACGCGAGGTCGCCAGCGTTTTTAACGTGAACATACGCGATCTGCACAGCGCCCGGTTCGAAGAGAGCATCGCCGAACAGCTTGGTCGAAGAATCAACTTTTTCCCATTTTGTGCCGTCGTAATATTCAAGCACCATTTTGAGGTTACCGGAAGCGATGGTGTTGACTCCGGTGGAGGCCGTGTCCGTGAACCACGCGTAAGTAGCGCCGAGCAGCATTGCGAAGCAGAGCACGAGCGAAACGACGCTGGTGATCAACGCTCTTCTAAGTGTTTTCTTAGACATAATTTTTTCCTTTCGTTATATTTTCTAAAATTGGATCGGAATCAGGGGTTAGGAATTGGCTTTCTGCTCAGCACCGACTGTAATAGTAAACTCCAGCGTTTTCCCTGTGCTTACTGCGTCCTTATCAAAACCAACTGCTATAGCGACATATACAAACTCGCCCTGGGCAAGTTCTACGTTGTCTAACAATGAGATTACTTCATTTACCTGTTTTGCGTCTAGTACAGTTGCATCAGAACTGGTAAAGTCAGCGAACGCAATCGGAGTTTCTGTAGTTTTATTGTAGAACAACAACTCATCAATATTGCTCTCAATACCTGCAGCCGTAGCAATGCCTATAGAAGCAGAGACTTTTACTGTGTAATCGTTATTGTTTTTTATCATGATATACTTGACGTCGGTTTTGTCGCCGGGGGCAAGTGTAACATCATACAACTGCGAAGCACTTACAAGGTCAACAAAACTGCCAGGACTAAAACTGTCAGTAACAGCTACATTATTGTATTTGATATCAACGTTGAAAGTACCAGTGCTGATAACGTTCTTTGCTGACGTAACCGAACTGCTAAACCAAGCGAAAGTGGCGCCGAGCAGCATCACAAGGCAAAGCACGACCGATACCGCGGAAAGCACGAGCATCTTTACAGTACCGTTTGTTTTCATTTTTTACCTCCTTTCCGGTATACCTTTATTTTATTGTGTATTTTATTCTATTTTTCTTCGTTATCGCCGCCGTCAGGGGCGGGGGGAGTCTGCGCGGGGGGCTCCTGTGTTCCCTGCCGGGCGTTGAGCTGCGCTTTGAGAGACAGGAGCTCTTCCATCATCTTCTGCGACTGGGCGCGTTCTTCTTCTATCTTTTTGCGTTCTTCTTCCATCTCCGCCATCTGTTCCTTTTTATATTTACGGAACAGGCGGATGACGTTGACGCCGTTATACAGTATGAGCAGCACAATGGGGACGAATATGCAAACGATATAGCCGGGGGTCGTCTTTAAGAACATAAAGAACGAGCCGAGCTTGGGGATACGCCCCGTATATTTGCCGATGACGTACGGATAGGTGACCACGGTCTCGTCGTCGCTGCCGGTGGTGGTACCGTAGGTGACGAACCCGGGGTTGCCGTTGGCATCGGCAGTCAATTTACGGATCTTATGAGTGACCGTTTCGCCCAAGCTTGCGCGGTTCTGCGAAATGAAGGTGATTATATCGCCTTCCTGCAGAGTCGCGGGGTCGACGTTTTTGACGATGGCGATATCGCCCGCGCTGAAATCCGTCGCCGCCATTGAATCGGACTGTACCACAAAGAACTTGAGCCCGAACAGGCTGCGGTCGGGTTTATCGAACGTGGCGACCGAGATTATGGTGAAGATCATCATAAACACGGCTACCGCAACGAGCAGCCATATCAGAACGTTTTTGATTATATTGAGCGTTTTTTTCAAATCATTCAAGCCTGCCTTTTTTTAGGATGGTCACGAAAAAGCTTTGTCGGGGTTGTTCTTGGTCTGCACCGCCTCTACGCACAGGTCGAACGAAAGGCTGCATTCCATCCCCTCGTTGCCCGACTGCGGCGGGTAGTAGAACGTAAGCGTGAGCGTGCGTTTTTCCATTACCGCGAGCGGAGACACGCCGACGGCGGAAACGGAGTTTTCGAGCTCGCGGGCGGTGCCGGTAAAGATAACGGTATCGCCTTCCTTAAGCGTGAGTTCGAGGATATCCGCAAGGTCGCCGCTGACGTTTGTGAAATACAGACGGTAGTAAACGTCCCAGGTGCTTTGATTTTCGATGAAGAAATCCTTTATGACGGTCATGCCCGGCTCGAAGAGGTATTCGCCCTCGCTGATGACGGGGACGCCGTCGTTGATGTTGATCTTGACGGTACCCATACGGAAGACGTTGCTATCCACAACGAGAGTCTCGTACGCGAGCGCGAACGCCGAAACGGCGAGGCATACGGAAAGAACGATTATGGCGACGACGGCGCCGTTTATCTTCCTTTTATATGTTTTTACGGCTTTGCTCATCATTCATCCTCCCCGTGCTTTTTTTTGATAACGCCCCAGAGCACCCAGAAGAGCAGCAGCGCGCAAGCCGCGATGATGATATAGATCAGCACGGGGTTGCTGTCGCCGGTGGGGGGGATAAGCTGGCTTTCGTCCTCGACGGTCCAGGTGAAGCGGAGCACCAGTTCTTTGCCCTGGAATTCGTTCCCGGCGCTCGTGGGGAGCGAAACGGTTATTGAATACGGGACTTCGTCGGTGCCGGGGGCGGAATGGGAAAGCTCGTGCTTGACGGTCTCGCCCATATCGGCGATAAGGCCTTCGTAAAGGACTTCGCCCGTAAGGTCGTACACGAGACGGATATTCATAGCGGCGGCGAGCTCGCTGCCGGGATGGGGTTCCGCCGTGAAGAGGACCGAGACTTTTTCGCTATAACTGATATCGATACGGTATTTCTGCGTGACGCTGTCGCCCGGGAACATATTATACACGTCGAAGCTTTGATTTTCTTCGGGATTGGAGCTGTTGAGCGCCAGCGCGAGTTCGACGTCAGCCGTGACGGGGTCCGCCTTGATATTACCGCCGAGGTAGAGCGCGGGAGCGTTCCACGCGCCGGCGGACGTGCCGATATAATTCTCGGGCAGGACGGTAACGTCGCTCTGCGGGCGGTTCGCCCTGACTATGAGCACGGCGATGAGCGCCGCGATTATCAACGCAAGTGCGACTGATATGACGACGATGGTCGTTTTTGTTTTTTTGTTTACTGTACGGTCCATAGCCGGCCCTTTCCGAATATGCGCCGCGGGTGAGGGCGCAAAATATCAAAATCATCCATTTATACTTATACGTTGTTGATTATAGCACAATTTTACAAAATTGCAATACTTTTTTTCGTCATTATCACATTTTGTGTTTTTTTGTCAAAAAAACGAATATATATTCGTTTTGCTGTTGACTTGCGTCGATTTATAATATATAATCGAAATAAACGGAGGGACAGGTATGAAACTTGCGACTACGACCGGCGACTATTCCCTTTACCCCTGCTCTCAGACGGAAGCGCTCGTGCATATCCGCGGCGCGGGATTCAGGTACGCCGATTATAATTTCGGCACCGACTACGTCCGGCGCGACGGAGTTTACGGCGCCGAATTCGAAAAGCATATAGATTCCGTCAACGAGACCGCGGCGAAGACAGGCATAAAGCTCGTGCAGGCGCATTCGCCGATGGGCAAGCCGCTCGAAGACGACGGCACGTTCCTCGCCGACACGTTAAAGTGCATCGACGCGTGCGGAAAGATGGGCATCCCCAACGTGGTCGTGCATTCCGGCTACACGCGCGGCATCACGCGCGAAGAGACGTTCAGGCGGAACCGCGAATTCTTTATGCCGCTGCTCGAGCGCGCCGAAAAATACGGCCTCAACGTGCTGGTGGAAAATTTCAACCGTATGTGCATCGACGGGATGTACTGGATCGACAACGCGCCCGATCTGCTCGCGCTGATCGAATACGTCGACCATCCCCTTTTCCACGCCGTGTGGGACGTCGGTCACGGGAATCTGCAGGAAATGCCGCAGGACGAGGCGCTCCGTCTGCTCGGCGGGCACGTCAAGGCGCTGCATATCCAGGACAACGCGGGCGACACGGATTCGCATCTCGTTCCCTTCCTCGGCACGCTGAATCTCGATTCCGTGATAAACGGGCTTACGGATATCGGCTACGCCGGGTATTTCACGTTTGAAGTGGGCGCGTTCTTTGCGCCCGAAAGCAGGCGGCGCGTTTACGGTCGCGACAGGCGGCTTGCGAAAGCGCCTATAGAACTGCGCGACGCGTTCGAACGTTATCTTTACGAGCTCGGCAGATGCGTGCTTGAAAAGTACGGCCTGTTCGAAGAATAAAAAAGTAAACGATCAAAAAACAATAAATCATCCGGAGGAAGAACAATGAAAAAGAACAACGTTTCCCGCCTGGTAAGGCTCATCGTCTGCCTGATAGCGATCGCGCTCATCATCGGCGTGGGCACACTCACCAAAATCGTCTCGTTCGAAGAATTCAAGAGCATCGAGATCAACGTAAGCGCGATCCTCAAAGTGCTGGTCATGGCGCTCGCCGTGGTCGCTGTCGAAGCGCTCCTCACGTTCCTGCTCGGTCTGCCCAATCCCAAGAACCACCGCATAAGATCCGTGCTTTCGATGATATCGAGCCTTATCAAGTACATAGCGGTGATAGTCATCCTGTGCTGGGGCCTTTCGATTTTGGGCGTCAACGTTTCCACCATCGTCGCCAGCGTCGGCATTCTGGCTTTGATAGTCGGTTTTTCGGCCGAAAGCCTTATCGCCGATATGATCACCGGCGGCTTTATCCTCTTTGAAAATCAGTACAACGTCGGCGACATCGTCGAAGTCGACGGCTTCAGGGGCACGGTCACCAGCATAGGCATCCGCACCACCTGCATCACCGACCTCGGCGGCAACGTCCGGATAGTCAACAATTCGCAGATGAAGAACATACTCAACCGCTCCGACCGAGTTTCGCGCAGTATCAGCAACATCGCGATCCCCTACGGCACCGACCTCGAAAAGCTTGAATCCGAGATCCCCGGGCTTATGGAATCGATGTTCGAAGCGCACAGAGACATAATGGTGACTCCGCCCCAGTATCTGGGAGTGCAGGAGCTCGCCGACAGCGCGGTCGTGCTTCGCTTTATGGTGGACGTGGAAGAAAAAGACATCTACACCGGCGCGCGCGTGCTGAATCACGACCTTCTCCTCGGTTTCCGCAAGCTCGGCGTGGAGTGCCCGTTCCCGCAGCTGGACGTGCACAAGCTCTGATAAAGCGGAAACGCTTCGATATGCGAAAAGAGGTGAAGCGCTTTGGCGAACAAACAATTTGACGGCGAGTTCGGCTCGTACCCGGCGGAGCATATCGCGCCCGACGAGTTTCCGCCCCCGCCGCCCGAGATAACGCCTCCCGGCGGTACTTCCGCGCAGGAAAGCGAAGGCGACGGCAAAGGCAGTCAGAAAGACCGCCTGCGCACCATAATCAAAACGCTTTTCATGCCCGCGGCGGCGCTTATCCTTACCACTACGGTAATATATTCCTCGTACGGGATAGATCTGATAAACGATTTCTCGCGGATAGACGACAAAGCCTTTTACGAAGAAAGTTCTTTCGAAGAATCCGGCGTAGTTTCGGATGACGACGTTTCCGGAAGCGGGCACGGCTCGCACGGGAGCGGCGAAGAAAGCGACGGTTCGCACGAAGAAGAGAGCTCCGCCGAAGAAAGCGCCGCAGAATATTACACGGTCGTATGGCGCGCCGAAGACGGCACCGAGTTAGGATCGTTTTCTGCGGAAGCCGGCACGACGCCCGCGTTCGACGGCGAAGAGCCTTATAAAGAACCCGACGAACAGTACACCTACACGTTCGCCGGCTGGTCGCCCGAGATAACCGAAGTCACCGGAGACGCCGAATACACGGCGGTATTCGAAAGCACGCTCAACACCTATACCGTAAGCTGGCTCGGCGACGGCGGCGAAGTACTGCTGACCGAAACGCTCGAATACGGCGCGTCCCCCGAATATTCGGGAGTGAGGCCGGAAAAAGCCGGCGACGCGCAGTATTCGTACGAATTTACCGGCTGGTCGCCAGAGACAGCGTCGGTGACCGGCGACGCCGAATACACCGCGGTATTCGAAAGCACGCTCAACACCTATACGGTCGTCTGGTACGGCGCGCAGGGCGAGGTGCTGCAGAGCGAAACGCTGGAATACGGCGCGGATCCGGTCTACAACGGCGATATCCCCATAAAACCGGCGGATTCCGAACACATTTACGCGTTCACCGGCTGGTCGCCCGAAGTGACGTCCGTCACCGGCGACGCCGAATACACCGCGACGTTCGCGGATTCGCTGCAGTCGTATAAGATAAAATGGTACAACGAAGACGGCACTCTGCTGAGTGAAGAATACGTCAAGTACGGCAACACTCCGTCTTACGGCGGCAGCACGCCGACAAAGGCTTCCACCGTGGCTTACGAGTACACGTTCAGCGGCTGGTCGCCCGAACTGACTTCCGTCACCGGCGACGCCGAATACACCGCGACGTTCTCGTCCAAGCGGCGCAAGTACACGATACGGTTCCTGAACGAAGACGGAACGGTGCTGCAGTCGACTTCGGTCTACGCGAACAACACGCCTTCGTACAGCGGCAGCACGCCTACCAAGGCGATGGATACACAGCACACGTACTCGTTTTCGGGATGGTCGCCCGCGCTTTCCGCAGTCACAGGCAACGCCGATTACACGGCTGTGTTCAGTAGCAGCGCGCGCAAGTACACCATCAAGTGGGCGAACTACGACGGGTCGATCCTGTCGTCATCCGCGGTGGCGTACGGCACCACGCCTTCGTATAGCGGCACGCCGCAGCGCGAACCGGGCAGCCATTACGACTACACGTTCACCGGATGGTCGCCCAGGATAAGCAAAGTCACGGGCAACGCCACGTACACCGCGCAGTATTCCGAAACCGACCTGTTCCCGACTCTTACATATCACGCGCCGGACGAAGCGGAGAAGATGGTTGAGATAATGTACAATGACAGTTCCGTAATGCTGACGAAGGGTTACACTTACGCGGGCGCCGATATCAGCACCGACCCGCACGCCAGTTATGACGAATCCACCAACACGCTCACTTTGAACGGTATCACCTGCAACGGGATATACATCAATTCCATGGGCAGCGATTTCAAGATCAAAGTTTTAGGCACCAATATCATTGGCAACCTCAACTTCAACGGCGCGCCTCGAATAGGCGGAAGCCTTATGATAGAAGGTACCGGCACTCTCAACATAGGAAACGGTTACGAAGAAGACGAGACCGGCATCTATATGAGCGGCAGCAACGGCGAGACCTGTCTTATGATATGCCGGGGCGTAACGGTCAGGATAAACGGATCGTACTCTGCGCTCGATATATATTCGACTACGATGGATACGCCGTTATACTATTGCGGCGGCATTTCGATCGACGAATCTTTGATTCATACGGATATGTTAGACGATAACGAAAACGAATACTTCCTTGTTATCATGGATGATAACGGCGATTACATCACAAGCGTGACTTTCGGCGGCTGACATACCGGACCGATCAGCTCCGCGTTATACGGCAAAGAAACCGGCTGAAATAAGGAAACGATTCCTTACCTCAGCCGGTTTTTTATACTGAGCGCTTCAGAGCGCGCCGCGCGCGGAAGCGCGACGTTTATGCCGCGCCGCGCGCAGTCTTGCGGTTTTTTATCATTGCGGCGACAAGCCATATCACCGCGAAAACCACGAAATAAAGTATAAGCATTATTATTGGATTCACAAATTCAAAGCCCGCCTCTCTAAGGCGCGTCGCGACGCCTTCGAAAAACGGCACGTGGCCGAGATATCTGTAAAGCATAAAGTCAAAATCAAAAATGAAATCCACCGGGATAACCACGGCCGAAGCGATAAGGTGAAAAACGAACGCGTCGGTGACCACGGAAAAGCGGATGGGAGGCCGTAAGCAGACGAGAACGAGCAGCCCCATGAAAACCATCAGAAAATGCCACACCATCGAATACGTCGCACCGAAAGACAGGAACGGATAATAAAGGAAAGCGTTGAGAAAGAGCATCGTGGCAAAGCCTCCGACGATACCGCCGGTCGCGATCCAGCACTCGCAGATCTTCTGCGGTTTCCCTTTTCCGAAACCGGCGATCAATCCCGCGGGCATAATGAGCGAGCAGGTGTCGAACGGAAGAAGTCCGGTATTGAAAGAGCCCGTGATCGTGATATCATAATACGATTCCCACACCGTTTTACCGATATAAAGAACGGTCATGAAGACGCCGAGAAAACCGACGATCTTCAACGCCCTTTCCCGGGATATTTTTCTAAGAGCCATCAAAAGTCCTGCCAGGACGACCAACGAGATCGCAAGATACAGATACTGAGCAAAACCGCCGTAATCCTGACCGGTATAACCGGTGATATTGCCCTTATAGTCAAAATAGCCGTAATCGCCAGTAAACATCTTTTTTACGTCCTTAGTTTATTTTCTTAATAATTATATACCATTCCGTACGGTATTTCAATAGCAAAACGAATATTTGAAACTTTTCTCAAAACTTAATCCGTCTCGCAAAGAAAACGCAAGGACCAAACGCTTGCGGATCGTTTGAAAAAGCCGGCTGAAATAAGTATTTACATCGCTTACTTCAGCCGGTTTGTTTTACCGCCTGTCATCAAGCCCGGCGTTAAAGCCCGGCTTGATTTTTTGTTTTATTCGATATCAGCCGAGAGGATAATCGGATTCGAAAAGTACGTGCCTGAGCAGGTAGATGGCGTCGGAGGAATTGACGATACCGTCGAACATAAAATCCGCGGGCTGGTTGAGAGGATAATCGTCTTCGAACAGCACGTGCCTGAGCAGGTAGATGGCGTCGGAGGAGTTGACGATTCCGTCGCCGTTCATATCGCCAAGGAGATAATCGTCGATTATGATAATCGACGCGAGCGGCGTGAACGAGCTCGCCTCGGGTCCGTCGACCCGGCAATATACGTATATGCCCGACATTTCGGGGACCGCGCCGTTCAATGTCAGAACGGATACTCCGGCGCCGCCGTCGGTGTCTGCGGAAACGCCCGGGTAACATGACAGGAATTCGCTCACGGTCATAACCGTGTTCACGCCGTCCTCATCCGGGATCTCGAACAGCCATTCAAAGCTTGCCGCGCCGAGCGCCTCGGTGCGGAACACGAGCTCGCCTCCCGGGAAACAGCCGGCGTCAGTCGGCGCGAGCGTTATGACGGGATAGTCGCGCACGAGCGTGAACGGTATGCAGTTTTCGAGCGAAAGAGGTATTTCGCCGAGCGCGTTTTTGAGTTGATAGCCTACTTCGTATCTGCCCGAAAAGTTTTCGGGCACGTTTTTGAATTCCACCGAAGCGTAGCCGAACGAGCTGTTCTGCTTTACGCTGCATTCCAGACCGGTGTCCTCTAAAAAGTCGTCGAGCGTGCGTATGCGGTCGGCGTCGCTCGAAGCCCTGCGGTCGTAGACGACCCAGGCGACGTTATCGAGATAATCGGCCCTGAGATGGAAATACGCGCTGCCGCCGGAGTGATAGCTGCCGCCGGAGAAAGACTTCACGCGAGGTATCGATCCGAACGTCACGGTGACGACGGAGGTATCCGCGGTGGTGCCGTCGGACCCGGTGACGCGGCAGAACAGCTTGTCGGATGTCACGCGATCGGACGTGTAGCAAAGTTTTGCGGCGTTATACCCTTTTATGCTGTCGCCCGCAAGCGATTCCGTAATGGGGATCGAAACGGAACCGATCCTGACGTACCACTGATATGCGGCGGCGTGATCTGCGGTCACCGAAAGCACGGCGGTCCCCCCGGGTTCGGCTTTCACGGAAACCGGCTGCGTTACGATAACGGGCGGCTCTTTTAACTCGGTGACTTGGATATCGTAAATATCTTCGAATTCGGCGCTGCAGCCCATATAACTCACCGAAACTCCGGCGTGCACCGAAAGTTCGCCGGGGTACGAGGCGTATTCCACGGTGAGTCTGCCGGTGGAATACAGGCTGTCCGTACTGTTATAGGAGATCGCTATATACGGAGACACGGTCACGTCCGGAATATAATCCGAGACCCACGAAGGGATCGAATATTCGACCGAAAACTCCTCGCAGTCTTCGGTGCAGCGTTCGAGTTCGACGTGCTCGCCGTTTTCGGAAGCGCGCCTGAATCCCACCGCGGTGGCGCCGATCACAAGAAGCGACCTGCATTTGTGAAGATCGCCGAGCGTTTTGTCTTCAGCGCCGCGGAACAGGCCGTTGGAGCCGATTATGCCGATAATTACGGCGTCGGTATCGAGTATCGTTGAAGCGGGCAGCGAACGGAGTTCACTGTTCCCGTCGTTATACTTGAAAGTCATGCCTACAAAGCCAACGGAGCCGGAAAAGATACCGCCGTTTATCATGGGGAAAAACATTGAAGTAGTCTCGTTCACCGCCGTGGCGAGGTCAAAATGATGCACGGAATATCCGTTGGAAATGAACACGCCGCCGTTGATGACCGTTTCGCCGCTGAAAATGCCGTGGCGCGTGAAAGCCGTTGAACAGCAGGTGCCGAAAGCCGAAAGCTCGCGAGCGCACATATCGTCGTCCCCGGATTTGAATCCGGTCCCCTTTGCCCGGAAATAACCGCCGTTGATAACAGTGATGCAATCGTCTGCGATCACGCAGCCGCGGTAGGAATTTTCGAGATTGAGCGTGCCGCTGCCGAACTTTTCCGTCTTGCAATCAAGGTAGAAACTGCCGGATTCTATTACCAGATTATTATGGTGAGCGCTGTCGGTATTATACTGACCCATGGCGTAGAACTGGCTGTGCGACACCACGTGGAACGCGGCGATCGCATTATCCTTCGCACGGGATGAATACATATTTATACCTCCGCCGCCCACGGAATCCCTTACGGTGAGCGTGCTGCCGTAGCGCTCGAACCCGGAAAGAGTGCGCCGTTCGGAAAGGTAGATATCGACACGTATAAAATCGTTGAGCGAATACGAAAGATCGGTGGTGCTTACGGAATCGGTACACGACAGCGTATGACCGTTGAAATCGAAAATGACGCTGCAGCCGTCGAGCGTGAACGTGTAAAGCGCGGTCTGGCTGCGCAGCGCGTCGCGCGCGTCGGCGGTCAGGTCGGAAACGAGCACGATCTTCCATTCCGCGCCGTCCCATCTGGAAGCCGCAAACGCTTCGGAAAGCTCTTCCCAGCTCGAAACTTCTATCACCGTGCGGTCCGCCGACGCCGAAACGCCAACGTTTCCGATCTGCGCCGCAGCGAACACGGCGGCGAGCGCGAGCAGCAGTGATACGGCTTTTAGTGTAAACCTTTTCATATAGATCGCTCCTTGTTTGTTACAGTTTAAAACATTATATAATAAGTCGTCCCGTTTGTCAAGAAGTCAGGGCGGGCAAAAAAAGATCCCGCTTCAAACGAAACGGGACCGGTCTTCACTTATTGTCGAGTCCGAGCAGGCGCACGGATTCTTCGCGCATCTTGTATTTGAGTATCTTGCCCGCGGCGTTCATCGGGAATTCGTCCACGAACAGGAAATATCTCGGCACCTTGTGCCTTGCTATAGAAGCGTTGCCGTAAGCGCGCATCTCGGCGTCGTCCGAGGTTTCGCCCTTGTAAAGTATGATCCACGCGCAGCATTCCTCGCCGTATTTTTCGTCGGGCACGCCGACGACCTGGACGTCGCGCACCTTGGGGTTGGTCAGATAGAATTCTTCTATCTCGCGCGGGTAGAGGTTTTCGCCGCCGCGGATTATCATATCCTTGAGCCGCCCGGTGACTTTGTAGTAGCCGTCCGGCGTACGCAGGCAGATATCGCCCGAATGCAGCCAGCCGTCCTCGTCGATCGCCATGGCCGTGGCTTCGGGCATTTTGTAGTAACCCTTCATGATATTGAACCCGCGGGCGACGAATTCGCCGCTTTCGCCGTCGGGCAGTTCCCTGCCGGTCTCGGGATCGATTATCATACATTCCACGCCGGGGAACGGGCTGCCCACGGTCTCGACGCGGTGGTCGATATCCTCGTTGACTTCGCCCATCGTGCAGCCGGGCGCCGCCTCTGTCTGACCGTAGACCGAAATTATCTCACGCATATTCATCTCGTCCGCCGCGCGGCGCATAAGATCGGGCGGACAGTTGGAGCCCGCCATTATCCCGGTGCGCATATACGAAAAATCGGTCTTTGCAAAATCGGGATGCCCGAACATCGCGATGAACATTGTCGGAACGCCGTTGAAGCAGGTGATGTGCTCGTCGTTGACGCAAGCCAGCGCCGATTTAGGCGAAAAGTACGGGATTGGACACAGAGTGCCGCCGTGGGTCATCATCGACGTCATCGAAAGCACCATTCCGAAACAGTGGAACATCGGCACCTGTATCATCATGCGGTCGGCGGTGGAAAGATCCATCCGGTCGCCTATGGTCTTGCCGTTGTTGACTATATTGCGGTGGGTGAGCATAACGCCCTTGGGGAACCCCGTGGTGCCGGAGGTGTACTGCATATTGCAGACGTCGTCAGGCCTGACGAGAGCGGCGCGGCGGCGCACTTCCGCCAGCGGCACGAGCGACGAACGCGAAAGCATCTGTTCCCAGCTGAGGCATCCGGGCATGGTAAATCCCACGGTCACGACGTTGCGTAAAAACGGCAGCTTTTTGGAATAAAGCGGTTTGCCGGGTTCGAGCGTATCGAGTTCGGGGCAAAGCTCGCGGATGATGTCCTTGTAGCTTATGTCCTTGCAATATTCGATAAGCACCAGAGTGTGGGTGTCGGACTGCTTGAGCAGATACTCTATTTCGTGTATCTTATACGCGGTGTTCACAGTCACCAGCACGGCGCCGATCTTGGTGGTCGCCCAGAACGTAATGAACCACTGGGGGATATTTGTCGCCCAGATCGCCACGTGGTCGCCCGGCTTTACGCCCATCGAAATGAGCGAAGCGGCGCATTCGTCAACGTCGCGCAAGAACTGGCGGTAGGTGCGCGTATAATCGAGCGTGGGGAACCTGAACGCGTACTGGTCGGGGTATTTTTCCGCCATCGTATCGAGCACTTCAGAAAAAGTGCAGTCAATGACGTCGTACTTTTTCCAGACGTACGTGCCGGTGCGGGCGCGGTTGTAATAGACGTGTTCATACGTCGTCTTCTGGCGGTTGAGCGCCGAAACGTAGTTTGCGAAATGCGTCAGCACGATATCGGCGTCGGTTATCTCGTCGTTCCACGCGGCGCATATATAGCCGTCGTAATTGAGCGAAGACAGCGCGTTGAGAAGCGCCTTAACGTCAAGTTCGCCTTCGCCTATGAGCACGGCTTTGCCGTTTTTCATATCGCCGAGCCGAACGTATTTGATATACGCGCCGAGCGTCTTCATAGTGGCGACCGAGCTTTCGTCGGCGTCGAAACAAGTGGCGCGAACGTTCCACGAAACGCCCAAAGCAGCGGATGAGAAATGATTTATCACGTCTATGACGTTATCGGTATCGGCGAGATGTCCGACCGTTTCGAGCAGTATGCCGACGTCTGCGTTTTCGGCGCGCCTGAGGGCTGCCGAAAGCTTTTGTTCAAGCACGCCGGTATCTGTCGCCTGCTCGACGCGTACTATCACGTAAGGTATACCGGCGAGCGACGCCATATCGACGTATTTGACCGTAAGGTCGGCGCTCACGTTTTCGCTTTCCAGCGGGTACGGCATCCTGAGCGCCGATACCGAAAGGCTGCGGTTCACGAGCTTGCGCCTGGAATCGGCGGTCTTGTCGCGGCGGAGTATGCTGTCGTTGTGGAACGAACGCTCTTTTTCGGCGTCGTATATCTCAAATCCGCAGAAGCCGTAGTCGTACGCCATACGGCATGTATCCAGAAACGAGGCGCGAACGACGTTTTTTGTGGAAAAAACTATCTTCATACCGCATTCTCCTCAAAGACTATCTTGTTGAGCGCGTTGATATACGCCCTTATGCTCGCCGCGACGATATCGGTGGAAGTGCCGTTGCCGGAATAGAGTTTTCCGCCGCTGCGGAGCCGCACGAGCGCCGAGCCGAGCGCCTCCTTGCCTTCGGTGACCGACTGGACCTGGAAATCGTCGAGCTCGTAGTGATGGCCGACGCACTGTTCAATGGCGCGGAAAGCGGAATCTATAGGGCCGTCGCCGGCGCTTACGCCGCAGATGATATCACCGCCGCATTTGAGCGTGATCTGCGACATGGAGCTCGCCGTGTTGCTGGAAGTGGTGGTATAGGATTCGAAATGATAGGTCGAAGGCGCCTGCATCGCCGAGCTCGCTATGACCGCTTCGAGTTCCCTTGAACCGACGGCGCCTTTCTTTTCGCACACCTGCATGAGCGCGCGGTAGACGCTGCCGGCGTCAGGATCCGAAAGCTCATAGCCGAGAAGCTGCGCAGCACGCGCGACCTGCTCGAGCGTGGACGACGTGTCGAGCAGTATCTTTCTGGATTCGGGATCGGTATCGGAGACGGCGTACGATCCGCTTCTGCCTATTCCGGAAAGCAGTTCGTCTACTCCCGTGTGGATTATCTTGTTATCGAGCGCGAGGCAGGCGCCGATCTTTGCGCCGCAGGCGCCGAAAGAATCGGAAAGTTCGCCCGTGAGCGCCGCGTCGCCGCCCGTGAGCGCGCATTTAACGCCGTCGGCGCCGGCGGAAACGGCGGCGAACGCCGAAGCCACGCCCATATTTATACGGTCGGAAGGCTGTACGTACACCGGAACGCTGACGCTCGCTTTTACTTTTGCCGTGAGCGAGCCGATATCGTCGGGCGTGGAGACGCCGGCGTCGTCGCACAGCGTGATGAACGAAGCGCCGCATTTTTCGGCGGCCTGCACGGCTTCGACGAGAAAATCGATATCCGCGCGGGTGGAATCGAGCGCGACGAAATCGACTTTGGCGCAAAGAGAGCGCGCCGCCGTGACCAGCGTTTGTATTTTTTCGAGCATTTTTTCCTGCTTGACGTGGTAGGCGTATTCCATCTGCAGCGTGGATACGGGGAGTTCGACGCGCAGCACGGGGCGGCGGGCCGTCTTTACGCATTCCCAAGCCGCGTTCACGCTTTGGATATCCGCGCCGGCGCATACCGAAACGGCGGCGTTTTCGACCCGCTGGGATATCGTTTTGAATATAATGGCGTCTTCGCGCGCGTTTCTGACGGCGGGAAGCTCCACCACGTCGGCGCCGAGCTTGTCGGCGCAATCCGCCACCGCGGTCTTTTCGCGGAAAAGCAGCGATAAAGTGCGCTCTTCGGCGAGTTTTTTAAGCGTAATGTCTGCAATAAGTACGGTCTTCATATCCAAACGGCTCCTTTCGTATTGAACCTGCGATGAAATAAATAAAAAACGTTTTCGTCTCTTTTTAAAAGATAAAGAGACGAAAACGCAAAGGAATGCGTATTCCGCGGTACCACTCTTCTTCGCCCGGCAAAAAGCAACGGCGCACTTACAGGACGCCTGCACGTCCCCGCTCTGTGACGGGAGCTCCCGTCTGCCACTACTCGCGTCTTTCGTAACAGCCGCTCCGCGGTGAGTTCGGCATATCTCCCCCGGCGCCTCGCACCGTCCGGCGTCTCTCTTAAGGCGGGAATGATTTGCTTACTGCTCCGCATCTTCGCGTTATTACGGGCATTATAGCGCACACAGCGGCGTTTGTCAATAGTTTTGCACGATTTTATGCATAATAATTCAGACTTAAAAAGCATTCACAATTAACGCACGCCCCCGCGGGCAGAAAAACATTCCGCCCGCGGGGGAAATTTTCATAACTTTTGACGCGCCGTATCAGATAGCGTCCATTTCGCTTTGAGTCAGCGGAGAAAGACCTGCGAGCGAAAGCGCGCGTTCGGCGGAAGCGGTATCGCTTACGCGGAAGATCATATATGCGCGGCTGGTATCGCGGCCGATGAACGCGTACATATAGATGATGTTGACGTTCGCCTTGTTGAATTCGGTGAGCAGGCGGTTGAGTCCGCCCGGTTCATTGGGGACCGCGAACACCAGAACTTCGGTAACGCTGGCGATAAAGCTTTCGTTTGCAAGCACGGCGGACGCCTTTTCGACGTCGTCGACTATCATACGCGCTATGCCGAAATCGTTGGTCTCGGCCAAGGAAAGCGCGCGCAGGTCTATGCCGTTCGCCGCAAGCAGCGAGGTGAGCTCGCTGAGCTTACCCGGTTTATTTTCCAAAAAAACGGAAATTTGCTTTGTGCTCATATTGATTACTCCTTTACTCAAAAATCAGATCTTGCGCTTGTCTATGACGCGTACGGCTTTGCCTTCGCTGCGCGTGATGGATTTGGGCGCGAGCAGCGTAACTTTTGCCCGTATGCCGAGCATGGAAAGCAGCCCCGCTTCGAGCGCTTTCTGGCGCGCCTGGATGGCGCCGATATCGTCGGTGAACATATCGGGAGTCATTTCGACCTGCACTTCGAAGGTATCGGTATTATTTACGCGGTCCACCACGATAAGGTAGTTCGGAGCAAAACCGTTGTTAAGAAGCACCGTTTCGATCTGGCTGGGGAACACGTTGACGCCGCGGATGATGAGCATATCGTCGCTTCTTCCTTTGGGCTTGCTCATACGGACGTGGGTCCTGCCGCAGGGGCATTTTTCACGAGTGAGCGAGCAGATGTCGCGCGTGCGGTAGCGTATCATCGGGAACGCCTCTTTGTCGACGGCGGTGATTACGAGTTCGCCGGTGGCGCCTTCCGGAAGCACCTCTCCCGTATCGGGGTCGATGATCTCGGCTATGAAATGGTCTTCGTTGATGTGCATTCCGTGCTGGTCGGAGCATTCGAACGCGACGCCCGGGCCTGAAAGTTCGGTGAGGCCGTAGATATCGTACGCCTTTATGCCCAGCGTTTCCTGAATGCTTTGGCGCATTTCCTCGCTCCACGCTTCGGCGCCGAATATTCCCGCCTTGAGCGGGATATCGTCGGGACCCAACCCCATTTCTTTCATATGCTCGCCGAGGTAAGCGGCGTAGCTGGGGGTGCAGCAGAGTATGGTGGCGTTCAGATCCTGCAGGAACATTATCTGGCGTTCGGTGTTGCCGGACGAGATGGGCACGGTGAGGCACCCGACTTTCTGGCTGCCGCCGTTGAGTCCGAAACCGCCGGTGAACAGACCGTAGCCGTACGCGACCTGGCAGACGTCGTCTTTGGATCCGCCCGCGGCGACGATCGCCCTCGCGCAGCAGTCGTCCCAAAGGTCGATATCGTGCTGCGTGTAGAACGCGATAACGCGTTTGCCCGTGGTGCCGCTTGTGGAATGTATACGCACGCAATCCTTGAGCGGCGCGCCGAGCAGGCCGTACGGATACGCGTCGCGCAGGTCGTATTTGCTAAGGAACGGAAGCTTGTAAAGATCGTCTATTCCCTTTATATCTTCGGGAGCGACGCCTTTTTCTTCCATTTTTTTGCGGTAGTAGGGAACGCTGTCATATACGCGTCTGATCTGCGCGACGAGCCGCTCGCTCTGGAGCTTTTTGATCACCTCGCGGGGAGCGCACTCTATTTCGGGCTGATAATATCTTTCCATTCTTTTCACACTTCCGGTCGTTCAGATTTTGGGCAGTTTAGCCGCGTAGGACGCGAGCTCGGCGTCGGAGGGGATATAGTCGTCCATCTTACCGTCGTGGTATTTTTCGTAAGCGACGAGGTCGAAGTAACCGGTGCCGGTGAGGCCGAAGA
>DBXS01000021.1:16135-31341 GCA_002310055.1 Clostridiales bacterium UBA1206 | reverse complement strand
GTGATGGTAAAAAGAGATTTATAATTTCCAGTATAATGAAATAAACAAATCGGGATTTGGGAAGCAGGAGAAAGACTGATTATGCAATATATTCATCATTATAATTCACCTCTCGGAGGAATAACGGAGGCTTCTGACGGCGATAATCTTATAGGGCTCTGGTTTGACGGTCAGAAGTATTTCGCCGACACTTTGGGCTCCGATCATGAAGAAAAAGAACTGCCCGTTTTCAAGCAGACGGACAAGTGGCTTGATATTTATTTCAGCGGTAATGATCCCGGTTTTACACCGCCTCTCGGTATAAAAACTTCTGCGTTTCGCAAGTCAGTCTGGGAAATCATGCTCACGATTCCCTACGGGAAAACTATGACTTACGGTGAAATTGCTGAAAAGCTCGCCAATGATCTGGGTACGGGGCGAATGTCTGCACAGGCAGTCGGAGGAGCAGTCGGGCACAATTCCATCTCTCTCATTATCCCGTGCCACCGTGTCGTTGGGAAAAACGGTAGTCTTACCGGGTATGCGGGCGGTATTGAAAAGAAAAAAGCGCTTCTGGAAATGGAAGGCGTGGACTGTTATGATTTTTATGTGCCTGAGAACGGTATCGATTAATTGAGTTATGTCTTATCATCAAATTCCTGTTTGTCGAAGAAAAAAACGATCCCGACAAATCGGGATCTGAGGAGGTAAACGAAATGAAAGACGGAATAATTCCGGATCCGAACAGCATACATCCGATAGCCGGTTACGATAAAGAAATATATGTCAAACCGACTGTCAAGAATCCGAATATCATCGTCGGTGATTTCACTTATATCGCGGATACCGATTTTGAAAGCCACGTCACGCACCATTATGAGTGGAACGGCGATAAACTAATCATTGGAAAATTCTGCCAGATAGCCTCAGGCGTGGAGTTTCTGATGAACGGCGCAAATCACCAGATGAACGCGGTCACGACATTTCCGTTCTACACGCTGGAAGGCTGGGATATGGAACCGCCGAAGACATCCGATCTTCCTCTCAAGGGCGATACCGTAATAGGCAATGACGTATGGATCGGGCAGAACGCCGTGATCCTTCCCGGCGTACATATCGGCGACGGCGCGATCATCGGAGCAAACAGCGTTGTAGGCAGAGATATCAATCCTTATACGATCGTTGTGGGAAATCCTGCAAAGATTCTTCGAAAACGATTTGATGATGAAATGATTGAGCTTCTGCTTCGTTTCAAATGGTGGGATAAGAGTACAGACGAGATAAACGAATTGATCCCACTTCTGACCTGCAGCGAATTGGATAAAGTCAGGGAAGAAATAAAGAAACGGGTAAATTGACATATTCCGGTTTGTCGAAGAAAAAAACGATCCCGACAAATCGGGAGTCGAAGGAGTGGAAATATGGAACACAAATTTGAAATCTATAAGCATATAGGAGACATTTCACATTCCAATAACGGGTGGACAAAAGAACTAAATTTTATCAGCTGGAATGATAGAGAACCTGTTTACGATATACGTACATGGTCGAATGATCATACTAGATACGGAAGAGGAGTTACTATTACAGCAGGTGAAATGAAAGCTCTTCAGTCGTTGATAAAAGACAAAGTCATGTTTTAGACAAATTCCAGTTTATCGAAATAAAATGATCCTGACAAATCGGGATTTATAGGAGAAACGTATGAAACGATTAGGGAATATATCTTTGGAAAAAATCTGGGAAGATGACGATTTCTTTGAAGTAAAGATAATTATTGAATCAGAGTTTGTCAGAGCGTGGCAGAACTGTTATTTCGGTGCCGTTTCATTAAGTGAGCTCAGTTCGTTCATTGCCGATTATTGCAATGGCTCCGGTAATACCGATTATTACGAAAGCGGACCCAAACAAGGAAAATATGCGCCTTCTTTCTCAATACGTTTGAAGAATGATAATACAGGTCATGTTACTATCGAAACGGATTTGGAAATAGAAGATACTGAAGACAGAACGCATAGATGTGTCTGCAATTTATATACAGAACTAGGTCTACTCGAACGATTTTCAAAAAGGATACCCAAACTAATCCAAGCGGAAATCGGATTTGCCGTTTCTTTGCTTGACGATTGAAATTGACAAATTCGATTTGTCGAAGCAAAAAACGATCCCGACAAATCGGGATCTGCGGAGGAACCGGCAATGTATTTTTCGAAACACAATGAAAAAATCGTTTATATAAACCATTACAGCGGGCTGCTCGAGGTGGAAGGCGAAGGCGTTCTCTGCAAAGAAGACGCCGAGGCCTGGCCCGCCATGGGCAGAAAATGGCAAAGCGAATATGACACCCTGAGCGTCAAAGAAGGCATAACGGGTCTAGGGGAAGGGTATCTGGAATCTTTCCCAAAGATCGGCTGCCTTATTTTGAGCAGGACGGTCGAGTCGGTCGCAACGTCGCCGGAGCTCGACAAACGGATGCGCAAAAACAAAGTCCTCATACGCGGCGAATACAACACGTTCGCCGAAGAGTTCGCGCACGAAAAAGGGCTCGGATTCCTTCACTGCGACATCCCGCTCGCAGATGATGATATTGAAATAGCGCACGAACACGACATTATTACGCTCCGTTTTCACGACAGGGGCCGCGCTGACATACATTATAACTGCTTTACGCCCGGAAGTACAGCCGGCAGTTACGGCGGCGGCGAATATGCGAAAGAGCTGCCTAAAGATTTTTACGTCGACTGTTCATTGGAGCAGTTCGCAAGCAACTTTCCGGAACGGCTGCATGACCAGCTGATGTCGAACGGTATGCTAAGCCGGTTTCTGGATAAAGCAAACAGCCGAATAAAGAAACCCGTTAACAGCAAAAAAAAGACCCAAAGTGAAAAATAATGATACGAAAGACATATATAAAAAAACAATGAAAGAAAGGAATCGACTTTATGAAACTGCTTGGCGTTGAGAAAATCGAAGATGAAAGACCTTATCTATATTCCGAATGGCGGCTGACATACAGAGTCGGCTGGGGCCATATATGCAGCGCGGCGCGGCTGGTTTACGAATACACGGATGACGCGTGGATCGAAATCGGCGACGCGAGCGGAAGCAGGGAAGTCACTGTCAATGATCCTGCCGAGATACTTGATATCGAGGAGTCGGGCTGGATGACTATATGCGGCACTTCTCAGATGGTGCACGCTCCGGTCAAGATGACTTTTTACAACCAGACGGATCTGGTTAGAGTGTCGGTCCTTTCGGTCAACGAAGAGTTTTCCGAAGCCGATTACAAGAAGTTCAACCTTTCGATGTGCCAGTATATGGATTCCGTCGAACTGAATATGTACTGATCCTTTCAGCTGCGAGCGTATGCGAGCAATATAGCTGATAAGATAATACCGAAAGGAAACGACCCGCTATGACGCTTTCTCGATCGAAAGACGTCACAGCGGGTTTATTTCTTCTTTACGCCGCCTCTCCCTTTGCCCTGCTTTTTCGTTTTGCGTCCGGGTGAAAAAATATTTTTTTCGGCAAAAAAGGCGCAAAAAAGCCAAAGAAAGTGCGGTTCCGACAAAAAATTCCTATTGACATTCTGTGACAGGATGTGTATAATAGGGGACATAATGCGGAATTTTAGTTTTTCGCCCGAAAACGCGGTCCGGATTTTTCCAAAAAAGCCCGAAAACGCTTGTGTTTACATAATTTTTTATGTGACGAATTATGACAAGAAGCGACCGCCGCTTTCCGCTTCCCGACCGCAAAAAACGCGGTTTTTCGCGACCCGAAAATAGATTTTTTTATACATACATTCACCAAGGAAAGAGGTCTCAAGAATGAAAAAGATTTTGGCGTTCGTTCTCGCCGCGGTCATGCTGCTGACCAGCATGGTCACGACTACCGTGCAGGTTTTTGCAGCCGACGACGGAAACGAACAGACATCCACCGAAAATGCGGCTCCCGCCGGGGAAGGAGGCGGACTTCGTGACGTATCCGGCGAAACGAGCGGCGGCGATACCATCGAGATAGGCGGTATCTTTTCGACTCTCGTACTGGGCGCCACCGAGCAGTCTAACGGCGATTACGTATGGACTCCGGAAAACACAAATCCGGACCATATGTTCAAATTTACCGTTACCTACTCGGTTTCAGGCGAATTCGATTATTTCGAAAAGGAACAGATAGCGATACATATCCCCTATACCATCCTCAAGGATCACGATGGCGAGCCGGCGGATTATTTCGATATCTCTCTTCCGTTCGAAAACGATACGAACCTGACGAACGACAACGTGTTCGTTTACAGGATTGAAACGCTTGAAAACGGCGAAAAAGAAATAGTTGTATATAACCGCCTGCCGTGTCCCGCGGCTCAGCACGGCTATTTCGATATAGGGTACAGCACCAACAAGCGTACATACGATTATATGGATTACGACCCCGACGGAGCGACTCCCGAAGACCGTAACCCCAGCGCCGAATTCCAGGCGACGCTTGTAATTTCCCGCAACAACGAAGAACATTCCGAGACGAGCGACCCCGCGCACGTCTATATCGACACGGCTGCCAAGATCACCAAGATGGAAAAATACGCTCCTCAGAAGCAGTATTCTTCCTGGCAGTCTTCCTGGGGACAGGCGCCCGCCGACGACAACGGCCAGTATTATTATCTGATCTGGCAGGTCCGCAGCTATATCACCGCGACTCAGCGCTACGATTTCACGCTCACCGACACCTTCAACGTGACGGATGGCGAAGTCGTCGCCATCAAGATGCAGGGGCAGAGCAGCTACGTCCCCGTTTCGGATGAAAACTGCGGCAAGCTCACCAATCAGACGACCAGCTATCCCAGCGGCCGTTACGACAACGTCATCACCAGACATCTCAAAGCGACTTACGACCCGCAGACGACCTATTCCTTCACCAACAGGGCTGACGGACACGTCGACCCGCTGGACGAAGTAGACAGTCCCACCGACGCATACGCCACCAAGCGCTGGGCTTACGAACACCCCGTGTTCCATCCCGGCAGCGGCGTAGGCCTTTCGTTTGATAAATACGGCTACGACTTCAAGGATCAGCGCGTTTACGATTCCGAAGACGTACGCAGCTTCACGCTCGACGATTATCACAACGAGACCACCGACACCATCCCGAACCTGGCGTGGTATACCTCTACCGCCGCCACCACTTACGCGCTGACCGTTCCCGAGGGAGCGGACAGAAACGACCCCAACAGCTATTTCCAGATCCCCGCGACCGTCGAACTCACCGATAATACCATTAAGGTAAGAATGATCGGTCAGAATAATAACGATGCTGTCGAGCTCTTGCCCGGCGAATACCGTTTCGACAAGGTCGTGATATCGTACACGATGCTCGACGCTTACTTCGACGCTGCGTCCCAGAGCTTCAAGACCAAGACTGTCACCTACGAGCCCAACGAAGCTATTAAGATATTCGCTCAGTTCGGAACAGACGAGTGGGTCGAAGTGGGCTCTTTCGCCTGCGCCAACGCGACCTTCACTCCTACTTCCGAAGGCACGGCGCACAGCGTCACCGCCAGCGGCAAAACGATAACCTTCGGCGACGGCACCTGCACGGGCTACCGTCTGGTCGCCACCAATAAGCATTACCGCACCACCCTCGGTGCGAAACCGTACGCCACTCTGCTCCGCTGCGAAAAGGTCACGAATGTAGTGAACCAGGCTTACGCGGTCGCTCAGAACGAATTCGCCATCGTCAACACCGCGCGCACCGCGGTGTACGACAATAACGGTGCGGTCAAAAAGACGGCTTCGGCGTCCGGTGTGGATTACGTCATAGGCGTCACCCGCTCGAGCGAAATAAAGAAGACCGTACGTTTCAAGAACGATCCTCTCAAGAAGCGCTGCCTGCTTACCTGGACGATCACGATGAACGAGACTTCTCAGATCCAGAACGGCGAACGTATTTACGTTGAACAACAGTCCGGCGTGTTTTACGATCTGCTTCCTTACGGCGGCAACTTCGATAAATCGTCCCTTGTCGTTTCCGCGGACGGTTACCGACTCAATCCCAACCAGTATTCTTACGAGACCGTAACCAACTACAACGGTTCCGGCAGGACGCTGCTCATCGTCCGCATAACCGAGCCCGCAAAGAGGACGTACAGCTTCAACTATCAGACCAGCCATTCCTGGGACTCCATAGCCGAATTCGGCAACCACGTGCTCAACAGCGTGGCGTACGAGACCGGCAACGACGATATCGGCGACGGACTTCCCGATAACGGCGGCAGCCTTATCGACCGCGTGCTGATGACCGATCTTGACCCCGACACCAACGCCAAGAAGTTCATCTACGCTCAGTGCTCGCACGACATAGTCGCGCTCACCGCCGGCAACCTCGGCCTTTACAAGAAAGTCATGGCCGAAGGCGACGCCGACTACGAATACGCCACCACGACCGTGGACGGCGGTTCGTACTCCTACAAGATCCACTTCGCCACCGACGCGGCGACCTGGGTCAAGGATATGATCATTTTCGACTCGCTCGAAAATTTCGTGCTCAACGATGGCATTACCACTTCCGACTGGCACGGCATACTCCAGGGATTCGACCTCACCGTACTGGAAGCCAACGATATCGCTCCGGTACTGTATTATTCAAAGGTCGAAAATCTCTCCATTCCCAGCCTGAACGCTACCGCGGACTATGACTTTTCGCAGCATGACGATATCTGGATCGCAGCCACCGGCCCCAGCGATCCCAACTTTGCCGAAGCCACCGCGTTTGCTATCGATATACGCAAGCTGAAAAGCGGTCAGCCGTTCGTTATGGATCCTTCGCGCGCGATCACCGCGATCGTGTATATGAAAGCTCCCGACACCCTCGACAGCGAAGCTACCGACCCCACGGCGTACAACAACATTTATCTGTTCAACTCCGTCAAATTCGGTCACGATTCCGAATTTGCCGACGCTTCGCTCAACCATCAGGATTACACCCGCATCACCTTCCGTCAGATCTCCGACCTCAAAGTGCTCAAAGTCGACTACGACATATACAGCACCACCGGGGAACTCGTTCCCATCCCCGGAATCACGTTCCGCCTGTTCGGCGATTCTTTCTACGGTGATTTCATCGATTATACCTATACCACCAACAGTCAGGGCATAATCACGTTCCGCGACCTGCCGCGCGGTACCTACACGCTGCAGGAACAGGACGGTATAGACGACTTCGTCGAAGACCACACCGAAATGACGGTCACCGTCGACCATAACGGCAACGTCTTCATCGGCGATCCCGTCGGCGACGGCACTTATACCTATGAACCTTACGGCGATATCGTCATCGGTTATAACGAAGACGAAGAAGCCTGGGTGCTCAGCAACAAGGAACGCGTCCACGGCGATCTCGATTTTGACAAAGTCGGCAGAGTTGTCGGCGAAAACTACACGACGCCGCTTCACAACGTGTCGTTCCTCATTTACGGTACGTCTTATTACTCACAAGAGATCAATATGGCCGTATCGTCCGGCGGCGACGGCGTGGTCCATATAAGGAACCTCGAACAGGGCAAGTATTCGATGGTCGAAACTTCGACCGATGAAAGTTATTTCCCGCTTGATACCGTGTTCACGGTCATATGTGACGCCAACGGTATAATTACCATAAGCTACGTCGACGAAAACGGCAATACCGTCTATCCGCTCGACCCCGAAACCGGCAATTTTACCGTCGTCAACAAACCGTATTACGAATTCAAGCTCTGGAAGTACAACAAAGCCAACAACGCCATAGTGCCCGGCGCCACGTTCAGGCTGACCGGCGAGGATTATTACGCCGAGCGGACTTCCGGCTCCGACGGTATCATCCTGTTCGATTACCTCGTTCCCGGTACTTACGTCCTTAAAGAGACCGTGGCTCCCGCAGGGTTCGAACTCGACAAAGAGTCTCACGCGGTAATAGTCGATGAAGACGGCAATGTTACCATCGACGGCAAAACACAGCAGCAATTCATTGACGAATACCTCACCGGCAGCACCGATCCCGGCGACGACATCGATTATTTCCCGTTCCCCAACGTGCCGGAAAAAGGTCATATAACCATAATCAAAGAATGGGTGGGACTCGACGAAGGCGAAATCCCCGATACCGCGCCTACGCTCCATCTCAGTACCACAAAACCGAATCCCAACATTCCTGCAGCGACGATCAAATACGACGCGTGGATCAGATACGTCAACGGAATCGATATTTCCGATGGCGGCGGCATGTCCAATCAGCACGGTCTGCTGCAGTGGAATTTCAGGATCAACAGAACGATTGATCATAACTCCGAGAAGGTCAGGGTCGACGTTGTCGAATTCAAAAAGTACGACAACAGAGCTATCCCCACCGCGGAGCAGATGAACCAGTCCATTGAAGATTCATGGGCTGATCTTGCTGCCGCAACGGCTGCAACGACGGCCTCCAACGCCGCTTGTATCTTTACCGATGGTGAAAACGACGCCAATTACGTCGGCCTTCTCGAGAAGTGGAGAAGAATCGACGACGGCACCACCAATTACAGGATCTTTATCAAACTGGAATTCATAGAGCATGCTATGGCCGGTACCATGTACATTGACAGATACAGAGCCGTATGGTGGTCCGACGCCCCGAACGTCTACTTCCCGCAAAGCACGAACAAAATGTTCGCCGGCATCAGGCTCATGATCGGAACGCTCGATCTGCGCGGGATCAAATCCTCGCACACGACCGATATGTCCCAGATGTTTGAATCCGTGAACAGCGCAAGCATCAGAATGGATTTTGACACCAGCAACGTTACGAATATGAGCAGGATGTTCAGAAGTATCTTAGCAACTTCGCTTCCCGACATCGTCACGTTCGACACGTCGAAAGTCACCGATATGAGCTGGATGTTTGCTCTCAGCAATCTGACTTCCGTCGATATCACTCACTGGAACACCTCAAGCGTGACGACTCTTGCAAGCATGTTCAGGACCAGCAGACTTCAAGGAACTCTTGACATGAGTATGCTTGATTTCGGTAATGTTACCAATATGTCCTGCATGTTCTACAACGGAGCGAACGACCTTCTGCTGACAAGCATCAAGTTCCCGAAGAACCTGGCAAACGTCACGACGATGTCTGAAATGTTCACAGGCAGCCGAAAAATTGAAAGAATCGACTTCAACGGCGCGGACGCCAGCAGCGTGACGAACGTATTCCAGCTTGTTGTTAATTGTACTTCGCTGAAAACGCTGATACTTCCGGACAATATGAGCAGCATTACCAATCAGCTTACAGGGTTAGGATGGCTTACTGCTTTGGAAACGGTAGTGATGCCCACCCGTCTTGACAGATGTGTTACCCTCGAGGGTTTATTCGAAGGATGCTCGGCACTCCAATCCGTCGATATGTCCCAGTGCTATATGCCGAATATGGTGAACTTTAAGCGCACCTTCAGCCAATGCACCAGTCTGACGACGATTCAAATGCCTGAAGGCGCGAATATGCTGTCAAAGGTCAAGACATTCGAGCTCATGTGCGGAGGCTGCACAAGCCTGACTTCGTTCGATCTTTCAGGCAGAAACCTCTCCGGCGTAATAGAAGGCTGGGGCGGTTACGACAGCGGTTTCCACGGAATGTTTTCGGGCTGCACCGGCCTGCAGACTGTAGATTTCTCAGGTTCTTACGCGCCTAATGTTTTGTATGCGCAAGAGATGTTCTACAACTGTAAGAACATGACGATCTGCAACATGGAGGGCTTCATTCTCGGTGGACCTGATACCGAATTCGGCGGTGCCGGGTGGTATCAGATGTTCTGCGGCTGCGAAAAACTGCAGGAGATCGATATTTCCGGGTTCTTTGCACCGACGGCGGAACATCAGGCGCAGGTGAACGGGATGTTCAGAAACTGCAAAGCCCTGGCAACGATCTATGCAAGTTCCGAATGGAGCGACGTAAACGCTTTCAGCGGTGCGACCAACGGCGGCGGCTCGCCCTCGTGCTATCTGATGTTCTCGGGCTGCACGCTCCTTCACAACGACGGTTACGATACGTCCACGAACTACTGCACGTTCACGACGAACACCGATCTGCCCGGCAACTTCACTTACAAAGCTGCTCCCCCGGTTCCCACGTTCCTCAGCACCGTTTCCGCGCCCGTTTATATGGGAGCTAACGCGGCAGTCGGCGCCGTCAGGCTTTATGACGGCGAAGAACCCAAAGCCGGTACGCAGCAGAATATAAGCTACACCAGCGAAACCAACAAATGGGTCCATATCGACGGCGATACCTGGAGCTACACCTTCGACGTTTACGACGTCGACGGCACGTATTATCTCTGGGAAAGCGCGCTGCCGGGTTATGAATCCGACTGCACCATCGATAACCCCATACAGATCAACTACACCGCGGGCGGCACCATCACGACCGTCCCCGCAGACAGACTCGTAGAATACGAGGACGGCAAATACGGTGTTAAGATCACCAACACAAAGATAACCCCCGATTATGTAAGCATTATAATCAACAAGGTCGTGACCGGCGTCGTAGATGAAGATACCGAGTTCACCATCCATCTGGAAGTGACCGACCTCGAAGGGAATCCCGTTCCCGATGATCTTTACGGCGACGTGTCTCTTATAAACGGCGCTGTCGATATAAAGCTCAAGCATAACGGCGTCGCCTCTGTCTCCAACCTTCCGGCAGGTGTTATTTATACTGTCACCGAAGTGCTCGAAGACGAAGACGAATACGAATACGAAGTCACCATCACCAACGCGACCGGTACACTTACCGAAGCCGGCGCCAAGGTCTACGTGACTATAGAAAACCACAAAGAGGTACCGGTCACGGTCGGACTCGACGTCACCAAAGTCGTCACTCACGACAACACCGCCGAACTCACCGACGAGGATCTCAAACGTGCGTTCTCTGTCACTATCACGCTTTACACCGACAGCACGTTCGAGACCGTCGCGACAGAGATCGACGGACTTTACGGCGACGTTTACTTCAACGACGGCGTCGGCTCGCTGATGCTTTTGCATGACCAGACCGCACACGTCACCGGACTTCCCACGGTCGATGAGACCGGCGCGGAACTTGAACTCTGGTACAAGGTGGAAGAAGCTTACGTTGAAGGCTTCCGGGTCACCTACACCGGCCAGACCGGCAAACCAGCCGAAACTCCCGTTTCCGCGGTCATCACCAACACCAAGTTCACTCCTCCCACCGGCGGATTCAAAGTGACCAAGGTGCTCGACGGCGCTCAAGAGGGCGACACGACCGAATTCCACTTCAACGTGGTGTTCTACGATCTCACGCCCAATACCGACTACACTTATACGATAGACGGGACCGAACACACCTTTACCTCGCTCGCCACCGGCGGCTGGTACGAAGAGTTCACGCTCACCCACGGCCAGATCGCCACCTTCACCGGCCTGCCCGAAAATTCCGGTTATGTCGTTTCGGAAGAGAGCAGCGGCTTCATCGCTTCCTATACAGTGGAGTCGAACAAGTCCGTCGCTTCCGCTTCCGGCAAAAACAACCTGCCGTACATTTCGCTCAGCACCTCTGAAGAAAACGTCGAAGACGGCGAAGACGCGACCATCACCTTCACCAACACTCCCGCGCTCGTCGATATCGAAGGTCACAAAGAGTGGGTCGGCGACGATGATATCGCCGAGATCGTCCGTCCCGATCATATCGATATCTACCTTATGGCGGGTACCGCTCAGATCGATTCGCTCACCGTTTATCCCGATGAGCACGGATACTGGAGCTGGAGCTTCACCGGCCTTGACAAGTACGATAACAGCGGCAACGTGATCGACTATTCTGTCGAAGAAGACGTCGTTCCCGGCTACGAGACCGAATATATCGGCTACAACGTCAGAAACACCTATATCCGCGAATACATCGATATCCCGGTCCAGAAACTCTGGCAGGATAACAACAACTCCGGCAACACCCGTCCGGGCAGCATAGTGCTCAACCTCTATGCGGACGGCGTGCTCAAGGAATCCGTAAGCGTTTACGCTGACCTCGAGACCGGCAACTGGAGCTACTTGTTCGAACACCTTCCCAAATACCGTACCGGCAGCACTACCGAAGAAGTCGAATACACCGTGACCGAAAACGCGGTCGGCGGCTACGTAGGCGTCGTCTCCGGCAGTATGACTAACGGATTCGTGATCACCAACACGCTCATCACCAATATCGAAGGTGAAAAGACCTGGCTCGACGGCGAAGGCGAAAACAGACCCGAAAGCATCACCATCCACCTGCTGGCGGACGGCGAAGACACCGGTAAGTATTTCGTTGCGACCGAAGATACCAACTGGAGCTGGTCGTTCTCGAATCTGCCCGTGTATAAGATCGTCGACGACGAATACGTCGAGATCGCGTACACTATCACCGAAGACGAGGTCGCAGGCTACACCTCCTCCGTCGTCGGCTACAACGTTATCAACACCGAATTGACCGAAGCAACCGTGGTCAAGATCTGGAACGACTCCAATGATCAGGACGATATCAGACCCGACGTACTCACCGTTCAGCTTTATGCAGGCGATCAGGCGTACGGCGAACCCACCGAGCTCACCGAGCTCGTCAACTGGTCCGCCACGGTCAGCAGCCTGCCCAAGTACAACGAAGAAAACGAACTCATCGTTTACAGCTGGCAGGAAGTCGATCTGCCCGAAGGGTACGAGCTCACCGACACTTCGATCAACGGCACGATAACAACCTTCACCAACACTCACACGGTCGATAAGATCAAAGTAGTGGTCATCAAAGTCTGGGACGACACCAACGACCAGGACGACCTCAGACCCGACAGCATCTTCGTACAGCTCACAGCAAACGGCGAAGCTTACGGAGAGCCGGTCGAACTCAGCGATGACAACGACTGGACCTACACCTGGGAGGAACTCGATAAGAACTCCGGCGGTAACGCAATAGCTTACGAAGTCGACGAAGTCGAAGTTCCCGATCAGTACGTAAAGGAAGTGACTCATTCCGCAGAGGGAGACGTCATCACCTACACCATCACCAACGCTCACACGACCGACAAGACCAAAGTCGTTGTGCTCAAAGTCTGGGAAGACGAAGACGATCAGGACGACCTCAGACCCGAAAGCATTTTCGTACAGCTCACAGCAAACGGTGAAGCTTACGGAGAGCCGGTCGAACTCAGCGACGACAACGACTGGACTTACACCTGGCAGGGTCTTGACAAGAACGCCGCAGGCAGTGCAATAGTTTACGCAGTCGACGAAGTCGAGATCCCCGAAGGGTATGAAAAGACCGTCACCCACACCGATGGTACTAACGTAATCACTTATACCATCACCAATACTCACGTTACCTACAAGACTAACGTAGTGGTGCTCAAAGTCTGGGACGATACCAACGATCAGGACGACCTCAGACCCGACAGCATCTTCGTACAGCTCACAGCAAACGGCGAAGCTTACGGAGAGCCGGTCGAACTCAGCGATGACAACGACTGGACCTACACCTGGCAGGGCCTTGATAAGAACGCTGCAGGCAGCGCAATAGTTTACGCAGTCGACGAAGTTGAGATCCCCGAAGGGTATGAAAAGAACGTCACCCATACCACCGAAGGCGACGTCATCACCTACACCATCACCAACTCGCATGTCACTTACAAGACTAACGTAGTGGTGCTCAAAGTCTGGGAAGACGAAAACGATCAGGACGACCTCAGACCCGACAGTATCTTCGTACAGCTTACCGCTGACGGCGAAGCTTACGGAGAGCCCGTCGAACTCAGCGATGACAACGACTGGACCTACACCTGGCAGGGCCTTGATAAGAACGCTGCAGGCAAAGCAATAGTCTACGCAGTCGACGAAGTCGAGATCCCCGAAGGGTATGAAAAGAACGTCACCCATACCACCGAAGGCGACGTGATCACCTACACCATCACGAACACCCACACGATCGAAAAGACCAAAGTCGTGGTCATCAAAGTCTGGGACGACTCGGGCGACCAGGACGACCTCAGACCCGACAGCATCTTCGTACAGCTCACCGCAGACGGCGAGAACTACGGCGAACCCGTCGAACTCAACGAAGACAACGGCTGGACTCATACCTGGGATGAACTCGATAAGAACTCCGGCGGCAGCGCAATAGTTTACGAAGTCGACGAAGTCGAAGTTCCCGAAGGGTATGAAAAGAACGTCACCCACACCACCGAAGGCGACGTCATCACCTACACCATCACCAACTCGCACACGACCGACAAGATCGACGTCGTGGTGCTCAAAGTCTGGGAGGATGAAGACGATCAGGACGACATCAGACCCGACAGCATCTTCGTACAGCTTACCGCAAACGGCGAGGTCTACGGCGATCTCGTAGAACTCAACGAAGACAACAACTGGACTTACACCTGGGAAAAACTCGATAAGAACGTCAACGGCAGCAAGATCATTTATGCAGTCGACGAAATCGTAATCCCCGACGATTACTCGAAAAACGTGACCGTCACCGAGAACGTCAACATCATCACCTACACGATCACCAACACGCACGTCACCTACAAGACCAGCGTCGTTGTACTGAAAGTTTGGGAAGATGAAAACGATCAGGACGACATCAGACCCGACAGCATCTTCGTACAGCTTACCGCAGACGGCGAAGCTTACGGAGAGCCGGTCGAACTCAGCGATGACAACGACTGGACATACACCTGGGATGAACTCGAAAAGAACTCCGGCGGCAAAGCCATCGTCTACGCAGTCGACGAAGTCGAGATCCCCGAAGGGTATGAAAAGAACGTCACTCACACCGAAGAAGGCGACGTCATCACCTACACCATCACCAACTCGCATATCACTTACAAGACTAACGTAGTGGTGCTCAAAGTCTGGGAAGATGAAGACGATCAGGACGACCTCAGACCCGACAGCATCTTCGTACAGCTCACAGCAAACGGCGAGAACTACGGCGATCCCGTAGAACTCAACGAAGACAACAACTGGACTTACACCTGGCCGGAACTCGAAAAGAACTCCGCAGGTAAAGAAATCGTCTACGCAGTCGACGAAGTCGAAATTCCCGAAGGGTATGAAAAGAACGTCACTCACACCGAAGAAGGCGACGTCATCACCTACACGATCACCAACACGCACGTCACCTACAAGACCAGCGTCGTTGTACTGAAAGTTTGGGAAGATGAAGACGATCAGGACGAC
>DBXS01000021.1:2277-16065 GCA_002310055.1 Clostridiales bacterium UBA1206 | reverse complement strand
AGACAACAACTGGACTTACACCTGGTCTGAACTCGAAAAGAACTCCGGCGGCAGCGCAATAGTCTACGAAGTCGACGAAGTTGAGATCCCCACGGATTATGAGAAACAGGTAACTCATACCACCGAGGGCGACGTCATCACTTACACGATCACCAACACGCACGTTACCTACAAGACCAGCGTTGTGGTGCTCAAGGTTTGGGACGACGCTCAGAACCAGGATGATATCTGCCCCGAAAACATCTTCGTTCAGCTTACCGCCGACGGCGAGAACTACGGCGATCCCGTAGAACTCAACGCAGACAACAACTGGACTTACACCTGGCCGGAACTTGAAAAGAATTCCGCAGGCAAAGCCATCGTCTACGCGGTCGACGAAGTCGACGTTCCCTTCGATTACGAGAAACAAGTCACTCATACCGAAGAAGGCGACGTCATCACTTACACGATCACCAACACGCACATTACTTACAAAGTAAACGTCGTGGTGCTCAAAGTCTGGGACGACGCCGAAAACCAGGACGGCTACAGACCCGACAGCATTTTCGTACAGCTCACCGCAAACGGCGAGAACTACGGTGAACCCGTCGAACTCAACGAAGACAACAAGTGGACCTTTACCTGGGAGCAGCTCGAAAAGAACTCCGCGGGCAAAGCCATCGTCTACGCGGTCGACGAAGTCGAAGTTCCCGAAAAGTACGAAAAGAACGTCACTCATACCGAGGAAGGCGACGTCATCACTTATACCATCACCAACACGCACGAGACCGAAGAGACCGAAGCTACCGTGATCAAGGTCTGGGACGACGAAGAAAACCAGGACGGCATAAGACCCGAGAAGCTCACCGTTCAACTCACAGCAAACGGCGAAGCTTGCGGCGATCCCATCGAACTCAGCGCAGCTAATAATTGGACCGCTACTGTCGAACATCTCGATAAGTACGCGGACGGCGAAGAGATCGAATACAAGTGGACCGAGCTCGATCTGCCCGAAGGGTACGAACTCACCGATACTTCTGTCGAAGGCAAGATAACCACTCTTACCAACACGCACGAGACCGAAGAGACCGAAGCCACGGTCATCAAGGTCTGGGACGACGAAGAAGACCAGGACGGCATAAGACCCGAAAAACTCACCGTCGAACTCCTTGTCAACGGCGAAAGCTTCGGACTTGAAGTCGAACTGAATGAAGAGAACGGCTGGACCGCTACAATCGATCAGCTCGATAAGTACATGGGCGGCGAAGAGATCGAATACAAGTGGACCGAACTCGATCTGCCGGAAGGGTACGAACTCACCGACACTTCTGTCGAAGGCAAGATAACCACTCTTACCAACACTCACGTTCCCGTCAAGGTCAGCGTAAGCGTTGAAAAGCAGTGGCGCGACGACGATAACCGCGACGGTCTGAGACCTCAGTCCATCACGGTACAGCTCACCGCAAACGGCGTGAATTACGGCGCTCCCGTAGTGCTGAACGAAGACAACAACTGGAAGCACACCTGGGCGGAACTCGATGAAAAAGCCGAAGGCAAGACCATCCTCTACGAAGTAGAAGAGCTCGACGTCCCGTACGGTTACGGTATCATAATCAACGGCAACCCCACTGACGGATACCTCATCATCAACCCGCACGATTCCGAAAAGATCGAACTCGAAGGCGTCAAGATCTGGGTCGGCGAAACCGACGAAGAACATCAGAGACCCGCTTCCGTAACGATCCGTCTCTATGCGGACGGCGTCGAGATCGACCACGCGGTCTGCACTGCGGCGGGCGGCTGGACGTTCAAGTTCACCGATCTTTACAAGTACAATAACGGCAAAGAGATCAAGTACACGATCACCGAAGATCCCGTTGTGGGCTACAGCACGTCTATCGAAGGCATGACTGTCACCAACACCTGGATACCTTCTCCGCCTACCGGAGACAAGGGTATAGTCAGCTACATCGCTATCCTCTTCGCTTCGCTCGCAGTATTTGTTTCCGCGGTCGTCAGAAGAAGAAAGAGACGCACCGTCTGAGATAACTCAATAGCCAAAAAGGCGGACCGCAATTAAGCGGTCCGCCTTTTATTTATGTTACCGTGCAAAAAAACGGGGCGTCTGCTTTTCCGCAGGCGCCCCGGGTCATATTATCGTTATTTCGTCATTCCGGCGTTATATCGATCACTACTATCTCCGAAAAACAGCCGGTCTTGAATTTGAATTCCCAGTTGCTTATGCCGGAAGATACGATAAAATCGGTATCTCCGCGTTTTTCGTGACCGTAGCGCAGATCGTTTTCGCCTATCCATTCGCCGACGTGGAGTATTGGGATAAACTGTCCGCCGTGGGTGTGTCCGCACAAAACGAGGTCGGCGCCCGACGCGGCTTCCGATTCGAAATCGTTCGGCTGGTGGTCGAGCATTATTACGTACCTGTCTGTTTCCGCCTCCTGCATCAGCGCCCACGCGCTCTTTCTGCTCCTGTCGGAACGGTCGCGCCTGCCGGCGATACAGTACGAACCGCCAACGCACACGCATTCGTCCTCGAGCACGGTGACGCCGTTTTCAACAAGCCGCCCTCGCAGCTCGGAATAGCTCCAGCCGCGGCGGCTTTCCTTGTAATAGCCCCTGTCGTGGTTGCCCCAGACCAGAAAAACACCGTACGTCGTCTTTAACGCTGCGAGCGCGTCGCAGGAAGCGAGCATCTGCTCGCGCGTCGTGCCGTCGTCTACAAAGTCGCCGGTGATCACCACGCAGTCGGGTTGAAGCGAATTGATCGTTTCAATGTGCTCTTTGAACCCTTCGGCGTCGAACGTCGCGCCGATGTGCGAATCCGAAAACTGCACTATGCGCAGACTTTCTGCGACCTTTTGGGAAGTGAAAGCGTATTCCGTCTGCCGCACATTATGCACCGCGAACCAGCCGTAAGTCAGGTAGGAAGCGCATAGCACGAACGCCGATACGCATTCCCAAACGCGCGACGGTGAGGTCTTGCGTATCTTGCGTATCACGAACGCCGCAAGCTCGCTTATAAGCCAGAAGACGTAAAGGTGCAGCATACATATAAGCGCGTTGAAAATATCCCACACGAACGCCAAAGCCGCGGTCAGCAGCGCGTATAATACGGCGCACAGCGGCACGGAAACGAGTTTTCTGCCGCCGCACGCTTTTTTTATAAACTCTATCCCCGCGGTGCGGAAAGATATGTACAAAAGCCCCGCGGCGTATGCCGATATCACCGCTATGATTATTAATCCCCACATATTCATTTCTTCTTGTTAAGGCGTGACGCGCGCTTTTTGCGGCGCTGTTCGCGGTTGGCTTTTTCCGATTCAAAAACTTCCACCGCCGCGTCGGTCATTTCGGCGCTCCATGTGCCGGGATCCGGTTTTTCGGGCTCTTTCATCCACTGGCAGTAATCGGTGTAGTCGTCGTCAAAGACTATGGTATACGGCGGCCCGAACCGGTCGTTGACGTGCGCGTAGATACGCCTGCCGGTGCGGATCAACTCTTCCGCTTCGCTCCCGCGCATATTGCCGTTCAGCCGCCCGAACACCGACGCGGAGATCTCGTAGCAGTCGAACGAGCCCTGAAAAGCTATCTCTGCTCCGTAAACGTTCTTTTCCTCGTTATGGCAGGCTTTCCAGCCTATGCCTTCTTTTATTATCATAACCGGCGCTCCTTTATGAATATGCTTGATATGTAAATATCCGTATAACTGATTTTAGCAGAACAGAAACGGCGTGTCAATGCGTTTTTGCAAAAAAAGCGCGCATATTACGCGCTTTGCGTATTTACATTTTGCAACTTTTGTAGTATAATGTTTTTCGGTAAATTGAGTATTTATGCAAAAAGGAGGGCGAAACGCCTTGAGCAGACTGTTCATCTATTACAGCCATACCGGCAACGGCGATATAGTCGCCGAAACGCTGAGCAAGCAGGGGTACGAATTGCGTAAAGTCATCCCCAAACGCGACCTGCCTAAATCTTTCGTTGCGAGCATATTCAAAGGCGGGTTCCTCGCGGGGATAGGGCACAAGTCCAAGCTCGTAGGGTACGACAGCGACGTTTCCGCGTACGACGAAGTGATAATAGGCACGCCGGTGTGGAACGGAAAAGTTTCGTGTCCGGTCAACACGGTGCTCGACGAGACCGATCTTACGGGCAAAAAGCTCGCGTTCGTGCTTTACAGCGGCGGCGGGAGCGCCCCCAAGGCGGTCAAAAAGCTCAAAGAAAAATACAACTGTCTTATCCTTGAGCTGCGCGAGCCGCTCAAGAACCCGGATGAGCTGAACAAGCTGGGGCAGTTATGATCAACGATTTACGGAGGTGCGGCACGGTATGAAAAAGAAAACGGCAACGGGCATTCTGCTGTTTCTGGGCATTTTTGCTTTTTATCTTTCTTTTTTGCTGACTTCGGTAAGCACCACCAATAAAAACATCATAGGCGGCGCGGATTTTTCCACATTCTGCTTTGTGTTCTTCAACGAAAAACACGGGCTTTACGTCATTCTCGCATGCGTTGGATGCGTTATGATAGCCGTCTCGGTAGTGCTCAGGTATCTGAGCGCGCGCCGTAAATGACGCAAAGGTTTTAATATGGAATTTTTCATCAAAAGTTTCGACGAGTTAAGTGCCCGTGAAGTATACGAGATCCTGCGCGCACGCGCCGAAGTTTTCGTCGCCGAACAGCAGATCTGCTGCGCCGACCCCGACGGCGAGGATTACCGCTGCCTGCACGTCTTCGCACTTGAAGAAGGAAATGTGGCGGCTTATCTGCGCGCGTATCCGCTCGACGGCGCAACGCTCAAAATAGGCAGAGTACTTACGCGCGAACGCGGCAAAGGGCTCGGCAGGGAACTTATGGAGTTCGCGCTCGCCCGTCTGCCGGAACTGACGGGTCTGCGGCGCATACATATAGACGCGCAGAAATACGCGGCACCGTTTTACCGCAAGTTCGGGTTCGAAGTGACTTCGGGCGAATACCTGGAAGAAGGAATCGTCCACGTAGATATGGATCTTGTCATCGGAGAAGAATAAATGAAAGCAAAACAAAAGGGAGCGCTGTTCGACGCCGCGCTTTACGCCGCCGCGTTCGCGGCCGGCGCCGTGCCGTTTGCGGCAATAGATAATATGTTTTTTGCTGTCGCCGCCTTCACGGCGACGGCGACGATAGTGGTCTTCATCGCTTCGTGCGCGCTGCGCGACGTTTCGGTCTACGACCCGTACTGGAGCGTGGCTCCGCCGGTGATGTTGGCTGCTGCCATGATAAAATACCGGCTGTATAACGCCAATTCGTTCGTACTGCTCGCCGTAATATCGGTGTGGGCGGTGAGACTTACCGCCAATTGGTACGTCACTTACAAAGGCATAGGGCACGAAGACTGGCGCTACGCGCAGTACCGCGAAAAATACGGCCCGTTCGTCTTTCACGTCATAAGCTTTTTCGGGCTGCATTTTATCCCCACAGCCGTGGTCTACGGCGGAATGACGTGCGCGCTGTTTTCTATACAAAACAAAGAATTTTCGCCCCTTTCGCTTATCGGCGTCGCCGTGATGCTTGCGAGCGCGGCGCTGGAACTGGTGTCGGATATCTCGATCCATAGATTTCTGCGCGAACACGCCGGCGAGCGTCGCTGCTGTGATATTTCGGTGTGGAAATATTCGCGCCACCCAAATTATCTGGGCGAAATGTCGTTCTGGACAGGGCTTTACATCTATTTTTTGGCCGCGACGCCCGGTATCTGGTACAAAGGGCTCGCATTTCTTTCGATCATCGCGCTGTTTTTGTCGGTTTCCATCCCGATGATGGAAAAGCACAACGCCGAGCGCAGGATCGACTATGAAGAATACAAGGCGAAAACTTCTATGCTTCTGCTCCACCCGCCCAAAAAAGACGAGACCGCCGAAATGCGGCGCGTCCCGTAAAGCGCAAACTCATTTTGCAAAGAAAGGCCGGAATCACGTATGAAATGCAAAAAGACCGTAATATGCGCCGCGGCTGCCGTTTTGGCGGCGTTGCTTTCGGCGGCGTTTTGCTCGTGCGGCGCGATCACCGGGATCATCAATTCGGCGCTCGAGGAACTCAGCATCCCCGGCCTCGACGGCGAAAGCTCGCAGGAGACGGAAGAAGATATTTCGTACGAAAATCCGCTGCTCTCAAGCGTTGACGAAACGTACGACCCGTGGGAATATTCCGACGGCGGATCCGAACAGAGTTCTGAAGAAGAATCCGAACGGGAAGAGGAGTCTTCTATTCAGTCTCAGGTCTCAAAACCCGAAGAAACAAACGCGATACCGTTTTCAAAAGAGCCGGAGATCCCGGCGTATACGCTGCCAAATGAAACGTTCCCCGACGAGCTCGAAAAAGAGGCGTCAGGCATTATCGATTCAGCCATCTGCCGCGCGATCGCCGTCGTTTCGGTGTATAAGGACGAAAGGCATTCGTACGTCTCGTACGCTTTCGATTTCGACGCCAACGGGTTCGTGGGCGAGCTCACTTCACGGCAGAAATCGCTGTACGCGACGCTTATCGATTACGCCGAAAGCTTTACCGAATTCGAATACAAGCAAAGCGAATACGGCGGCGATATCCTCACCGACGTGCTGACCGTCGCAAAGCCGCTCACGCTCACGCGGCCGGATATCGATTCGTACTTTTCGTTCAGGCCCGGCAGCACTCTGACTTCGATTCTGAGCACCTATTTCGACCCTTACAAAGATTCCAACTACAGCGTCGCCGACGGCGACGTCAAGATGAGCAAAGTCAAACACGACGCCGAGCTTTTGCAGCGGATCATAAAGCGCGTGGTGCGCAAAATGCCGGAAGGGCTTACGACTTACGACAAATACCTTTATCTGGCGAGCGTCATAAGCGCGCAGAACACCTACAGCTCCGACCCCGATAACTGCTACACGCCTTTCGGCGCGCTGGTGGGCGGAAAATCGGTGTGCGAAGGCTACAGCCGCGCGTTCCTGCTCTTGTGCCGCGAAGCGAACCTGTGGTGCGCCTACCGTTTCGGTATGCCCAAGGGCGGCGGACATATATGGAATATGATAAAGCTCGACACCGGCATATACAACGTCGACGTCACCTGGTGCGACGCGTACGAACCGGGGACCAAAAAGTGGTTCAAATACTTTATAAAGACCGATTCCGATTTCGTAAGCGACGGACATAACGCCAACGACGGCGTGAAGGGTACGGGGAATTTTGAACCCGATCCGTTCCAGAGCGGGAAATAAATAAGCGGAGGTGCGATATGGATCTTCTGGAAGCGGCGCGCGAGCGCCATTCGGTGCGCGATTATCTCGCAAAACCGCTAGGCGATGAAATCATCGCCGAACTCAAATCATATATAGCCGGTCTGAACGCCCAAAGCGGGCTGAATATGCAGCTTGCGATAAACGAGCCCAAAGCGTTCGGCTCGCTCAAAGCGCGGCTTCTGCCGCACTACGGCAGCTTTCGCAACGCGGTGAACTACGTCGCGGTCATCGGCAAAAAGAACGCGTCAACGCTTGAAAAATGCGGTTACTACGGCGAACAGCTGGTGCTTAAAGCGCAGCAGCTGGGGCTCAACACCTGCTGGATCGGCGGCTCGTACAAAAAAGTGCCTTCGGCGTTCGATATCGCAGAAGGCGAATCCATACTCGCGGCGATTCTCACAGGCTACGGCGAAAACTGCGGCAAGCCGCACAGGTCCAAATCGGTTCCGGACGTCTTGAAAGCAAAGGGCGATGTCCCCGATTGGGTGATACGCGGCGCGGAATGCGCGCTGCTCGCGCCCACCGCCATAAACCAGCAGAAATTCGTCATTGAATTCGACGGCGAAAACGTCGCCGTTCGCGCGAAGCGCGGTCCGTTCAGCACGGTGGATCTCGGAATAGTGAAATACCATTTCGAACTCGGCTCGGGCAGAAAGCTGCAGATCGGCTGAACAGCATATAAGAAAACAGGCGGCAAATAATCGTTTGCCGCCTGTTTTGTGTGTTCAGAATCCGTGACCGCCGCCGTGACCGCCACCGCCGCCTCCGCCGCCACCGCCGCCGAAGCCGCCGCTTCTGCCGCCGCTTGACGAGCTGTGCGATATGCGGTAGGAGCGCTTGAGCGTGGCGTCCGCATTGTTGATGTTTATCAGCTTCTTCATATCCTTATCAAGCTGATAAACTTCTCCCGGCGATTTGATGCGCGTCTTCTTGTACGCGTAAACGAACACGGCGAAGAGCGAAGCCGATACGGCAATGAGCAAGTTGCTCATATGTTTCATCGGCTGGGGTATCGCGATATCCGCCATAACGTCGAACACCTGCGAAAACGTTTCGGTCGCGCATTTGGTATAATCTCCGTTTCGCGCGTACATATAGACGTTGTCTGTCACGGTGTCGCATTTGCTCACGCTGAGCTTTGAGTTGCCGTTATCGGTGTAAAGATACAGATACCGGTTCTGCATATCTATGACGAACAGAATGCCTTTTCCGCCGCCGTACAGGTCGCGGAATTTGCTTACCGCGTACGATTCGGTGGTATAGTACCCGCCCGTGTCGCCGGTCGTGACGAGCGCGACCGGGTAAAGGGAAGTCACGCGCAGCATTGCGGCCTTTACTTGGGCGTACTGTTCTTCGTCAAACAGACCCGCGCCGTCGTCGATATACACGTCAGCCTCGTTTTCGGGCGGGAGTTCCGCCAACGCCTCGGATGAAGACGAAGAGCGGATGATATCGAGAATAAACGGCAGCGCGAGCACGATCACCGCTATGATGAGCACCGTGTTTAGCGCTATGTGCTTTTTGGATTCAGCCATTCCCGTCGCCCCCTCTCTGCAGGGTGAAAACGGGGATATCGCGCGATGCGAGAAGATTCTGCTGCTTTATGATATCGAACGCCGACCACACGGCGAGCGCTATGCTTATGCCCGCCGCCGCGTAATAGATTACGTCGAGCACGGTGCCGGACAAAAGCACCGCGGCGAATACCGCAAGCCCTATGAGCGTTTTGTACCATCCCGCAAAGCGGACCGAAAGCGGTATCTCGAACGACCACGCCGTGGCGCCGGGGCTGCTTTTCGTACTGCCTGAGGCTTTGCCCGAGGCTTTGGCGCGCTGCCTGAATTTATGTATCCCGGTATACCCTATGTCGTCCATATGGTTTTCCCGCACGTAAACGTCGCCGTGCAGCTTGCGCAGCATAAATCCGAAGAGGAAAAGTATGATTTCGGCAACAATAAGAAAAGTTTTGGGCGTGATGGTGAAGAAAAGATTCATTATCACGGCTATTATCGCCGCGGCGATGACCGAAACTTTGATATATTTCCATTTGTCTATCGGTATCTCCGCCGCAGCGTCGCCGGTCTGACCGTTGATCGCCGAATAGCACACGCGGCCGTTCCTGCGGTGGGTGTGCAGCCACACCGGGAACAGCGTCTTTTCGGTTTCGAGCTCTATGTGCGATTCGATCTTGCCGGTCTTCAGCTTTATTCCGTCGGAAGTCGTCATTCCGTCGGCGCGGAGATCGTTGCAGACGAGCTCTTTGACCAGCCAGTTGTAGTTTTCTTCGGCGACGTCGCCGCCGTCGGCGTAGTAGCCTGCGAGATACGCGGTCTTGAACGGAACGGTCTTCCCGGTCTTGTACGTGTCTATGGATTCGCTCATCGCGTCCGGAAAAGCGCGCGCCGCGTCGAACCGTGTGCCGTCGTATTGCGCGTCGAGGTCGAAGTCCACGCTGTATTCGTTGACCTGCGTGTACGAACCGTAGTTGGTGCGTTTTTCGCCTTTGACGGTAAAATGTCCGCCGGCGTGCGCGCCGTATACGAAATAGGGCATATATATCCCCACGGTCCTGCGGCCTCCGGCGTCGTCCATCCAGTCGGGCGCAAAGAACGCGTTCTTTATCTTTTTGCTGTATATCTCGTTCGCGGCGTTTTCGGACACCGAAAAAGGTATTATGCCCGCGGGCTTGGTGTCTTCCACCACGCGTTTGTCGAACACCACGGGCGCGCCGCAGTAGCTGCAGAAAGCGGAAATGGTGTCGTCGTAGCTCAGCACCGAACCACCGCACTGCGGACAGGTGAACTGTGTGGTGGCGTAAAGACCGTTATCGTCCAGAAAACGCTGGTAGTCGTCGCGGTTAATGGTTTCGCCGCAGTATTCGCATAGGATCGATTCTTTTGCTATATCGTATTTTACGTCGCCGCCGCATTTTGGGCATTTGAATGCTTTCATGCCTGAATGTTACCTCATCTTACAAAAGTTTGCTTTGCTGCAGGAACGCTCTTATCTCATCGAGCTTTTCGCGCGCTTCGGCGGCGCCGGTATCGTATGCGCGCTGGAGCTTTTCCGGATCGTGCTCGGTCCGCTTGACGTCGAGCGGCTCGCGAGGCGCCAAGACCAGGGCTTCGCCCGCTTCTTCGGAACGCGCTATGCGCAGCATCTCGGCGTTGTAGCGTTCGTGCCGTATGGCGAGCGCCTTTGCGATCTCGGGATACCTGCGCAGTAAAAGCTTTGAGAACAAAGCCGAAGGGCTCTTCTTTTTGATATATCCGCGCGGCCGCGTAAGGATCACGACGAACCGTTCGTATCCTATACTTTTAAGATAGTCGAACGGCGTGGCGTCGCAGATCCCGCCGTCGAGCAGCGTGTATCCGTCGATAACGACGGCATGCGATACGAACGGCATTGAAGCCGAGGCGCGTATCCAGGCAAAATCGCGTTCTCCGCCGTCGGAGCATTTGTGATATACCGGCTTTCCGGTGGCTGTGTCTGTCGCGCCCACGTAGAATTCCGTCGTGTTTTCAGCGAACGCCTTGCGGTCGAACGGGTCGAGCACGTCCGGCAGTTCGCGGTAACAAAAATCCGCGCCGTAAAGGTCGCCCGTCTTTATGAGCGAACGAACGCTGCAGTAGTTTTCGTCGTTGCAATACTTCTTGTTGTATCTGATCGCCCTGCCGCGCTGACGCGATATGAAATTGCAGCCGAAAGCGGCGCCGGCCGATATGCCTCCGGCGGCGTCGAACTCCACGCCGTTTTCCAAAAAGACGTCAAGGACGCCGCAGGTGAACATCCCGCGCATGGCTCCGCCTTCCATTACGAGCGCTGTTTTCATTGTTCCGCCTCCGTATAGCGACGTTTCAAAAGCTCGTAGCGAGCCTTTTTTTCGGCTTTTTCAAAATGCGTATCACGCGATTGCGGATATTCGAGCGTGTATTCGGGCATCGTATCGAGCTGTTCGCTCGTAAGGTCGAATACCGTGCCTTCTATAACGTTGAAACAGTGAAAATTGCCGTCTTCGAGCGGGACGCCGAAAACTTCGCCGCCCATTATATCCTGTACGAGAAACGCCGTCACCGAACATTGACCGAGCGAGGGGTTATCCTTGCTCCAGTTTTTGCGCATCCGCGGAGCGCAGGTATCTGCGCACCACGCTTCTTTGAGCGCGGAATAAAGCCGCTTTACGCTTTCGGGCGCACTGCGTTCGTTGTAAAAGCCCCGCATTCGTTCAGACTTCAATCGCTTCGCCTTCGCACATTACGTTTATCACGCGGGCGCAAGCGTTTTCGAGCCGGAACATCATAAGCTTGTGTCCGGTCTGCTCGTTGTATATGTTTTTGAGATACGGTGACGTCTCGAGCGCCGCGGCGGAATACTTTTCGTCTTCCATAAATACGGCTTCGCCGGAATAGCGCAGCCATTTTCCGTCGGGTTTGAGCGCCACAATCTCGGCTTTGGGGTTTGCTCTGAGCTGGCGGTAGACCGCTTTGAAATCGCCCACCCCGAACAGAAGCATACCGTCCACACAGACGTGCAGCCCCAGCGGGCGGCATTTAGGCGCGTCGCCGTCGACGGTGGCGAGGAAGAACGTGCCGGTCTCGTTCAAAAATTCGTTTACGGTTGACATATTAGCAATTCTCCTTTTTCGTTAAGATTCCTTTACTATATTTTGCTTCTTTTTTTGCGTTTTGTCAAGCGTTTTTGCGCAATTTGATCATATATGTTTTGCGGCGTGCGGGCGAAGCGGGGAGGGAAGAGCAATTATTATTTTTTTATTAAGCGGCGGGGAACAAAAAACACTTGACAAAACCGATTATTTCAGTATAATAAGGGATGTACTGTATTAAGAAAAAATTAAGAATTCGAACGGAAGAGCGATATGGATCTTTTTAAGAAATTCGAAAGCGACACCCGCGCCGCCCAACTGAGGGAACTCGGCATATATCCGTATTTCCACGCCCTGCAGACCAAGCAGGACACGGAAGTCATAATGGAAGGCAAGCGCCGCATAATGCTCGGCTCCAACAACTATCTCGGGCTCACCGTGAACCCCGAGGTCATCGAAGCCGGCGTCAAAGCGCTCGAGGAATACGGCACGGGCTGTTCCGGCTCCCGTTTCCTCAACGGAACGCTGCAGCTGCATCTGGATCTCGAAGCCGAGCTCGCCAAGTTTTTGCGCAAAGAGGCGGTTATGACGTTTTCCACGGGCTTCCAGTCGAATTTGGGCATAATCAGCGCGCTCGTCGGCAGAAGCGACTACGTAATCTGCGACAAAGAAAACCACGCGAGTATCTACGACGCATGCAAGCTCTGCTTTGGCAAAATGCTGCGCTACGGGCATAACGATATGGCCGATCTCGAAGCCACGCTCCGGCAGGTACCGGAGACCGCCGGCGCGCTCATAGTCACCGACGGCGTGTTCAGCATGGGCGGAGACATCGCCAACCTGCCCGAGATCTGCCGTCTTGCCAAGAAGTACGGCGCAAGGGTAATGGTCGACGACGCTCACGGGCTCGGCGTCCTGGGCGAAGGCGGCAGAGGCACCGCGAGCTATTTCGGGCTCGAGGATCAGGTCGATATCTATATGGGCACGTTCAGCAAATCGCTGGCGAGCTTAGGCGGTTATATGGCGGCAAGCGCCGAATGCGTCGATTACGTCCGCCACAATTCGCGCCCGTTCATCTTCTCGGCTTCTATGACTCCCGCTTCGTGCGCTTCGGCGCTGGCTGCGCTCAAAGTGCTCGAAAATCATCCCGAGCTGCCCAAAAAGCTCGAGCATATCGCCGACTATATGCGCGCCGCGCTCAAAGCCAAAGGCGTCAAAATACGCGAAAGCAAGACCACGCCCATCATCCCCATTTACACGTACGATATGATACGCACCTTCAAGGTCAACGCAAAACTGTATGATCGCGGCGTTTATGCAAACAGCACCATCCCGCCCGCCGTCGCGCCGGGCGAATGCCTCATCCGCACCAGTCTTATGGCCACTCATACCGAACCTCTTATCGACGAGGCGGTCGGCATAATCGCCGAGGTGCTCGAGGAAGAACAGTAAAATACGCTTATCGCCCCGCTCTTTTGCGGGGCGTTTTTGTAAACAAATGACGATTACTGTTGACTATTCGCCGCTTTTTGTTTATAATGCAATTGATGTCAATAACTCTTTTTTTCATGAAAGGAGCACAGATATGTCTATAGGCAAAATCATAGTAATCGCGCTCGTCGCTGTTTCGGCCATAGTATTCGCCGTAAGGATGATCTACGGGTACAGAAAAGGCATGGCAAAAGCGATAATGAGCTTTGTCTGCGTGCTGCTCGCGGCGCTGCTGACGTTCCTTTTGGCGTCGCCGCTTTCCAACCTCGTTTCCAATATCAATATATCGGGATTCGGACTTGAGGTCGACGGCAAGCAGGTATCCACCGCCGAAGAAGCCGCCGTTTACGCGGTCGAAGGACTGGGAGGCGAAAACGGGCTGGGCAAAGCGCTTATGCAGAACGAATCCATAGCCGCCGGCGTCAAAAAAGCGCCGTCGCTCG
>DBXS01000021.1:1444-2110 GCA_002310055.1 Clostridiales bacterium UBA1206 | reverse complement strand
AAAGATTCCGCCGCCGACGTGCCCGTGCTCGGCGAAATAGCGACCGATTTCGGCGACAGCGCGGTGGCGAAGGTATATTCGGCGTTCGGGTTCGACAGCCTTGGCAAATCCTATATGAACGCCGCCTCGAGCTATGAAACAGAAGGCGAAAACGGCAAGACCGTGTACCTCGCCGACGAGCTTTCGAGCGCGGTCAAGATCTATTCCGAGCTCAATTCGCGCGGCGTATTCGAAAATAAAGAAGGCGAAACCGCTTCCGGCGCCGGAAAAATACTTTCCGATCCCGAACTCGTCTATTCGGTCACCGACGCCGTTAAAGGGTCCGACCTGCTCAAAGAAGCGCTCCCGACCGCGGCTAAGTATATGATGACCGGTCCTTCCGAAAGCGGCGCCGAAAGCAGCGCTGTTTCCAAGATCGAAAACATAACCGATGAAGATATCGACGACCTCGTGGCGGTCTACGGCATAATGGACGAAAGCGGACTTGCAAAAGCAATAGCCGAAAACGACTCCGAAAAGCTCCGCGAGATCCTCTCCGACGGCGACACCGCCGATAAACTCGCCGGGGCGGTCAAGGATTCCGAAGTGGCAAAAGCCGTCGTCACCGACGCCGTCAGCGAGACGCTCACCGATCAGATCGTTAGCAGCCTTGCCGAATCCGACTGG
>DBXS01000021.1:0-1263 GCA_002310055.1 Clostridiales bacterium UBA1206 | reverse complement strand
TACGGTATCGACGGCGACGAACTATATGAACAGGCGCAGGCGCTGCGCGACGCCGCGACCCGCAGCTGAAAACTCTTTATCTGAGACGCCGTGCGCAAAAAGACGCGCACGGCGTTGATTTTTATAAATACCGTTCCTTTTTTTGAGCATATTTGCGACATTACTTTGTGAAAGCGCTTTTCAAACAGGAGAAACAATGAAGGACAACGCATCACGTTCCGCCGTTCCGGAAGACGGCGAAATAATCGAATATTTCAGGCGGGGAGACGAAGCCGCTATATCGTTCTGCATGCGCAAATACGGCGCTTACTGCCGTCGGCTCGCGTTCGGCGTGCTGCGCAGCGAGCCCGACGCCGAAGAATGCGTGAACGACGCGATGTTTTCGCTTTGGCGGTCGTTTCCAAAGCAGGGCGACGTTTGTCTGCCGGCGCTTGCCGCTACGGTAACGCGCCGCACGGCGATCGACAGATACCGCAGAAACACGCGCAAATCTTCGCCCGAAGCGGAGTCGCTGCCCATAGACGAGCTTTACGAAGAACTGCACGTCCCGGGCGCCGAGCAGGAATACCTGGAAGCCGAGACGGGCAGGGTGATAAATGAATTCCTGCGCAAACTTGACCGCAAAAAGCGCCTCATATTCCTGATGCGTTATTATGAAAGCCGCACTCCTGCCGAGATCGCCGGACATATGGGCGTAACGGCGTCTGCGGTCAACAAATCTCTTGCAAAGACAAAAAAACAGCTCAAAACATTTCTCGAAAGGAACGGGATAAACGTATGAAAAAAGAAAACTTTGAAAAATCGTTTGATTCGCTCGATCATGGCATTATAGAAGAACTTTATAAAGAATCCGGGGATCCCCGGTCGGCGCAGAGAACGCGGTTCAATTACAGGCGTACGCTCGCTATAGCCGCGTCTGTCGCGCTGGTCGCCGCGTCCGCGGTGGCGGGAGCGCTGCTTTTACGGCCTGCAGACACTGTGCCAAGCGAAAGCGGCGCGCAGCCTTCTGCCGAAAGCAGCATGCAATACTCGTATGTTGAAGAAAGCGCGGAAGAAAGCAATTATCACGAGATAAGCGAAGAATCCTCCGAAATCCTCGCCCCTGAGCCATCAGCTTACGCATGGCAGGTTTTCGATAACGTCATTTATCAGACTTCAGAAATAGGCCGATCGAAAAACAACGTGTACGGTCTTAACTCTGAGCACTGCGTTTCGGTAAACGGTGTATATATGACCGACACTTTGTATGACGTCCTTAATACC
>DBXS01000033.1:10444-106038 GCA_002310055.1 Clostridiales bacterium UBA1206 | reverse complement strand
TCTGCCGCGGCGCGGGCAAGGCGTTCGTGCCGATGCTGATAATGCTTGCGGTCTGGTGCGTGCTGCGCATCGTCTATATCACCGTGGCGATGAAGATCGACCACAACATAGTCCTGCTGTTCGCGGCGTACCCCATAACCTGGTTCATAAGTTCGGTCATTTACTTTTTCTATTACAGATTTTCGGGCTGGATCAACGCTTTCGACAAGAAAACGGATATAGAAAAAGAAAAAGCGCCTGTGTGACAGGCGCTTTTATTGTATTGATATATATCAATAATCGAACATCAGTATGGTGTCGATATCGGCTTCCATCGCGTCCTGGATCTTGCCGGCGATGGATTCGAAACGCGATTTCATATCGTCGGATCTGAGCTTGGCGATCTCGCTGTATATGCCGCCCCAGTTGTAGATGGCGCCCAGGTCGAAGCAGCGCGATTCGAAGATGATGTCGAGCATATCCTCGTCGTCTTCGGTGTCGGCGTCTTTGCCTTTTAAGCATTTGTCGTAATAGACCGGAGTCACCAGGTTCTTGGATTCGGCGGCGAGCGCTTCGATGACGAGCCCTAGGTCGTCGTAGTTATCGGATACCGCGGGGAGCGCCAGACAGGAGGCGTTGCCGGTGGAAACGAAATGATAATATCTGTCCTGGTCGGCGGTATACTTGGGAACGGGCAGATACCCTATATGCTCCACGTCGCGGAAACCGACGATGTTGAACATGCCGCCCATATAGAACAGCTCGCGCTCTTCGCGGAACGCCTTGATGATGGTGGCTTCCCACACGTTGGAATACTTGCTGTCGAATTTGCCGGCGTTGGCGACCATTACGGTGCCTTCGTCGTTGTAGATGGCGTAAACGTCGGTGAGCACGTCGTAGAACCGCGCCGTGTCGTAGGAAAGCACGGGGATATCGTCGGCGTCTTTTTCGGCGAGATGCACGCCGGAGGCTATGACGTGGAGCAGCGCGTTATAGACTTCGGTGCCGAAACCCCAGGTGTCGAATTCGTCGAGCCCGTCGACGCCGTCGGATTCGTGGGTGACCATCTTGGCGAGCTCGTACATTTTGTCGAGCGTCCATTCGTTATTTTTGACGAGGTCGTAAAGGTTGACGCCCGGGCAGTTGTCTTCAAGCACTTTTTTGTTGAAGAACATTATGAACGTGCCGTCGTTATCGAACGTGTTGATATCGCCGGCGGTGAAATAGACGCGGTTGCCTATTGAAAGGTCGTGCACGGCGTTCTGGTCCCACCAGGGGTTGCTGAGATCGATGGTGGGGATATCGTTCATATCGACGTAAACGCCGGTGAGCGTGGCCTGAGCCGCGCCGCCGAACGAATTGAGCACTATGTCGTAGGAATTTTCGGAAGGCGCCTGGACCTGATTGTAGATGACGCTTGCAAAGTTATTGGAATCGAACACGCCTTCTATAACGCAGTTGTAGCGCGTTTCGATATTCTGCCTGACTTCGCATTTGGTCCTGTCGAGCACGTCGGCGGTGAGTTCGTCGTAGGTGTCGCGCTGGATGATATCGCCGTTATAGGTCATAGACGTGCTGTTTGCCGCCCAGTTGATGGAAAGGACGCGGATGACTCTGCCGCCCAGATCCTTTACGGGGATATCCTTGCCGTAGACGTAATCTTCCGAAACTTCTTCCGAGCCCGTATCTGCGGACTGGTCGGGAGCAGAAACGTCGGAAACGCCCGAAGTATTGGATTCGGTTTTATCCGAAGGCTTGTTTTCGTCGCCCTTGCAAGCGACGAACGAAACGAGAAGCAGCATTACCGCAAGGAACAGACATACTGTTTTTTTCATAATATCAAAACTCCTTTATAGGATGGTTTTAGTCATTATAACACATTCCGCCGGACTTTTCAAGTACCGCCTTGATTATTGCGCGTTTTTATATTATAATATCTACAAGAAAGGGGGAAGAACGCTGTGAAATGCGAACTGTGTCCGCGCCGCTGCGGAGTCGACCGCGCGGCGGGCAAAGGATACTGCGGCTGCGGCGAAAACGCCGTGGTGGCGCATCATATGCTGCACTGCTGGGAAGAGCCCTGTATTTCGGGCACGCGCGGTTCGGGCTGCGTGTTTTTCGCCGGCTGTCAGCTCAAATGCGTCTATTGCCAGAACAGGGCGATATCGCGCGCGGAGACGGGCAAAGAATACGATACCCGTTCGCTCGCCGCACTGTTTCTTTCGCTGCAAAACGAAGGCGCGCACAACATAAATCTGGTGACCCCCGACCATTTCGCTCCGCAGATCTGCGCGGCGCTGGAAGAGGCGAAAAAGCAGGGGCTTGTTATCCCGGTCGTTTACAACTGTTCGGGCTACGTACTGCCGCAGACGCTGAAAGATGCGGCAAAGTATATAGATATTTACCTGACGGATTTCAAATATATGTCAAACGAACTCGCGTTTCGCTATTCCGCCTGCCGCGACTACCCCGAAAAAGCCAAGGAAGCGCTTGAAGAAATGGTGCGCGAACATCCGTCGCGCGTCTACGCGGAAGACGGGACGATGCGTTCGGGCGTGATAGTGCGGCATCTTATCCTGCCCGGGCATACGGAAGATTCCAAGCGCGTGATAGAATACCTTCACAAGACCTACGGGAACGCGATACAGATATCCATAATGAACCAGTTCACGCCGATAGGGCTTGAATCTTACCCCGAGATAAACCGCAGACTCACCACTCTGGAATACGACCGGGTGGTCGGCTACGCGCTATCTATCGGTGTGGAAAACGCCTATATACAGCAAAAAGGCACGGCGAGCGAAAGCTTTATTCCCGATTTTTTCGGCAAATGACCGTTTTTTGCAGAATATACTTGCAAATTGAAGAAAAATATTATATAATCAATCGACGGACCAAATAATAACAGAAAGGTGTATCCAAATGGCAGAGATCAAAAAGAAGAAAATCATTTCGGCTTCCACCGGCGAAGAAGTCACCGGCAAAAAGAAGATCAAAGAGACGGCCCCCACCGGCAGTTCCGTAGGCTACCGCATAGGAGCGATAGTGCTGTGGGTGCTCGCGTTCGCGTTCGAAGTGCTGGCGATACTCGTTGCGCTGGGCAAATTCTCGTTCCACTTTATGCCTTCACTGTGGCAACTCATCATTTTCCTCGTGCTCGACCTCATCTGCGTGGTGATCGGTTCGCTGCTCTGGAAAAAAGCCAACCACATCAGTCCCGCAAGCGAAAAGAACAAAGTCAAGTTCTGGCTCTGGAATAACCTGGGCGTGATCGTGAGCGTCGCGGCGTTCGTACCGTTCATAATCATTATGCTTTCGAGCAAGAACAACGACAAGCGCACCAAGGCGATAGCCACCGTGGTGGCGATAGTCGCTCTGCTCATAGCCGGCGTCTGCAGCTATGATTTCAACCCCGTTTCGCAGGAAAAGAAAGAAGAAGCGATCAACACTCTGGGTGACGAGACCGTTTACTGGTCGCCTTTCGGCCACGTGTATCACACCGACCCGGATTGCTCGCACCTCAACCACTCCGACACCCTAACCAGCGGCACCGTCGAACAGGCTATAGCCGCCGGCCGCACCAGACTTTGCAAATCCTGCGCCGCGCACGACAACATCACCAATCTCGAAACCGACGACGCGACTGTCGACGATAAAGTTGAAACAGCCGAAAGCGAGATCGAAAAGACTTTAAGCTAAAAGATCACATAAGCAAAAAGCGGACCGGAACAGCAGTTCCGGTCCGTGGTTTTTTATTCTTCGTTATGATCGATGCCGTTTTTGCGGCAGGTGAAATAAAGCGTTTTGCCCGTATCGGTGTAATACACGTTCACGCCCGCAGAAGCGAGCGCGTTTTCCAGCGAAGGGTCGAGCTCTTCCCTGTTTTCGCAGGTGACGACCGCCGCCGACGGCGAGCACGCTTTTATGAGGTTGGAAACGCTTTTGCCGTATTCGCCGTGATGCGGCATTTTGAGAAAGTCGCACTTCAGGTCGTATTCCGCGAGCATATCGTCTATGCGCTGTTTTTCGATATCGCCGGCGAAAAGCAGCCTTTTGCCGTAAGCCGAAACAAGAACGACGAGCGAGCTGTTGTTATCGATACTCTTGTCGTAGCTCTTGTGAGGCGGCATAAGAGTGAGTTCCATTCCGCCTACGGCGATCTTTTCGTCGCTGCCGAGTTTGATGAGCTCGGTGCCTTCGGCGACGGCGTTTTCCAGCGCCAGCCGGTAAAGCGAATATTCGTTTATGTCGACCTCGCTGTCGTCGTAGTCGGGCTCGTAGACTTTGGCGACATGTATCGACGTGAGCAGCTTGGCGGCGCCGCCGATATGGTCTTTATCAAAATGCGTTATTATTAGGCAGTCGATCTTTTCGGCGCCGAGCGACGCGCACAGATCGGCGACGCCCTTGCCGTCGCCTTTGTTGCCGCAATCGATGACCACGCAGGCGCCGTCTTCGTAAAGTATGGCGCAATCGGCTTTACCGAGCGACGGGAACACCACTTTGATACTTCCGCCCGAGCCGGCGAACGCCAGCACGAATATGCCCGCGATCACCGCTATGCAGACGGCGGCTGTTATTACGGTTTTTTTGTTCTTCACTTTCACACCCCGTATCACATATAAAACAGACGGTCCGAAACGTTCAAAAAGTCGCGCAAATACGGGAACGGCACGAGCTCGCCCGCCCGTTCGAATACGAGGATATCGCACTTGGTGCCGAAATCCGCGCGCACGGTATCGCGGCTGTTTATCACAAGATCTTCTTTTTCAGTGTCGCACACCCAAAGCCAGATATCGGCGTGAGTGCTCGAATCCGTAAAGCTGAGCACGCATCTGCCGAATTCGGGCACGAGCGAGATCCCGGTCTTTTCCTTTGCCGAGCGCACCGCGGCGGAAAGGCTGTTTTCGCCTTTTTTGACGAGCCCCGTGACGCAGCACCACAAGCCGGGATATCCGGCGTTTTCGGAACGCCGAAGCAGAAGATAATCGCCTTTGCTGCGGCGGATCCAGACGTGGACGGAAGCGAAATACTCGTCTTCGCCCAGCCGCTCGAACGGCGTTTTGCCATAACGTTTGGGCATCTTGTCGGCGCCGAAAACGGCGAGCTCGGTATTAGCTACGGTCCTGAAATTGAGCCAGCGCTGGGCGTAATTGAAAAGGTCGTAATGGATGAGCGGATATGTAAGGTCGGACGGGATGACCGAAAAGCCGCGCTTTTCGCCGACTTCGCTGGTTTCGGGTATGTCGCCCATCTCTTTGATGTACGCGAGGTAGAGCACCGCGTAGTCGGTCCCTTTGTCGGTGGTTATGGAAAACGCGCTGACCGGGACGATTTCCGCCTCCGTTGCGCCGGTCTCTTCGTAAAGCTCGCGGCGCGCGGTCATAAGCGGCGTCTCGCCCGCTTCGCGGTGGCCGCCGGGGAGTTCCCACGACGTGCGCTCTTTATCGCGGCAAAAGATCCATTTGCCTTCATAGCGCGCCGCCATCACCGAAACGGAAACGTCGTTTTCGTCGTATTCATTTGGCTCGAGATATTTAAGTTTTAACACGTTTCCGCCCCGTAAAACCCGGTATTCTGCGCGCATATCAAAAAGCAAAACGGCGCGTGTTCACATAAAAAGAAAATGCAAACGGCCGCCGTCCGGTCTTTTTCTGCCTGCACGCTGATTATATCACGTAACGCGTGCTTTTGTCAAGACTTATGAAAAAAGCGCGCGCGATGATGCGGCGTTTTGCTAAAAAACATTGACATTGCGCGGGATATGATGGTATAATAATAAAAACCAAAAGAAGGAAGAGCGAAATGGACGAACGGTTTTGCCGCACCGCGATGCTATTGGGCGAAGAAGCGCTTGACAAACTCGCGTCGGTGCGCGTGGCAATATTCGGAATAGGCGGCGTGGGCGGATATATCGCGGAAGCGCTCGCGCGGTCGGGAGTCGGCGCGCTGGATCTTATCGACAGCGACGTGGTGTCGGTCTCCAACGTCAACCGCCAGATCGTAGCGTTGGATTCGACGGTGGGAAAGCTCAAGACCGAAGCCGCGCGCGAACGCATAGCCGATATCAACCCGAACTGCAAAGTGCGCGTGCACAACGTCTTCTTTTTGCCCGAAAACGCAAGCGACTTTGATTTTTCAAAGTACGACTACGTCGCGGACGCGGTGGACACCGTCGCCGCGAAGATAGCGATAGTGCGCGCGGCGCAGGACGCGGGAGTCAAAGTCATTTCCTGTATGGGCGCCGGAAACAAGCTGGACCCTTCGGCGTTCGAGGCCGCGGATATCTTTAAAACCTCGGTATGCCCGCTGGCGAAAGTTATGCGCGCCGAATGCCGCAAGGCGGGCATAAAACGTTTGAAAGTCGTGTATTCCAAAGAGCCGCCGGTGATCCCGCGCTTTGAAGTGAAAGACGGCGTGCGGCGGTCGACGCCGGGGTCTGCGGCGTTCGTTCCCGGAGCCGCGGGGCTTTTGATGGCAGCCGAAATAGTTAAAGATCTTATTACGGCCGAATGAGGCCGAACAAGCAAATACGGAGTGTGAAAAAATGAAAAAGCTAATGAAAAACAAGTCGCTTATCGCGATGATCGCGGCGGTACTCATCATCGTTGCAGTGCTCGTCATACCCAAGCTGACCGGCAAATCGCTGGGCGAGCTTATAAGCGGTCTGTTCGGCGAAGCGTCGCAGGGGCAGACCGAAACGAATTCCGAACCCGTTTCGAACGGCGGTACGAATTCGCAATCCGACATATCGTCGGGCATAGACGAAAACGGAGTCTATACCTCTAAAGACGAGGTGGCGCTCTATATCCACACCTACGGCAAGCTGCCGCAGAATTTCATAACCAAAGCCAAGGCTCAGGAGCTGGGCTGGGAAGGCGGTCCGCTTTGGGACTACGCGCCGGGCAAATCAATAGGCGGCGACGTTTTCAGCAACCGCGAAGGTCTGCTCCCCAAGAAAGACGGCCGCAAATGGTATGAATGCGATATCGACTATGACGGCGGCAGCCGCGGCGCCAAACGCATAGTGTTTTCCAACGACGGGCTCATCTATTATACCGAAGACCACTATGAGTCCTACACTCAGCTCTATTAAGGAGGGACGTAAATGAACGCATATCTGCTCAACGGCAAAAGGATGAAAACGCGCGAAGAGGCGTACGACCATATTTCCCAGGTGATGCAGTTCCCCGAATATTTCGGGCGCAATCTGGACGCGCTGTACGATCTGCTGACCGAACGCCCCGCCAACGTGGTGCTCAAAAACGCCGACGTTATGCTCAACGCGCTGGGCGGTTACGGCTGCGAGATGCTCAAATGCTTCTGCGACGCCGCCGAAAACAACCCGAACTTTACGCTGAAAGTCAAATAAAGACCGAAAGAAAACCGCCGGAGCGCTGGCTCCGGCGGGATTTTTGTTTTATGTATTACGCTTTGCCGGCGTTTTTCTTTTTCATAAACAGCCACAGCGCAACTCCGGCGCCTGCGGTCACTATGAACACGGCGGCTATGATGAGCCCGACTTTGCCGGATTTATCGACCATCTCGGGTTCCGATACCGTTTCGGCCGACGATTCGGCAATACTTTCTTCCGTTACGGGTTCGGAAATATCCGCCGAAGATTCTTCTTCGGAAATTTCAGCCGGCTGCTGCCTGACGTAGCCGCACATCGCGCACTTGCCGTCTTCGTCGAATTCGTGCTCTTCCTTATCTGTGAGGTCGCCGCATTCGCACCTGCCCCAGTGATACTGTTCGTCGTATTCCAGGCCGTAGATGTGTACGTGCGGAGGATCGAGCGCGGGGATGACTTCGCTTTCCTTGTAGCCGCAGACCGTGCAGACGTGTTCCCTTTCGCCTTCGACGCCGATATCGCTTTCGGTAACGACGTTCCATTCGCCCCATTCGTGCGCGAGTATTTCGGTCTTATCGCCGCAGGAGCATTCGGTCCAATGGCCTTCGGCAGAAGATTTCTGAACGTATTTGTGCGTGTGCTCGAGCGCAGGGACGGTCATATATTCGACCGCGCCGCAGACGGAGCATTTGCGCATCTTTTTGCCCTCGACGCCTTCCTTGGCGGAAGTGATGGTCTGCCATCTGCCGAAATTGTGGTCGACGCCGCCGAAGGAATATTCGACCGTTACGGTATTTCCGGAGACCGTGACGTTAAGCGCGCTTGGCGAAACGGTGAGGTCGGGCGCGAAGGAAAGTCCGTTATCCGCCGAAAGCGTTACTTTAACAACGTATTCGTCCGCGCAGACCGCCTTTTCGTCGGCGCTCCAGGGCTCGCCGTTCTTGTACCATTCCACTTTGTCGACGCTCACGCCGTCGGTGGAAACCGAAGCAGCGGACGAAGGTTTCTGCCCCATGGTGATATCGGGCGAAACGGAAAATCCGATCTGTGATATCACGGTCGAAAACGCGCCGTAATCGAGATGAATGACTATATTGCCGTTTTCGGATATGGAAATTTCGGGCTCGGGCCCGCCGGTGACGGTGACATCAGAGGCCTGAGCAATAAGCCCGGGTTCGATTTCCAGCGTGAGTTCGAAATCGGCGTACGGTTCGACAGTTTTTTCGAGCGCTTCGTCGACGTCGCCGCCGCCCGGAAGCATATAATTGCCGGACGCGCAGTTGAAGATCACGACTTCGGTATCTTCGCCGGCGGTGAACGTGAATAACACGTTCTTGGGCGAACCGTTTTCAAAACTTACGATGACGGAATCGGCGATATCGCGGTATTTGTCGCCGGCGTGGAACGCAGGCAGGTCGACGTTTATATTCCCGGTGCTTCCGTGCGGGACCGAGTAATGGTAGCCGCACACGGTGCAGGTATACACCGTTTCGGCGCCGTTATCGACTCCGCCGTCGAATTCGTGCGCGCCGCTCGTGACGGTCTCGCCGCAGACCGAGCAGACGAGCACGTGCTGTTCGTCGTCGATGATATAGCCGTCGGTGTTTCCGGAATGGTCGCACGCGACGGTGAATTCGGCGATATAGACGGCGGAAGAGCCGTCCTCGGCGACCTGACAGGGCGCGCCGCCCGAGCCGAGCGCCTGAAATACGGTTTGGGCCGTGAATTCATGCTCGCCGTCGGTGAACGCTTCGATCCTTACAGTATAAGTGCCGTTGACCGCCGGCGTGCCGGATTCGAGTTCTTCCGTACCCGAAAGCCAGTGCACGGAAGCCGTCAGTATCCCGTCCGAAGAGGTCACGATAGTCGTGGGCCCGAGCGGAGTGCCGTAACCTACGGACCCTGTGAAAACGACCGAAACAATCTCGGTCTTCTGCACGCCGGCAGTCTGCGGGAACGTGTACGTGACGTATATCATTTCGCCGCCGTCCGAATCCCTGCCCGCTTCGGCGGATCCTCCGTTGACCGAAGCGGAGATGGCGGACGGATCGGCAAAGGTCTTGCCGGTCTTGGCTTTAAGGAAGACGCGCACGGTGTATTCGGCGCCGGGTCCGAAAGTCCCGTCAAACGGAACGGGTTCGCCCTGGCGGCTCCACTGCACGCCGTTCTTGATATAAGACCCGTCGCCGTCGCGGCTGTAGTCTACGATATAGTCGGACCCCGCGGGGATCACCACGTTGTAGCTGGGCTGTTCGCCGGTCGCGGGCGCGACCACGCCGGTCAGCGTCACGCCGGTGATGACGCCGGGATCGACGTCGTCGAGCAACGCATAGTGCGCGAGCGCCGAAAACGGCAGCGCAAGCGCGATGATCAGCGCCGCAAACACAGATACGGTTCTTTTCATACGTATACCTCCGTTCGATTCGTTCCGCGCAAATGGTGCGCGTGCGTCTGTTATTGATAATATGATACTACTTTTGGCGTAAAATGTCAATAGCGCGTGCGCGGACGTTTTTTGTACGTTCCGCGCTTGAAAAAGCGCAAACGCCGTGTTATAATGGTAAAAAGCTTAAAAAAGAAAGGGGTGAAAACGGTATGCGGCTCTTTATAGCTCTTATCCCGGACAAAGAAACCGTTGACGCGGTGTGCAAAACGCAGGCGGCGCTCAAAGAAGCGGGAGTGCGCGGAAATTACACCTCGCGCGCGAATATTCACCTTACGCTTGCCTTTACAGGCGAATACGATCATCCCGAAAAGATACTGCGTATACTCAGATCCTGCGGCGAACCGGAATTTGCGATAGAGCTTGCGGGCGTGGGCAAATTTAACGGCGTATGGTGGGTCGGCGTAAAGGCGAGCCGTGAAATGTACGCTTACGCGGCGAAAATAAGGGCGGAACTGGAAAAAGCGGGCGTGCCGTTCGACAAAAAGCCGTTTTCGCCGCACATCACCCTGCTGCGCAGACCCGACCGCGATATCATCCCCGCGGTAACGCCGCCCAAAGCGGTGACGGTATCGCCGCACGCGGCGCTGATGCGTTCCGACAGAGGCGAGCGCGGGATGATATATACCGAGATAAAATAAAACGAAAAGGTCGCGAACAGAACCGTTCGTGACCGTTTTTTTATACCTTTGCCGCTTTGGAAGCCTTTCTGCGCGCTTCTGCGGCGGAAGCGCATTCGCGAAGTATCCTGAGTCCGTCCGAGACCACGCGTTTGGATTCCGGATCGAGCGCCGCATAGGCGCGCACCATAGTTATGCTGTGTGTGCCCGCCATAATGTCTTTGATGGCGGAGGTGCCGCCGGTGCCTATCACCTTGAACACGGCTTCGACCATCTTGCCGCGCTCGGCGACTGGCATTTCGCATACCCAGCGCTTTAGCGTGTCGTCGACGAAACGGCTCATATCGGTGAGCTCTTCCACCCGCTCGAAACCTCCGCGCCGCACGCACCAGCTGTAAAGGTCGTGCTGCATAAGCGCGTGCTCGGTGCTTTTTACTATGACGGTCTCTTCGCGGTGGACCATAAGCATACCTATCACCGAAGACTGCGGCAGGAACGTGCGCACCAGCGGCATAGTCTGCATATATTCTTCGGTGTTGGCGATCTTATCCGAAAACCCCGGCCCGTCGTGGCTGCGCACCGCTATGATACGCTGCTTGGTCTCGGGGTCGCAGAACGCCGAAGCGTAGATAGCAAGATTTCCGCCTTTGGAATGTCCGGTCACGCGGATGCTCCCGTCGAACACGTGCGCGGAACGTTCGAGATATTTCACCGCGTCCATCTGCGCGGGGACGACGTCCGAAAACGCCATATTGAAGTCTTCTTTCCAGCCCAAAACCGTGCCGTCGGTACCGCGGAACGCCACGCAGATGCCGTCCGGCAGCACGAAAGTCACCGCCGAAAACTGCTTTTCCGAAAATTCGTCGACGATATTGACGTAGTGCGCGGCGCCGATATTCGCGTAGCGCGGGGCGCGCGCCATAAGGCGGCAGAGTTTTTCGTCGCCTTCGATAAGCTGCTGTTTTTCGCCGCTTGCGAACTGTTCGGCGAGCGCGGTATAAAGCTCGCCCAGCGGGACAGGACCGTCGGATTCGCCGAGCAGACCTTCGAGCGGCATATACGCCGCGCGTGAAAACACCAACGCGTCGGCTTCGCTTAGCGGGACGTCTTTTATGGGCAGATCGCCGCGCCATTCTATGTAATCGAGTATGTTAGCCATTTTTCACATCTTCTCTGATGACCGCGGCGATGACGTCGGCGGCGAGGCCGGATCCGTATACGCCGGGGTGATAATCGTCTTCAACAAAAAGCTCGTCCGCTTTTTCGCGCATCTCGTAGAACGCGTCGCCCACGTCGGCGACAAGGCAGCCGTTAGCCGCGGCGGCTTCGTGATACGAATCGTGCAGCGCCAGCGTCATTTCTTTATACCCGAGCCCGGTGGACGCAAGCTTTTCGCTGCCTTCGCGGTACGCCCAGGTTGCGTAGAGCAGCGGCTTTGCGCCGCATTCCCTTGCGCGCGACGACAGCTCTTTTACGCTTTGCATAAAGCTTTCTTTTTCGGTCACGGGCCCGCGGGACATTTCCTGCAGCACGACGTAATCCCATTTTTCTTCAAAAAGTTTTTTGGCGTTTGCGCCGAGCTCCGTCGCGGGGTTGAGCTGTTCCGAAAGCCGCGCGCCGCCGCGCACGTTGCGCACGACGCAGGCGTTCAGCCTTTCGGCGAGCATTTTATCGAGATCGTTGCAGTAAGTAAAACTGTTGCCGAGCATAAGGATCTTCATAGTTCCACCTCTTACTTTTCTACCGCGGTTATGCCGGTACGGGCGATATCGAACTTGGCGCCGGGGAACATCGAGCAAAAGCGCCCGAGGTCTTCGCCCGTGCCGCACAGCTCGTAGACCGCGCCGGAAGCGCTTTGAGAAACGACGCGGTAATCCAGATGATCCTCTTCGCGCTGAGGTAACGCGCCGCCGCGCACGCTTATAAGGAAAAGCTCGCGGCACACGGTGCGTTCGGGATCAAGCATGGCGACGCTTATGACGTCTTCGACCTTGCCGAGCTGGCTTTCGATCTGCTCGAAAGTGCGGTCGTCGCCCAGGCATTCAATGGTCATGCGCGAAACGCGCGGATCGGTCGTCTCGCCGACGGTGAGGCTTTTTATGTTGTAGCCGCGCCGCGCGAACAGACCGGAAATGCGCGTGAGAACGCCCGAGTTGTTGTTGACGAACGCCGAAAAGATGCGCGTTTTCATATCTGCCCCTCCCACACGATAAGATACGGACCGGACCCCGTCTCCGCGTCGGACAGCGCGTTATCGAGTTCTTTTTCGGTCGACGCGTGCGCGTACGGCACGCCGAAAGCGCGCGACAGCGCGGAATATTCTATACGCGGCAGTTTGGTCTGGAATATCCTGCCGCCGTACTGCTCGTTCTGCCATTTTTCTATCATGCCCAACGAACCGTTGTACACGACAACCTGAGTCACGGGGAGTCCGTAACGCGCGGCGGTGGAAAGTTCCTGCATATTCATATTGAAACTGCCGTCGCCGGCGACGTTGATCACCCGCTTGCCGGTGCCGACAGACGCTCCTATAGCGGCTGGGAGCCCGAAACCCATAGTCCCGAGCCCGCCGCTGGTTATGAAGGTGCGCGGCTGTTCGGTGCCTATGCGGTTGACCGCCTCGATCTGATGCAGGCCGACTTCGGTGGTGACGATAACGCCGCGGCGGTGGCGTTCGATAACGCCGAAAAAGCCTTCCGCCGGCGGTTTTCCGCCCTCAAAGCCCTTGTAAGGCTTTTCATTTACGCGCGGAAGAAGCGATTTGAGCGTCTCTTTCATATCGCCCACCACGCGGGTGTGATATTCGGCGTTCTTTCCGGTCTCGGCGGCGTCGATATCCATATGCAGTATCTTTGCATTCGGCGCGAACGAGACCACGTTTTTCATAAGACGTTCGGAAAAACGTATGCCCATTGCAATAAACAGGTCGCACTTTTTGAGCGCGCGCTTTGCCTGTTCGCCAAGGTTCATACCCACGACTCCGGCGTAGAGCGTATCGTGCGCGGGGAACGCGCCCTTGCCCATAGCGGTCACGGCGACCGGACTGTTTATGCGGTGAGCCAGCGCAAAAAGTTCGTCTGAACTTTCGGAAGCTATGACTCCCCCGCCCGCGCAGATGAACGGGTACTTGCAGGCGTTGACCGCGTTTACGGCGTTTTCGATCTCTTCCGCGGACGGATGGTATTCGCGCGCGGGGAGCGGCGTCACGTCGCATTCCTGAGTTTCGGTATCGAATATATCGGTGGGTATATCGACCAGCACCGGTCCTTTGCGCCCCGAATTCGCTATGAGGAACGCGCGCTTTAAGGCGCTTGCGAGCTCGGACGCGGATTTGACTATGAAATTGTGTTTGGTGACAGGCATTGTGACGCCGGTGATATCTATTTCCTGGAACGCGTCGTGCCCCAAGAGCGAAAGCTTTACGTTGCCGGTTATCGCGACGAGCGGGATGGAATCCATATACGCGTTGGCGATGCCCGTGACCAGATTGGTGGCGCCAGGTCCGCTGGTGGCGAGCACCACGCCGGCTTTTCCCGTTGCGCGGGCGTAGCCGTCCGCCGCGTGGCAGGCGAACTGCTCGTGCGAGGAAAGTATATGCGTTATGCCGGAGCCGATCAGCGCGTCATAGACCGGAAGCACGCTTCCGCCGGGGTAACCGAATATATGCGTTACGCCGTGGCTTTTGAGGCACTCGACGACGATTTGCGAACCTTTCATTGTTTCACCGCCTTCTTTTAGTGGATTATAGCACAAAAGGGGCGCGTTTGTCAATAAACGCGCAAGATATAAACGCAAAAAGAGCGCTTGATCAAAGCGCTCTTTTTGTAGTCATTGTTTGTCGTTTGCCTTTACGCCTTAGTTCTGCTTCATAGCTGCGAAGCATTCACTGCAGTAAATAGGTCTGTCAGTGGTGGGCTGGAAAGGAACGGTAGCTTCTTTGCCGCATTTAGCGCAAACGCCGGTGAACATCTCGCGCGGAGCTTTAGCAGCGTTCTTTCTTGCCGCTCTGCATTCTTTGCATCTCTGCGGTTCGTTCTGGAAGCCGCGAGCTGCGTAGAATTCCTGTTCGCCTGCGGTGAAAACGAATTCTTTACCGCATTCTTTGCAAACCAATGTCTTGTCTTCGAACATGTTTGAGGTACCTCACTTGAAAATTTTATAATAAACCCTTGTTAGGGGCGTATTACCGCGCCTTGAACTTTTTGATCTTGGATTTTATTCGAGTTATTGCGTTATCTACGCTTTTGACAGAACAGCCCAGTTTTTCGGCCATAGAAGAATACTTCATACCCGAAATATACAGGGAAAACGTTTTCTTTTCAAAAGGTGAAAGCTCGTTTACAAAGCTCATTATGCGCTGTCTGTCTTCGTCCCGGTATCTGTCGCCGGCGGCCGCGTCGTGCGGGGCGGGGATATGATCCGGTACTTCTGCCGAATATACCAAACGGTTTGCGCGGTTATACTTGCGCAAGGCGCTGATCATACTGCGCTTTACGCAAAGCGAGGCATAGGTCTGGAATGCGGAAGAGGTATTGTCGTATGTGCGGATCGCTTTCAGAAGCCCGATCATACCTTCCTGAAAAAGGTCGTCGCGTTCGGAAGGGGGGACCTGAAAGGACGAAACGCACCCGTTTACAAGCGGGATGTAACGTTTATACAAGGTCTCGAAAGCCGAGTCGTCGTTGTTCCTTGCCGCAAGGATAAGTTCGTATTCGGCGGTTTGTTCATAAGGATTGGAGTTGTTAGTTTTACGCATATCACACCGCCGGAAATTCTGCCTTTACAAATAGGCATTATATAACACGTTTTTGGATTTGTCAATATTTTTTGCAAAAATTGTAAAATTTTTTAGAATAGATCCGCCGCGTTTTCAGTAAATATCCACCATGCAGTGCGGATCGCGGCGCAGCGCCTCCGCCGCCTTGTGCCAAAGCGCGGGCGCGTACATAAGCGTGCATTCCGCCTGAAGCACCTTGCCGCGCGAAATCTCGCCCGGCGAAAGCAGTTCTTCGGCGCGCTCGTAACGCTGAGCGGTGCGGGCGAAGCCGTGAGTGTGATACTTTTTGGTATACGTCCTGCCTTCGTTGTCGGTGATCGTGTAGACGATATCGTCGCCGTAAAGATAATCCGGAACCACGAGCTCTTCTATTCCGTGCATCGAGGTGTTGGGCGTGGTGCCGCACCCCAGAAACAGGATCTTGCCGCCGTCGCGCGCGAGCTTGGAAAACGGCGAATTCGGGCCCACCGGAGTGATATCCGCCTGGTGCGACTCCAGATAATACCCGGCTTTATACCCTATCGCGCAGCACGAATGGGTGGGGTGGACCGAGCGTTTCACGCCCGGAAGACGGCGGAAATATTCCGGCAGGAAACCCACGCAGACCGGCGTGGCGTTTACGTCGAACACGGGGTTTGCGGCGGTGACGTTCGCCCACGAAAGCGCGGGCAGCACCAGCGTGCCTTTTTCGCCGAGCGCCGTGCGCAGGGCGTCTATGACTTCGGCGGGGTCGACGTTTTTGCCGAGCTTGGAAAACGCGGTATGCACGAGCAGCGAATCGCCCTCGCGCACGCCGAGCGCGCGCAGATCGGAAATCATTTGTTCTTTCATTTTGCCGTCTCCTTATATACTCCGGTCTCGCCGGGGAAAAGCACGTGCGGCGCGCCGTTCAGCGGAACGAGCGCCGGGTCGACTTTATAATCGTATTCAAGCGACATATTGCACACGCAGACTACGCGCTCTTTGCCGAGCGTGCGCTTTATGACGATGAAGCCGTCGTTGCACTGGGTCACCTCGGTATCGCCCGTGACGAGACATTCGTTTTCGCGCCTGACTCTCGCGGCGGCGCGGACGGTACTCAGTATGCCTTCGTCTTCTTTCCCCCACGGGAAAGGCAGGCGGTCGAACGGATCCCTGCCGCCTTCAAGCCCCGCTTCGTCGCCGTAATAGACCGACGGCACGCCGGGCAGGCAGAACAGCAGCCAGAACGCCGCTTTGATAAGCTTTACCGCGCGTTCGCGGTCTTGGGGCGCAAGACGCATGGCGGCGAGTTCGGAGCCGCTTTTGCCTTCGGAACTCTGACCGCCGAGCAGCGTGAGCACGCGTTCGGTGTCGTGCGTGCCGAGCATATTCATAAGGCACAGAAGCGAGCGGCGCGGATAATGCGCGGTCTGAGTTTCGATCACCGCTTTGAGCGGAGACGCGTCGTGATTTGCGAAATATTCGAGTATGGCGTTCCTGACCGGGTAGTTCATAGCCGAATCGAGCCAGGCGCCGCAGAAATACTTTTTGCGTTCGCTGTACGCCACCTTGTCGGTGACGTCTTCCCACACTTCGCCTATGATGACGGCTTCGGGGTCGCACGTTTTGGCGGCGCGGGTGATCTCTTCCAGAAAATCGTTGCTGTATTCGTCCACCACGTCGAGCCGCCAGCCGTCGACTCCCATCGCCATATAATGCGGGATGACGGTCTTGCAGATAAAGTCGCGGTAGGAGCGCACTTTGCGTATCTTGGGCACGTTGGTAAGTCCCCACCAGCAGTCGTAGCTGCCGTCGGGGCGGATATCGAACCATTCGCGGTAAGGCGAGTTTTCATTCACATAGGCCCCGCCGTACCGGCCGAGCCTGTCGAAATACACCGACCTGTCGCCGACGTGATTGAACACGCCGTCGAGTATGAGTTTTATCCCGCGCGAGTGGCATTCTTTTATGAGGTGCTTCAGCGCGGCGTCGCCGCCGAACATCGGGTCGACCGACATAAAATCGGCGGTGTCGTATTTGTGGTTGGAATAGGCGGTGAATATGGGGCTCAGGTAAAGCCATTCGCACCCGAGCGAAAGCAGATAATCGAGCTTTTCCGCCACGCCGTAAAGCGTTCCGCCGAAAAACATATTGTTTTCCACGGGCATGCCCGGATATTCGGCGTACTGCGGCACGCCGCCGTACCAGTCGTCGTTCATCACGGCGTCGCTCCTCACGGGGACGTCGCCGCCGCGCGCGAAGCGGTCGACGAAGATATGGTATATTATACCTTTAGGCGGAGTTATGAGCGGATATTTTTCGGCGTAGTAGACCACGCGGTCGTGCGTCACTACCCTGCCGTTCGCCGAAAGCACAAAGGTATACACGCCGGCTTCGAGCGGGGGAAAAGCGATGCTTTCGCCGCGGCAGGCGGATTCGTGCACGCGCACGTTTTCGTAAAGCAGCGCCAGACCCACGGTATCTGCGCCTTCGACGACCGCGCAAAAATCGCTGCCCGAATATTTGACGAGCGAACGCGTCTCCGCGCCGCCCGATATGAAGCGGACCGGAAGATCAACCATTGTCTTTGTCCATTCCCCAGATGTTTTCGGCGTATTCCTTTATGCTGCGGTCGGAAGAAAAGCAGCCCGATTTTGCGATATTGATCGCGGAAGAGCGGTACCACGCGTCGGGGTCGGCGTACTTGCGGTCGGCGGCGCGGTGCGCTTCGGTGAAGTATGCGAAATCGGCGAGGCACATATACGGATCCGAAACGCCGTAGGAATAAAGCAGATAATTGGCTATATCGCTGAACGAACGGCCGTTGTAGCCCGCCTGCAGCGAATCGATCGCGGCTTTGAGATCGGGGTTGGAATTGTAATAGCTTGCGGAAGAATAGCCTTTCTTCCAGAGCTCGTCGACTTCGGGGGCGGTGTGGCCGAAAATGAAGATGTTGTCGCGGCCGACGGCTTCCGCCATTTCGACGTTGGCGCCGTCGAGCGTGCCGAGCGTGAGCGCGCCGTTGATCATAAATTTCATATTCCCGGTGCCGGAAGCCTCTTTGCCCGCGAGCGATATCTGCTCGCTGAGCTCGGCGGCGGGCATGAGCCGTTCGGCGAGCGACACGCAGTAGTTTTCGAGGAATATGACCTTGAGTTTATCGCGCGTGAGCGGGTTTTTGTTGATATCCGCGGCGAGATAGCAGATGAAGCGGATGATATCCTTGGCGATATAATAACCGGGCGCGGCTTTGGCGCCGAAGATGAAGGTCTTGGGTGTGACGTCGAGCGACGGGTCGCGTTTGAGACTGACGTACAGCGACGCGATATAAAGCGCGTTCATGAGCTGGCGCTTATATTCGTGCAGACGCTTGACCTGGACGTCGAACATCGACGCGGGATCGATGATCTCGCCGGTGGTGCGGCGGATAAAGGCGGCGAAATCCTCTTTGTTGGCGCGCTTTATCTGCGCCAGGCGTTCGCGCACGGAAGGATCGTCGGCGAACGGGACGAATTTTTCGAGCTGCGACGCGTCGGTGCGGTAACCGGTGCCGATACATTCGTCGAGCAGCGCGCTGAGGCGCGGGTTGGAAAGGCAGAGCCATCTTCTGTGCGCTATGCCGTTCGTCACGTTGATGATCTTGCCGGGGAACGCGTCGTTGAAATCGCGGAACACGGTGTTTTTGAGAATATCGGAATGCAGTTTTGAAACGCCGTTTACCTTATGCGAACCGATGACCGAAAGGTTCGCCATACGCACCTGACCGTGGCTGAGCACCGACATACGGTCGATCTTATCCCAGTTTCCTGGGAATTTTTCCCACGCTTCGGCGCAGAAACGGCGGTTGATCTCTTTGATTATCATATATATGCGCGGTAGCTTGAACCTGAAGAGGTCCTCGTTCCAGCATTCGAGCGCCTCGGGGAGCACGGTGTGATTGGTGTAGGAGACCGTGGCGACGGTCATACGCCAGGCGTCTTCCCACGAATAGTTGTGCACGTCCACGAGCAGGCGCATAAGTTCGGGGATGACGAGCGCCGGATGGGTGTCGTTTATGTGGATGGCGACTTTTTCGGGCAGGTTGTCGAGCGTCTTGTACTGCTCGATATGCGCGAGCAGTATGTTCTGCAAAGACGCCGAAACGAGCAGGTACTGCTGGCTCAATCGCAGCAGTTTGCCTTCGTGGTGGTTATCGGCGGGATACAGCACGCGGGTGAGCGTTTCGGCTATGGTGTTGTCTTCCACCGCTTTGAGATACTGCCCCTGCGAAAAGGCTTCCATATTGAAGTTCTTTATGCCCTTGGCTTTCCAAAGTCTGAGCGGCGCCACGGCTTTGGAATGATAGCCCGAAACGAACATATCGTAAGGCACGGCTTCGACTTCGTCGTAATCGCGGTAGGTGATCTCGAGTCTGCCGTTGTTCCAGTTTTCCTCGATCCTGCCGCCGAAACGCACTCTTACCGATCTGTCCTGGCGCGGCACCAGCCACGCCTCGCCCGAAGGCAGCCAGATATCGGGCAGCTCGAGCTGCTCGCCGTCGACTATCTTCTGTTTGAAAAGCCCGTATTCGTAGCAAATGGAAAAGCCGCGCGCCTGATACTGCATAGTGGCGAGCGAATCCATAAAGCAGGCGGCGAGTCTGCCGAGACCGCCGTTGCCAAGCCCCGGATCCTGTTCCATTTCGCAGATGTTTTCGAGCGAAAAGCCCATTTCCGAAAGCACCTGGCTGTAAACTTCGGTGAGCCCTAAATTGAATATGTTCATCCTCAGCGACGGACCGAGAAGGAACTCCATACACATATAGTAGACCTTTTTGCGATTGCGGGATTCGTCGCGGAAGGCCTTGTTTTTAGCGGCAAGTCTGTCGCGGACCGTGAGCACGGTCGCTTTGTAAACCTGTTCGGCGGTCGCCTCGGCGGGCGTGACCGCGAAGTAGCGCGATATTTTGTCGGTGATCGCGTTGCGGATCTCTTTTGCGGTAGAATTCATAACTGCTCCTGAAAAATAGAATGTAAAATTATAAGCCGTAGACCTGTTTTATATACTGCCTGGCCGATTTTTTCCACGAAAAATCCCATTTCATAACGGTCTTTACAAGGACCTCCCAGCTTTCCTTGCGGGAATACCCTTCGAGTGCGCGCCCGACCGCCTGATACAGTTCCCACACCGAATAGGGCGCGAACGTGTATCCGTTGCCGCCGCCGGGGCAGCCGACGTCGCGGATGGAATCGTATAAACCGCCGGTCTCGCGGACGAGCGGCACCGTTCCGTAGCGCGAAGCGATCATCTGCGCGAGCCCGCAGGGTTCGCTGCGCGAAGGCATAAGGAAGATATCGGCGCCGGCGTAGATCTTTTTGGCAAGCGCTTTGTCGAACGCGAACCGCACCGCCGCTTTGCGCGGATATCTTTCGGCAAGGCAGGCGAAGAACTGTTCGTAATAGCTGTCGCCGGTGCCGAGCACTATCAGCTGGACTTCCTTTTGCAGTATGTCGTCGGCGGCGAGCGTGATGAGGTCTATGCCCTTGTGGTCGACGAGGCGCGATATCACCGCCAGCACCGGAATATCCGGATCGGCGGGCAGCCCCATAAGCTTTTGCAGCTCTTCTTTGTCGGCGCGCTTGCCTTTTAAGCTGCGCGCGGAATAATTGGCGTACAGCTCGGTATCGGACGCGGGGTTATAGTACGAAGTGTCTATGCCGTTGAGTATTCCGATTATCTTGCCCTTGTTCTGTTCGAGCACGTAATGCAGCCCGTGTGAAAACTGCGGCGAAAGGATCTCTTTGGCGTAGGTGGGCGATACGGTGGTGATCCTGTCGGCGCAGACTATAGCGCCTTTCATAAGGTTTATGCAGCCGTCGTATTCCAGCACGGCTTCGTCGGAATTGGGAATATCGAACACGTCGCCGAGTATGGCTTTGTCGTATATTCCCTGATACTGTATGTTGTGGATGGTGAACACGGTCTTTATGCCGCAGTATTCGGGCACGAGACCGTATTTGTATTTGAGATACACCACGGCGAGCGCCGACTGCCAGTCGTGCGCATGGAGGATATCCGGCATAAAATCTATGCGCTGGAGCGATTCGAGCGCGGCGCGGCAGAAGAACGCGTAGCGTTCGCCGTCGTCGAAACTGCCGTACAGCGACCGGCGCTTGAAATAGTATTCGTTATCCAGAAAATAATAGGTTATGCCGTCTTTGACGAGCGAAAGCACGCCGCAGTACTGACGCCGCCACGCGAGCGGGACGTCGAAATGGCACAGGAATTCCATTTTTTCGCGGTAGGTCTCGCCTATCTGCGAATAAAGCGGTATCATAACGCGGATATCGGCTTTTTCGCCGTATTCTTTTTTGAGCGCGGCGGGCAGCGAGCCGATGACGTCGCCGAGGCCGCCGGAAGACGCGAACGGCACGCATTCCGAAGCGACAAAAAGGATCTTCTTCATAGTATCTTCCTCCGCTTTTCTCAGACCTGAGCGAATTTGGATATGTAAAACGGCAGCGTTTCGTAGCCGGAAAGGTTCCTGCCGTCGCGAATGACGGCGTTTTTGTCGGTGATGACGGCGTTGAGCGTGCAGTTTTCGCCGACGATGGTATCCTGCATAAGGATGCAGTTTTTGACATGAGTGTTCCTGCCCACGCGCACGCCGCGGAACAGGATGGAGTTTTCGACTTTTCCGTTGATGACGCAGCCGTCGGCGATAAGCGAATTATGCACCGCGGCGCCTTCGGAATATACCGCGGGCGGCGAATTGCGCACCTTGGTGAACACCGGTCTGCTTGGGTTGCCGAACAGCTCGTGCCGCACGTCCTCGTTGAGCAGGTCCATACTGCACATATAATACGACTGCATGGAATCCACGGTGGCGAAATAGCCTTCGTGCCGGTAGACGTTGACGCTGCAGTTTTCGAGATTGCGCTGGATGATATCCTTTATGAAAGCGGTGTAGCCGTGCGCTTCGGCGTCGAGCACCGCGTTTTCGAGAAAGCGGCGGTTCATCACCCAGATATTGGTGCAGACGTCGCGGAAGCCGCCGCCGCGTTCCGTGAATTCCTTTACGGAAGTGAGGCGGTCGTTTTCGTCGCTTTCGGTGACGTAGACTCCGCTGACGTCGCCGGTCAAGAATGTCTTCTTTATCATCATAGTGGCATCCGCGCGCGACGCGATATGGGCGTCTATCATATCGCCCAGATCGATATTGCATATTACGTCGCAGTCGCTCAAGACCACGTAATCCTCGGTGCAGCCGCTGATGAACGAAATGCTGTTCCTGAGCGCTTCGAGCCGCGTGGAATAAAGCGACGCGCCGGGGTTTGCGAACGCCGTGATGAACGGGGGCAGGATCTGTATGCCGCCCGAACGGCGCGCGAGGTCCCACGATTTGCCCGAGCCGAGATGGTCCATAAGGGACTGATAATTGTAATGGGTTATTACGCCCACGTGCTCGATGCCGCTGTGGACCATATTTGAAAGCGTAAAATCTATGAGCCGGTAACGGCAGCCGAAAGGCACCGACGCCATGGTGCGGAGCTTGGTCAGCTCCGGGACGTTTTTATCGTGGATATTGGAAAATATGAGCCCTACTACGTTTGCCATTGCGTCACGACCTCGCTTTCAGGATATTTTCAATGTATTCTTCGTTCACGTCGGTGTTATCCGGGATCGTCGAGCGTTCCGGGATGTTGAGTTCGCCGCCCACGAGGGTGATGCCCTTTGAGATCTCGCGGTTTACGCCCACGGTGGAGCGCGCTCCGACGACGGTGTCGGAATCTATAACGCTGTAATTGACCGTGGCTCCGCGGCAGATGCGCACGCCCGACATTATGACGCTGTCGCGCACGCAGGCGCCGGGTTCGACGCGCACGTTGCTGGAAAGCACGCTGTTTTCGACGGTGCCGAATATCTCGCAGCCTTCGGTGATCAGCGAATTGCAGACCACCGCGTTGCCGCCCATATAATGAGGCGGATCGGCGTAGTTGCGCGAATAGATGCGCCACGACCTGTCGTTGAGGTCGAACTTGGGTCGGCTGCCCAAAAGGTCCATATTGGATTCCCAAAGCGAATCCACGGTCCCCACGTCTTTCCAGTACCCGGTGAACGGATAAGCAAAGAGCCGTTCGCCGTCGGCGAGCGCCTTGGGTATGATGTTTTTGCCGAAATCGTTGTCGCTCGTTTCGTCCGCCGCGTCGGCTTCGAGATACGAAATGAGTTTTTCGGTGGTGAAGATATACACTCCCATGCTGGCGGTGGTGGAATCGGACACCTTGGGTTTTTCTTCGAACTTATAGATCCTGCCGGTCTCGTCCGCGGACATTATGCCGAACCGGTAGGTCTCTTCCTTGGGGACGTCGAGCACCGCTATGGTGCAGTCCGCCTGCGACTTTTTGTGGAAGGCGAGCATTGCGTCGTAATCCATCTTATAGATATGGTCGCCCGAAAGGATGAGCACGTAATCGGGCGAATAGCGTTTGATAAAGCGCAGGTTCTGGTAGATGGCGTTGGCGGTACCGGTGTACCATTCGGAATGGGTCATCGCCTGATAAGGCGAAAGCACCGTTATACCTCCCCAGCTGCGGTCGAGGTCCCACGCGCGGCCGTTGCCTATGTATTCGTTGAGCATAAGCGGCTGATACTGGGTCATAACGCCCACGGTGTCGATGCCCGAGTTGACGCAGTTGGAAAGCGGAAAATCTATTATTTTGTATTTGCCGCCGAAGGTGACCGCCGGTTTCGCGGTCTTTTCGGTCAGCAGACGCAAACGGCTGCCCTGTCCGCCGGCAAGCAGCATTGCGATGCATTCTTTCTTTTTGTTCAAACTGTAAACCCCCCGCTCAAATTTGTGATATGCGCCGGAAATTCGCGTACGCCGGGCGCGGAAACACGTCCCGCGCTTTTGGTATTTTTATTTTAATTCCTATTATATAAAAATGCAATACCATTTTGGCCAAAAAGCAAACGCGCCCTCCGTTTTTTTACACGGAGGGCGAATTTTAACAGATTTATAATATTTTACCGTATATTTGTTAATATGTCACTGCTCTTCTTCAAAACTTTCTTCGGGATCCGAACTCTCTTCAACGGATTCAAAATCGCTTTCTTCCGTCGATTCGGTCTCGATCTCTTCGGGCGGGACGTACTGCGAATTTATGTCGATCTTGGCGAAGAGGTTCCAGCCGGTGCCGGAAGAATACGCGGCGAACACGCCGCCCGAGCAGGGCGTGACTTTTTCGAACACCGGAGGCAGCACGTAAGCGCCGGTCGTGTCGATCATACCGAAACCGGTCTCGGTCTGCACGACCGCGAGCCCTTCGGTGAACGGGTGCGCCGAGATGAGGTCGGGCGTGGTGATCCAGTTGAGCGAATTGGTGGTAAAGCCGTATTTGCCGTTGCGTTCGTAAAGTATGCAGCCGTCGGAATAGCCCGCGATGACGTAGCCGTTCAGCGTGCGCGCCAGGTTGCAGCCGGTATCCATAAGCCGTTCTTCCCAGTTTTTGCCGTTCTTTACGCGGACGCGGATATATCCGTCGCAGAAATAGAAGTAGCCTATGGATTCTATGCCGCGGGATTCGGGCGGATAGTAGATATCCGAAAGCGTGTTGTCTATTGAATCGCCGGCGTGGCGGAAACGTGTGGAATAGAACACGAGCCGGTCTTCGCTGTGCGCGCGTTTGATGGTGCAGGCGATGCCGCGCTCCACGCCGTTTTCTATGAACGGATAGAACGCGAACACCTCTTTGCAGCCGTAAGCGTAGCTGTCGCCGTCGTCGCCGTAGAAGTTATAATATTTCTTCTTTTTTACATAATACCGCTTTATGGGCATAAGCTGCTCGCACAGATACACGGGGACGTCGAACTCGAATCCCGTCGCGTCGGAATAGACGTTGTAGTTCGAAGGCGCAAAGCCGTTTTCGCCGTTGTAATAATAATACGAATCGCCTTTTTTGAACACCGGATGTCCCGCTTTGTCGCGCGCGCCGATGAACGCGTACCCCGCGGCGAGCTCGGTTATGTCGTTGAAAGCGCTGTCGAATATGCGCCCGTCTTCCAGGAAGACGAACCCCATCCGCACCGCCGTGACGGCGGACTCTTCCGCGGGCAGAGGAGCGTTTATATATACGACTTTTTCGTCTTTCGCCAAATAGCGGCGGTCGAGAGGCGCAAAGCTTCCGGGGGAGAAAGTTTCGGCTCCGCCTATAAACGCGGCGGCTTCGTCGACGGATACTTCGGTCCCGGAGCTTTCCTCCGCCGAGCTTTCTTCGGGGTAAGAGGGCTCGTCGGAAATTTCGGGCGAAGTCTCTTCGGAATTTTCCACGGTGCTGTATTCGGGCGCCTCTTTGGGCAAAAACGGCAGCGAGCGCGAAGACGCCAGAAAAACGGCGCCGAACGCCACGCCGCACATTATCGCGGCGGCTATTATGAATTTCAACGCGTTCTTTATCATTTGAACAGTTCTCCAAAAATATGCGGAAACGTGATATTGCAATCCTTGCTAATATAATACCACAGTTAAAAAATATTTCAATGACAAAAATGTAAATAAAAAGCGCAAGCGCCGCTTGGGCGAATAATAGTTGCGGCGGAGCGTTTTGCTCCGCCGCGGATCTGATATGCGCTATTTGTCATTCGTTGTTTATTATCTCTTTTAACGTATCATATTCCGAGCAGTCGAATACGCTGTTTTTGCTCGACATCACCAAAAACGTAGGCGAGTCGACTTCGCAAACGGCGACGATATATGTGCCGCCCTGTTCGGCTTTGCCCGCGGGGAATACTACCCAGGGCTCCAAGTCCGGTCCGATATCGCCTTTCAGCACCTCGTCGATCCGGCATTTGTACGTCGTCCTGTCGCCACTGTCGCCGTCTTGTATCTTTACGCCCACGGTGACCTTCAGCACGTGATCGGAAAAACCGACGATCTCGGCTATATCGGTCGATTCCGTATAAGGAGTTCCGAAAACGCGCGGATTATCACGTATCGTTTCAAGGATATATCCCGCCAATTCGCCGTTATCAAAAGCTTCCATCGCCTCCTGCGTTTTTATATGGCCGCGCAGCGGAGTTCCGTATAACTCGGCCGACTGTTCGTAATCCTGCACAGGGATAATAAGGCTGTCTGCCGAAAAATAATACGAATCACCATCGATATAAACGGATGTCGCCCTGATAAGGGGCAGCAGATACGTAGTGCCTGCGATGAATTTTGCATCGTAGGTCGAAAACTCGCCGTTCGCATCTGCAAACGTACAGTCAGCCGGCTTATACCGGACCGTAACCGTTCCGTTCAGGCCGTTCCCCCTTAAATCATTCACCGCCTCGAATATGCAGTATATAAGAGCGCCCTCTTGCGTCGAAGAAACGAACCTGCCTTCTACAAGGTCGGTCACGGTTTCCAAATAGTCTTCGAAATAAAGATATTGCAGCACCGCAGTTACGTGCTGTGGCGCCGTATCCGTGGAGACGTCCGTGTCGCTGTCTTCTTCCGAGCTTTCGATAGGCGTACTGCTATCCTCGCCGGCAGATGGTTCCGTTTGCGCAACGGATCCGTTATTACCGTCTTCACTTTTTGTTTGACCGGACGCAGCGTCATCGGAATTGACATCTGATTCGTTTACTCTGCCGCATCCGACGGTAATCATAAGCACAAGGATTATAATGAGTAATACAGAAATAATGCGTTTCATTTTCTTTCCTCCCTAATATATCAATTATCTGCAATAAGTTGATAGATCTGCGACAAATGGTTAATTTCATTGTCTGGATTGGTTGCTTTTTTGTAAGAAGGTAATGCGGCAACCGTATGCATTACCGATAATGCATATGATACCACGTTTTACGCTCTTATACAATTCCATACCAGTCCACTTTCCCTAGATTTCATTTATACTATAACAGTCTTTATATGCTATGTCAATACCAAACGCTAAAAAGCAGCAGGGTTTTCCCTGCGGTAAAATCAAAAAAACCGCATTTTTTATAAAAAAGGTATTTACAAAACGAAAACGTTGTGATATAATACGGCTTGGTGCGCGGAAAACGCGCGCAAGGCGATGCTCAGTCGTGCGGTCCTCCGCCGGCGGCTTAGCGTTTGCGTAAATAATACAAGAAGGAGGAACAAAACAATGCTCGCACCCGAACTCAAGCAGCAGATCATCAAAGAGTACGCTGTTCACGAAGGCGACACCGGTTCGCCTGAGGTCCAGATCGCTATCCTCACCTACAGGATCCGCGAACTCACCGAACATCTCAAGCGCAACCCCAAAGACGATCATTCGCGCAGAGGCCTGCATCAGATGGTCGGCAAGAGAAAGAAATTCCTTGCTTATCTCACCGATATCGATATCACCCGTTATCGTTCCATCATCGAGCGCCTCGGTATAAGAAAATGATCCGCAAGGGCTGCCGGGTCTTCTCGGCGGCCCTTATTTCCTGCAAATTTTAAGAAATTCGGGGAAGTTCAACGGGTTTAGCAGTTAAATATGCCGCAAAGAACGCTTTTGCTTTGCGCCGTGTTTAAGTGTTAAACCGCGCTCCTTCCTTGATAATATAACAAAAAACAAGAAAGGAAGAAAAAAATGTTCGAAAACTACAAGGTATTCAATTATACCCTCGCAGGCAGACCGCTCGTCATAGAGACCGGCAAGATAAGCCAGCTTTCCAACGGTTCCTGCCTCGTCCGCTACGGCGACACCGTGGTGCTTGCAAACGCCACCGCTTCCGCCGCCCCCCGCGACGGCATAGACTTTTTGCCGCTTTCGGTCGATTTTGAAGAACGCCTCTATTCCGTGGGCAAGATCCCCGGCAGCTTTCTTAAAAGAGAAGGCAGACCCAGCGAAAAAGCCATACTCGCCAGCCGCGTCATCGACCGCCCCATACGTCCTCTCTTCCCCAAGGATCTGAGAAACGACGTGGTGCTTTCGCTTATGGTGATGTCGGTCGACCCCGATAACTCGCCCGAGATCGCCGCGATGATAGGCGCTTCCATCGCCCTTTCGATTTCCGATATCCCCTGGAACGGCCCCATAGGCGGCGTGTTCGTGGGCTTGGTCGACGGCAGGATCGTCATCAACCCCACCGCCGAACAGCGCGCAAAGTCCGAGCTCGAACTTACCGTAGCCGGCACGCGTGAAAAGGTCGTCATGATCGAAGCCGGCGCAAAGGAAGTCGACGACGACACCATGTTCGAAGCCATTATGAAAGCCCACGAGGCGATAATCCCGCTCGTGGAATTCATACAGTCCATCAAAGACGCCATAGGCAAGCCCAAGTTCGAGTATCCTTCGTGTGAGATCGACCACGATATGTTCGACAAGATCGAAGCCCTTGTGGGCGAAGACGTCAAGCTCGCGCTCGACACCGACGACAAGAAAGTTCGCGACGCCAACCTCAAGCCGCTTTACGAAAAAGTTTACGAAGCGCTTGCCGAAGAATATCCCGATTCCACGCTGCAGATAAACGAATGCATGTACAAGCTGCAGAAGAAGATCGTGCGCCACTGGCTCAAGGAAGAACGCCGCAGAGTCGACGGCAGACGCATGGACCAGATCCGTCCGCTCGCCGCGGAAGTCGGCCTGCTGCCCAGAACTCACGGTTCGGCCATGTTCACCAGAGGTCAGACTCAGGTCGTAACGGTCGCCACTCTCGCACCGTTGCGCGAAGCGCAGCTGCTTGACGGCATAGACGAAGAAGAGACCAAGAGATACATGCACCACTACAACATGCCCGGTTATTCGGTAGGCGAAGCAAAAGCCTCCCGTTCGCCCGGCAGACGCGAGATCGGCCACGGCGCTCTTGCCGAGCGCGCGCTCGAGCCCGTTATCCCCGCGCAGGAGGATTTCCCGTACGCGATCCGTCTCGTTTCCGAAGTCGTTTCGTCCAACGGTTCCACTTCTCAGGCTTCGGTCTGCGGCTCCACGCTCGCCCTTATGGACGCCGGCGTGCCCATCAGCGCTCCCGTCGCGGGCATTTCGTGCGGTCTTATAACCGACGACGACGGCGGCTGGGCCACGATGATAGATATTCAGGGTCTGGAAGATTTCTTCGGCGATATGGACTTCAAAGTCGCCGGCACCAAGAAAGGCATCACCGCCATCCAGATGGACCTCAAGATCGACGGTCTTACCCCCGAGATCATAAAGAACGCCTTTGAAGTCACCAAGAAAGGCCGCTTCTATATAATCGACAACGTCATCCTGCCCTGCATAAGCGAGCCCAGACACGACGTTTCGGAATACGCTCCCAAGATGATCTCCACCAAGATCGATCCCGAAAAGATCCGCGAAGTCATCGGCACCGGCGGCAAAGTCATCCAGAAGATCTGCGCCGACACCGGAGCAAAGATCGATATCGAAGACGACGGCAGCGTGTTCATCGCCGCTGTCAACAAGGACAACGCTTACAGAGCGCTTGACATCATCAACGCCATCGTTATGGATCCCGAACCCGGCGCCATCTACACCGGCAAGGTCACCCGCATAATCCCCATCGGCGCGTTCGTCGAATACGCTCCCGGCAAGGAAGGGCTCGTCCACATTTCCAAGCTGGATAAGAAACGCGTGGAAAAAGTCGAAGACGTGGTCAATATCGGCGACACCGTCAAGATCATGGTGCTCGGAGTCGACAACAAGGGCCGCATCAATCTTTCGAGAAAAGACGCCCTTGACGTTTACGAATAATACCCTTACAAACAAAGAAACGAGGCAAGGTTTTTACCTTGCCTCGTGTTTTTTGCTTTTATTTGTATTTTTCAAGTTCCGCTTTCAGTTCTTTCATTTGCGCTCTGACGCTGTTAGGACCCGGACCGCCGCAGCTTTCGCGCTTGGCGAGACAGTTCTTAAGATCGATATCGGCGTAAAGGTCTTCTTCGAATACCGGCGAAAACTTTTTGTATTCCGCAAGCGGAAGCGTTTCGAGCACGCAGCCGTTTTTGACGCAGTACGACACGATCTCGCCGCATATCTTGTACGCGGTGCGGAACGGCACGCCCTTTTTCGCCAGATAGTCGGCGAGGTCGGTGGCGTTGATAAAGCCCTTCTGCGCCGCCGCCAGCATATTCGCGGGCTGCGGTTCGATGCTGCTCAGCATGGGGATGAACACGCCGAGGCAGAGCTTGACCGTATCGAGCGAATCAAAGATCGCCTCTTTGTCTTCCTGCATATCCTTGTTGTACGCCAGCGGAAGCCCCTTGAGCAGCGTGAGCAGCGCGGTGAGGTCGCCGTAAACGCGCCCGGTCTTGCCGCGGATGAGTTCGGCGATATCGGGGTTCTTTTTTTGCGGCATTATGCTGGATCCGGTAGAGAAGCCCTCGCCCACGGTGACGAACGCAAATTCGGCGCCCGCCCAGAGCACGATCTCTTCGCAGAAGCGCGAAAGGTGCATGGCGATCAGCGCGAACACCGCCGCGAGCTCAACGCAGAAATCGCGGTCGGCGACCGTGTCGAGCGAATTGGCGGTGGGAGCCGAAAATCCCAGCAGCTTTGCACTGTAACGGCGGTCGATGGCGAACCCCGTTCCGGCGAGCGCGCAGGCGCCGAGCGGGCATTTATCCATCCGCGCGAGCGCGTCTTTGAGCCGCAAAAGGTCGCGCATGAACATCTGCGCGTAAGCGAGCAGATAATGAGCGTACGAGACCGGCTGAGCCCGCTGCAGATGAGTGTAGCCCGGCATTACGGTATTCGTATGCTTTTCCGCTTTCGCGGCGAGTTCTTCGATAAGCGAAACGAGATATCCGCGCACGGTATCGCATTCGTCGCGCAGATACAGCTTTATATCGAGCGCGACCTGGTCGTTGCGGCTGCGCGCGGTGTGCAGTTTTTTCCCGGCGTCGCCGATGCGATTCGTCAGCTCGCATTCCACGAACGAATGGATGTCCTCGGCGGCGGGGTCGATCGCGAGTGCGCCGCTTTCGAGTTCGGCGAGTATGCCGTTGAGCCCGGCGACGATGCTTTCGCATTCGCTTTGCGAAATGATACCGCAGTGCGCGAGCATTTCGGCGTGCGCGCAGGAACCCGCGATATCCTGGCGGTACATACGTTTATCGGTTTTTATGGAAGAATCGAACTCGTCGGCGGCGGCGTTCATTTCGCCCGCCGTGCGGCCCGCCCAGATCTTTGCCATAGCTGCACCTCTTATTTTTTGGAATTTTTGCGGTTCACCGCCGCCACGGTGGAGACCGGGAGTCCCCACAGGTTGATGAATCCGTTGGCGTCTTTCTGATCGTATACGGCGTCTTCGCCGAAGGTGGCGATCTCTTCGGAATAGAGCGACCAGTCGCTCCACACGCCGGCTTTGATTATATTGCCCTTGTAAAGCTTTAACTTTACTTTGCCGGTAACGCGTTCCTGCGTCTTTGTGACGAAAGCCGAAAGCGCCTCGCGCAGAGGCGTATACCACTGGCCGTTGTAAAGCAGATCGGCGAACGATACCGAAAGCTCGGCTTTTTTATGCTGCGTCATTTTATCCAAAGTGATCGTCTCGAGGTATTCGTGCGCGAAATAGAGTATGGCGCCGCCGGGCGTTTCGTACACGCCGCGGCTCTTCATGCCTACAAGACGGTTTTCCACAAGGTCCAGAAGTCCTATGCCGTTGGCGCCGCCCAGCTTGTTGAGCTCGAGTATTATTTCTTTGGCGCTCTTCTTTTCGCCGTTCAGGGCGACGGGACGGCCTTTTTCGAATTCCAGCGTGAGCTCGGCGGGAGTATCGGGCGCGTCCTGCGGCGAAACGCCCATTTCCAAAAAGCCCTTCTTTTGATAAAGCGGCTCGTTGCCGGGATCTTCGAGATCGAGACCTTCGTGCGAAAGGTGCCACAGGTTTTTATCCTTGGAATAGTTGGTCTCGCGGTTGATCTTGAGCGGGACGTTGTGAGATTCGGCGTAATCTATCTCTTCCTCGCGGCTCTTGATGTCCCATTCGCGCCAGGGAGCGATTATCTTCATACCGGGGGCGAACGCCTTTATGGCAAGCTCGAACCTCACCTGGTCGTTTCCCTTTCCGGTGCAGCCGTGGCAGATGGCGTCGGCTTTTTCGGCGACGGCGATCTCGGCGAGCCTGCGCGCTATCACGGGGCGCGCCATGGCGGTGCCAAGCAGATACCCTTCGTATTTTGCGCCCGCCTGCACGGTGGGGATTATGACCTCTTCCACGAATTCTTCGGTGAGGTCTTCCACGTAAAGCTTGGAAGCGCCGGTCTTGAGCGCGCGCGCCTCGAGCCCTTCGAGTTCGTCCGCCTGACCGACGTTGCCGGCGACGGCGATAATTTCGGGATCGTTATAATTTTCCTTGAGCCACGGTATGATGACCGAGGTATCGAGCCCGCCCGAATAGGCGAGCACTATTTTTTTGATATTTTCTTTTGCCATTATGAATTACCTCCACCGGAAAAATTTAAGTATTATATATATTATCACGCGCGGTCCGAAAACGCAAGAGGAAATTGCAATATTATTCAGGAAAACGCGTTTTTTGTGATGATTTATTCATAACGCAGAGTTTTATACCGCGTTTTTGTGGATATTACAAAAAGAAAAAGCCGCGCTTTCTTTTAAAAGGCGCGGCGGCGCGGATCATTCGAAATATATCTTTACCGCGTTCCAGACGTCGTCGGCGATATCCGCGATGGGCCTGTCGCCGTCGATGACGACTACGTTTTCGGCGTCCTTGGTGAGCTCGAACGATTTGAGATAATTCCCGCGCACGGCGGTTTGGCGCGCGAACGTTTCGAAAAGCTCGGTGCTTTCGCGGTTTTTGCGAATTCGTTCCATGGCTTTTTCCGGGGTGATATCTATAAACAAAGTGATATCGGGGCGCAGTATGCCTGCGGCGACCGAATTGGCTTGCATCACCCATTCCATAGGCATATCCACGCTGTGATACGCATACGAGGAAAAATAATATCTGTCGCATATGACGGCTCTGCCGCTTTGGGCTATGCCGAGCATGCCGTATTCTTCGGAAAGCAGGTGGTCGAGCCGGTCGGCGACGAACAGCGCCGCTATGACGCGGTTATCGGCTTTGGCGTTGCCGGAAAGAATACTGCGTATAAAGCGGCCGATCTTTTCGTCGGTCGGTTCGCGCGTGGGGTATACGGGTATCCCAATAGCGGAAAGCCGGCGGCAAAGCAGGTTTTTCTGCGTTGTCTTGCCGCTGCCGTCGATCCCTTCAAAGACTATAAAAGGCGCGCGTTTTTGTGTTTTCATACGATGACCTCCTGTGCTCGTCTCGGCGCTCACAGCGCGCAGAGCGGCAGTATTACGCTTTTTTCGGGCACGCCGCCGTTTGCCAGAAGCGCTAAAGCGGCTATGTTAAAATTGGAGTTTTCCGCCATGCGGAACAGTTCGCTCGTGAGCGCGACGAGCGCGTTTATATCGCCTTCGCCCGCAAGCGAGCAGACCGACGATACTTTCCACACCGCGTACAGCGCCGCCAGAGCCGCGAAAGCGTGGTAGATATCGTACCGCAAGTCGCCGTAGAACGGAAAACCGTCGTAAAAGACGTGATTGACGAGCACCTGCTCGCACATGATCTCCCATCCGGGAAAGCGTTTTAAAAATTCTTTTTCCATTCCCCCGTATTCGCTCGCGGCGCACGCCGCGGCGTAACGCTCTATGGGGTAGCGTTCCGCAAGCCGCGAAAGCATATATGCGGCGGTTTCAAATCCGCTCGTATCGCGTTCGCCTGCCGCGCGTTCGGGGGAAAGCGAAGCGCATTCTTCAAGCGCGCGTTCGATCCCGCTTATTCCGCGTGCGGCGAACCCGTCGCGCAGTACGGCAGCGAGTTTTTCGCAGAACGCAAGGCGTTCGGAAAGCGTATATTCTCTGTTTTGAAGAGCGGAAACGAACAGCTTGCGCACCGGAACGTAAAAGCGCGTTATCATGTCGTCGCTCCGTTTGGGGAGCTCGTAAGCGAATTCCAGCGGTATTCTGACGAACCGCATGCGGTCAGTTTTTTCAAAGAGCTGCTCGCACACGCGCTCGCACGAGGCCGAAAGCGCGCATTCGTCGGCGCGGAGCGTGCGCGGACTGCGAGGATAGTAGCGGCAGACCGCCGAAAGCGCGTCCTCGCCGCATTCGCGCTGGAGCATGCACAGTCCGTCGGGCCGCAGCATGGGGCAATCGCCGGTGTAGGTGCGCGAAAATTCGGCGTAACGTTCGGGAGTGGCGTCGCGCAATATGTGCAGCGAGCGGTCGAGCCGTTCGCGCAGATCGCGCCCGCATTCCATCCCTACGAGCTTGAAATAATCGCGCATCGAAACGGTTATGTGCCAGCCGAGGCAGCAGTTGCGCGTGCATTTTTCGGCTTTGCAGGTAAATTCCGGATAAATATCGGGTACGGTGAAGATGCGTTTTTCCGTATGGTTTCCTCTTTTCGGGCAAAGTCTATTTCATAAACGACCGCAGCAGCGGGTACAGTTCGCGTTTGAGTTTGGGGATCGCGCCGCGCGAGACGAAGCTCGACCAGTATGTGTAGCCGCCGAGCGTGAGCGAGCGCGGAGTGGCGAGATAATCGTAATAGCCGTTGACCTGGTCGACGGGAACGGTCTTTTCGCCGGTAAACGAGCCGCGCAGCCACAGCGTGATATCCACGAGCGATTCGCCGGGAACGCCCACGAACAGATATCCGCCGAACCGCAGCGCCGTCACCTGAACGGGTATCTCGCGGGAAGCGAGCTCTTCGTCGGTATAGCCGCCGCTTGAAAACACCATCGAATGGAAATGCCCTTTTCGCCAGCGTTCGTCTATGAGCTTTTTTATTTCATACGCCGGTCTTCCCTCTTCCAGCGCTTTGTCGAGCGCCGCCTGAGCGGATTTGACGCGCCCTTCGAAGTCGCGTGCTTCCGCGCGCGAGCGTGGAAAATCGTCTTTTACCGGCAGCTTTATTTCAAACGTTTCGGTCCTGAAGACCGCTTTGGTATCCACGGGACGCGAACGCCCGCGAAACTCGTTTATCATCTTTTTGCCGATAAGCGCGGCGATACGCCGGCATTCGGCGGCGGAAGAAACGTAAGTGCCTTTGTTTACGCAGTCTTTTTTGACCGCCAGATCGGCGCACGGGCCGTTTATATACATCCCCGGCGCGCCGAATTCGCGTTCCATTATTTCGGTCAGATACCCGGGCCAGTCGAAATCGTAGCGGTATTCTTTAAGGCGGTCGGGGTTTTCGCTGTGTTCGAACAGCACCGCCACGTCGGGATGCGCCGCGAACCGGCTGAGCGTGCCGAGCGTTTTGCCCGCTTTGTTTTTGAACGCGAACAGATACGCCTTTTCGTCGACCGCGTTATCGAAATACACGGGCGAATCGAGCGAATGAAGTTTAGGTTCGTAACCGCGCAGCAGCATGACCGAAGGATCGTTAGTGTACGGGACGCCGTCTTTATCGAATTTGAGCCCGCGCCAGACAGTGACTCCGCCGAGACCTTCCACGTACTGTTCGCGGTTCATGGTGAATTCCGTGCCCATATGGATATCGCACGCGGAACATTCGCATTCCTCGGCGCGCGACAACATGGCTCTGACTTCTTCGGCGGAACACGAAATGATCATATCCATCGGCTCGCCGCACAGTTCTTTTCCGCCCGGGGCGGCGTGGATCTGCAGCTCGTGAAACCATATGCTTTTTTGCGGAATGCCTGTCATTTCGGAAACGCGCGCGGTAAAGCGGCGCGCTTCGGTATGAAACGTGCCGGCGAGGTCGAACGCGCAGATAAGCGCCTGCTCCGAACCGCTTTGCAGATACAAAAATCTGCCGTAAAGTCCGGTGCCGTATTCCCACTGCTCTTTGAACGTGCCTTTAAGCGATATCTTGCCGAATGCGCATTTCATAAAACGCTCACCTCAAAATGTTTTCCGCGGCGGAAGCCCCGGTGACGGCGAAAAGATCTTTCGGCGCGAGCGCCAGCTGACAGCCGCGCATCCCCGCGGATATCGTCATGATTCCGTACCCCAGCGCGGAGGAATCTATATACACGGGGTACTTTTTGCGCATACCAATGGGCGAACAGCCGCCGCGCACGTATCCCGTAGCGGGGAGCAGTTCTTTTACCGCCAGAAGCTCGAACCTTTTGTTCCCGCTGACTGCCGCTGCCCGCTTGGTATCGAGCGCGGCGCACACCGGGATGCAGAACACGGCTATGCCGTTTTTGTCGCCTCTGCCCACCAGAGTCTTGAATACCTGTTCGGGCGGGAACCCCACGGTATGCGCTATGGTCTCGCCGAGCGTGGAAGAATCTTCCGTTATATCGGGATCGTAAAAGCGCGGTTCGTACGCAACGCCCGCTTTTTCGAGTTCGCGCATGGCGTTGGTCTTGGGCAGATCCTTTTTCATTTGCGGAAAACGCCTTCCTTGAGTTTTTCTATCTGGATATCGGTGAGCGCCACCGTTTCAAAAAACGCAACTCCCGCGGCGCCGGCGCGGCGGCACGCTTCGACCTGCTTGGTCGATTCTATTACGGGAAGATGCCCGTACATGGGCGAGATGCCCGAAACGTTGGGCGCTTCGCCGTACTGTTCCACCATAAAGCGTATCTGTTTTTCAACGTCTTTTGCGTCGGAAAGGTACGCCATGGGGAAGATATAGTCGAGCCAGCGCTGTTTTACCCAGTACAGCCAGTTCTGGCACTTGAGCTTTATCGCTTCGTTCGGGTCGCCGAACACGGCGGTGGAAAGCTTTATGTTCCTGCCTTTTGCGTTGAGATCCGCCACCATTTCGACAATGCGTTTGACGTAAGACGTGACGCGGGAAGCGCGCCAGTTGACGAATTCGGTCCATTCGGGGTCGTTGACCGAGTTTATCTTGTCGATATCTATGCCGCTTTCGGCGAAGAACATCTTTTTGGTCTGTGCTTCAAAGCCGGCGGAATGATCGATATCCTTTATTACGGGATAGCGTATATAATCGAGCTGTATTCCGTCGAAATCGTATTTTTCCAGCATCTCGCGGTAGAGATCGGCAAGCAGATCGTGAACTTCGTCGAGCGCGGGGTTGAGGAATATGAAACAATCCCAGCCGTCGACGTAGATATCGCCCGAGCGCGTGCGCGCAATGAGATCGGGGCGCAGCTTGAGCATTGCGTTTTCTTCGCCCTGAACGCCGAAGAAGAAATCCTCCACCCACGCGTGGATCTGCACGCCCTGCTTTTTTCCCTGCTTTATGAATTCTTCGATGATATCGCAATCGGCGTTTTCAAGCCCTTTTCTGAGCGGCAGCCACGGCTTGACCGTCTTGGCGGCGTTGGCGTAACCCTCGTAGTTCGTTTCGATAAGTATCATATTGAAGCCCGCGTCTTTGAGCCGTCTGACGGTGGCTTCCACCTGTTTCGCACTCGTTTCTTTGGGGCGGTGCCAGATGGCGCGTATCTCGTTTTCTTTGGTCTCGGCGGTGAGATAATACGCTTCTTCGGCCGCTTCTTCCGCAGCTTTTACGTCGCCTTTTTCGATAGCGGCGGCGGCGCGGTCGATCTCGCTCACCGCGCGGTCGATATAAAAGCTCTGATTCGACATCACGAGCTTTTCAAAGCGTTCTTTTATGACGGCGAGTTTTTGTTTTGCGCCGTATATGCGCGACGAATCGTCGATGATAATATCGATTTCTCCCGCTTCTCTGTCGAACGCTGCCTTTGCGCCCGCGCACAGCGAACGCACGGCCTCGGCTCCTTTGCCGTGGCCGGATATGACGTATCCGTTCGCGGGGACGGCGTTATCGTTGGAGCCGACGCGGACCACCACGCCGTCTTCGACGACGGCTTCCATGCCGTAGGGGTTGGTACCGGTGGACGGTATATTTTCGTAAACGACGATCTCGTCCGCCAGGCGCGGACCGTTGATATGAGAAACTCTAAGTATCATAATTGTCCTCCTTTATAATGGCAAATCGCTCAGGATTCTTTCGGAAAAACTCCTTATAATTACCGAAAATATCACTTTGCACATTGATAACGATATCTGTCTTATCTATCACCTCGGCAAGCGCGTCTTCCCAGCAGATTCCAATGTATTCGGACTGAGCGTAATTCAAAGCGTGTACAGTCACAGAGTTCATTTCGGGTTTCACCCTGCTTAGCGGAAATAATCCCGTACAAACGACAAAGTACGGATAAGATACGGGGTGGCCGTTTGTTTTTGTTCTTGCGCGGTCACGGATAGGAAAAGCAGTTCCGTAATGACTTACGGCTGCATTTGTAATTATAATGACCGGATATTCATCAAACAGGATGCGCTTATAATGAATGCCGAAGAAAGAGAAAACAATGCCGTCGCTCGATATCTTATAGCGTCGTTGTTCATATACCCATTCGAACAAAAAGTATGTTAATGGCAAAACGAACAGCAAGAGAGCCCACGGAAACAGTTTATCAACGCTTGTCAGATATAAAGCAAGAGAAAGCATCCCGAATACCGCCGAAAGAATCCCCGTTATCAGCTTATAGCAATGAAAGTTGCGAATATAGAACGATTTCATTGTGATGACCCCTTATAATGGCTTTTTGCTTATGAGCGAATTGCGGCGCGGGTACGTTTTGGGAGTGCGGGCGACTTTTTCTATGACCACGAGCGTGTGAGTATGCCCCGAAGCGGGGAGCGTGTATTCGTTTATATACGCAAGTCTTCCGCCTAAGGTCTTGATCGCGTTAGCGGCTTCGTCGGCCTCTTCCCTGCCGGAAACGCCCTTGAGCGCGACGAACACGCCGTTGGGCTTTACGTACGGCAGGCACCATTCGCAAAGCACGTTGAGCCGCGCGACTCCGCGCGCGAGCACTGCGTCGTATTTTTCGCGATGTGCTTCGAGCCGCGAAAGCTCTTCCGCCCTGCCGCACAGGATATCTATATTGTCTATACCGAGCTCATACGCCGTTTCTTTTATGAACGCCAGTTTTTTGGCGGTGGAATCGAGACAGGTAACAAAGCAGCCGGAAGCAATGGCGACCGGGAACGCGGGGAATCCGCCGCCGCTGCCCACGTCGAGCACGCTGCCTTTTACGCGCGGTTCGGTGAGCGCGTAGAGCGAATCGGCAAAATGCAGCTCGGCGGCTTCTTCGGGGGTGGTTATGGCGGTAAGATTCATAACGCGGTTTTTCTGTTCCAGCTTTTCGTAGACGCCGCTCATAAGCCCGAGCTGTTCTTCGGTAAGGGGAACGGGCGAAAGGCGGCGGATGATATCAGTTATCGACATCGCGTTTTCCTTTCTGCGCAAGCCATATGAGCAGCACCGAAACGTCGGCGGGCGAAACGCCCGATATGCGCGAGGCGCGCCCTATGGATTCCGGGCGCAGTTTGTTGAGTTTTTGCTGCGCTTCGAGCCGCAGGCCCTTGACCGTGGAATAATCGATGTCCGGCGGGAGCCGTTTTTCTTCGAGTTTGGCGAACCGTTCGACTTCGGCGAGCTGCTTTTTTATGTATCCTTCGTATTTGATCTCGGTCTCGGCGCGTTCGGCAATGCGCGCGTCGTATTCCGTTCTGCCTTCGAGCGCATAGATATCTCGCACGGTGATATACGGGCGGCGGAGCAGCTCCGAGGCGCGTATGCCGCTTTCGCTGGGCTCGTATCCCTTGGAAACGAGCAGCGCGTCGAGTTTTTCGCCCGCTTTGAGCGTGAGCTGCGAAAGCCGTTCGATCTCCGCTTTGAGCGCTTCCTCTTCCGCAAGGAACACGGCGTAAGCTTCTTCGCTCACAAGTCCCGCTTTGTATCCCTTGGGAGTGAGGCGCGTCTTTGCGTTATCCTGCCGCAGATACAGCCGGTATTCGCTGCGGCTGGTCATTATGCGGTACGGTTCGTTGGTTCCTTTGGTAACAAGATCGTCTATGAGCGTGCCTATATACGATTCCGCGCGCGAAAGTATGAGCGGTTCTTTGCCTTTTATTTTGAGCGCGGCGTTTATGCCCGCCACGAGTCCCTGAGACGCCGCCTCTTCATACCCCGAGGAGCCGTTGAACTGCCCGGCGCCGTAAAGCCCGGGGATATCGCGGAATTCCAGCGTGGGCGCCATCTGCAAAGGATCGGCGCAGTCGTATTCTATTGCGTAGGCGGTGCGCATTATGCGTGCGTGTTCCAATCCCTTTATGGAATGGATTATCTGCCTCTGCACCTCTTCGGGCATGGAGGAAGACAGCCCCTGCAAGTACATTTCCTTGGTGTCGGAGCCCATGGGCTCGACGAATATCTGGTGCCGTTCCTTATCGGAAAAGCGGACGACTTTGTCTTCTATCGAAGGGCAGTAGCGCGGCCCGGTCCCCTTGATGACGCCGCCGAACAGCGGCGAGCGGTGCAGATTGGCGCGGATGATATCGTGCGTGGTCTGATTGGTGTATGTGATATAACAGCTTTTGGTGTTGGGCGTTTCGCCGTTTGCCGTGAAATGATACGGTTCGGCGTCGCCCTCCTGCAGCTCCATTTCGCCGTAATCGAGACTGTCTGCGTGGACGCGCGGCGGAGTGCCCGTCTTGAAACGGACTATCTTTACGCCGTGGGCGATAAGGTCGGCGGTGAGGCGCGTGGCGGGCAAAGTGTTATCGGGGCCGGAAGCGTAAGATTCCTCGCCCACTATGATTTTTCCGCCCAGCGACGTGCCGGAAGCGATGATGACCGCTTTTGCGGCGTATTCCATACCGAACGCGGTCTTTACGCCGCATATCGCGCCGCTTTCATCGGTGAGTATACCCGTGACTTCCGCCTGGACGAGCAGAAGGTTCTGCGTGTTTTCCAGCACGTTTTTCATATAATTGCGGTATTTCACGCGGTCCGCCTGCATGCGCAGCGAATGGACGGCGGGCCCTTTTGAGCTGTTGAGCATGCGCGACTGAAGCATGACTTCGTCCGCCGCGCGCGCCATTTCGCCGCCGAGCGCGTCTATTTCGTAGACCAGATGTCCCTTGCCCGTTCCGCCGATGGAAGGGTTGCAGGGCATATTGCCCACAAGGTCCATATTCAGCGTGAACACCGCGGTGCGCATACCCAGCCGCGCCGAAGCGAGGGCGGCTTCTATGCCGGCGTGACCTGCGCCTATTACCGCTACGTCAAATTCGAGTTCGTTCATAATGGTTTTTTCCTTCTTATTTGCCTACACAGAAATGTGAAAAGATGGAATCGACTATTTCTTCGGTGACCGCCCTGCCGTCGATCTCGCCCAGCGCGGCGAGCGCGTTTTCTATATCCATTCCGGCGATATCCTGAGTGTAGTTTTCGAGCGAAACGAGCGCGTCCTTTACGCTTTGCGCGGCTTTGTCGAGCGCGGCGCTCTGACGCGCCGAAACTATTATCGCCCCGTCGTCGCCGCATTCGCCGGCGCCGCACAGCGTTTCTATGGCGTTTATGAGCTCTTCCCTGCCGTCGCCCGTGAGCGCGGAAAATTCTATTTCGTATTTGAAAATCCCCGGCTTTTCACACATTGCAAGGTCGCTCTTGTTGAGCAGCGCGATCGTGGATCCCGTCTTGCCGGCTTTTTTTATTGCGTCTATGACTTCCATATCGGCGCCGCACACGCGGTTTTCAAGCACCAGTATGAGCAGTTCGGCGTCGTTTATCTGCTCGAGCGAACGCGCCACGCCCAGCATTTCGATCCTGTCGGCGCTCGCTCTTATTCCGGCGGTGTCGGAAAGGTCAAGCACCACTCCGCCGGCGGTTATCTTTTCGGTGACCACGTCGCGCGTGGTGCCTTCGAGCTCGGTGACTATGGCGCGTTCCTCGCCCGCAAGCAGATTGAGCAGCGAGGATTTTCCGGTGTTGGGCCTGCCGATTATCGCAGCTTTTACGCCTTCGCTTATGGCTTTGCCGTATTTGCGAGTTTTGCGCAGCTCTTCGAGTTCGGCGAGTATACTTTTGAGCTTTTCTTTCATCTCGGGCACGCCGACGTCGGTCATATCTTCGTCCGGGTAATCTATATACGCGTAGACGGAAGCCGCGAGCAGCGCGAGGCGCGAATAGATATCGCCTATCTTCTGCGCGAGCGAGCCGCCCAGCTGAAGGAGCGAAACGCCCAGATGTTTTTCGGAAACGGCGTCGATAAGTCCGCCTACGGCTTCGGCTTCGGAAAGCGAAAGCTTGCCGTTTATAAAGGCGCGGCGGGTGAATTCGCCTCTGCCCGCGGGGACGGCGCCCGCCGCAAAGCACGCCGAAAGCAGTTTTTGCGTTACGAGCACGCCGCCGTGACAGCAAAGCTCGGCGGTGTCTTCGCCGGTGAACGAGCGCGGAGACGCGTAAAGTACCGCCATGCCGTCGTCGAACGCGCCGTCGGGCCCGGAAAACACTCCGTGCACCACGGTATTCGGTTTGTATTCGGTTATCCTTTTACCCGAAGAAGGCGCGAACACGCGGTCCGCTATTTCAAAAGCGTTCTCGCCGCTTACGCGGACCAAAGCGACTCCGCCCTTGCCGCGCGGCGTGGATACGGCGGCAACCGTGATACCGTTCATAATATGTTACCTCCCGCGGAGAATTTGCCCGCGTGTTTAAGCCCGGCAAAATCGCTCCTCCGCAGCGCCTCGTAGACAGCCACGGCGACCGAATTTGCCAGGTTCAGCGAACGTATCTCGCCGAACATGGGGATGCGCACGCAGTCTTTTATGTTTTGCATAAGCAGTTCCTCCGGCAGACCCTTTGTCTCTTTGCCGAAGAAAAGATAACACCCGTCCGGGTATTCGGCGTCGGTATAACAAGTCGGCGCCTTGGTGGTGAAATAGCGGCAGACCGCGCCGGGATTGAGGGCGCGGAAACGCTCGATATCGTCATAGTAACGCACGTCGAGATACTGCCAGTAGTCGAGTCCCGCGCGTTTGAGGTTTTTATCGGTTATCTCGAATCCGAAAGGTCGTATAAGGTGCAGGACGGAATGAGTCGCCACGCAGGTGCGTGCGATATTCCCGGTGTTCTGCGGTATTTCGGGTTCGAGCAGCACAACGTTCAAAGCCGCCAAGGTCGTTCACCTTTCCATATGATTTCATTGTATTTTACCATATCCGCGCGCACTTTTCAATTCTTTTTTACGTTTTTGGATTTATTTTACAAAAAAGTATGTATTTTTTGCTTTTTATATGTTATGATAAAGGAAAATAGGAAAACTATGGCGCGCGTGCGCGTGAAATACGCAAAAAAGGCAGGTCAGATATGTCACTCATTTCAAAAGTTTTCGGCACTTACAGCGAAAGGCAGATAAAAAAGATAGAGCCCGTGGTGGATAAAATAGAGGCGCTCGCCGATAAATACAAAGCCATGACAGACGACGAGCTGCGCGCGCAGACCGATATCCTGCGCGGACGTCTGAAGGCGGGCGAGACAAAGGACGATATCCTTCCGGACGCGTTCGCCGTCGTGCGCGAGACCGCCGACCGCGTGCTGGGCACGCGGCATTACCGCGTTCAGCTGATAGGCGGCATAGTCATACATCAGGGGCGTATAGCCGAAATGAAGACCGGCGAAGGCAAAACGCAGGTCGCCACCCTGCCCGCGTATCTCAACGCTCTTGACGGCAGCGGCGTGCATATAGTCACGGTGAACGACTATCTCGCCAAGCGCGACAGCGAATGGATGGGCAAGCTTTACAACTTTCTCGGGCTTTCGGTCGGGCTCATCGTAAACGGGATGAAGAACGAGGAGCGCAAAGCCGCCTACGCCGCCGACATCACCTACGGCACCAACAACGAAATGGGGTTCGATTACCTGCGCGACAATATGGCGATATACAAAGAGCGCGTGGTCCAGCGCGGACACGTCTTTGCCATAGTGGACGAGGTGGACTCCATACTCATAGACGAAGCGCGCACGCCGCTCATAATATCCGGCGCCGGCAGCGAATCGGATCCGCTTTACGAAAAGACCGACGAGCTCGTGCGCAGGATGAGCTGTTTCCGCATAAAAGAGATAGACGAAAAGCAGGGTGCCGACGATTACGGCGCGGATTACGTGGTGGACGAAAAGGCGCACACCGCGGTGCTCGCAAAATCCGGCATAGCCAAAGCGGAAAAATACTTTGGACTTGAAAACCTGGGCGACGCCGAAAATCAGGAGTATATGCACTACATTAACAACGCCATCCGCGCGCATGGCGTTATGAAAAAAGACGTGGATTACATCGTCAAGGACGGTCAGGTGCTGATAGTCGATTCGTTCACCGGCCGCATAATGTACGGCAGACGCTATTCCAACGGCCTGCATCAGGCGATAGAAGCCAAAGAAGGCGTTAAAGTCGAGCGCGAAAACAAGACTCAGGCGACCATAACGTTCCAGAACTATTTCCGCCTTTACAAAAAGCTTTCCGGCATGACCGGCACGGCGCTCACCGAAGAAAACGAGTTCCGCGAGATATACAATCTGGACGTGGTGGAGATCCCCACCAACCGCCCGATGATACGCAAAGACTACAACGACGTGGTATACAAGACCATAAACGGCAAATATCGCGCCATAATGGAGCAGATCAAAGAATGTCACGCCAAGGGCCAGCCCGTGCTGGTCGGCACCGCGTCGGTCGAAAAATCCGAAGTGGTCTCGGCGCTGCTCAAAAAAGAAGGCATAAAGCACAACGTCTTAAACGCCAAATACCACGAAAAAGAAGCCGAGATAATCGCCCAGGCCGGCAAAGTCGGCGCGGTGACGATTTCCACCAATATGGCGGGGCGCGGCACCGATATCAAGCTGGGCGGCAACGCCGAGTTCATGGCGAAATCCGCACTGCGCGACGAAGGCTTTGAAGAATGGCAGATAAACGAGGCGACGGCGTATTCGCACACCGACAACCCCGAAATACTCGAATACCGCCGCCGTTTCAGAGAGCTTGAAAAGCAGTTCGAAGCCGAGATCGCGCCCGAGGCGGACAAAGTCCGCGAGGCGGGCGGCCTGTTCATACTCGGCACCGAGCGCCACGAAAGCCGCCGCATAGACAACCAGCTGCGCGGCCGTTCCGGACGTCAGGGCGATCCGGGCGAAAGCCGGTTCTACCTTTCGATGCAGGACGACCTTATGCGCCTGTTCGGTTCGGACAAAATGCTGGGCGTGGTGTCGGTGCTGGGACTTCCCGAAGACCAGCCCATAAACGCCAAACTGCTTTCCAATTCCATAGAATCGGCGCAGAAACGGCTTGAAGGTATGAACTTCGAACGCCGCAAGCGCGTTATTGAATACGACGACGTTATGAACCAGCAGCGCGAGCTGATCTACGCTCAGCGCCGCGACGTGCTCGACGGCAAGGATCTGAAATCGATGATCTGGAAGATGGTCGAGGATTACATAGACGGCGCCGTGGCGGAATACTGCGCTTCCGACGTCCCCGACGAATGGAACTACGACGGACTGCGGGCGTATTTCTTAGGCATACTCTGCGGCAAGGACGACTTTGTCTACACGCCCGACGATATGGATAAAATAACCGCAGAATCGATACGCGACACGCTGATTACCCGCGCCGAAAAGCGCTACGCCGCGCAGGAGGCGGTATTCACGCCCGAACGGTTCCGCGAGATAGAGCGCATAATACTGCTTGAAAACGTCGACCGCAAGTGGATGGACCACATAGACGCGATGGACGACCTTGAGACCGGCGTGGGGCTGAACGCCTACGCTCAGCGCGACCCGGTGAAGGAATTCAAGATATTCGGTTCGCAGATGTTCGACGATATGATCCACGACATCCGCACCGACACCGTCCGTATGCTGCTTACCGTGGCGCCGCGGCGCACGATGGAACGCAAGAAGGTGCTCACCGCCGCCGACAATATGAATGCGGGCGGAGGCGACAAAAAAGTCACCGTCACCGCGGTGAAACGCAAAAAAGTGGGGCCCAACGATCCCTGCCCCTGCGGCAGCGGGCTCAAATACAAAAAGTGCTGTATGGCAAAGGATATGAAAGGAAACGGCTGATTTATGGGATTCGGTCTGTGCGTGCTCGGATATCTGCTCATAATATTCGATTCTTTCTACGCGGGCGTTATAGGCTGGCCGCTTCTGGCGTGGGGCTTTTTCAAGCTGGGCAAGGTGCGCAAAAGCTTTTTCGCTTCATGCGCGCTCTGCGCCGTTTGCACGCTGTATTCGGTATGCGAACTGCTGGACCTGGCGAAGGTCATAACGCTGGATAAGACCGGCGGACTGTATTTCGCGCTACATCTGGCGTATATCCTGCTGGGCGCCTGCATACACCTGATCTATCTGCTTTCGGTTCGCGATATCGCGCTCGAAGGCGGCGATATGAAGATAGCCATGAACGCGCTGGCGTGGCTGGCTTTTACCGAATTCTATTACGCGCTGTGCATAATTTCGGCGTATCTGGTAAAAGGCGGGGCGACCGGTTCGGAGTTCGCGCAGATAGTGGGCAACGTGACGATAATCATGAAATACCTTATAGGATTCACCAACCTGTGGTTCCTGTACGGCTGTTATACCAAGATAACCACGGCTTCGCAAATGGAAAAAGACGAAGAGACCATGCGCCGCATAGCCGAAAAAGAGGAACAGAAACGCCGCAAGCGCGAAAAGGAATGAGTTTATGAACGACGCTGCCGCGACCAAAAACAGAATACGTTCGCCGCTTTTGTTTATAGGGTTGTTTTTCCTTATCAACCCCTATTTCGCCATGCTCGATATCCTGCCCGATTTTATAGGATACGCGCTGATCTGCTACGCCGTGAGCGACCTTGCGAAGCTGGAATACCGTATGGAATCGGCGATGAAATATTCGGCGTATCTGGGGCTGCTTTCGTTCGCGCGCGCGGCAGCGTTCGTGCTTTCGCTCGGGTCGGACGACAGCATGCGGCTGCTTCTGACTTTCAGCTTCGGCGTGGCGGAGATACTGCTCGTCATCAGGTTCGCTTCTGACCTTTTCGGCGGGACAGAGTATCTGCTCGAACGCTACGACGGCTACGAGGCGCTGGGGCGGCTCAACAACGCCAGATTTCTTACGCTTCTGTTCCTTATAGTGAAAGTGGCGCTGGGCGTGATACCCGAGGCGGCGGTGCTTCTGGTGCAGAAAGTGCTGTTTTCGGACCTCATCGACGTGGACGATATCCCGCTTTACAATGATATCGCAAGCTACAAGCCGTACGCAACCGCGCTGTTCATTCTGATCACGATCATACTCGGCGTGTGGTGGTATATAGAGATCTGCCGCTATTTCGGCGCGGTGCGCAAAGACGCAGCATTCGTCGCTGCGGCGACTAAAGCCGCCGAATACGTGACCGGCAGTTCGAGCGAGAGCATCGATAAAAAGCTCAGCGTTTCCTATGTGTTCGCGATCGTGGGGATCGCGGCTTTCGCGTTAGACGTGCGGTTCGAACGCGTCCCCGTACTGCCCGCTTTTCTAGGAGCGCTCATATCGGCGTACGCGATCATCCGCGCCAAGCGCGTGCTTAAAAAGGCGCTTGCGCCTTACGCGCTGTGCGCCGCGGCGACGGGGCTGGCGCTGGATGTTTGCTTTATACTGTTCGGCAGCACCGACACGGTAGGTACGTTGACCGAAAGCGCGGTACTTGCGGCGTCGGGCGCGGCGTTCGCCGTATGTTCCGTGCTGTTCGTGCGGCGCCTGTGCTATTCGCTGCGCGAATTGCACTTCGATTTCGGCTGCGAAAAAACTTCGCTCAAACCGCTCGTGTACGCCGAGATCTTATATACCGCATACGCCCTTATGAACATAGCCGCTTTTGCGATGCCCGTTCTTTACCCGTGGCTGCTTTTGCCCAGGATACTGCTTTCTGTCGCGTTCATCGCGGTATTTCTGCTAACCTACCGCCGCATATGCGAAGAATACGTCGCCATAGTAAGCGACACCGAAGAAGAAACTTGAAAAAATACGGTTGTTTTTTGTCCGCTTTTCGGCTTTTCGGCAGTATTATCATACAGATGGACTGGTACGGAATTGTATAAGAGGGTAAAAAGTGGTATCATATGCATTATCGGTAATGCATACGGTTGCCGCATTACCCTCTTACAAAAAAGCAACCAATCCATAATACGAGGAGGTTATGAAATATGAAAAAATCAATTCTTTTATTTGGTATGATTATCATTTTGATATGTTCAAATATTTCATGTAGCAGAAACGACGATAGTGACGAAAGTATTTTTGAAATGGAGTCTTATGAACTGATAGAATATGAAACCGGTATTTACGACAACAAGAATTGGAACGATCCCACGGGAACATATTACGGAGATGTTGTTCCAAGTCAAACAGTCGCGCTGAATATTGCCGTGTCTGTTTTTGAAGGAATGGAGAAAAGCAAAACTGCAAGCCAATTTACCCCACAGCGCGTGTTTTATGATGAAGAAGATGGCATATGGATAGTAACATTTTGGGATAGTGATGCATATGAAAATGGCGTCATAGGTTACGATTGCACTATTGCAATTGATAAAAGAAATGGTGCAGTTGTAAGAATATGGTTTGGCGAATGATAAGGCAGTGCTCAGTTCTATGTATTTTTTGATACTGAAACACTTCGGGCGGCGTTCAGTACACCACACCGCGACGGAAGATTTCATCCACCTTACAAAAAAGCAACCAATCCACAGAAAGCGAAAGGAGAATACCGCTATGACAAATCGCAGCAAGACAGCCGCTTTTGCGGTGGCGATACTAATGACAGCACTCGTTTTTTCTTTACTGCTCGTTTCGTGCGGGAACGACGTTCCGTCGAAACCCGTGACGAATCCGGTGCCCGAAAACTATATATGCCTGAGAGAAGGCGTGGAATTGGATCCGGGCACACTGTACGTGACGTACCTTTACGTTAGGAGTTCGGACGAAAACGGCACAGTCGGCGACGACGTGTTCGTCGAAGGCGTTACGGGGTTCAATGAGTTCGATACCGCGCGCATAGAGTTTTACGGCAGATACTGTATCGCCGAAGAAAGAGTCTTTGACTACGGCACCAGAGAAAACGCATATCAAATAACGTGCAAATTCGTCATAAAAGAAGTCGTCAGCGCGAGAAGATCGAATTACGAGGCAGGCGAGCCGGTAATGGACAAACCCATTATCTACCTGTATCCCGCCGAAGAAACGGTCTGTTCGGTAAAACTCATGCTTAACGGAAAGCTGACCTGTACCTACCCCGAATACGGCGAAAACGGCTGGGAAAACTTTGTTGCCAAGCCCGACGGCACGCTAGTGTTCCCCGACGGAAGCGAATACTATGCCCTTTACTGGGAGGGCGTTGGATACGGCGCCGTATTCGATTTCACACGCGGAGCGTGCGTGGCGGGGAAAGACACCGCGGCGTTCCTTGCGGAAACGCTGCCGAAGCTTGGGCTTTCCGCGCGCGAGGCGAACGAGTTCATTATCTACTGGCTGCCGTTGATGCAGGATAACGAATACAACCTCATATCGTTCCAGACAAACGCCTACACCGAAAACGCCGTGCTGTGCGTGACGCCCGAACCCGATACCTGCATAAGAGTCTTTATGGCGTTTACGCCGCTCGACGAACCGGTCGATATCCCGCCGCAGGAGTTTTCCGCGCCCGAACGTCACGGCTTCACCGTGGTCGAATGGGGCGGCAGCGAAGTGGGAAACAAATAAACGAAACAAAAAGCAAAATCCCGCGCAGGACTTCATACGTCTTGCGCGGGATACTTTTTATTCTTATATTTGCCTGTTCTTGAGCGAATCGAGATAATCCTGCAAAATTATCTCGGCCGAAAGCGAATCGACCATTCCCTTTTTGCGTTTCGGCGCCAGGTCGGCGTCGTTCATAAACGCGTGGGCGCGCACGGTCGTGAGCCGTTCGTCGAAATACTCGGGCGAGATCCCCGTGGAAAGCGCGAGCGCTTCGCCGAAACGGCGGGTGCGTTCGGCGCGGAAGCCTTCGGTGGAATCCATATTCCGGGGGAGGCCTATCACCACGGCTTCGCCGCCGAGCTCTTTTATCTTTTCGGCGCATTTTTTCACGGCGTCGGCAAGCCCGCTGACTTTTACCGTACAGACGGCGGTGGCGAGCACGCCGTCGCTGCGGGCGATACCGACGCGTCTGTCGCCGAAATCTATTCCAATATAAACCATTTTTTTACCTCGTATAAAAATGAAACGTCCGCCGATAATAAGAACGTCGGAAGGATCGTTAGGATGAGACGTTTGAATGACGGCGGCTTTACGCGCCGCGATACCGCATACTGCGCGATTTCGCACACATTCGATCTGCGGGCGGGAACGCCCCGGAACGTGCGCGAAGAGTTCGGCGAGCTGTTTGCGGCAGAGACAGATACGGAATGCGTTTTTTTGCGCACCGCGCGCGATTTTCCCCAAAAATGCGGAAACGATGCGCGTGACGGAAACAAAACGTAAGATCCCCACGACGGATACAGAGAGGCAGACGGCTCTTTGAGTTTACAAAGAGGCGGTATCCGCCTCTTTGTTTTTTTATGCTTTTTATCTTCTTCTTTCTTTCAAGAACGTCTCGAGCCGCGTTACGGCTTCTTCGAGCGTTTCGGTGCGCGCAAGGTAGACTATGCGCAGATGGTCGGGTTTGTCCCAGTTGAAGCCGGTGCCGGCGGTCACGAGCAGTTTCTGTTCGCGCAGCAGATCGAATACGAATTCCTGGTCGTCCTTGATGCCGTACATTTCGGTATCGAATTTAGGGAACACGTAAAACGCGGCGTCGGGTTTGACGGCGGAAACGCCTGGTATGGAATTGAGCGCCTTGCAGATGAATTCGCGCTGTTCGAAAAGTCTTCCGCCGGGCTTTATCATCTCGTCGCTCGACTGATAGCCGCCGATAGCGGTCTGGATGACGCTCTGCCCCGGAACGTTGGAGCAAAGCCGCATCGCCGCGAGCAGATTGAGGCCTTCGATATATCCGCGCACGTAAGTCTTGTCGCCGGCGAGGCACATCCAGCCGGAACGGAAGCCCGCCACGCGGTGCGATTTGGAAAGTCCGTTGAAGCAGACCGTGAACAGATCGGGCGCGAGCGACGCGAGCGGAGTGAATTCTATGTTGTCCATCACGAGCCGGTCGTAGATCTCGTCGGCGAAAAGGATGAGCCCGTGTTCGCGCGCGATATCGACTATCTGAAGCAGTATCTCTTTGGAATACACCACGCCGGTGGGGTTGTTGGGGTTGATGACAACTATGCCTTTGGTGCGCGGCGTGACCTTGCGGCGGATGTCTTCGATATCGGGATACCAGTGGTTTTCCTCGTCGCAGCGGTAATGGACCGCCTTGCCGCCGGCGAGCACCACCGAAGCCGTCCACAGCGGGTAATCCGGCATAGGGATGAGGATCTCATCGCCGTCGTCGAGAAGCCCCTGCATAGACATTGTGATGAGTTCGCTTTCGCCGTTGCCGGTGTAGATATCCTCGACCGTGACGTTGGGGATGCCCTTGAGCTGGCAGTACTGCATAATGGCTTTGCGCGCCGAAAACAGCCCTTTGGAATTGGAATAACCTTCCGAAGCGCGCAGGTTGTAAATGAAGTCGACTATCACTTCGTCCGGCGCTTTGAAGCCGAACGGCGCGGGATTGCCGATATTGAGCTTTAGGATATCTATGCCGTTGGATTCCATACGGATCGCCTCGTCCATCACGGGCCCGCGGATATCGTAGCACACGTTGTCGAGCTTATGCGATTTGCCTATTTCTCTCATAATGGGACTCCTCCCCGTTATCTTTTGTGCTATTATATCACCCCCGAACGCATAAATCAAGACGTTACGGCAAAAAAACGCCGGCACCCAAGCGTTAAAAAACTTGCAAAGAGCCGCTTTTTATGGTATAATTGATAAAAATATACTCAGGAGCGTAAAAAGGCAATGAAAAAACATATAGCGTTCATGCTCGCGTCTTCGCTGTTTTTTGCGGCGGTCCTGCCCGCCGTCCCCGCTTCGGCGGCCGGAACGGCGAATCCCGCTCCCAACGTCATCCCCGCGGTGACCGAATGGACCGGCGGAGAAGGAACGTTCACCGTAAAAGACGGCGCGCGCATCGTTCTAAGCGAAGGCGCCGAGCTTTCGGAAGCGAAGAAAGACATAATCCGCGGCTATTTTGACGATATGCTGTTTATAAGCGTGGATTTTGCCGCGGGCGAAGCGCGCACGGGCGACATCGTGCTTGCGCATTCTTCGGACACGTCGCTTGGCGGCGAAGGCTATACGCTTGAAGCGACCGAAACGAACGTGATCATAAGCGGCACGACAGAGATATCGCTGCTGTACGGCGTCATCACGCTGATACAGTCCTGTTACCACGACGGGTATATGCCCTGCGGATACGTCCGCGACGTGCCGCAGTACAGACTGCGCTCGGGTATGATAGACGTGGCGCGCACCTGGATACCGCTCGATTACGTGGAGGAGATAACCAAATACTTTGCGTGGTTCAAGCTCAACGAGATACATCTGCATATAAACGACAACTCGTCCGACGGCAACGGTTATTTCCGTCTTGAAAGCGACGTACCGGGGCTGACCGCCGAAGACCATTACAGCAAAAAGGATTACCGCGAATATCAGCTTCGCATGCGGGAATACGGCGTGAGCGTCGTCACCGAGATAGACACTCCGGCGCACAGCAAATGCTTTAAAAAAGCCGTCCCCGAGCTAATGCTCGACGATTCGCATCTTGACATAAGCAAGCCCGAAACGCTGAAATTCGTCTGCGATCTGTGGGACGAATACGTCGCCGGCGAAGAGCCCGTGTTCATAGGCGACACGGTCCATTTCGGCACCGACGAATACCCCGCCGGCCACAACGAGGAGATGCGCGCCTACACCGACGCGCTGATGAAACACCTGCGTTCGCGCGGGTATACGACCCGGTTCTGGGGTTCGTTCGGCGGCAAGGGCTTCAACGGCAGCACGCCCGTTTCGGGCGATTCGCAGTGCAACTACTGGGCGGTGGAACTTTCGGACCACAAAGTTCTGTGGGATATGGGCTACGACATTATAAACACCTGCGGGCCCATACTCTACTGCGTTCCGGGAGGAAACGGATTCGCCGATTATTTCGATCTTAACAACCTTTATTCAAAGTGGTTCGTGAATATCCTTGGCATCTACAACGGCAAAAAAGTCGCCGAAAACGACAAACAGCTGCTTGGCGCGTGCTTTGCGCTTTGGAACGATCTTGTCAGACCTTCGACTGGTTTTTCGGTGTTCGAGATTTTCGACCGGCTCCGCTATCAGGTCTGCCTTGTGGCGGAAAAGACCTGGACCGGAAGCAAGACCGCGAAGATAAGCGCCAAAAACTTTATTTCGCGCTTTGAAAAATTATCGGTCCGCGGCGGCAACGCAGACCCCGCGCGGCGCAAATACGCGATCGACGCCGATGTGACGAAAGCTCTCGAAGAAGGCAAAGCGATATCGTACGGCTGGCCGTATTATATGAGCGCCGACGTGACCGTGACCAAAAAAGGCGCCGTGATAACCGAAGGCAAAGACGGAAAACTGTTCGTCAACGCGGCGGGCAAACTGAGCTTTGAACGCGGCGGCGTGACGTATATCTTCGACAGAGGCGTGACTTTGGGCGAAAAGACCAATATCAGGCTTTACGGCGACAGGACTTCGACCGTGCTGATAGTCGACGGCAAGTGGGTCTCCGAACCCGTGCTGGCTTCCGGCGGAAAAGCCGCGGAATACAGTTCGTCGTTCGTGCTCCCGCTCGAAAGAATCGGCGGCGAAAACTGCGTTGTTGAAAATCTGACTCTCGCACCCGAGGGCGGATCGCTCAACGATCTGCTTTACGAAAGCAACGTGGCTTTGGGCAAAAAGGTCACGGTAAGCGGACTTGAAGTCAACGACGGACGGCTGAACGAACCGATGGCGGTCGACGGCGATATGAACACGCGCCTTTCGTTCGACAGGTCGAAAGATACCCAGTGGATGGTCGTCGATCTCGCCGACGTTTACGATATTTCAAAAATAATCATACACTATTTCGAATCCGTGCAGGCGTTCGAGCTATATGTTTCGGAAGACGGCGAAAACTTTGAAAAAGTCTTTGAAGCGAGCGGAAAAGAAGAAGGCCGGCGCGTGACCGAGACCGTGGAATTCAAGCCGGTCAGGGCGCGTTACGTCAAATACGTCCAGCTCAAGCGCTGGTACGCGAGCCAGTACAACACCTATTACAGCGGCGGCATCAGCGAATTCGAAGTCTACAAGGTCGCTTTCGATTATACGCCGGTGCTGGAAGCCGCCGAACAGTGCGGCGACACGGAGATCAATCTGAAGATCCGCGCCATAAAACGGTATCTCGCCGGCGAACGGGTCTTCGCCATACATCTCAAGGCGTTGTGCGACGAGCTCGAAGCCATGGTGTACGCTTACAATCATCCGGGCGAGGAAAGCTCCGAAGAAAGCTCTGCCGAAGAAAGCATGGCCGAAAGCGGGCCCGAGCAGAGTGAGGAAACAGCCGCACCGGAAGAAAGCGGAAGCAAGCCCAGACTCATCATAGGCATAGCGGCTGCCGCGGCGGCGATATGCGCGGCGGCGTGCGCATTGATTTTCAAAAAGAAAAAGAAGAAATAAACGGAGACAGACCATGGACATTATTGCAAAACTCACACAGGAACTTCGCATAAGACAAAGTCAGACCGAAGCGGCGGTGAAGCTGCTCGACGAAGGCAACACGGTGCCGTTCATAGCGCGCTACCGCAAGGAAATGACCGGCTCGCTCGACGACGAAGTTCTGCGCAACCTGAGCGAGCGGCTGGCGTATTTGCGTTCGCTCGACGAACAGCGCGAAAAGGTGCGCGCTTCCATAACCGAGCAGGAAAAAATGACCGACGAGATTTCCGCCGCGCTGGACGCCGCCGAAACGCTGACCGAAATAGAAGACATCTACCGCCCGTTCCGCCCCAAGCGCCGCACGCGCGCTTCGGTGGCAAAGGAAAAAGGGCTGGAGCCGCTTGCGCTTTTGATCTATGCGCAGGACGAAAAGACGACCGGCGTGCTCAAGATCGCCGAGCAGTATACAAACGAAGAAAAGGGCGTGGCTTCCGCGGAGGACGCGCTGCAGGGCGCTCTGGATATCATCGCCGAAACGATTTCCGACGACGCCGAAGGCAGAAAGCGCATACGCTACGTCTGTATGCAGAACGGCAGCATACGTTCAGCCGGCGCAAAGGACGACCTGGGCGTTTACGGAATGTACGCCGACAAAGTTGAAAAGCTGAACAAGGTCCCCGGCCACCGCGTGCTCGCCATGAACCGGGGCGAGAAAGAGGAATTCCTTAAAATAACCGTGGAATTCGACCGCAATATGGCTATGCGCATACTCGCTTCCATCCACGTGAAGAACAACGGCGAGACCGGTCAGCTGGTGCTCCGGGCCGCGGACGACGCTTATGACCGCCTCATATTCCCTTCCATAGAGCGCGATATACGCAACGAGCTCACCGACAAAGCCAGCACCGACGCAATAAAGGTGTTCGCCGAAAACACGCGCCACCTGCTAATGCAGCCGCCGGTCCGCAACGCCGTTACCATAGGACTCGACCCGGGCTACCGCACCGGATGCAAGGTCGCCGTGGTGGACGGCACCGGAAAAGTGCTCGACACCGGCGTCATCTACCCCGTTCCGCCTCACAACAGGATACCCGAAGCCAAAGCGAAGATAAAGACTTTCATACAGAAATACGGCGTGACCTGCATAGCGATAGGCAACGGCACCGCCTCGCACGAGACCGAGACGTTCACCGCCGAGCTGCTTAAGGAAATGAACGCCAAAGGCGTTTCGTACATGGTGGTCAGCGAAGCCGGCGCAAGCGTTTATTCGGCTTCCAAGCTTGCGCAGCAGGAATTCCCGGATTTCGACGTCACTCAGCGTTCGGCGGTGTCTATTGCAAGACGCCTGCAGGATCCGCTCGCGGAACTTGTGAAGATAGATCCCAAAGCCATAGGCGTGGGTCAGTATCAGCACGACATGCCCGAAAAACAGCTGGGCGAAGCGCTCGACGGCGTGGTGGAAGACTGCGTGAACTCGGTGGGCGCCGACCTCAACACCGCGTCCGCGCCGCTGCTTGCGCGAATAGCCGGAATAAACAGCGCCATAGCCAAGAATATCGTCGCCTACCGCGAAGAAAACGGCAAGTTCATATCCCGCGCGCAGCTCAAAAAGGTGCCCAAACTGGGGCCCAAGGCGTTTGAACAGTGCGCCGGGTTCTTGCGCGTGACCGACGGCAGGAACGTGCTCGACCGCACCGCCGTCCACCCCGAAAGCTACGAAGCCGCCGAGGCGCTGTTAAAGCATTATTCCTATACCGATTCCGACGTGGCGCAGGGCAGGATAAGCGGACTTTCGGAACGCGTTTCCACCGACGGCACTTCGGCGCTCGCCAATGAACTGGGCATAGGCGAACCCACGCTGATAGATATTGTCAAGGAACTGGAACGCCCCGCGCGCGACCCGCGCGACGAGCTGCCGCCGCCCATGCTCCGCACCGACGTCATGGGCATTGAAGACCTGAAGCCCGGCATGGAAATGAAGGGCACCGTGAGGAACGTCATAGATTTCGGCGCGTTCGTGGATATAGGCGTGCATCAGGACGGACTCGTTCACGTCACGCAGATCTCGGACAGATATATCAAGCATCCGTCCGAAGTGCTCAAGGTCGGCGATATCGTCACCGTCTGGGTGCTTGCCGTGGATACTCAAAAGGGCCGCATCTCGCTTACCATGAAAAAGCCGAAATAAACTGTTATCGGAAAAAAAGTGCCGGAACCCGTAATGGTTCCGGCACTTTTTCGTTTGCTTATTCAGTTTTCAGCCCCGCTTCATACGAGGCGCGGTCCTGCGTTCCCAGCTGGTCAAAGAATATGACTACGCCGTTTTCGTCTTCGACATAAGTATATTCCACTCTGCCGTTCCAGCCTTCGGTGTATTCTGGTTCGTACCGGCGGAAGAGACCGTCTTTGATCGGGAAATATCCGTCTCCCGTGCCTTCGTACGCCGTAAGATACCAGACGTTGCTCACGTTATCGGTACCGCCGTTGTTCAAAGGACGGCTGAACATTACGATCCCCACGCCCGGAGCGTACCAGCATTCCATACGTCCCGAGCGATAACTCAATCCGGCGGGTAAATTGCTCAGCTCCATAACGACGTGCCGGCAGTTTTCAAAAGTCCCCGCGGGAGTCTCCACGCGCTCTTCGCCGAGCACCGTGAGCTCGAGCTTGCAGACGTTGTTATAAATCGCGACATCACGTTTTTCCGTGTATCCGGGCGTCCATTTATCCGACCACATACAGTCCGCAGCGTCCTGAACGATACCGTACAGCATATTATAAAGCAGCCGTTTCCCCACGCCGTTTTCGCCCATATTGCCGCCCATATTTTTCCATTCAAATGAAAACATACGTTCATCTTCGCAGATCACAGTCCTGCCGTCTTCGCGCCGGGCGAAATGTCTTTGGAAGAAATTCCAGCGTCCGCATTCGGCGTATTCGGGATTGAACTCGGGATCGGTATTCAATATGCGTTCCATAACGCCGGCGGCTATACGGGTATGCGTCTTTTCGCGTTTGGTCTTTGCGAGCGGCAACGCCTTTGCAAAGCATTCCCTCATATCTACAAGACGTTCTTTTCCGTTTTCGCACACGGCGTAATTCTGACGCGCGTTAAGCATATTGCCCGCCCACGCAGTCTCATCGTAACCGGTGCGATGCGAGAATCCGTACGCAGCGGCGACCGCCTTGCCGTCCTCTGCACCTGTGATTTCCAATATATCTTCGAATTCGCCCGCTATGAACGCATTTTTTGCGATGTATTCCCAACGGTTGCCCGCGGCGAGCGGCAGCAGGCCCGAACCGCCTTCTATATGATATTTCTTAAGGAAATGCTCGTTCACGATGGTGTTCGTGATCTTTTGATATACCATACCCACGCCCGGACAAAACGCCGTTTCGAAAAACTTTTCGTTCTCGCTGACGGCAAAGACGCTGCAGTTTTCAAAAACTCCGGCAGGAGTGGATACGGCAGCGTTTGTGCTTTTGCAAACGAGCTTTGTTATGCCGTCTGACGCGGTCTTGACGTCGCCCGCCTTCATTTCGGGTTCGATAATAAGGCTATCGCACAGACTTGCAAAGTATACTCCCGGCTCGCTCGCAGACCACAGGCTGCCGCGGCTGTAGCCCGGCTCCTGCCAGAACCAGAGCTTTCCGTCTATGCTGCGGTATTCGTCTCCGCACGCGCTGAACGCCAGAGAATCATCGTTTCTGCTCAGCCCTTTTTCGCGCACTTTTTCTTCTATACGTATTGCAGCGATAGCGTTGGCGTAATAAACGTCAGTCGGTCCAAGCACGGATAGCACCGCTTTATAGCTTTCGATACCCTCTTCATAACGTCCAACGTCGAACAGCTTGACGCCCAGCCAAAAATGCAGATATCCCAGCGTTTTCTTCATCCCCAATCCCTGTACGTAGGGGATCTGTTTTTCTTTTATAAGATCTATGATCTCTTGCGGGCTCTTATTCTCGGCTTCACCACCGAGTACTTCCATCATAACGTCGTCGTTGCGGCTTTCTTCGGCGTGTTTCTTTATTCTTGCCAGCGTTTCGTCGTTTCTGGTTCCCGGGATCCACCAATATCCCATCATCAGCACGTCCGAAAGCGCGCGGCTCTTTTCTTTTGAATCCTCAAGCGCTTCCGCGCTTGCGAGGACTTCTTTGAATTCCTCTTCAAAGCCGGAGCGATCGTTTTTGAGCCGCCACAGTTTGAGACGTTCGATTTGGCGCATAACTTTGCGCACCATTTTCTCGTTTTCGTCGTATTCTTTTTCCATAATACCGTAACCCTTTCTAAGTCGTTTTCTCCCTTCGCTCAGCCGCCATTTAACGGTCCCTTCCGGAAGAGACAGTTTTGCGGCTATTTCGGCGACAGACAAACCTTCGAAATAATGGAGCTTTACGGTCTCCCTGATCTTGCCGCCCAGCGCTTCGACGGCTTCGTGAAGATCGGAATACGCGCTCTGCTCGTTTTCAAAAGCGACGCGATCGATACTTTCGGGATCGGCGTCTTCAAGTAAAGAAAGACTGATATCGGGGATGGCGGCGTGATAGTTTTCCACAACTCTCCTTGCGCAGTTTTTTGCTATGGAACATACCCACGGTCTGAACCGCGAAGGATCGCGCAGCGCAGAAAGATTCATCCACGCCGAAACAAAGGCGTCCTGCGAAGCGTCCTCGGCGGAAAACGCATTTCCGGTGACTTTGTACGCGGTGCCTTTGACCGCTTTTTCATGCCGTTTCACAAGCTCTTCATAAGCCGAATCGTTCCCTATAAGAGTAAGTTCAACGAGCGTTGCGTCGTTCATTGCGGAAACGTTTTTCATCCTTTTTCCTTTCTTTGACTTGTTTGTTCTTTTGTCGCCTTTCACCCATAAGATACTAAAAAGCGCAAAAAGGTTGGGTCACGGTAAATATTTTTGCTTCTTTGCCGTTCTTATATATGATAATAACACAAAATCCGCCGTTTTTCAACTGAATGTTCGCTTGGAATACCCCCACAAACGCTGCGAGGAAGAGGGGGTATAGCATAAATTCCGCAGCTTCCCTCTCATACTCCCGCGCCACCGCCGCCCACGCCTGTCCCTCGCTACGCTCTGCCCGGCGGCGGCGCGGGAGTATATTTAAGGAGCGGCGAGATTCTGAAAAATAGACGTTTCTGCTATATTCACAAAAGTACAGACGGGAGCAGCCGACATCCTTGCAGACGTTTTCCCGCCTTTATTCCGGCGGGCGTAACCCAACGCTCCGGCGTCATTTCCGCCTTTTCCGCCCACATTCCGGATAGCGTAACCGAACGCTGCGGCGTCACGAGGCAGAACGCAGTAAAGCGAGGGAATTTTGTCTGAAAACGAGCGTCGCCGTACGGTCGTACGGCAGTCGAAGTTTTCAGACAAGCACCTTCTTTACGCAAAACGGGTAAGCAAAAAAGAAAGCTATGCCTTTTTTAATTGGCATAGCTTTGTAAAAACCTTTTTTAAATCGGTGCGTAAATTCACCGCTTTAATGCGTTCTGCGGCATCAATAGCCCATGCCGCCCATACCGTTCATCGCGGGATTAGGCGCGGGATTCTCTTCTTTCTTATCCGCAACGAGAGCTTCGGTGGTGAGCACCATGGAAGCTATGGAAGCGGCGTTCTGCAGCGCGCTGCGGGTGACTTTTGCGGGGTCGATTATGCCGGCCTTGACCATATCGACGAACGTTTCGTTATAAGCGTCGAAACCGGTGCCTTTTTTGGCTCTCTTGACCTTGTCGACCACCACGCTGCCTTCGAAGCCGGCGTTTTCGGCAATCTGTCTGACGGGTTCTTCGAGCGCGCGGAGCACGATCTTGACGCCGGTCTTTTCGTCGCCTTCGGTTACTTTGAGCAGCTTTTCGACTTCGGGTATGACGTCGATGAGCGCGACGCCGCCGCCTGCGACGTAGCCTTCTTCAACAGCGGCGCGGGTAGCGTTGAGCGCGTCTTCTATGCGGAGTTTCTTTTCCTTGATCTCGGTCTCGGTGGCTGCGCCGGCTTTGATGACGGCTACGCCGCCCGCGAGCTTGGCAAGGCGTTCCTGAAGCTTTTCGCGGTCGAAATCGCTGGTGGAAACTTCTATTGCGGCTTTGATCTGCGCGGTGCGCGCCTTGATCTCGTCCTTATTTCCGGCGCCGTCGACTATGATGGTATTTTCTTTGGTGACCTTGACCTGCTTTGCGCGGCCGAGCATATCGAGCGTGGCTTCCTTGAGCTCGTAGCCGAGGTCGGAAGAGATCACCGTGCCGCCGGTGAGGATGGCGATATCCTGAAGCATCTCTTTACGTCTGTCGCCGAAGCCGGGAGCTTTGACCGCAACGCAGGTGAACGTGCCGCGCAGGCGGTTGACTATGAGGGTGGAAAGCGCTTCGCCTTCGACGTCTTCGGCGATTATGAGCAGCTTTTTGCCGTTCTGAACGATCTGTTCGAGCACGGGCAGGATCTCCTGGATATTGGAGATCTTTTTATCGGTGATGAGTACGAGCGCGTCGTCGAGCACGGCTTCCATCTTTTCGGTATCGGTGACCATGTACGGAGTGATATATCCGCGGTCGAACTGCATACCTTCGACGAGATCGTAATAGGTCTCGGCGGTCTTGGATTCTTCGACCGTGATAACGCCTTCGGCGGTGACTTTTTCCATGGCTTCGGCGATGATCTTGCCTATTTCGGCGTCGCCGGAAGAAATGGTGCCTATGCGTGCGATATCGTCGGTGCCGTGAACGGCGGTGCTGGAAGCGGAAATGGCTTTGACGGCTTCGTCAACGGCTTTCTGAATTCCCTTTTTGACTATCATGGGGTTGGCGCCGGCGGCTATGTTCTTCATGCCTTCGCGGATGAACGCCTGAGCGAGCAGCGTGGCGGTGGTGGTGCCGTCGCCGGCGGCGTCGTTGGTCTTGGTGGCGACTTCGCACACCAGACGTGCGCCCATATTCTCGAACGGGTCTTCGAGCTCTATCTCTTTTGCTATGGTAACGCCGTCGTTGGTGATGAGCGGCGAGCCGAATTTTTTATCGAGCACTACGTTCCTGCCCTTGGGGCCGAGCGTGATCTTTACGGTATCGGCAAGAGTGTTGATGCCTTTCATCAACGCCTCTCTCGCTTCGATATTGTGTCTGAGTTCTTTTGCCATAATGCGGATCCTCCCTGTAAGTTTATTCTACCACGCAAAGAATATCGTTTTGTCTGACTACGATATATTCTTCGCCGTCGAGCTTGATCTCGGTGCCGGAATATTTGCTGGTTATGACTTTATCGCCCTTTTTGACTTCCATCGGGACGAGCTTGCCGTTTTCGTCGCGCGAGCCGGGGCCGACTTCTATAACGTAGGCGAACTGGGGTTTTTCTTTTGCGGCGCCCGCCAGAATGATGCCGCTCTTGGTGGTCTCTTCGGCTTCAGCCATTTTGATGACGATCTTATCGCCGAGTGGTTTGAGTTTCATTGATATTCCTCCTTAGCAAACGGTTATTTTTGCATATAATATAATAATCACAAATTATATAATTTCAATGTCAAAATTGTTACATTTTTATGTTTTTTGCTTGTAAAACTGGTAAAAGCCGCATTTGATCATTCCGTTATAAAGCGTGCGTACTTTGTCGGCGCGCCGCCCGAAATGGCGTTCGAAAAGCGGATCCGGCGATATGAAATACAGCTGCCACATAGGCGCGGAACGCGCTATGGCTTTGCCCGCCGCGGCTATAAGTTCCGCCGCGCTTTCTTTGTCCATCATCCGCTCGCCGTAGGGCGGATTGCAAACTATCGTGCCGCGCGCGCCTTCCACGGGCGGGACGAACGAGCGCACGTCGGCGCACGAAAAGTCCACCCATTTTTCCACTCCGGCGCGGCGGGCGTTTTCGCGCGCGATATCCAGTGAATCTTTGTCTATATCCGACCCGAAGATACGCATCTGCGGCTCGGTCACTTTTGCGCGCGCTTCCTCGCGTGCGAGTTCGAAGGCGTTTTCGGGGAGCAGACCGTACCGTTCGGCGGAAAACGCGCGGTTCATTCCCGGCGCGGTGTTAGAAGCGAGCAGCGCCGCCTCTATGGCTATGGTGCCCGAACCGCACATAGGATCGACGGTGAGCACGTTTGCGCGCGGGCGGGAAAAGCTCACCATCGCCGCCGCGAGCGTTTCGCGTATGGGCGCAAGGTTCGCCGCCGGGCGGTAGCCGCGTTTGTGCAGTCCTTCGCCGGTGGTGTCTATCATAAGGTGGGCGGTATCGTTCATCAAAAAGAACACTATCTGCTTTTTTACGCCCGTCTCGGGCAGGCGTTCCATACCGTAGACCGAACCGAGCCGGCGGCACACGGCTTTTTTGATTATCGCCTGGCAGTCCGGCACCGAAAACAGGCGCGATTTTACCGAATGCCCTTTTACGGGGAACGCGTCGTCGCGCCCGATGAGATCCTCCCAAGGGAGCGCGCGTGTGTTTTCGAAAAGCCCGTCGAAAGTTTCCGCGCCAAACGCGCCGAGCTTTATGAGCACGCGCTCGCTGTAGCGGAAATTGACGTTGCAGCGCGCTATGGCGTCGGCGGGCGCTTCGAATTCCACCCTGCCGTCGGTGGTTTCTATTCGTTTGTAGCCGAGCGCGTCGATATCCTCGCCCGCGAGCCGCTCGAGCCCGAAAAGGCAGGTGGTGACGAAACGCATACTTATTTCCTTTCATTCAAAAAGCCCGCACAGCGGGCTTTTTGCTCCGATCGATTATATTCTCAGTCTGCCGACACTATCACGCCGTAGTCGTCGCCGTTTTTTCTCTTATACACGAGATTGACGGCTCCGGTCTCGGCGTTCTTGAACAGATAGAACTCGTGCGAAAGCAGGTTCATCTGCAGGATGGCTTCTTCCACGGTCATAGAATCGAGTACGAACTTTTTGACTTTGGAGATCTTGAATTCCTTGTTTTCTTCGTAAAGAGTGTCTTCCTCGCTCGTGACGGGCTGGATCTGTTTTCTCTTTTCGAGCCGCGTGCGGTTCTTGCGGATCTGGCGCTCAAGGACGTCCATAGCTTTGTCGAGCGCGCACGCCGCGTCGGTATCGGTCTCTTCCGCTCTGAAAAGCGTGCCCTTGCCGTGTACGGTGATCTCCACGCGTTCGCCGATCTTTTCTTTATACAAAGACACTATTGCTTCGGCGTCCTTGTAAAAGAATTTGTCGAGCTTTGCAAGCTTTTTTTCGAATCTCTGTTTGACGTCGTCGGTGAGTCTGTACTTGCGCGCGTTGAATTTGATCTTCATTTCGGATTCCTCCTTTTTTATATGTAAAAGGAAAACGCTTATTGTTTCCCCGCTGTGTACATTATATCATAACCGCGCGCAAATGTCAATGAACTGCGCGCCGAATTTGCGTTTTGCCGCGACATTTCGCGACAAAAAAACGGCGGTCTGTGCCGCCGTGGAATTTTCAGCGTTTATTGCGCCTGCCGGACCGTGCGCGTTTGACGTCGCCGCCCTTTTTGAGGTCGCCGAGCTTATCGTCGGAAACGCTTTTGAAGCGCGTGATCATACTTTCGAGCGTGGCGCCGGAGCTCTTTTGCGTTTTGCGGAAATCCTCGGGCGGAACCGCCGCGCAGGACGCCGCTTTTTGCGGCAGACGTTTGAGCGAAAGCGCGAGACGTCCGTTTTCGTCGGACGAGACGACCGCGCATTCGACTTCCTGGCCTTCGGTCAGAAAATCTTTGATATCCTTCACAAAGCTTTGCGAAACTTCGGAAATATGGATCATTCCGCTCGCGCCGCCTTCGACCGCGACGAACGCGCCGAAGTTCGTGATCTTTGTCACTTTGCCCTTAACGATCTTTCCCAAAAACAAGCTCCCCGTAATGACGGCTAATTAGCCATATCGTTGTAGAAGATTATCTCTCCCTCGCGGCGGTAGCCCAGTTCGTCGCGCGCGACGCGCTCTATGTATTCGTCGGTGACGGGCGTGTCGAGCCGCACGTTGATCTCGTCGATGATGTCGACGACTTCTTCGACCTGAGCTTCCAGCGCTTTTTTGTTCTGTTTGAGCGTGTTGAGTTTCATTTGTATGTTGATGACGGCAAAAACGAGCAATATGAGCATAAACGCTATTGCCGCGCGGACTATGAAATTGGTGCTGGTCCTTCTTTGCAAGTTTTTACCTCCTTTGCAAACATACTACATACCGAATCCGTTCCCCGCGCCGCGCAGCTGACGCATACGCATAAGGCGGGAAACCGCCGCCCTGCGCGCCGAACGGCACGCGCGGCGGAACGCGGAAACGCATTTGTTTTTTAACTTTACGAGCGCGGAATGCATTTTTGCGACCGTGCGCGCGCTGATCGCCCCGAGCGTAAGGCGGTACGCCGCGAACGCGGAACACGCCGCAAGCAGCGCGTAAAGCCGTATGCGCCCGTTTGAATAATTGAAATACAAGACGCACATCGCCGCAGAAAAAAGCAGACAGAACGAGATATCGTGGAAAAACAGCAGCACGCGGCCGTTTTTGGTGAACGCCCTGAAAAAGCGCAGCACGTCGTACAGCACGCCGAACGCGGCGCCGCATACAAGAGACGCCCAAAGCAGCTGCCACGAAAGCTGGACGTTAAATACCATGCCTGCCGAACAGGCGCGAAAGGAACGTCTTCTGCACCGCGCTTTGGGAAAACACCGCGGAATCGATACGTCCGGTGACCGCGGATTCGCCCGTTTCGAGCGTGAGTCTGGTGACGCACAGGTCGGCGCCGCCTACGTAAAGCAGACCGTCGCCGGTTTCGAAAACCACCTCGGTCTCGGAAAACTCGCGCAATGCGGTTATCCCGTTGACGCACAGCAGCGAACGGTCTTCTATTTTAAGGATCTGTTTATTATCGTTCATACACGCGCCACCCCGCACAGTAAAAGGTATGCGCGCAAGGCGGCGTATATGATACTATTCCACTATTTCGTACATCTCGGCGGCTTTTTCTTTGGACTGCGTTTCGAGTATCTGTTTTACACGGAACGAAGCCTTGCGGCTGCCGTACGTCACGGTGATGATATCGCCCTCTTTGACGTTATAAGAGGCCTTAGCGACGCGACCGTTTACCGTGATATACTCACTTCCGCAGGCATCCGCCGCGACGGTGCGGCGCTTAATGATGCGCGAAACTTTCAAAAACTTGTCTAATCGCATAAAGGCCTCTCACATTATCCTGTTGGACGGTTTAGCCGTTGACAGCGTCTTTAAGTCCTTTGCCGGCTACGAACACGGGGGCTTTGGAAGCGGCGATCTTGATGGATTTGCCGTTCTTGGGGTTTCTGCCTACGCGGGCGTTTCTTTCTTTAACTTTGAAAGAACCGAAACCGGTGATCTGAACTTTGCCGCCTTCGGCAAGGTCTTTCTGAATAGCTTCGAAAACTGCGCTGACGGCAGCTTCTGCTTCTTTCTTTTTGAGGTTGGCCTTTTCGGCAACGATGTCGACAAGATTGGTTTTGTTCATTATATGAACTCCTTTCATTTATTTTTTGCATATTCTTGTGCATAACAAGTATATCACTGTTTTTTGCGTTTGGCAAGAGGAAAATGACTTTTTTTTGCAAAAAATGGGGCTATTTAGCGGAAAAATCACTGATTTTCGGTGATCCATCCCTTTTTAAGCATAAAATCGCAAAGTTTTCTGCCTTTGGGCAGCAGACGTATCTCTTCCGCCGTTATTCCTTTGAGCGCCAGAAGCGCGACGATATATACGATAACGCCGACGATACCGCCCGCGCACATCACCGCAAAAGCGCCGATACGCCTTTCGGCGTTGATGATCAGGGAGGCGCCGTAGACGGTCCCCACGGCGGCGGCTCCGCACAAAAGCGCCGCGATGAGCGGCTTGGCGAACATACCGGTGAATGAGCGCTCGATATATCCCAGCCGTTTAAGGAAGAACAGGTTGAGCGAAAGCGCCACGGTATAACAGACGACAGATGCGACCGGCGCGCCATAGATACCCACAGACGGCACGCGGATAAGCACGATCTCGGTGACGGCGAGCGCCGCCACGCCGGTGAACACCGATACGGTTGTAAGGTGCGATTTTTTGACCGCCGGGAGCAGCGAGTTGGTGGTGGAAAGCAGCGATATACCGATTATCCCGAGCGAAAGTATGCGCAGCCCGTTGGCCGCGATATCCACCGCCCAGAACTCAGTCCCGTTCCAGACGAACGAGCTGCCGCCCCACGCCGAACCGTACAGGAATACCAGCACGGGCCGCGCCACCGCGAACATAAGGAAGGCGCACGGCATTCCTATTATAGCCGAAATGCGGATGGAATGATTCATATATTCGCGCGCTTTTTTCACGTCGCCCACCGTGAACGACTGGGTTATGGCGGGGAGTATGGAAATGGCTATGGGATAAACGAACGTCGCGGGGAGCAGGTCGGAGACCGAAAGCGCGAGCGTGGTATAGGCGGTGTAAAGTCTGCCCGATATCTCTTCCGTTACGCCGGAAGCGATGAGTCCCTTTTTGATGACGAGCGTATCGAGGAAATTGGAAAGATACAGCGCTGTCGAAGTCGCCGCCACGGGCAGCGCCACCTTGAGCAGGTTCTTGTAAACGGTGGGATAATCGTCGCATTCGAGTGAAAGTATCTCGCGGTGTTTCTTTTCGTATAAATACTTGGTTATTATGAGGTAGATAAGGCCGGCGAGACTTCCGGCGGTGATGCCCAGTATGGCGAACGCCGCCTGGACCGGCGCGGAATAGTTATGCGAGACCGCGTAGTACGCGGCGCCGAGCCCAACGACCATCTTGAAAAACGATTCCAAAAAATGGTATATCGCGGTGGGCATCATTATGCGGTGCCCCTGGAAGAACCCGCGCAGCGACGACGACACGCAGACCAGAGGCAGGCAGGGCGCCACGAGACGGATGGCGAGCGCCGCGTCGGCGTGTTCGGAATAATCGGCTATGGCGTTTGCGCCGAGCAGCATTGCGAGCATGAGCACGGTGCCTATGAAGCCGAAAAGCAGCGTGCCCGCCCAGAAGACGCGGCCTTCTTCTTTTTTACGTCCCTTTGCCGCCGCCACGGCGACCGCGCGCGAAAGCGCCACGGGCAGCCCGGCGTTGGAAAGCATAAACAGCATAGCGTAGACCGAATACGCCGCGGTGAACATTTCCATATTGTTCTGCAGCATATTCCCCAGCGGGATCTTGAACACCACGCCTATCACTTTGGATATGAGATTCGAAACGGAAATTATGAGCGCTTCGGTGAGAAACGTTCCCGTGTTCTTTTTCATCAGGTCTGACTTCCTTAAACGTATTTATCTTTGCTTTTCGAAAAAGCGGCGTATCGCGTCTTCGCCCACGTTTTCTTCCCTTTCGAGATATTCGTAAGGGTACTTGGGGAACGCTATGCGGCATATCTTTTCGCCGTCCGGCGACACGAGTTTGGTTATGGCGCCCGCGCCGCAGGCGAACACGGTGGAGGATTCCTCCATCATCATAACGTTATAAACGCTTTCGTGACCGGCGAGCGAAAAGCCGGTGTTTTCGCCGTTGCCCACCGTGCGTTTCTGGCGGTAGAGGTAGTAAGGCGCGTAGCCGTGCGCGCCGAGAGTTTCGCCCGCGTAGGAAACGCAGCTGCGCGCCAGCTCGCCGACCGGATCGAACACGCCGGCGTCGTTTTTGATCTCGGACGCGTTCTTTATGGAAAGCGTGTGCACGGTTATGTTTTCGAACCCCAGCGCCATGACGTCGTCGAGCGTTTTGGCGAAAGTTTCGCGCGTGTCACGCGGGAGCCCGGCGATAAGGTCGGTGTTTACGGTGCTGAATCCGCATTTCAGCGCCGCTTCGGCGCTTTGGAAGAACTGCTCGACGGTGTGTTTGCGGCCTATGGCGTCGAGCACGCACTGGCAGGTGGATTGCGGGTTGACCGATATGCGGTCGGGGCCGCCTGTGCGGATGAGCGCGAGCTTTTGCGGCGTGAGCGTATCGGGTCTGCCGCCTTCGAACGAATACTCGGTCACCTGCGACATAGGGATATTCTTTTCTATGGCGCGGAATATATCGCAAAGCTGCCCGTCGCTCAAAAACGACGGCGTGCCGCCGCCTATGTAAACGGCTTTGGGGACGAACCCCGTTTTACGGATGATATCGCCGGTGCGCTCTATATCGCGGCAGAGGCGTTCGACGTACTGCGGTATGAGCGAGAACAGTTTTTTGTTGGAATACGACACGAACGAGCAGTAATCGCACCGCGTGGGACAGAACGGCACCGAAACGTACACGCCGCAATGCTTCGGCGTTATGCCGGCGAGCATTTCGGTCTCCTTGCGCGCGGTCTTTATTGAAAGCCGCGTCTTTTCTTCGCTTACGTCGTAATCGTTGGTGAAAAGCCGCGTGACGCGGTTTTCGCCAAAACCGCGTTCCAGGTAATACCGTGCGCGCTTTACGGGCCTGAGCCCGGTGAGATATCCCCACGGCGGCACGAAGCCGAACAGCTTTTTGCCGGCGGCAAGCATCGCCTTGCCGGTTATGGCGGCGGCGATGGATTCGTCGTCGGTGGGAACGGTGAAGACGATATCTTTTTCAAAGCTTTCACCGAAAGATTCGCCCTGCGGCGAATGCAGGAACGCCGACGCGTACAGCGTGCCGTCGGGCAGGCGTTCGAGCGTAAAATCCGCCGAATAGGGCGAAGGGTCGTTCGCGGGGAACTTGGCCTGCGGAAAATACAGCAGGCAAAGCGAACGGAAATGGTATTCGTTGAGGAATTCCGTTTTGTTTATTACGTTTACTCTCATTTATATCCCTTAAAGCTCCGAACTGTCTATCACGAGGGTGACGGGGCCGTCGTTTTCGGCTTCGATATGCATATGCGCGCCGAAAACGCCCGACTGCACCGGCATAAACGCCGAAAGTTCGCGCTTAAAAAGCTCAAAATATTCGTTTGCGCGGTCCGCGGGGCAGGCGCGCATAAAATCGGGACGGTTGGAGTGTTTTACCCTGCCGTAGAGCGTGAAATTGGAAATGACCAGAGCTCCGCCCGAAACGTCGGAGACCGATTTGTTTATCTTGCCGTTTTCGTCGCGGAAAATGCGCAGCCGCCCGATCTTGCGGGCGACCTTGACCACGTCCGGTTCGGTATCCTCGCCGCAGAAGCCCGCGAATATGAGGAGCCCCGTGCCGACTTCGCCGGTTATTTCGCCGTCGACGCGGCAGACCGCGCCGTTTACGCGGCATACTACTGCTTTCATACTATTTGTTACCTCGCGTCACGTCGCGCACGCCCTGGATACGTTTGAGCGACTTTAATATGTTGTGAAGATGCTCGATATTGCTGCATTTCACCACAAGGTGGAGTATCATATCGTCGCCGTTTTCACGCGTCGTGAGCGACACCAGCGCCACTTTGAGATCGGAAAGCGCGACGGTGATATCGGCTATTATGCGCTGCGAATAGACGGCGTAGACGTTGATGCCCGCTTCAAAATCGCCGAATTCCTGTTTTTCAACGGCTTCCGCCCACGAAGCGACCACCCATCTGTCCTTGTCCTCGGGGCGCTTGAGCCCCGCCACGACGTTTTCGCAGTCGTATTTGTGTATGGAAACTCCGTAGCCCTTGGTGATAAAACCTATTATGCTGTCGCCGGGCAGCGGATTGCAGCATTTGGCAAACTTGACTTCGCACCCCGAAACGCTGTCTATGATGACCGATTGCGACTTGTCGCCTCCGGTGCGGCGCTGAGCGAGTTTTGCCTGTTTTTCCTGCTGCTTCGCCGCGAGTTCCTCGGGAGTGACGGGATTGACCACGCGGTCGAATTCGTCGCGCAGTTTGGCGGATATGCGCGATAGCGCGATCCCGCCGTAGCCGATATTGTTGTACAGATCGTCGGCGTCCGCCATCATCATACGCTCGGCGATGTTTTTGACGATCTCTTCTTTCTGCGCTTCGGTGAACGGTCTGCCGAACCTTCTGAGCTCGCGGTCTATTTCGTACTTGCCGATGACAATGTTTTCGGACCGCATCTCTTTTTTGAAGAACTGCCTTATTTTGTTGCGCGCCTCGCCCGAGCGGACCATCTTGAGCCAGTCGCGGCTGGGGCCCTTGGAGGCGGAAGACGTGAGTATTTCGACGATCTGACCGTTTTCGAGCACGTAATCTATGGGGACGATGTTGCCGTTGACCTTGGCGCCGACCATCTTGTTGCCGACCGCCGAATGTATGGCGTAGGCGAAATCTATGGGGTTGGAGCCCGCCGGCAGCGAAACGACGTCGCCCTGCGGCGTGAACACGAACGTCTCGTCGTCGAACAGGTCGATCTTGAGCGGGCGGAAGAATTCGTCGGCGTCGTCGGGGTCTTTTTCGGTCTCGAGCAGAGTGCGGATCCACTTGAGTTTTTTATCCACAAGCTCTTTGGCCTGTTCGCCGCTCTTGTATTTCCAGTGCGCCGCAAGGCCGTATTCGGCGACTTCGTGCATTTCCTCGGTGCGGATCTGGACTTCGAACGGTATGCCGTCGTGCCCTATGACCGTGGTGTGCAGCGAACGGTACATATTCGCCTTCGGCGTGGAGATGTAATCCTTGAACCTGCCCGGCATCGACTTGAATTTTTCGTGTATCACGCCCAGCACCGAATAGCATTCCATTTCGGTCTTGACTATTATGCGTATTGCGTAAAAGTCGTAGATCTCGTCGAACGGCTTGTTCTGATTGTACATCTTGCGGTAGATGCTGTATATGGATTTGACGCGGCCTTCGAGACGGTAGCTTATCTTCTGTTCGGTAAGGCTTTCGGCAATGGTCTCCTTGGCGTTCTGCAGGAATCCTTCGTTTTCGGAAAGGCGCTGTTCTATGGAACGGCTTATCTCGTCGTAGCCGACGGGGTCGAGATACCGAAGCGCCAGCGTTTCGAGCTCCTGCTTTATCATCTGGATCCCCAGACGGTGCGCCAGCGGCGCGTAGACGTGCATAGTCTCGAGCGCGATGGAGCGCTGTTTCTGCTCGGAGCGGTATTCCAACGTGCGCATATTGTGAAGCCTGTCGGCGAGCTTTATGAAAATGACGCGCAGATCCTTGGACATTGCCAGAAACATCTTGCGCAGGTTTTCAATGGATTCATCCTGCTTCTTTTCAAAGGGTATGTGCACCAGCTTGGTCACGCCGTCCACGAGGTTGGCGACTTCGTTGCCGAACGATTTGCGGATGATGGAAATATCGGCCTTGTCGCCGCAGTCTTCGACCGTGTCGTGGAGCAGCGCGGCGCAGATGGAATCGGTGTCGAGCTGCAGGTCGGCGACGATCTGCGCCACCGCGATGGGGTGCGTTATGTAAGGCTCGCCAGATATGCGTTTCTGCCCGGAATGGCATTTTTCGGCAAAATCGTAGGCACGCCTTATTTTGTCGAGATCGTAATACATCGGACCTTTTTCCGATATCGATCTGTAGAGTTGTTCAAAAGTCTCTGCCACTTGAAAAAGCTCCTTTTAAGCGTTTGATCTCAGTTGGCTCTCTTTTTTATGCGGCGCAGTATCTCGCTCTTTTCAAGGTCTATCTTGGCGGAATACGGCAGCAGTTTGATTTCGATAATATCGTTGCCGCGCACGTGCGTGGTCTCGGCGAGCCCGAACTCGTTCATCACGTCGATGACGATCTTTATGGCGCAAAGGTCGATATCGGCGTTTTCGGTGGAGGCGAGCTTGTGTTTGAGATAGCGCACCGACACACATTTGCGTTCGTTTTCGAGCTCGCGCTTGAGCAGACGGAACACCTCGCGGAAATCGTTGACCGTGGGGAGCGCCGAAAACGGCACGGGCGACGCGTCGGTCGTGCTGCACACGCTGGCGTATATCTCGCGCGAGCGCTTGACGCGTTTGCTTTCTTCCTCGCACGGGCGCACCGCGCGCACTAGCAGCTGCGGCGACACGACGCCGCGGTATTCGTTGAGCCCCAGCGTGCAGGCGAGTTCGCACTCGTCGCCGCGCACGAACGGAAATTCGCAGTGGCTCATACCGAAATAGACGGCGTTGACTTCGCGGCGGGTGCGGCGGTCGCGCAGTTTGATGCGTATGTTTTTATCCGCCGAAATAGGCGTGATCTCGCTTATGGTGACTCCGCGCACTATGAACTGCGGCACCGCGTTAGTGAGCCCGAACGGTTCGAGCAGCTGCAGTTCGGCGGCGTTTTCGGAAGTTATCTCGTCGAAATACAGCTCGCAGTCGATATTCAGCGGCTGGATCGTGTCGATATGTTCGAGTTTCTCGCGCGAGAGTTTTTCGAACCTTTCGATAAACGCGTCTAAGTTCCTGCGTTCGATCGAAAGCCCGGCGGCGAGTTCGTGGCCGCCGTATTCTATGAGCAGGTCCGAGCATTCGGCGAGCAGGTCGGTGAGGTTGAGCCCTTTGACCGATCTGCCGCTTCCCTTGCCAATGTCGCCGTCGAACGAAAACAGTATGGCGGGCAGCGAATAGCGTTCGGATATCTTGCTTGCGACGACCCCGACCACGCCCTGATGCCAGTTGTCGGAATGGAGTATATAGCTGTATCTGTCGCCGCGGAACGCGCCGATCATCTGAGTGGCTTCTTTATAAATGCGCTGCTCGGTGGTCTGGCGGCACACGTTGATCTCGCAAAGCTCGGTCGCCATTGCCTTGGCTTTTTCGTAATCGGTCTCGAGCAGCAGGTCGAGCGACTTGCGCGCCGAGGCGATACGCCCGGCGGCGTTGAGGCGGGGCGCCAGGACGTAGCCGACGGTAGAAGTGAACACTTTCTTTTTGCCGTTGCTTTCGCCCACGCCGGTGCAGTCCATCAGCGCGCGCAGGCCCACGCGGCGGGTGTCCGCCAGCTGTTTGAGCCCTTTGTCCACTATGAGCCGGTTTTCGTCGGTTATCGGCATAACGTCGGCTACCGTGCCGATCGCCACGATATCGGCGTATTCTTCAAAGATCTTTTCGCTGTCGCCTTCGAGCGCGCAGAGCAGCTTGAACACCACGCCCACGCCGGCGAGCGCCTTGAACGGATAGTCGCAGTCTTCGCGCCGGGGGTTGACGACCGCGCAGGCGTCGGGAAGCTCCTCGCGGCAGTTGTGGTGGTCGGTGACGATCACGTCCACGCCCAGACTGCGCGCGTATTCTATCTCATCCCTGGCGGTGATGCCCGTGTCGACCGTGATGATAAGGTCGGTGTCGCGCGCGATATCGCCTATGGCGGCTTTATTGAGCCCGTAACCTTCGGAAAGGCGTTCCGGGATAAAGCACCTGCACCTGGCTCCGCGCCCGGTGAGATACAGATACAGCGCGGTCGTGGAGGTCACGCCGTCCACGTCGTAGTCGCCGTAAATGCATACCGACTGATTCTCGTCGATGGCTTTTTTGATCCTCTCGCACGCTTTGTCCATATCCTTGAGCAGCATGGGATCGTGCAGTTTGAGATCACTCTTGCTCAAAAAGCTGCGCGCGGAATCGGGCGTGTCGTACCCGCGCGCGACGAGCACGCGCGCCGTGAGCCGGCTTATGCCCAGCGCATCTGAAAGAGATTCTTCTTTTCTTTTATCTGTTTCGGAAACGAACCAGTTTTCACCCAACAATACAATTCACCGCTTTTCGTAATTCTTGTTCTTCATATAAAGCCGGTCATTCATCGGCTGCGCCTGTGATTATCTTGATATCGTAATCCCCCGCGACGTATATCCCCGTGAAAATGTCGTTCCACGCGGCGAAGCCTATCTCCACCGGGACCGAATATTCTTCTCCCGGTTTGAGGTCTATATACGAAAGGTCGGCTTCGAGCGCGAAATCTTCGAAAGTGATAAGCGACAGCGCCTGAGGCGGGCCGAACACCGTGATGTTGATCACGGGATCGGCGGGGACGACCGATATGGAATCGGGTCTTCCGGTAAAGACGCACTTTTCGGTATACAGACTCATTTTCCGATAGACCACATCGTTGAAGACGATGGTCGCGGTAACGCTCGTCACGCCGTCCGCGGACTGTATACCGCCCGGGAAAACGATTTTCTTGACTATGTTTATTTTGTTTTCGGGATCGGGGACGAGCGTGTTTTCAGCCACGTCGATCCTGATCTCGTCGAGACTGTCGACGTCTTCGGCAAGGCCCTTGACCTTGACGTAGTCGTTCGAAAGCGTTATCGTCGCCGATTCGGTGCTGTAGTAGCCGCCCACGAAATGCACGCGCACCGGGACGTCCCTGGTCTTGTACACGGGCACCGAAACTTCGACCGACGGGTCGAGCAGCACGATATAGCTGTTGTTGATGACCGCGTTGGAAGAGGAGCGCAGCGAGACCGAGGCGTTGGATTTTACCGATCCGCTGATCTCGCCCGGGGCTATGCTCGCGTATGCGTATTCTATGTTGGCAAGCACGCTTTCGGGCCCTTCAACCGTGACGGTGGTGGGGTTTATGGTGTAGTCGCCCAGCGTGAGGTCGGCGGAAAGCGTGTAATCGGTTATCTGCACGCGGACGGGGATCTCGGTCGAGATGCACCGGTCGATGAAGACGACGGCGCTTTCGACGCTCTTGGCAGCGACCGCCAGTTTGTTTTCGTTAGGAAGCACCACGTATATGGGCAGCGAATTGTTGCCCGCCGCGGTGACGCCCGAAACGTCTATATACGCCTTGATGTCGTCGGCGCGCAGCATATTGACTTCGGACTGCGGGCCGGACACCGTCACTTTGATATTGAAACCGAAATCCGAAACGATGGTGTAGCCCTTTTCGGCGCGCAGCTCGCTTTCGCCTTCGGCGGTGACGGCGACGTTGAATTCTTTTTCGTAGTTGGGCGAATCGTAGCCCAGCACGTAAAGCCAGAGCACTATCGCCGAAAGCACGGCGATGACTATGACGAACAGGGTGAACGCCCTGCTTTTGCCCTTTTTGGCGCCCGCGGGTGCGGAAGAAAGAGAGTTAAGCATCGAAACCGCCCTCCTCTTCGTCGTCCTGTTCGGGGTCGCGCAGGCTGAAGAAGCGCTGTTTGAAGCTCTTTTTGATCTTGGGATCGATAAGCAGCGCCTGCAGGTATTTTTCGAGCTCCGCGCCGGTGAAGCCGCGCTTGAGTTCGCCGTTTTCGGCGATACTTACGGTGCCGGTCTCTTCGCTGACGATGATGACGGTGGCGTCGCTGTTTTCGGAAATGCCTATTCCGGCTCTGTGCCGCGTGCCCAGATCCTTGATGATATCGGGATTGGTGGAAAGCGGCAGGAAGCAGCCCGCGGCGAGTATGCGCAGACCGCGTATTATGACGGCTCCGTCGTGGAGCGGCGCTTTATTGAAGAATATATTGCCCAAAAGGAACGAGCTGATCTGGGCGTCGATGACCGTACCGGTCTTTATGACGTCGCCCAGCTTGGTGGAACCTTCTATAACGATGAGCGCGCCGGTCTTGCTTTCGGAAAGGCGGTCGACCGCGGCGGTGAGTTCGCCTATGGCGGCGCGGTATTCGCTGACCGCGGAATTATTGAGCTTGCCGCGGAACCCCTTGAGAGGTTCGCTGCCCATTTTTTCGAGCATGCTGCGCAGTTCCGGCTGGAACACTATAAGCAGCGCGATAAGGCCGACGTTGACCACGTTTTTGAGTATGAAATACGTGGCGCGCATATTGGCGAGCTCGCTTATGAACAGCATAACGATAAGGAACAGCACGCCGATGGCGAGCTTGCCCGCGCGGCGTTCGCGTACGAATTTGAAGAGATAGTAGAACACGAACGCGACGATGATGATATCGAAAACGTCGGCTATCCCCACGGATCCCAACTGATTCAAAATGTAATTGAAATCGAAATACATACGGTCAACTCCTTAACTTACTTTTATGCCGTCTGCGAAACCGCGCTTTTTGAAAAGATGCGGTTATTCTTTGAAAAACAGTTTTGCGAAACCGCGCACCGCTCTGCCGCGGTGGCTGACGGCGCATTTTTCGCTCTGGGTCATCTCGGCGAAAGTCCTGCCCGCAGGCGGATAGTAGAAAACGGGATCGTAGCCGAAATCGTCGAATCCGCGCCGCTCGAACAGGATAGTCCCTTCGCATTCGCCGCGCGCCGAAAGAGTTCCGCCGTCCGGGAACACGGCGCAGAACACCGCCACGAAACGCGCGGTGCGTTTTTCGGCGGGGACGTCTTTGAGTTCCGAAAGCAGAAGCGAGATCTGCTCGTCGTCGGTATCCAGCCCGCCGTAGCGCGCCGAATACACGCCGGGACGTCCGTCAAGCGCGTCCACGCACAGCCCGGAATCATCGGCGAAAGTGATCTTGCCGGTGGCGCGGCACACCGTGCTCGCCTTGATGAAGGCGTTTTCTTCAAAAGTCGTTCCGGTCTCTTCTATTTCGCCGTCAAACCCCGCTTCGCGCATGGATATGAGCTCGTACTTCCCCGCCGTGAACGGGGCGAGCATCTCTTTGATTTCAGAAACCTTGTGTTTGTTTCCGGTGGCGATGACTATGGTTTCCATATAACGGCGCCTCCGTTTATTCTTCGAACATGGCGTTCACGAAATCGCGCCCGCTGAAACTCTGCAGGTCCTCGGGGCCTTCGCCAACGCCTATGAGCTTGACGGGGATGCCGAGCGAACTGCGTATGGCGAGCACGATCCCGCCCTTGGCGGTGCCGTCGAGCTTGGTGAGCACTATGCCGTTGACGTCGGCGGCTTTGGTGAATTCGCGCGCCTGCGAAAGTCCGTTCTGCCCCGTGACCGCGTCAAGCACGAGCAGCGTTTCGCGGTGAGCTTCCGGATATTCGCGGCTTATCACGCGGTTTATTTTTGAAAGCTCGTCAATAAGGTTCTTTTTGTTGTGCAGTCTTCCGGCGGTGTCGACGATGAGCACGTCGATCCCCTGCTTTTTGGCGGCGGCGCACGCGTCGAACACCACGGCGGCGGGATCGGCGCCTTCGGCCTGACTGATCATGGGCACCGAGGCGCGTTCGCCCCAGACCGCGAGCTGTTCTATCGCCGCGGCGCGGAACGTGTCGGCTCCGCACAGCATGACTTTTTTGCCCTGCCGCCTGAGCATCAGCGCGATCTTGCCTATGGAGGTGGTCTTGCCCACGCCGTTGACGCCCACGACGAGTATCACGGTCTTGCCGGAAACGTCGAGCGGCACGTCTTCGCCTATCATTTCGTCGAGTATCTGCCTGAATTCCTCTTTTGCGGGAGCGGTCTCTTTTATCTTCTTTTCTTTAAGGCGTTCGCGCAGTTTTTCGGTTATTTCGTCCGAAGCTTCCACGCCCACGTCTGAAGAGACGAGCAGATCGAACAGCTCTTCGTAAAAATCGTCATCTACCTTATCGGTGGACGAAAACAGCGAATTCACGGGTTTTATGAGCAGATCGCGCGTCTTTTTGAGCCCCGCCTTGAGTTTATCGAAAAATCCCATTTTTACTCCTTGCCGTCTGTGTAATCCTTGAATCTTTCACCCAGCGTATCGAGATCCAGTTTAAGGAATTCCGAAACGCCTTTTTCGCGCATCGTTATGCCGTAAAGCGTATCCGCGCGCTCCATAGTCCCCCTGCGGTGGGTGATGAGCAGATACTGCGTCTTGCCGCAATGGGCTTTTATGTAATCCATAAGCTTGGCCTGGTTGACTTCGTCCAGCGCCGATTCGATCTCGTCGAGTATGCAGAACGGCGCAGGGTTGATCTCCTGCAGCGCGAGATAAAGCGCTATCGCCGCAAACGACTGCTCGCCGCCCGAAAGCAGGCTTATGGACCGCACCGATTTTCCGGGCGGACGCAGGATGATATCTATTCCGCAGCCGAGAGGGTCGGAAGGATCGGTGAGTTCGACGCGGGCGCTGCCGCCGCCGAACAGCTCGGTGAACACCCTGCCGAACGCGCTGTTGATGCGCGCGAACGTGTCGAGGAACACGTCTTTCATTTTGGTGTCGAGCCGCGAAAGTTCGTTGTCGAGCTTGCGCCGCGTGCGGTCGAGGTCGTCGATCTGCGCTTTGAGGAAATCGTAGCGTTCCTTGAGTTCGCGGTATTCATCGACCGCTTTGACGTTTATCACGCCCATGGCGCGGATCTTCGCCTTTACGCTGTTTAAGCGGGTAGGCATCTTTTCGCGCTCTTCCGCGGGCAGACGGAACGCTTCGGCGTCGGAATAAGTGAGTTCGTATTCGTCCCACAATTTGCCGGAAACGGAATCGTACTCGTCCTGAGCCGCCTGCTTGCCGCTTTCCAGCCGCGTGTGGCTCTGGAACGCCTGCTCGCGCCGGATCTGCGCCTCACGCAGGCGCATTTTCCGTTCGGGAACGGTCTTTTCGCGCTCTTCGAGCTCTTTGTCTATATCTTTCTTTTCGGCGCTTATCGCCGTTTTTTCGGTCTCTATGTCGGCGAGCTTGCGCAGGTTGGTCTCGAACGTTTCGGCGCCCGTGCGTATAGCGGATTCGCATTCCGCGGTCTCGGACGCGATCTCGGCGAGTTTTTCATCGTCCTCGCGCACGCGGCCGAGTATGGCGTCGAGTTTGTCCTGTTCGGCTTCTCTGCGCGCGCCGAGCGTGACCAGCTGCATATTGACGTCCGCGATGGATGAGCGTATGTCTTCGCTCGCGGCGTTGGCTTTGGCTATGGCTTCTTCCGCCGCTATGACGTTCATTTCGCTTACGTTTTTGGCTTTTCTGATCTTCGCTTCTTCGGCTTCGAGTTCTTCGAGTTCGGAAGCAAGCGTCTGTTTTTCTTCGTCGTTGCGGCGGTCGGATTCGAGCATTCCGGTGAGTTTGCTTTCTTCCTCGCCGCGGGTGGCTTCGGCGAACGAAAGATCCGTGCGCGCCTGTTCCGCCTGAGCGGAAAGCTCTTCGACCCTGGCGTTTTGCTTCGCCAGCTCTTCTTTGAGCGATTCGAGCCGTTTTTCGGCGCTGCGCTTGCCCAGTTCCGCCTGCATAAGCGCGGTGTTGAGTTCGGATATCTCGGCGTCGAGTTTATCTATATCGGCGCTGCGGGTGAACAGGCCGACTTTCTTTTGCGGCGATCCGCCGGTATATGAGCCGCCGGCGTTGATGATCTGCCCGTCCTTGGTGACTATTTTGACCGAATAGCCGCATTTCGCCGCCATGACCGAGGCCTTGTCCAGGTCTTCGGCGATGACCGTCCTGCCGAGCAGTTCGTCGGCTATGCATTTATATTCCTTGTCGCAGATGATGAGATCCGAGGCGACGCCGACGAAACCGTCGCAGTCCTTGATGCGCGAAACGTCGCATCTTCTTCCCTTTACGGTGTCGAGCGGGAGCACGGTTATCCTGCCGCCGCCGGTGGTCTTGAGGTGATTGATGGCGGCTTTGGCGTCTTTTTCGGAGCCCGAGACTATGAACTGGACCGAGGCGCCCAGCGCCGTTTCCATGGCGACGACGTATTCGCCCTCGGCGGAAAGGAGCGAGGCGACCGTACCGCGCAGGTCGATTGGCCTGCCCTGGCATTTGATGCGGCCTTCGGACGCCTGGCGCATCACGGTCTTGACGGAATCGGAATAACCTTCAAACAGCCGTTCGAGCCTGAGCAGCGATTCGCGTTCCTGTTCGGCGGCAGCCGACCTTATATTGGCTTTGTTGACCAGCGATACGTGTTTTTCGCGTTCGGATTCGGTCTTGGCTATGGAACCGTTTATTTCGTTTATGCGCGCGCGCGCGTTTGAAAGGTCGTTCGTTATCTCTTTTTCACGCGCGGAAAGCGAATCGCGGCGCGAAGTGAGTTCGTTGAGTCTGGCGCGGCTTTCTTCGACGAGTCCGGTATTGTCGCCGCCGCGTTTTTCGGCGGAGGCGATGAGCGCGCGGCACGAGGAAGTGCGCTTGATTATTTCGGTAAGGCGGTCGTTGGCGGCGGAGATGGCGGCGGTTTCTTTTGCTCGCTCTTCTTCCGCGCTCCTTGCGGGCTCCATTATGCGCTCGCGTTCGCGCTCGAACTCCTCGCCCTTTTTCTTAAGTTGTTCCGCCGCCGAAGCGATATCTTCCATCGCCCTGCGGCAGACGGAAGCGAGTTCTTCGGAAGCGGATCTTCTGCCCGAAACGAGCGCAGATTCGCGCGCGTTGCTTTCGATCTTTTCGCGGTAATGCCTGGATTCGGTCTCGAACACGGCGTTGCTCTGAGTAAGCACCGCGGATTCTTCGGAAAGCTGTACCGAGCGTTCGTCCAGCGCGGAACGGCGCTGGAGCAGCGCGTAGCCGTGGTTGTTGAATTCGTCTTCCTCGCGCTGGATGGCGTCGAGCTCGTCTCCCGCGAGGTCAAGCTCCAGTTTGGAAGAAGCCAGCGCTTTTTCGGCGCTTTCAAGGTCGCCGCGCAGCATATCTATGCGCTCGAGCCAGATGGTGACTTCGAGCTTTTTCTTTTCTTCGCTTAACGCTATGAATTTTCCGGCGTTTTCGGCCTCTTTGCGGAGCGGCTCCACGCGGGATTCGACTTCGGCGAAGATGTCGCGCACGCGGTCGAGGTTTGAATCGGTATCGCGCAGCTTGCGCTCGGTCTCGGTCTTCTTTATGCGGAATTTGCTTATGCCCGAGGCCTCTTCGAATATGCTGCGGCGCTCGTCGCCCTTGACCGAAAGCACTTCGGCGATCTTGCCCTGGCCTATGACCGAATACCCCTCGCGGCCTATGCCGGTATCGTAGAAGAATTCGTATATATCCTTTAAGCGGACCTGTTTTTTGTTTATGTAGTATTCGCTTTCGCCGGTGCGGTAGTATTTGCGCGTGATGACGGCCTCTTCGGCGTCCCAGACGCGCTGGCGCGGTGTGAGCCCCGATTCCTCGGGCTCGTCCGCTATGACTCCGCGGTGCGCCATATATTCTTCGGAAGTGTCCAGAAACAGCGAGACCACCGCGTAGTTGGCGGCGGGACGCTTGGGCGTTCCGTTGAAAATGACGTCTTCCATTCGCGCGCCGCGCAGGCTTTTCGCCGACATTTCGCCGAGCACCCAGCGGATAGAATCGCTTATGTTGCTTTTACCGCTCCCGTTGGGGCCGATGATGGCGGTCATGCCTCCCTCGAAAGTCATTTTGGTGCGTTCGGGGAACGACTTGAAGCCCTGCATTTCAATAGCTCGTAATTTCACTTAATATCCTCACATCATATTTATTGAGTCCCTTGTACTGGACGAACCGGATGTTTGCGTTGAATTCGGCGGCGAGCCGCGCGCGGTTGACGCCTTTATGCCCTATGCATTTAGAAAGCTCGCCGTACGGGACGACCGCCAATAACGACGGCGTGCGCGCGCCGAAAGCGGCTATCTTTTCGCGCAATATCCCGTAATAGATCTCGCCTTCCGCAAGCTCGCCCAGCGCCGGATGGTTCGCGCCGAACGGCGCCTGCGCCAGATTCCGGGAAGAGTGCAGCCCTATGCGAAGTATCTCCACGCCCGAATCTATGAATACCCTCGCGCACGCGGCGGCGCGGCGGGCGGCTTCTTCGTTTGTGAGCGGCGTGTATTCGCCCGCGAGAGTCATTTCGTAAAGCGGAGTGTCTTTGAACACCACCATCGGGTAGATGCGGCAGGTCTTTGCGCCGAACGCGACTATGTCGCGCGCGGTCTTTATTTCGCTTTGCTCGTTTGCGAGCGGCATGCCGACCATCATCTGACCGCCGAGTTCGAAACCGTACCGTGCGAGCAGTTCGCACGCCTTTTCGCTCTGCGCGGCGGTATGCCCGCGCTTAGACGCGGCGAGCACCGCGTCGTCGGTGGACTGGATACCCAGTTCGACGGACGTGACTCCGTTTTCTTTAAGGATCCCGCAGACGCGGTCGTCTATGTAGTCCGGCCGGGTGGAGCAACGTATTCCTTTGATATTGCCGCCAAGATATTCCCGCGCGCATCTCAGGAACGCGATCATGCGCTCTTCGCCAATCCCCGTGAAGCTTCCGCCGAAAAACGCGATCTCCGCGTCGGAGCCGCCCAGTGTGGGTATCGCCTGTTCAACCGTCGCACGGATGCGGCGAAGCTCGCTTTCGAGATCCGGCTCCGCGCAGTCGACGCCGGTGATGGCGCGCTGGGAGCAGAACACGCAGGCGTTGCGGCAGCCCATATGCGGTATGAAGACCGCTATGTTTTTATGCGTTTTCATCGACCGGGAAAAGCTTGAGCGCCTCTTTTGCCGCCATCTGCTCGGCTTCGCGCTTGCTGTGGCCCACGCCGGTGCCCAGCACGTTGGAATTGAGCCGGGCTTCCATTGTGAAGACGCGGTCGTGAGGAGGCCCCTTTTCGTCGACGAGCACGTATTCCAGAAGCTCTTCGGGGGTCTCCTGCGCGATCTGCTGCAGGCGGGATTTATAATCCTCGTTGCCCTTTTTCATCGTCTTGCGTATGGCGTTTTTGATTTTGGGAAGTATGAACTGTTCGGCGTTCTTGATACCGCCGTCGAGATATATGGCGGCTATGACCGCCTCGAACGCGTCCGATAAGATCGAAGGGCGGCTGCGGCCGTTGGTGACGATCTCGCCGTGGCCGAGCTTGATGTAGCTGCCAAGGTCGATATCGCGTGCGAATTCCGCCAGCGTTTTTTCGCAGACGACGGCGGCGCGCACCTTGGTGAGGTCGCCTTCGTCGAACGAAGAATAGTTTTTGTAGATATGGTCCGAGACCACGATCGAAAGCACCGAATCGCCCAAAAATTCCAGCCTTTCGTTGGAAGAAGGCGCGCCTTCGGCGCCGCGCTTTTCGTTGCAGTACGAAGAATGCGTAAGCGCGTTTTCCAGAAGCGTTTTGTTCTTGAATTCGTAACCGATCACGCGTTCGAGTCCGCTCTGGTCTTTATATTCGTAATGGTCGTGCATTGTGTGATCCACCTCTGATCTTAAACCTGTCTGCGTTCAGCCGTTCTTTTCCACGCCGTTTTCTTCGCGCCAGCCGCATTTCTGATCGCTGCAATATACTATATTGCGCGCTTTTTTCTTAAGCAGCATGGCTCCGCAGCGCGGGCATTTTTCGTCGAGCGGGATATCCCAGCACGAGAAATCGCACTTGGGATAATCTTCGCACGAATAGAACGTGCGGCGGGTACGCGTTTGTTTTATGAGCAGGCGTTTGCCGCATTTGGGGCATTTGACGCCGCTGTCCTTGACGACAGGCATTGTCGTTTTGCATTTAGGGTAGTTGCGGCAGGCGTAATACGGGCCGTAAGTCCCCTTGCGCAGCACCATATCGCCGCCGCAGTTGGGGCATTTTTCGTCGGCTATGACCTCGGGGCCTTCGGGCGCCGGTTCGGGTTTCTTTTCGGTCTTGCCGTCGGGGGCGAGCCGTTTGGTGTTCTTGCATTCGGGGTAGTTGGGGCAGGCGGCGAATTTGCCGAACCGGCCTTCCTTGACCACCATCCTGGCGCCGCATTTGTCGCAGATGATATCGGTGTATTCCACCGGCTTTTCGTAGCTGACCCGATCGATATGCTCGCTTGCGTACGAAAGCTGCTTGACGAAATCTTTATAAAAACCGTCTATGACTTTGAGATAATCCTCTTTGCCGGCTTCGATGGCGTCGAGGTCGGTCTCCATATTGGCGGTGAAATCGTAATCGACTATCTTGGGGAAGCATTCCATCATCAGCCCGTTGGTGACTCTGCCCAGTTGAGTGGGCTCCAGGAATTTTCCGCTGTGCTGGACGTATTTGCGCGCGATGATGGTGCTTATGGTGGCGGCGAACGTGGAAGGCCTGCCTATGCCCATATCCTCGAGCGCCTTGACGAGCGAACCTTCGGTGTACCTTGCGGGAGGCTGTGTGAATTTCTGTTCCGGCACGAGCTTCTTTTCAGTGAGTTTTTCGCCCTGGGAAAGCGCCGGCAGTTTGCCGTTTTCCTCCTCGTCGTCGTCGTCGGCGTAGCCGTAGACCGCCATATAGCCCATAAACTTGACCGTCCTGCCCGAAGCTTTGAAAGTGTGGCCGCCCGCTTCGATATCGACGTTGACGGTGTTGAGCTCGGCGGATTTCATCTGGCTCGCGATAAAGCGTTCCCAGATGAGCTTGTAGAGGCGGTACGCGTCGCCCGAAAGGCGCGAACGCACTTTTTCGGGAGTGAGCGAGGGGTCGGAGGGGCGGATCGCTTCGTGCGCGTCCTGTATTCCCTTTTTGGCTTTGTATACGTTGGGGACCGCGGGGTAGAACGGTTCGCCGTACTGCGAGATTATGAAATCTTTCGCCGCAGCGCGCGCTTCATCCGAGATACGCACCGAATCGGTACGCATATAACTGATAAGGCCGTGGATGCCGCGTTCGCCCAGATTTACGCCTTCGTAGAGTTCCTGCGCGAGCATCATCGTGCGCTGCGAGGACATCGAAAGGCGGCGGTTGGATTCCTGCTGGAGCGTGGAGGTGTTGAACGGAGGCAGCGGGCGCTTGATTTTGACCGATTTTTTGACGGACGCCACGGTGTACGCCGCGCCTTTGACGGCGTCGAGCACCTTCTGCACGTCGGAAGCGTTCTTGAGCTCGCGCTTTTTATCCGCCCTGCCGTAATAGCGCGCGGTGAATTCCTCGCCTTTTGCGGTGGCGAGCAGCGCGGTGAGGTTCCAGTATTCCTCGGGGACGAAACTCTGTATCTCGTTTTCGCGTTCCACGATGATGCGGGTGGCTACCGACTGCACGCGCCCCGCCGAAAGACCGCTTTCGATCTTTTCCCACAAAAACGGCGATATCTTGTAGCCGACGAGACGGTCGAGTATGCGGCGCGTCTGCTGGGCGTTGACGAGATTCATATCTATTCCGCGCGGGTTCTTGAGCGCTTCGCGGAACGCCGACTTGGTCACCTCGCCGAACGTGATGCGCCTGGTCTTTGCGGGATCGAGCTCCAGCGCCTGTTCGAGGTGCCAGCTTATCGCCTCGCCTTCGCGGTCGGGGTCGGTCGCCAGATATACGATATCGGCTTTCTTGGCGTCCTTTTTGAGCTGGTTGATTATTTCGCCTTTGCCGCGTATGTTGATATACTGCGGCTCGTAGTTGTTTTCGATATCTATCCCCAGCTTGCTCTTGGGAAGGTCGCGCACGTGGCCTACCGTAGCGGCTACTTTGTAGCCCTTGCCTAAAAAGCTTTTTATTGCGGGGATCTTGTTGGGGGACTCGATGATGATGAGTGCGTTGTTCATTAGATATACTCCTGTATTTGAGTGGAATGGGCTGCTTTTTATATCAGACGAGCACGTAGCGCCCGTCGTTTTTCTGTGATACCACGCCGTAGACTTCAAGTACGGTGAGCGTGGACATCACCATTCCCGCGTCCAGACCGCTGGCCGAGACGACTTCGTCTATGAAAAGCCCGCCTCCGGCGCCCTTGAGCGCGGTCACGACGGTGACTTCGTCCGGTTCGAGCTTGCCGATCTTTTCGTACGAATAACCGTCGTGGATCTCTTCCACGCCGGTGTCAGGCGAAACGCGGCTTTCGGCGCGGCGCGGCTGTACGCCGGTATCGTACCGCTCGGTGCGGTAGGATTCGGCAGTGATGCGGATCTTGTCGGGATACATAAGCTCCGCGGTGGCAAGCACGTCGGAAGGCCTGTACGCCAGCCGCACGCCTTTCTGGAGCAGCGTATTGGTGCCGACCGACTGCTTGCTGCCCGAAAGACCCGGGAGCGCGTAGACTTCTTTGCCCTGCATAATAGCGTCGTTGGCGGTGATGAGCGCGCCGGAGCGTTCGCCCGCCTCGGTGACGAGCGTGGCGTTGGATATGCCCGCTATGAGCCGGTTGCGTTTGGGAAAACAGTTGCGCGCGTATTCGCTGCCGGGAGCGTATTCGCTGAGCACGAGCCCTTTTCTTACGATGGTATCGTAAAGCTGAGCGTTTTCGGGCGGGTAGGGGCGGTCGATCGCCGTGCCGAGTATGGCGACGGTGTAGCCCGATTTGGCAAGGCAGCCGCGGTGAGCCGCGGAGTCGATGCCCGAAGCCATCCCGCTGACCACCACCGCGCCCGCGGCGGCGAATTCGCCCGCGAAATATTCGGTTATTTTTCCGCCGTATTCGGTCATAGAACGCGTGCCGACGACGGAAACGAGGTATTCGGAATTGAGGTCTTTTATCACGCCGCGGTAATAAAGCACGGCGGGCGGCGCGCTGATGGCGCGCAGCCGTTCGGGAAAGAGCGGGTCGCCGTAGCAAAGCACTTTGACGTTTGCGCGGGCGCATTTTTCGAGTATGGCGAGCGACGCGGTGAGGTCTTTGTCGGCGAGCACGCGCCTCTGGCGTTCCGAAAGCCGCGCTTCCTGCGGAAATTCGTCGAGCGAATATATCTCCTTGGCGCCGCCGTAACGGCGCAGCAGCTCGCCCGCCGCGCGCGTTCCCGCGCCCAGCGCCTGTGCGAGCCAGATATAATATACGGCGTTATCCACGGCTGCGTACCATTTCCCACATTATCACCGCCGAAGCGGCGGCGACGTTGAGACTTTCCGTCCTTCCGGACATGGGTATGATGACTCGCGAGGTGCAGGCCGAAGCGAGCGGCCCGCTTATACCGGCGCCTTCGTTGCCGAAGACGAACGAATCTTCTTTTGAGATCGGGAACGTGCCGAGAACGCGCGTTTCGCCGTAAAGGCAGGCGGCGTAGACGTTTTTGCCGGAGCTTACCATTGCATCGACCGCCGATACGGCGTCGTCGAGCACGACGATTTCGCTCGTGAACAGCGCGCCCATAGATGCGCGCACCGTTTTGTACGAATAGATATCGGCGCAGTCGCGCGTGAGCGCCACGCAGTTTATCCCCAGCGCGGCGGCGGTGCGGATCATTCCGCCCAGATTGCCCGCGTCGCGCACGGATTCGAGTATGACGCTGCCGGCGGGCGGGACGGTGTTCTCTTTTACGTTATCAAGATATTCCGCGACGCAGAATATCCCCTGCGGGGCGCGCTCGGCGGAAAGGCGCGAATATACGCTTTCGCTCACGAGCGTGACTATGCCTGCGCAGTTTGCGAGAATCTCGCCGTATTTCCCCAGCGCTTCGCGCGTGACGAACAGCTCGCAGGGGGTCTTGCCGCTCTTTAAATATTCCTCTAACAGATGCACGCCTTCAAAACAGAACCGGCGCTTTTGTTCGCGTTCTCGCCGCTCCGCAAGGAAAGCTGCCTGCTTGATCCGCTCGTTTGCGCGGGAAACGATCTCTTCCATTTTTATTCTCCGCGTCCGCGCGCGGGGCGCGGACTGAAAAAAGCACTACTATAATATAATAGTATGCTTTTTTGCGCTTGTCAATATTTTTTGCCTAAAATTACGCGTTCGATACCGTTAAAATCTTTTACGGCGGCGGTCTTGTAGCCGTGCGACGCCATAATGGCGGAAACGTCGCCCGCCTGACCGTACCCGACTTCGTAAAGAAGGGCGCCGTGAGGCTTGAGCAGCAGCCCGGCGTATTCCGTGACGGCGCGGTAAAAGCGCAGACCGTCTTCGCCGCCGTCGAGCGCGGTGCGCGGTTCGTACTGGATCTGCTGCTGCAGAAAATCTATTTCGCTTTCGCGTATATACGGCGGATTGCAGACTATGACGTCGGTCCCTTCGGGGACGCGTTCGCGCAGAGCGCGGTAGTCGTCTTCGTCGAGCGCGTCGAAGCGCATCACTTCCACGCCCGGGAATTCTTCGGTATTGCGTTCGGTGTATGGCAGCGCCTTGTACGAAAGCTCGAGCGCGTATCCCTTTACGTCTTTGCGCGACGCGGCTATGGCGGCGGAAATACATCCGCTGCCCGAACAAATATCGGCGAATACGCCGTTTTGCGGGATACAGGGCAGAGCCGCCTGAACGAGCGTTTCGGTATCGGCACGCGGGATGAAGCAGCCCTTGCCGACGTATATCTTTTGCCCGTAGAACCAGCAGTTGCCTATTATGTACTGAACGGGCACGCCGTAGCCGAGCTGATTCACCGCGTCGTTCATCTTGAAGATGATATCCTCCGGCAGTTCCTCGTCCGCCTTGAGTATAAGCTCGGACTTGTCGACGTTCATATAATGGCACATCAGGATGTCGCACAGAGGCGGCGCCTCTTCGCCGAACAGCTGTTTTAGATTGTTCTGCGTGCTTATGCGGTATTCACCTATCGTCGTCATCGGTATCTCCGTTTTCGGTATTTTCAGCGGATTCTTCGGGTGATTTTTCTTCTTCTTTGGGCTCGTAAGGGATCTCGAAATCGGCGAAATCGGTATCGTGGAGCGCCGATTTGACCGAGACTATGGCGACTTCTATCATACTGTCGTCGGGTTCTTTGGTGGTGATGCGCTGCATCCAGAGCCCGGGCGCCGAAAGAATACGTGTGAGGATGTTTTCGTGCCTGCCGGCGTAGCGGATGAATTCATAGCCGAGCCCCACCACGGGGAGCAGCACCGCCAGCTTGAGCAGCACGCGTATATAGCCGATATCGTGCGGGATGAACGAGCCGGCGAGTATGGAAAGCGCGAGCAGCACGAAAATGAACGAGGTCCCGCAGCGCGGATGGAAGCGCTTTTGCGCGCGCACGTTTTCGACGTTGAGTTCCAGCTCTTTTTCGTAGCAGAAAATGGATTTGTGCTCGGCGCCGTGATACATAAACAGACGCTTTATATCAGGCATGAGCGAAACGAGCGCCAGATAAGTTATGAATATGGCTATCTTGAACACGCCTTCGACCAGCGAAAACGCCCAGCCCAGACTTACTACGTAGTTATCTATGAGCTTTGCCAGCCACATAGGGACGAACATAAACAGAAGCAGCGCCAGCGCCACTCCCAGCACGCCGCCTATGACGCCGATTATGGCGAGCATATGCTTGCCGAAATGCTTATCGACCCATTTGTCGAACTTGGATTCGGATTCGATCTTATCCAGCCCCGCCATCTCCATAGACGAGGTGAGAGTCGAATACGAAAGGATGAGCATTTCTATGAAATTGACCACGCCGCGTATCACCGGCCAGCCGAACGGCTTGAATTTGTCTTTTGCGGCCTTGACTTTTTTGGTGCGGACGACGATATTGCCTTTTTCGTTGCGCACCGCTATCGCCATATCGGAACGCGATTTCATCATTACGCCTTCCATTACCGCCTGGCCGCCGACCGTTCCCAGCCGGCAATTCTTGTTTTTATCTTTACTCATTCGTTTACCCCCTTGAAATGTTCACAATTTAGTATTATAATACATCCGTAGGAAAAAGTACAGTACAATTTGTAAACATTTTCAACTTATTATATTTAATTCGGAGAAAAATGGAAAACACTCTTTTTACGAAAAAAGACGAATCGTTCGTGTGCGCCAACTGCGGGCGCGAAGTGCCGGAACTGGGGTACTCCTCGCGCAATCACTGTCCCTACTGTCTGTGCTCGCTGCACGTCGACGTCAATCCCGGCGACCGCGCGAGCGAGTGCCGCGGGATAATGGATCCGGTTGGCGTCACGGTGGACGGAAAAAAGGGTTTCGTCATCACACACAGGTGCCGCAAATGCGGATTTACACGCAACAACAAATATCAAAAGGACGACGACGTCGATCTGCTCATAAAGCTTTCGAACCCCTACAACGTGACGGAGAAAAAATATGAAAAAGCCAAAGGTAGACATTAAAGACATCAAATATTATGTTAACATAGTGCTGATGTGCCTGCTCGCTTTCGCGGCGGGTTACGTCGTTTCGCCGCATATGGGAAAATACAGCTCGTTCCTGCTTCTCATCCCCATCGCGGCGGCGAGCGGATTCGTGCGCGTAAACGTCTTTGCAAAGGCCGCGGTCTTTGCGGCGTGTGCATATTTGCTCTGCAGCTTCTACGGCGGGACTCAGCTCCGCTGCGCGCTCTGCGCGGCGCTGTGCGCGGTCTGCGCGTTCGCCTGCCACTATGCCGCCGAGCTCATACTCGCCAAAAAAGCCGTACGCGCGCTCGCGGGCGTTATAATAATTATGTTGACTGTCGTCCCGCACGTCTTCGTGCTGGGCTCGCCGTTTGAAGCCGCCGAAAGCGACAGGGGCGTGAACGAATATTTCGCCGCGAATTACGACGCGGAAGAATACCGCCTTTCCGAATTGCAGTTCGATTTTACGAGCCGCCGCTTTTACGCCGAGATAACTCCGGGATACGACCTTTCGGTCAAGTTCCCGGTGTGGTATTCCCGCGCGGGGGTGACCGACGAATGCCTTGACTACCTGAAAGCGCGCGCTATGAACGACGCCCGCATACAGATAGTCACCGCGCTGCGCGCGAAATACCCCGACGGCAGGTACGAAGTGGTCGCCGAAAAAGCGGTGAACGTCTTTGAAGACGGCCTGCGGCCCGAAAATATGGTGTTTTCGGTCTATATAAGCGCATACGTCACCGACACGGAATTCGTGCGCCTTGCGCGCGCTTACGCCGCCGCCGCCAAAGACGCCGGCGCGGAGTACGCGTATCTGGTCTTTTACGGCGGACGCGCGGGCAGTTATTACCGCACGCTGACGCTGCGCGGGGACAATATTTTTGAAAAATGCGCGCCCGAATTCATATCTCCGCTCGTCCCCATGCGCTTTTTCCTGTCGCTCGCGGGGCCCGTGCTCGTGCCTTTGGACTGACCGCCGCGTTTCTGCGCGCGTAAAAATGTAATATATATACAGATTTGTTCAATTTTTCTTAACTTTTTTGCGATATACTCTTGACAATTTACGGTCGCTGTGCTAAAATACGTGATGTATAGACGGCGTACCGTATATTTTTGCGCGTCTGACACCCCGGCGCGGACATACGCGCGGTAATATACGCTGCTCCGTTCGTACAGTCATTTCAAAAAATAAACTCAAAAAAAATAAAAAGAAATGGAGTTTTGAAAATGAAGAAAATCCTTTCCCTTGTCATTGCGTTCGCTCTCGTTCTGAGCGCGATCTGCACGCTCATCGTTTCTGCCGAAGGCGAAGCTATCACCGTCGCAGCCGACAAAAACGAGATCGATCCCGGCGATACCGTTATCGTCACCGTTACGCTTGACCATGCTCAAGTCAAAGCTATTGGCATAAAAATCGATGTACCCGAAGGATTCGAAGTACTTGTCGACAATTTCGCCATCAACGATGATGTCACCGAGTTCAAACCCGAAGGAAGCAACAAAAAGGTCAAACCCATTATGGCCCAGGATATGGAAGATAACGGCGACGGCACCTATGCTCCCGCTGTTGTCACTTATGATGAAACTCAGGTGCTTTCCGGCGATATCCTTGCCATCGAAGTTCTTGCCTCGACTGAGCTCGCAGCAGGTAAATACAATCTCACCGTTACCGTTTCCAACGAAGGTGAAGATCCCGTTGAATTCCCCATCGAGATCACCATCAACGGCGAAGTTGAATCTTCCGAAGAACCCTCCGAAGAACCTTCCGAAGAACCCTCTGAAGAACCTTCCGAAGAACCCTCCGAAGAACCCTCCGAAGAACCCTCTGAAGAACCTTCCGAAGAACCCTCTGAAGAGCCTTCCGAAGAACCCTCTGAAGAACCTTCCGAAGAACCCTCTGAAGAACCTTCCGAACCCACCCTCGGCGTAGTTATCACTCAGTACGACGATCTCTCCGGCATCTCTGCCGATGTAGATTACGCTTTCAACCTTGAAGCTGTCGACACCGATCCCGGCGAATATGCCGAATGCGAAGTTGACTTCATCCTCACCTTCAACCAGGATCTCGACGACTCCAAAGTGTTCATTTACGGCAACTACGGCGATTACGGCTGGCTCGGCGGCGCGCTCAGCGAAGCTGCTATCGATGTCAGCGCCAACCAGGGCTTCAAAGTTATTGAAAACTTCCTCTCCACCGTCGGCTTCACCGGCCCCGTCACCTATGCTGACGTAGTCAACGTTATCCGGTCCTTCGACTGCGGCGTCAAAGTTGAAGACGCTCCCAACGGCCTGGTAGCTACTCTCGACCTCGTCATCTATCTGCCGAACGAACAGGAACCCACCGTTATCGACACCATCACCGTCGAATGGAACGCTGAAGAAGAATCCTCCGAGCCCGTAGAAGAATCCTCCGAACCCGAACCCGATGAATCCGAAGAATCGGTTCCCGTTCCTCCGACCGGCGATGCAGGCCTCATAGCTCTTGCGTTCGCTACCGTCATCGCTCTCGGCGCTACCGTTATCGTTAAGAAATCCAAATAATTTACGGTAGCCTTTAAAGCAAACATATGAGCACCGCCCCGGACTCCGCGGAGTCCGGGGCATATTTTTGCCCGTTTGCGGCAAAAAGCGTTGAAAGATAAATGCGGAAGATATTGACAACGCGCCGCCGGTATGGTAAAATCCAGTTAGGCGAAAACTTATTATAAAAAAGAGGTAATGATTTATGAAACGTACAGCTGTTATCACTGCGCTCGCTCTGGCGGCGCTATTATGCGTGTTTTCCGTATTCGCGGCGGGCGGATTCAGCGCCCCCGAAGAAATACGCGCAACTAAGGGCGAAACGGTCAAAATCGTTTACAGCGCCGAAAACGCCGCGGTCAATTCGCTCGGCGTAAAATACATACCCGCCGAAGGCTTTGAATTCAAGGACGGCGACTGGGCGTTCGAAGACGAAGAGATCTCCCCCGAACTCAAGATGGGTATCGAGCAGGAAGGCGAAACGCTCCACCCCGCGGTCTGCGCTTTTTCGGAGCTGACCACCGTCAACGGCGCTTTCTTCGAGCTTGAACTCGTTCCGCTCGAAAGCGCCAAAGCCGAGACCGAGATCGAAGTGCAGGTCTCGTATCTCAACGCCGATATGGAAAACGTACGCGAGACGATAAAAGTCAAAGTTGTGCTCGGCGAGGAGGGCGAAAACCCCGAAGATTCCGCCGCTGAAGGATCGCAAGCCGGCGAAAAGGACGGCGGCAGCAACGCCTGGATCTGGATCGTCATTGCCGCGGCAGTAGTCATCTGCGCGGTGTGCGCGGTTCTGTTCATACGCAAAAAGAAGAGCAAATAACGAATAAGCGCGGAGGATCATCCAAATGGAAAAACTGAGAATAGGCGTGGTAGGCGCGGGCAATATTTCGTGCAACGCGCATCTCCCCGCATACCAGAACGTCCATAACGCCGTAGTGTGCGCCATAGCCGACCTCGATATAGAGCGCGCGCGCAAAGCCGCGGAAAAGTTCAATATCCCCAAGTATTACGGCAGCGTGGAAGAAATGCTCGCCGCCGAAGACATAGACGCGGTGGACGTGTGCACCTGGAACAACGGCCACGCGCCCGTAAGCGTCGCCGCCGCGAACGCCGGCAAGCACGTCATATGCGAAAAGCCGCTCACCGTCAGCGTTGAAGAGGGCTTGCGCATTAAGAACGCCGTGGAAAAATCGGGCGTGAAATTCATGCTCGCGGTCCCCGGCAGATTCGGCAAAGCCAATATGTACGTGCACGATATGCTCGAACGCGGCGAACTGGGCGAAGTCTACTGCGCCAAGACCGCTTACGTGCGCCGCCGCGGTACCCCCAGCGGCTGGTTCACCGATATGAAGACCGCCGGCGGCGGTCCGGTCATTGACATAGGCGTACACGGCATAGACGCCGCGTGGTACCTTATGGGCTGTCCTAAACCCGTGAGCGTTTCGGCCTGCACTTACAGCTATATCGGCGATTACCAGACCAAAGGCGTCGACCGCTGGCACGGCACCCGGTGCCCCGACAACAAGTTCGACACCGAGGATTCCGGCAACGGCATCATCCGCTTTGAAAACGGAGCTTCCCTGCTCTTTGAAGCGAGCTGGGCGATCAACGGCGCGCCGCATTCCGACACGCAGATCTTCGGCTCCAAAGCGGGCGTTTCGCTTTCGCCGCTCACCGTTTACGGCGAGCGCAACGGCTTCCTTTCGGACGACGTCATCACCGTGGGACCCGAAGGCAGCAAGTTCGAACGCGAGCTGTATCATTTCTGCGACTGCGTGCTGAACGGCAAAGACGTGGTCTACCCCATAGATCAGGCGGTAATGATGCAGAAGATGCTCAACGGCATCTACGATTCCGCAAAGAGCGGCTGCGAGGTGCTTTTGTAATGAAGACCTGTATTTCGACATATTCATTCTGGCGCATGATGCGCGACGGCTGGACTATGTTCGACGTCATAGACAAAGTCAAGGAACTTGGCGCCGACGGCGTTGAATTCGTGCTGGACGATTCCGTACCCGAGGGCGAAACTCTTGAAGAACGCGCGGTAAAGCTTGCGGAATACGCACGCGGCATCGGGCTGGAAACGCCTATCTACACCACGGGCGCAAACTTCTTCCAAAAGGATCCCGCCGCCGAGATAAAACGCGTGGAACGCCACGTGGACGCCGCTTCAGAAGCGGGGATAAAGCTTATGAGGCACGACATAACCGCGGGATTTTACGCCGGTTACGAAGGCCTGCAGACCTTTGACGCGGTGCTGCCCACCGTTTCCGCCGCCATACGCGAAGTCGCGTCCTACGCGCAGAGCAAAGGCGTGACCACCTGTTCCGAAAACCACGGCAGGCTCGTCCAGGACAGCGACAGGATGCTCGCCGTGTTCAACGCGGTGGCGCATCCGAACTACAAATATCTGTGCGACATAGGCAATTTCGGCGGAGTGGACGAAGACTGCGCCAAAGCGGTGTCCAAGCTGCTGCCGTTCATAGCGCACGTCCACGCCAAGGACTGTTTCTGGCGTTCAGGCAAGGAACGCGACCCGGGATTCGGCTGGGGCAGGACGCGCGCCGGGAATTTCCGCCGCGCCACCATCTACGGCCAGGGCGACGTCCCCGTGTTCCAGATCCTTTACAACATACGTTCATCCGGCTACGACGGTTTCGTTTCGCTGGAGTTCGAAGGAATAGAAGAAAACGTTCTGGGCGTTACGCAGAGCTTTGCGAATTTGAAACGCGATATCGCAGAGATCAATTCTGTTTTCGACAAATAAAACAAAAAAAGGAAACGGCTTTCCGCTTCATTTGCGGAAAGCCGTTGTTTTTATGCTTTTTTCGGGATCAGATCTCGGGGATGACTATCTCGACTTCGTGGCCGAGTTTCGCGCTCTTGTTGATGCCGTCGATTATCGCCTGGTTGTAGAGTATCTGCGACGTGGGGACCGGGGCGGGAAGCCCGTTGCGGGCGGCGTCTATGAACGAACGGATCTTCATATCGAAAAGTCCTTTGCGGGTCTGGACGAGCGGGATGACCGTCTGCGCCTGTTCGCCGCAGATATCGTGATACAGTATCATCGGGCCGCCGACCGAGCCGTTCCAGCA
>DBXS01000033.1:10174-10391 GCA_002310055.1 Clostridiales bacterium UBA1206 | reverse complement strand
GATACGGAAGTCGAGGATTATGCCGCCTTCGAGACGGATAAAGGCCGCGCCGAAATCGTCGACCGAGAAGCGCTTTGCGTCCGCGCCGTTGTATTTGGGGTTTTTGCCGAAGAAATCGGAAACGTAGCCCGAGACCGTGAGGGGTTTGGGATATCCCACGGCGTTGAGCACCATATCGAGCGAATAGCAGCCGATATCGCCGAGCGCGCCGATGCCG
>DBXS01000033.1:0-10099 GCA_002310055.1 Clostridiales bacterium UBA1206 | reverse complement strand
CCGGATTCCACGATCTTTTTGATCATCTTCATATTCTCGTCGAATCTGGGCTGGAAGCCGAGCGAGACGAACGCCTTGCTCTTCTTTTCGGCGCGGCAGATCTCGACCGCCTCGTCGAGCGTGACGGTGAACGGCTTTTCCAGAAGGACGTGGATGTTCCTTTCGAGCGCGTATATGGTGGGATCCTTGTGCTGCCGGTTGTAGGTGCATACGGAAACGCCGTCGAGCTCTTCGTTATCTATAAGCTCTTGGTGCGAGTTGTAGCAGCGGACGTTAGTGAGGCCGTAATGATCGAGTTTTGCTCTCGCCTTGCCGGGGATGATATCCGCGGCGGCGACGATCTCGACGTCGGGCTGATTCATATAACTTTCGATATGGGATTCGGCTATCCAGCCGGTGCCGATGATGCCTACCCTGAATTTTCTGCCTTCGCTTGAAATGACTTTTTCTTTTTCGGGCTGTTTGAATTGACCGAGAACTGCGTCTGACATTGTTTTTTTCCGCCTTTCGTGTTTGTTGATTTTTGTTTGCAGCGTCGTCTTCGCGGCGCGCACGGAAGCGCCGGGAACGCGGTGAAAAATATTGTTTATCGTGTGTTTATTATACCATTTCGAGGCGGCGTTTGTCAATACCGCGGCGCATAAACACGCAGCCGCGGACCCGTTTTTTTACAGATCCGCGGCGTTGAGCGTGAATATCGGTTTACTGTTTATTGTGGTGCGTCAGTTGCTTTCGTTGAAGACGCTGATGATCTCGTCTATGCTTTCCTTGAAACGCGCCTCGTTCTGGTCGTAGAGCGCGGTGAGTCCTTCGGTGCGCTTTGCGCTCATAAGCTGGTTCAATATATCGTAGACAGTGTTGCCGCTGCCGCCGATCTTGCCGATCTGGTAGATGGCGCCGGTCTCGCATCCCGCGGTGTTGAAGATGAGGTCGATCATCTTTTCGCTTTCCTCGTCGGTCAGCTTCTGGCTCTTGAGCACGATCTCGTAGTAGTTGAACGCCAGCGAGTTGGGGTATTCTTTCCAGCTGAAATAGCCAAGCGTGTCGAGCACGCGGCCTATAAACTGCAGTTCGCTTTCGGGCTGGTTGGCGGCTATGGCGATGGCGTTGGCGCCGAAGCTGTTGAGCAGGCTGTAATACTGCTGCTGGCTTTCGTCGTACATAGGCGCCGGCACTATGGCGAAGCTGTCTTCCATATCGCTGAGCTTGAAAATGTATTCCACTATGGCGGCGTAGAAGATATGTCTGCCGTGCTTGAAGTTATCGAACAGCGCGAGCATCGGTTCGTTGGGCCAGGGAGTCTTGTTCCACAGGTCGTTGCCGCTGATGTAATGTTCGGTGTCGACCATAAAGCGCAGCACCTTGTTGACGACTTCTTCGGTCTTTTCGCTGTAGAAAGTCAGTTCGGGCAGCCCCTGCTTGTCGGTGCCGAGGATGCGTATCCCCGAGCCGTAAAGCATAAGCGCCATATCGTCGTACTGACCCGCCCAGCCTATGCGGTCGAGATAATCCATGCCGTCTTCGTTGATATCTTCCGAAAGACTGCGCGAGATCTCTATGCATTTGTCGATGGTCCACTGATAATTGATCGCGAGCTGAACGGGATCCTCGGTCCCGAGACGTTCGCAGAGCGAGCGGTTATAGATTATGCAGGTGACGGCGTTCTTTGTACGGAACGCGATATCGCCGTTGGTGAAATAGAGCTTGCCGAACATTTCGACGCTGTCGTTGAAAGTCTGGTCCCACCAGGGGTTGGAAGGTTCGAGCCCGGGCACGTCATAAAGGTCGTACAGCCCGCCTTCGAGCGAAAGCGTGCCGCAGTCGTAAAGCGCTATGTTTACCGCCTGGAATTCGTCGGAGCCGCTTTCGATAGCGCTGCGCACCTTGGCGAGCGAGGTGTTCCAGCGGCGCGAGATATCGCAGTGATAGATCTCTTTGAGCTCCACGCCCAGCCGCGCGCGCAGCAGGTTCTGGCGCTCGAGCAGCGCGTTGTTGATGGCGTCCGGGAACGATTCGTCGCCGGTGAGCCCGGTGTTGTAGACGATATCCGAAGGCGGATCGACGTCGTTATCGGAACTGAAGATCGTAAAAGTGCGCCCCTCGTATTCGTCGCCGGTATAGAGGTCGTAGATCTCCTCGGGGGTAAGGCTTTCTTCCCCGCTTTCGAGTCCGGCGGAAGATTCGGGCGCGTCGGATACCGCGCCGCTTTGGTCGGGTGCGGAAGATTCCGTGCCGTCTGGCGTCTTGCCGCAGGACGCGAACAGCGTAAGCAGTATGACGAGCGCCAGGCACGAGGCGATGATTTTTGCTGACATAAGGCGTTGCTCCTTTCTTATGCATTAATTATACATTATCGCGCCGCCGTTGTCAAGACCGCAGTTATGCAAACCGCAAAAGGCCGCAGGCGCGTTTTGCGCGTTCCGCGGTCTTTGCGTTTTGAAAAGTCACATTGTATAATTATCGAAATAACCCTGGATCCATACAATGGGCGTACCCTTGTCGCCCGAGCCGGAGGTGAGGTCGCACAGCGAACCGATAAGATCGGTGAGGCGGCGAGGAGTGGTCCCCTGCGACGCCATCTTGCCCACCAAGTCGGCGTCCTTGTGGCTGATGCGGTCTTTGATCGCCTCTTTGAGCGCGTCGCCCGATAGCGAGGCGAAGTCGTTATCGGCAAGGTATTTGAGCTTGAGCTCGTTGGGCTTGCCTTCGAGCCCTTCGGTATATGCGGGCGAGACGACGGGGTCGGCGAGTTCCCAGATCTTGCCGACGGGATCTTTGAACGCGCCGTCGCCGTAGATCATGACTTCTATGTTTTTGCCGGTGGCGGCTCTGAGTTTGGCGGCTATGCTTTGGACCACGGCGTCGCAGTCGCGCGGGAAGAGCTTGACGGTATCCTCGGTGGCTTTGTTGCTGCCGAGCAGGCCGAACTTGTCGTTGTATCCGCTGCCGTCGACCGGCGCGGTCATTATCTCGTCGAGGCAATACACAGTCGCGGCGCCGGCTTCTTTGAGCAGACGCTTGGTGCGGACGCGGGTGTGGATGTCGCAGCAGAGGACGTTTTTGGTGTACTTGAGTATGCTGCGGCAGTCGTTGGCGAGTATGACTTCGACTTCGCATCCGCAATCAGAGATGAGATCGCGGTAGAATTCGACGTAGTCGACGCCCGTGAACGGATGCCTGACTATGCCGAAATACGACCGGTACTGTTCTTCGGTAAGGACGTCGCTGTACGGATTGACGCCTTTGGAATCGAGCGAATCCATATCGATAAGGTGGTTACCCACTTCGTCCGAAGGATAGCTGAGCATAAGATATATCTTCTTTGCGCCCTGCGCTATGCCTTTTAAGCAGACGGAAAAGCGGTTGCGCGAAAGTATGGGGAAAATGACGGCGAATTCGCCGGACGGGAACTTGGAACGGATATCCTTTGCGATCTGCGCGGTGTTTGCGTAGTTGCCCTGGGAACGCGCCACGACCGCCTCGGTGACGGCGACGACGTCTTTATCCCTGAACGGGATCTTTTCTGCCGACGCTGCTTTGAGTACGCTTTCGGCGACAATGGAGGCGATATCGTCCCCCGCGCGGATGATGGGCGCACGGACTCCGCGAGAGACCGTGCCGATGAGTCTTTCCATAAAAAATGCCCCTTTCGTGCACAAAAAATTACATTTAATTATAACGCCGCCGAAAGAACGTGTCAATAGTTTTTTGACGCCGGATTTGTGAAAAGTTCCATTATTATCACGCCCGGCGCGTTAATTTTGTAAATAATACTCCTTGCAAAGCCAAACGTGCGGGCATATAATAAGGGAAACAAAGGCGCAAAACCGCCGCAGATCGCGGAAAAGCGCTTTATTCACGGAGATATTTATTATGGAAATATTGCTTTCGGTCGCGGTCGCGCTGCTGGCGGGGCTTCTGGTATCGAGACTCACCAAGCTCATAGGCCTGCCCGACGTCACCGCGTATCTTATAGCCGGCGTGCTCGTAGGGCCGTTCTGCCTGGGACTTTTGGGCGTGAACGGGCTCGGATTCATATCGTTTGAAAACGTAAAACAGCTCGACGTGATATCCAACGTCGCGCTCGGGTTCATAGCTTTCGCCATGGGCAACGAATTCCGCTTGAAGCAGCTGCGCGCCATAGGAAAACAGGCGATCGTGGTCGCCGTGTTCCAGTCGGTCGCCGCCACGGCGCTGGTGGATATCGCACTGGTGGCGCTGCATTTTGCCATTCCCGAAACGCTCACGCTCGAAGCCGCGATAACGTTAGGCGCCATAGCCGCGGCGACAGCCCCGGCGGCGACTCTGATGGTCGTGCGGCAGTATAAGGCGCAGGGCCCGCTGACCGGCATGCTTTTGCCGGTAGTCGCGCTTGACGACGCGGTGGGGCTGGTGATATTCGCGGTATCGTACGGCATAGCCGAATCGATGACTTCCGGCGTGGTGAGCGCCGCTTCGATGATACTCGAGCCGATAACCGAAATTGCGCTTTCGCTGCTTCTGGGCGCGGCGCTGGGGTTTGCGTTTTCGTATGCGGAGCGGCTGTTCCATTCGAATTCGAAGCGACTTGCAATATCGATAACGTTCGTCATACTTACCGTGGGCATATCGCTCCTGAAATTCGATCTCGGCGGGTTCAGGATATCGTTTTCGCCGCTGCTTTCGTGTATGATGCTCGGCACGGTGTTCTGCAACATATGCGATTTTTCGGAAGAGCTCATGGAACGCTGCGACAAATGGACTTCCCCGCTGTTTGTGCTGTTCTTCGTGATAAGCGGCGCTGAGCTGGAGCTCGACGTGATAGCGCAGCTCGCGGTCGTAGGCGTGGGCGTTGTGTATATACTCGCGCGGTCGCTCGGCAAATACCTGGGCGCGGATATTTCGTGCAACTTCATGAAATGCGAACCGACGGTGCGCAAATACCTGGGGATAACGCTTCTTCCGCAGGCGGGCGTGGCGCTGGGCATGACGATAACCGCGCAGAACCTGCCCGGCAGCGGTTCGCTGATACGCAACGTAGTGCTGTTTTCGGTGCTCGTTTACGAAATAGTCGGCCCCGCGCTGACCAAGATGGCTCTTCTTAAAGCGGGCGAGATATCGCCCAAGCCCGAATCGGTCAGAAACAAGGTGAAGACCGAGATAAGGCCGAATCAAAAGTAAAACAGACGCAAAAAAGGCGTTCCCTGACGGAACGCCTTTTTATATCGCGTAAGTATTATTTCTTGTCCTTTATGAGCTTGGGGATGAAGAACAGGACTACGGTCAGCGCGAACACGCCGAGCATGATGTACCATGCGGCGCCGAGCGTAACGCCTCTGGTGGCGATAGCGCCGATCATTACGAACAGCTGGCCGAGGCAGTAAATGCCGAGATAGACGAGCATAACAATCTTCTTGACGGCGGAAGGAATGCCCATATCGATTATGCAGGAGACGGCGTAGAAAGCGTAAACGCCGAGAGCGAGCATAAGGAAGATCTTGGCTACGCCGAACAGAGCGTGGACCTTAAAAGCTTCGACAGCGAGCAGGTTCATGCTGAGGCCTGCGTCGATGGTGGAAAGGAATACGAACAGAGCAAGGACGCTCGCAAGAATGAAAACGATCTTTTCGCGGTAAGTAAGGTGCTTGAATTCCTCTTTGGGGGCGGCGGCAGCGCCGAGTTTGGCTCCGCAGCTCGCGCAGAATTCAGCGTTATCGGGTAACTGAGTGCCGCATTTCGGACAGAACATAATATAACCTCCTAATTTAAGTTGCCTATATCTTACCACATTTTTTTCTAAATGTAAATAGGTTTTGAATAAAAATTTATTGACACGCCGCTTTTTTGATGGTAAAATATCCGCGAAAGGAAGAATGGACTATGAAAAAGATCGCATTATGTCTGGCGCTCGCTCTGCTTCTGTGCGCCATACTTTGCGCCTGCTCCGAACCGCAGGAAGAAGCGAGTTCCGGCGGACCCGAAAGCGGGCCCGAAAGTTCCGCCGAAGAAAGCTGCATAGATTTCAGCGCGGAAGGAAATGAAACGGAAATGAAACATTACGAAACTTCAAACCCCGTCGTCGCCATTAAAATAAAAGACTACAGCGTAGTCGTCGCCGAGCTTTACCCCGATATCGCTCCCCAGACCGTATACAACTTCATATATCTCATCAAAAACGGTTTTTACGATAACAACACCATCCACCGCATGCTGCCCGGATTTATGCTTCAGGGCGGCGACCCCAGAGGCAACGGCACCGGCGGTCCCGGCTACTGCATCAAAGGCGAATTTACCGCCAACGGGTTCGAAAACAACTTAAAGCACACTCCCGGCGTGCTTTCGATGGCGCGCGCCACGCCGTATGACAGCGCGGGCAGTCAGTTCTTCATTATGTTAGGGAACGCCGACTGGCTCGACGGCAGCTACGCCGCGTTCGGCAAAGTCATAGAAGGTATGGAAGTCTGCCGCGAGATAGAAAAGATACCCTATTACAACACCAAATCCGGCAAGCTTACGGAAAACCTGACCATAGAAAAGGTCGTTGTCGACACCAAAGGAGTCGACTACCCCGAGCCCGAAAAATTGCCCGAATACTGATATAACGATAAAACATAAACCGCCTCATACCGGAGTATGAGGCGGCTTTTTCAGTTTTGTTTTTCAGACCTCGGTCCTGCCTTCGAACGCTTTGGAAAGCGTTACGCTGTCGGCGTATTCGAGCGTAGCGCCCACGGGAAGCCCGTACGCCAGCCTGGTGACCTTTACGCCGAACGGCTTCATGAGGCGGGCGATATACAGCCCGGTGGCTTCGCCTTCGACGCTGGGGTTGGTGGCGACGATGACTTCCTTTACGCCGCCGTCTATGCGGGCGAGCAGCTCCTTGATCTTGAGATGCTCGGGCGTTATGCCGTCCATGGGCGATATGACGCCGTGCAGCACGTGGTACACGCCTTTGAATTCGTGCAGCTCTTCTATGGCGCTCGCCGAGCGCGGGTCTTCGACCACGCAGATGACGGACTTGTCGCGTTCGGGCGAAGAGCATATGCGGCAAGTTTCGGATTCGCAGAAATTCTGGCACACGGGGCAGAGGCGGAGCGACTTTTTGGCTTCGGATATCGCTTTGACCAAGTCGTCCACCGCGGGCTGTTCCATGGAAACGATATGGTACGCCAGCCGCATGGCGGATTTTCTGCCTATGCCCGGCAGCGAATTGAGTTTTGAAGCGAGTTTTTCGAGCGAGGGCGTCATAATATCAGAACAGGCCCGGCATACCTGCGGCGCCGGTAACTTTGGCCATGGCTTCGGCGTTTGCGGATTCGACCGTCTTGAGCGCCTCGTTGACGCCGGCGGTGACTATATCCTGCAGCGTTTCGACGTCGTCGGGATCGACGATCTGCGGATCGATGGTTATGGACTTGATCTCGTTATTGCCCATTATGCACACGGTGACCATGCCGCCGCCCGCCTGAACGGTGTATTCGCGGGTGTCGAGCTCGGCGCGGGTCTCTTCCATTTCCTGCTGCATCTTCTGCGCCTGTTTTATCATCGCGTTCATATCCTGAGGGCCGCCGCCCACACCTTTGGGAAGTCTTACTTTCATTTTTTCAATTCCTCCTGCAATTCGTTGACTAAGCTCGGCGCGCTTTCGCGGACGCGCGGGCCGGTGACGGTGACCGCGTAGTCGCGGCCGGTGGCGGCACGTGCCGCCGCTCCTATCTGTTCGGCGTTCGCGACGTCCGAAAGTATGGATTGCGCGAACGGATTGTTGCTGTGTATTATGAGCAGGCCGCCCTGCACGCCGAGTTCTGAAGATTCGATAAGCTTGCGTATATCGGAACGGTTGGAAAGATGCTCGCAGAGTTCCGAAACGAATTCGAACGGTTTTTCTTCGGGCTCGGCAGCGCGAGCGGGGGGCGTTTCGGGCGACTTTTCGGCGGATTCCTTTTTATGCGGCGTTTCCTGCGGAGCGGGCTTTGCCGGCGCGGGCGCCGGGGCGGGGGCCGGCTTTACGCTCTGAGGCACGACGCCCGACGCGAGCGCTTTTTCGAGCGCGGTGACGCGGGCGGCGAGCGCCTGAGGCGAATCCGAAAAACGCGCGTCGCACAGTTTTACGAGCGCGAGCTCGGTTATGAGCCGCTTGTTCATCGCGTAGCCGACGAGACGGTTGCGCGCTTCTTCGGCGACCGAGGCGAAGTAGGCGAGCCGGTCGTTTTCGAACGACGACGCGAGTTCTTTGATTTCCGCCGCGTCGGAATTGGACATAAGCCCTTCGGCTTTGCCGCCCTGCTTGACGTAAAGCATATCGCGCACGGCGGCGAGCATATCGTCGAGCAGCACGGTGAGCGATTTGGCGGAAGCGTAGTATTCGTCGAGCAGCGAGAGGCAAGCGAGTATATCGCGGGAAGCGACCGCTTTGAAGAGCTTGACCATGGTGCGGTCTTCGGCGAGCCCCAGCTGAGACGCCACGATTCCTTTATCTATTACGCCGCCGTTCGCCGCCTCCACGCACGATTCGAGCAGCGAAAGCCCGTCGCGCACGGATCCGTCTGCGAGCCGCGAAATGAGCATTGCGGCTTCGAAATCGAGCATAAGGTTTTCGCGCTTGCTCACGTACATAAGCCGCTCGGCGATGTCGCGCGCGGGGACGCGCCTGAATTCAAAGCGCTGGCAGCGCGAAAGTATGGTGGGCGGTATCTTGTTGAGTTCGGTCGTGGCGAGCACGAACACCACGTGTTCGGGCGGCTCCTCGAGCGTCTTGAGCAGCGCGTTGTAAGCGCTGGCGGTGAGCATATGGACTTCGTCGATTATATACACGCGACGCTTGAGCGAGGCGGGCGGATAAATGAGCTCGTCGCATATGGAACGGATATCGTCGACCTTGTTGTTGGAGGCGGCGTCGAGTTCCAGCACGTCCGTGGCGGTGCCGTTTTCTATGGAAAGGCAGGCGGAGCATTTTCCGCAGGGTTCGCCGTTTTGCGGATCGAGACAGTTCACGGCCTTGGCGAGTATCTTTGCCGAAGTCGTCTTGCCGGTGCCGCGGGTGCCGCAGAACAGGTAGGCGTGGGAAATACGCCCGGTCTCGCACTGGCGCTTGAGCACGGTGCGCACGTGGTCCTGGCCTATGACGTCCGAAAACGTCTGCGGACGGTATTTGCGGTACAGCGCTTTATACATCTTTACCGACTCCCTTCTTTTTTTATAAAACGGCTGAAATACATAATACGGCCATACATTCCGGCATTGTGCGGCAAACACACACGGGAATACGGTTTCCGCCTCGGGACAGGCGCTCTTGCGGCACATCCGCCTGCTTGCTTAATGCTGCTTGATCCCTCACCTGACATGATTCACAAGAGCAGATCGCACAAGACCCATCCTTCAACGGCTTCCGCCGTACGCAGCTGCACGGTTGCCGACCTCTGCCGGCATTTGACCCCTGCTGCAGCGGATTGCAGGTAACAGGGCACCGCTGACTCCCCGGCAAGCATGACCGTATTACGTATTTCAGCACCACGCATTATATCACAAACGCGCAAGGTTTTCAATACCAAAATATAAATAATATAACGGCGCGGCAAAAAATGGACTGGTATGGTATTGCATAAGAGGGTAAAACGTGGTATAATATGCATTATCGGTAATGCATACGGTTGCCGCATTACCTTCTTACAAAAAAACAACCGATCCAAGAATAAGGAGGAGTAATAATGAGAAACAAGAGTTTTATTTTGGTATTAATGGTTTTGGCGTTGGTTGCCGGGGCGCTGACTTCATGCGGCGCCGACACCGGTATGGGATCCCATTCGAGCGTTGAGGTTCCAGAGACTTCGAGCGTTTCCGATACGCAGACGATATCTTCGGAGACGCCTTCACATGAGCTCAGCGTTCCGGCTGCTGAAAGCGAAGCGGAAGAGGAAGAATCTGCTTCTGTTTTACTCGGCATTTCCGTCATCGATGACGAAACAAAAGAATATGCCGTTGTAGTCGAAGGCAACGCGGTCTTTGTGACCGCTGAATCGTTGTGCGGCGTCGAGGATATTTCGCCTTACGGCGATCTGAGCGCGATACTCGTGACTACCGATACCGGCGTATATGTAATTGACCGGCAGGGCAACGAGCT
>DBXS01000023.1 GCA_002310055.1 Clostridiales bacterium UBA1206 | reverse complement strand
GTGTCCTTAAGAACACTCGGCGTTTTGCAGAGCGTTTTATTTTGTTTTTCGCTTAGATGTTGTTGATTATTTCCGCGCGCTGAGCGTCGTATTCTTCTTTGGTTATAATGCCGAATTCGAGCTTTGCGGAAAGCGCGGCGAGTTTAGCTTCGGGCGAATCGGGGTCGTTGGACGGGACGTAGTCCGCCGCCTGGACGGGAGCATAATATCTCGCGCCGCCGTTTGCCGGGGGAACGCGGTTCTTTATTGCGTGGGTGAGCACAGCGCAGCTGATGAAGAACCAGGCAAGGAAGAGCATAAAAGCGGCAATGAGCGGGAAAAGATAGTATCCAATATTCTCGGATTTTTGAACAAATAAATTATATATTTTTGAAGAAAAGATATAATATACCGGAATACCGATAGAGAAAATGATGCCGAAAACCCCGGTGATGATCGCAAGCGCTTTTTTATTGAATCCGCTGAGCGAGCTTATTACAGACACGCCGAACAGAACCGCCATGGCGATCAAAGAGAAGAACAATACATATGCAAATGCTGGTAATAAGGGAAGGTATTTGATCAAAAAGAAAGATTGATTTGAAAAGGGTATATCGATAGAAATGTATTGAACGATTTTTGGTATGAAAGAACATGCTGTCAGCGCGAACGCTATCGTTGCGAGCACGGCCGAACCTTTGCGACAAGCCAACGATACTATAAAGAATACCGCCGCCAGTATAATAAGGATCGCGGTGATAAGCGCGTAAGTATCGAGGTGAAAATAGACTTCATAGTAATAAAACAAGGACGAGCAAACGAACATCGCCACGGCGCAGAGTATGGCGAAGAACAAAAGCGTGTATATCGCGCCCTTGGATCTTACCGAATAGCTGTTACGCGCGCCGTTCATTTCTGTTCCTCCGCGCGCAGTTTAGCCAGCGCAACGTCGTATTCTTCGTCGGTTATTATACCCTGGTTGCAAAGCGCCTGAAGCTTGGCGAGACGCTGCTGGAATTCCACGCTGTGGGCGGGAGCCTGCGGCTGGGGTTCGCCTGCCGCGGGGACTTCGGCTGCGGCGGGAACGCAGTAACCGGCGGCGGTGTTGCGCGCGATCTCGGTCGCCTTGCAGATGAGTTCGCCCACACCGTAAATGAACCATGAGCTGATCCAGGCGAAAACGGGACCTGCGATAAGGATGGGAAGCGCGTACGGAAGCACGTCGCCGACGTCGTCGGCGGTCACGATGAAAATGATACCCGCTGCAACGCATCCTACTGCCATAAGGATGAACATAATGATCGCCAATGCTTTGATCTTTTTGCCTATGTTGCTGTACATAATAATTCCTCCTGTTTTGTTTTGCTATAATAATAATACAACAAAACCGGCCGCATTTCAACCTTTTTTTTGCCGTATTTACAAAAAAGTACAAGTTTTTTCGCATTCAAACGCTTTATTCTGTTGCATTCGGGCGCTTTGCGTGTTATAGTAATAGTATAAAAAGCAAAAAAAGGTGAAACCGTTATGCAGAAATACGACGAAAATCTCATAGTCGCCGCGCGCGAGCTGGTGCGCGGCGTGCCGCATCTCATAGCCAACCTCGCCAACGTCGCGTCGTTAATATTCAATTCCGTTGACGATATCAACTGGGCGGGGTTTTATATCCTTCAGGGCAATAAGCTGGTGCTCGGACCGTTCCAGGGCAAGCCCGCCTGTATAGAGATACCGCTCGGGCGGGGCGTGTGCGGGACCGCGGCTTTTGAAGACCGCGTCTTGGCGGTGGACGACGTGCATGATTTCCCGGGGCATATCGCCTGCGATCCCGATTCGCGGTCCGAGCTCGTCGTGCCGCTGCATAAGGACGGCAAAGTCTTCGGCGTGCTGGACTTAGACAGCACTGTAAAGGGAAGGTTCACTCAAAAAGACGCCGATATTTTTTCGGCGCTTGCCGCCGTGATTGAAGAGATATTGTAGCTGTTTGTGCATTTCAGCCGAAAAAACCGCCCGGCGGGCGGGAATATTGTATTTGCTATTTTGCGCGCGGCGTGCTATAATATATATAGCAAAAAACTAACGGAGGCGCTCTTTATGAAAATATTGCGCGATATGAATTTCCCCGCCGAAAGGGCGCTCTACGGCGCAAAGGACGTAAAGCTTATAAACTGCTCGTTCGCGGGCGAGGAAGACGGCGAATCCGCGCTCAAGGAATCGCACGGCGTAACGCTTGAAAGCTGCTTCATGGACCTGCGCTATCCGCTTTGGCACGATACGGACGTGGTGATCAAAAACGTGGAAATGACCGAAAAGTGTCGCGCCGCGCTGTGGTACACGCGGGGAATAAATATAAGCGCAAGCAAGCTGCACGGAATAAAGGCGCTGCGCGAATGTTCGGATATAATTATCGAAGACACCGATATCGTTTCGCCCGAATTCGGCTGGAAATGCCGCGGCGTGGATATGAAAAACTGCGCCCTGCAAAGCGAATATCTTTTTCTTATGTCTTCGGATATCGTCTGGAAGGACGTGACTTTCAAGGGCAAGTATTCGTTCCAGTACGCGCACGACGTAAAGATCGAAGACTGCGTTCTCGATACCAAGGACGCTTTCTGGCACGCCGAACACGTTTATGTAAGAAACTGCACCGTCAAGGGCGAATACCTGGCGTGGTATTCGAACGACGTCACTTTTGAAAACTGCTTTATCGCCGGCACGCAGCCGTTCTGCTGCTGCACGGGGCTCAAACTCATAAACTGCCGCACCGAAGGCTGCGACCTTTCGTTTGAATATTCCGACGTCGAAGCCGATATAGAAGGCGATATACTTTCGGTCAAGAACCCGCGCAGCGGATACATAAACGCCGGAAGTATCGGCGAGATCATACTGACGGATGACAGCGTTTACCCCTGCGAATGCAGAATAACGCAGAAAAAACAAACGGAATAATTGCAAACGGCGGGCATAAGCCCGCCGCTTTTGATTTACCGCATTCTTTCAAAAACACTTTTTGTTCCTGCAGCTGCGGCATTGCTCTATATTGCCGCAGCGGTAGCACAGCTCGTTTTCGCACACGCCGCTTTCGGAAAACAGGTCGATCACGTTTTGCACGGTGGTCGCGGCGATGTTGGCGAGCGCTTCTTCCGTAAGAAACGCCTGATGCGACGTGACTATCACGTTGGGCATCGATATCAGCCGCGCCAGCGTGTCGTCGTCCATGATATGGCCGGAATTGTCGTTGAAGAAAATGTCCGCCTCTTCTTCGTAAACGTCAAGGCAGGCGGCGCCCACCTTGCGCTCTTTTATGCCGTCTATCAGCGCTTCGGTGTCTATAAGCTTCCCGCGCGAGGTGTTGAGTATGACCACGCCTTTTTTCATTTTGGCTATGGCGGCGCGGTCTATCATATGCGCGGTCTCGTCGGTCAGCGGGCAGTGGAGCGAAATCACGTCGGCGGTCCGCAGCAGATCGTCAAGCGGCATATATTCGAGCCCGCTTTCGGCGGAAGGGAATTTGTCATACGCTATCACGCGCATTCCGAACCCGCGGCAGATACCGGCGAATATCTTGCCTATTTTGCCCGTGCCGATGACGCCGGCGGTCTTGCCGTGAAGGTCGAACCCCACGAGCCCCGCGAGCGAAAAATTGAATTCGCGCGTGCGGTTATACGCCTTGTGTATGCGGCGCACCGACGTGAGCAGCAGCGCCATGGTGTGTTCCGCCACGGCGTAAGGCGAATAAGCCGGGACGTGTACCACGTGCAGCTTGCCGTAAGCGTGCTTTACGTCCACGTTGTTGTAGCCGGCGCAGCGCAGCGCCACGGCTTTTACCCCCAGCGAATGCAGCACATCTATGACTTCGGCGTTCACGTCGTCGTTGACGAACACGCACACCGCGTCGCACCCGGCGGCAAGCGACGCCGTATCGGCGTTCAGCTTAAAATCGTAAAAGCTTATTTCAATGCCTTTTTCTTCGCACAGCGACTTGAACGCGGGCGTCTCGTACGGCTTGGCGTCATAAAACGCAATTTTCATTTCTTTTTTCTCCTTTCCTTCGGCTAAAAAACGCGCGCTTTCCGCAAAATGTTACGGAAAGCGCTTTTGTTTTCAATACAGAAAACCTAATCTATACAGCATTTCCGCGGTCAGCACGCCGCCGCCGGCGGCGCCGCGCAGTGTGTTGTGCGAAAGGCATACGAACTTGTAATCGAACACGCTGTCTTCGCGCAGTCTGCCCAGCGTAATGCCCATTCCGCCGTAGATATCGCGGTCGAGCTTTGTCTGCGGGCGGTCGTTTTCTTCGAAATAAGTCAAAAATCGCTCGGGCGCGTGCGGAAGCTCCAGCTCCTGCGGCAGCCCGCGGAACGAGCGCCATTTTTCGAGTATTTCTTCTTTAGAAGGCTTGTTTTTGAACTTGACGGAAACGGTGGCGAGATGTCCGTCCGAAACCGGCACGCGTATGCACTGCGCCGAAATGACGGGCTCGGAAGCGTATTCTATTTTGTCTCCGTTTATTCTGCCCCATACCTTGAGCGGCTCTTTTTCGGATTTTTCTTCTTCGCCGCCTATATAGGGGATGACGTTATCGATTATCTCGGGGAAAGTGTCGAACACTCTGCCCGCGCCGGATATCGCCTGAAAAGTCGTCACGGTGACGAACTGCGGCTCGAATTCCAGAAGCGGGGTGAGCGCCGGTACGTAGGACTGGATAGAGCAGTTGGGCTTTACCGCGATAAATCCCTTTTGCGTACCCAGCCGCTTTTTCTGCACGGCTATTATATCCGCGTGCGCGGAGTTGATCTCGGGTATGAACATGGGAACGTCGGGAGTGTGGCGGTTTGCCGAATTGTTGGATACCACCGGGATCTCGGCTTTGGCGTACGCTTCCTCCAGCGCGCGGATCTGATCCTTGGGCATATCCACCGCGCAGAACACGAAATCGCAGTTTTTCTTTGCGCTTTCAATGTCGGCGCCGTCGTAAACGGGCATATCGAGCACTTCCGCGGGGCAGGGGATCTTCAGCTTCCACCTGCCTTTGACGGCTTCGCCGTAAGTCTTGCCGGCGGAAGACGCCGACGCGGCGAGATAGGATATTTCAAAATAAGGGTGGTCTTTGAGCAGAGTGATAAAGCGCTGGCCGACCATTCCGGTAGCGCCGATTATTCCCGCGCGCAGTTTTTTCATAACGATCCTCCTTCGCTCAGATAAGAGCGGTATATATTCCCGGAGAAGAGCCTTCTATGATCGTGGCTCCGCAGCATTTGTTGTAAAAATTCACGGGTCCGGCGCTGCCGATTATGGCGTAGCCGTAGCCTTCGTCGCGCAGCGCTTCCAGGCATCTCAAAAGCAGCGCTCTGCCAATGCCCAGCTTGCGCTTCGTCTCGTCCACGCCGGTGGGGCCGAAATACGCTTTGCAGGTGCAGTCGTAGGCGGCAAAGCCCAGTATCTGCTTGGTCTCGGCGTCGATCGCTATAAAGCACGAAACCGGGAACCTGGTGAACGCGGTGTCGGTCTCGTTGGCCCATCCTTCGCCGAAATGCGAAGCGATAAATTCGTGGACCTTGTATCTGTTCGGGGTCATCGGGCGTATTATCTTAACGCCTTTTGCTTCCAGATCCTTGTAGATCTGCGTGTTGTCCTTGAGTTCGTAAAGCTTGACGAGCATATCGGGCATGGCGTTTACCTCTCTTCAAAGCGGAATTTGAAATTCCATTGTCTAAGCAGATACAAAGCGATCGCGGTGTGGGTCACGGGGAAAGGATGCACGCGGTCGGGCGAAAAGCTCAAAGTGTATCTCGAACGGCACAGCCGGTCGAGCTCGTCCTGCAGCGAAATGAACTGAGCGCCGGTCTCGCGCGCGATCTTTTCGCAGACCGCGGCGCGCGCCAATACCTGTTTCATAAAGAATTCTTCGCGGTCGAGCTCCAGAAAGAACGGAGCTATCAGCGTGAACCCTTTCAGGTTCTTCGCCGACCATTCGGCGACAAAGCGCAGGTTTTCTTCGTATTCTTCTATGCCTACGGCCATATCTTTGTCCATCCAGCGGTCGTACTGGCGCCAGACGTCGTTGACGCCGATAAGCAGCGTGGCGTAGTCGGGCTTCACGGCTTCGCAATCGCTTATCCATCTGTTGCGGATATGGCGCGAAGTTTCGCCGCTTATGCCGGCGTTTACGAATTTTATCTCTTTTTCAGGATATTCCGCGGTGACGATCTCGTGCAGGCGTTTCACGTAGCTTTCGCCCAGCGAATCCCTGTAGCTGCCGTAAGGTCTCGCCCTGCCGCAGTCGGTCACCGAATCGCCGGAACACAGTATGACTGAACCTTTTTCGATCTTCTGAAAATCCATTTTGCCCTCCGTTTATGCGCAGACCAACCTTTTTCAGGTTGGTCCGTGCTGTTTTATTTGATTGATTTACGGGATTATTCTTCCGACTGCTCTTCGCTTTCGGTCGCGGAGTTATCTTCGCCGGAATTTTCGGTCTCGGAATTTTCGGTGGGAGTTTCGTCGGTGTACTTGACCGTCGCCTTGGTGTAGTGATCCGAAACGACTTTGGCGTCGGTGATGTTGTTGCCGGTGAGGTTGAGACTGGTCAGACCGTCGACCTTGAAATAGGTGTTGACGCCTTCGATGGTGTCGTTGGTGAGCAGGTTGCCCGAAAAATCGGCGGTGGTGACCGCGTTCAGCGGGGGCAGCTCGTTTTCGCCGTCCACGACTTTGATATCGGTGGCGGGAAGCTCGGCTATGAGGTTGCCGGAAAGCTTGACCGAGGTGAGAGTCTTGAGCGAAAGCAGCGCTTCAAATGCAGTGAGCTTGTTGTTGGAAAGGTCCACGGTGGTGACCTTTTCGAGATCCTTTATGCCGCTGATGTCGGCTATCTCGTTGTTGCTCAAGTTCAGCGTGGTCAGCGCTTTGAGACCGGAAAACTCGGCTTTGGCCAGCTTGTTGTTGGAAAGGTTGATGCTCGTTACTTTTTCGAGCCCCGCGACTGCGGGAAGAGAAGCGATATCGTTGCCGCTTGCGTTGAACGAAGTCAGCGCTTTGAGCCCGTTGAGATCGGGCAGAGCGGTCAGCTTGTTTTCGGAAACATTTACGGAGGCGAGCTTTTCGAGCGTGCCGAACGCTTTGATCTCGGATATCTCGCAGCCGGAAGCGTTGAGCGATTCGAGAGAAACGAGCGAGGAAAGATCGGGAAGCGAAGCGACCTTGGAACCGGTGAGCGTAAGAGTCGTGAGCTTGTCAAGTCCGACGATGCCGTTCACGTCGGTAATTTCGGATTCGCTTATATCGAGCGTTTCGAGCGCTTTGAGCGCGGAAAGACCGGGAAGCGAAGTCGCTTTGGCGCCGGAAAGCGTGAGCGATTTGAGAGAAGCGAGCGTGCCGAGCGCTTCTATGTCTTCAAGTTCGTTGCCGCCGGCGGCGATAGTTTCGATCTTGGCGTGGTCCTTGAGCGGGCTCAGAGATTTGATCTTGTTGCCGGTGAGCGAAACGACCTTGAGCTCGTTCAGCCCCGAAAGCGCCGATATGTCGGTCACCTTGTTGGAATCCAGCGCCACGACCTCGAGCTTTTCGCAGGAGGCGAGCCCGGAGATGTCTTCGATGGAGTCGTTGGCGGCTATCATGGTCTTGAGCGTGGCGGAGCCGGCGGGGATCGCGCTCACGTTGGTGCGAGAAACGTCAAGGTATTCGAGCGCGGGGAGTTTATCGAGCCCTTCGAGCGATTTGACCGAGGAATTCGCCAGCGAGAGATAGCGCAGATCCTTGAGGGTCGTGAAAGCCGAAAGGTCGTTGATCTTCTGCAGCGAAAGCGCGCTGATTATATCGGCGGTGTTCCAGCCGAGCTGAGAGCCGCCGGACTGGTAATAGTAGATATAGCTTGCGTAAGAGATGTCGTACGAGATCTGAGAGATATCGTAGCTGTCGAGCGCCGAAAGGACCTTGAGGTTGCGGAACGCGGCATAGTCTTCGGCGTACTGGGGAACGACGTTGAAGAGCACGATATAGTTGTCTTCGGTGTACGCCGCCGAAGATTCCTCGGCGCTTTCATCGGCCGAAGTATCGGCGGATACTTCTTCCGCTTCTTCTTCCGATTCGTCGGCCTGAGCGAGCATCGCTTCGGCGTAGGTCTCGTCGCCCAGGATGAGGTACGAATAACCGGTTATGCCGTTTGTCTGATCATAAGCCGAAAAAGAAAGGCGGCAGTACTGGTATTTATCCAGCATATCCTGCGAAAGGCCGCGTACGCTCACGCCCAGCTTGTCGGCGAGCGCGGCGGCGAAATCCTGGTCCTTGAGCAGGTTCGTCTTGCTTAAATAGGATTTTAAGAACACCCCGAGTATGAGTCCCGCGACGATAACGCATACGATTATGGTCGCGATGAGCGTTCTTTTGAGCTGTTTCTTTGTGAACTGTGCCATTTTTATGAATTCCTCCGGATATTATATACTGAGTTCTTATAATAATATCATAAACGCGCGCAAAAAGCAACATAAAATTGAAATTTGTGCCGTACGCGTTTTATTTTTGTTCTTCTTCCAGCTTGTACGAAAGTATTTTCGTCAAAAACTCTATGTTGGCGCGGTAAAACGCGTCTTCGCCGTCTTCGCCGCGCGTGTTCGCCGCGCAGATATACAGCTCTTTGTCAAACCTGTCAAAATACTGCTTTTCGCCGAACCATTTAAGGGCGCCGAGTTTTACGCCGTATCCGTCCTCGCAGCCCAGCTTTGCGGCGTAGTCGCCTATGATCCCGGCGAGCGGACGGAGTATGCCGCTTTCCTTGAGCTTTTCGTAGTATTCGGCGTTGGCTATGAATATGACTTCGCCGCCTTCGGCTATCTGTTTTGCAAGATACGCTTCCGCGTCGTTTTTGCCGGAAGTCAGCACCGCGTCCACAGCGAGGAGCGTCTTTCCGTCGGAATTCGCGTCCTTGAGTATGGAAGAGGCCGCGTACGCCAGCTTTTTGCCGTCCGAAGCGTAGTGCCGTTCGGCGTCGTATATGCCTATGACGACGTCGTTTTTGCCGTTGTCGAACGCTTTGATCTCTTTCTGCTCGTGATTCTCGGCTTTATAGGTGAGCATTTTCACCACCAGCGCCTTGTTGCACGCCCAGTATTCGGGGGTCCTGCCGTACTGAATGCTGTCGCTTTCGGGCGAACGCCTTATGCAAAGCAGCGTGTCGTCGGGCACGGAAGAAAACCCCGCCTGCTTGAAATAATCCAACTCGCTCACGCGCACGCCGCAGGCGTCGTACATATCGTCTGGCAGCAGCGAAGGGTCTATCAACTCGGCGAGCGGGCACAAAAGCCCCTGTTCGTTGGCTTTTTCAAAGAACGATTCTTCCAGCAGATATACCACCGAATCGCCCGAGGCGAGCTCCGAAAGGAACCGCTTGTTGGCGTCGACGTTGGCTTCGTACGCGGTGTAAGGCATGTCCTCGCCCATCCCGACGGTGATTTCGAGCAGCGAAACGTACGTCTTGCCGTCGCCGTTGTAATCGTAAATGTCCCGCGCGGCGCGCTCGGTCATCTCGTCCTTGTTCTTTACGTAAAGCGTTGAAGGCCCCACGTACATCATATACGCGTCCGGATCGGTGTTGCGGAACAGCTGTATCACCGATATCACCAGCGCGACCGCGAGCAGCGCGCCGATTATCGCGTGCCACTTGTAAAAATACCAAAAGCTTTCGAGCCTCGATTTGAACGTGGGCTTTTCTTCGCTTTTTGCTTCTTCGTTTTCCGTCGCCGCCTGCTCGCCGTTTTTGAGCAGATCTTCGGGCTTTCCGTCTATTCCCATCTTCATAATGACCGGCGGCTCCTTTCCTTTTTTATAATATATTTTTCCTTTGCTGCAACAGTATAGCACATATTTTTTTGCATTTCAATAGCAAAATTGCCGTGATGTGCAAATGTTACAAAAAATACATCAAATAATTGTGCGTTGTGATAATATGTAACAAAAAAATCGCAAAAAAATCGTTATTCGCTATTGCAAAATCCCGAAGTATGAATTATAATAGAACAGAACCGAAATTATAATCTGTCGAACAGGAGGTAAGACGAAAAAGCCATGCGACCCCCGCGCGGCGGCACAGGTTCATATGGCGCCGCCGAACAGCATTCCCTATATCCAATTACAAATATCAGGAGGAAAAAATGAAAAAGAGAATCTTAAGCATGATTCTTGCGCTCGCTATGGTGCTTTCTCTCGGCCTTTCCGTTTTTGCGGAAGGCGAAGAGACCGAGGCCGATATAGTCGACGCCGCGTTTGCGCTTGAACCAGGCGCATCGCTCGAAGGCACAAAGACTCTTACCGGCACGGTATCTTCCATAGCAACTCCTTACAGCGCAACCAACCAAAACGTGACCGTCAATATCCACGTTCTTGACGGCAGCGGCAACACGAGAACGATCCAGTGCTACAAGATCAAAGGCGACGACGCCGCTACCGTAGGCGTAGGCGACGTTATCACCGTTACAGGCACTATCACGAATTACAACGGACTCATCGAGTTCAAAGCTAATTCGACTTTCATCACCGTGTCCAAAGCGACCGGCGATTATCAGATCAAGACGTTCGCTGGTTATTCCACGGAAGACGTTGCAATCGTTGTCCGTCAGGAAGGTAAAACCACTATAGGTGAAGTCACCGGCAAAGATTACAACTATTACAGAGTAATCCTCGTCGATGCCGACGGCTATGTCGTGGAGGTCCTCGAAAAACTCGGTCGTGTTCCCCAAACTCCGACCGAAGAAAACCCTGCGCATGGACCGGAAGACGGCCGCAAAGATCTCGTTGAGATCCCTGAAGGCGGCTTCGCTATCGGCATCCACAACAACGTTATAGTTGCTGACGGCAGCGCTTATGCAAGCCTGTTCGGTGAGGGCGGCGTCAAAGCCGGCGACTCCATAGTCGTTTACGGCGTTGATTTTGAAGAGCTCGCTACTATGGCGGCTCAGACCGCGCTCGAAGGCGCTTCCTTCAGCGTTGTCCCCGCTTTCGTGGCTCCCACTACCGAAGAAGAGATTCTTGCCGCCGCTTTCGCGCTCGATCCCGGCACGGCACTGCCCGGCGGTCCGTATTCTCTCACCGGCGTTGTCAACAAGAAGACCGATAACAAAACTCAGGTCAACATCACCGTTGGTGACAAAGACGTTCTCTGCTATCAGATGAACGCCGATGATTACGCCGCTATAGCCGTAGGCGATACCGTTATCGTCACCGGCAACATCAAGAACTACAACGGCGTTGTCGAATTCGACACCGGCTGCACCGCAGAAATTGTTGATATATATTTTACTGATGCGTTCGAAGGCGCTGAAGTCATCAACGTCACCGCGGAAAACGGCAGATGGCAGAATCCGAAAGAGCCTGAACTGCTCACATATACTCTTGAACTTGCTGACGACGGCGAATATCTGTATGTTCGCGTTGTAGGCGATGCCAAGTTCGCAGATGAGATCAGCACCTTCCGTTTCTGGATCCGCTCCAACGACGAAGCTACCATTTACACTCATTTCTATGATGTAGACATAGCTGCTGATGGCACCGTGACGAACAAAGCAAAATACAACACTTCTCTTACCGAAAACAAAGGTGCGAATATCGAAAATTCCGGCATGGAATTCGCCGCGAAAGCGACCGAAGACGAAAAGACACTCATAGTGTTCAGAGTTCCTCTTGCTGAATTCAACGGAGCTTCGGGATTCGCGTATTACTCTGCTCTTATGTTTAAGGGTGTTGATTATTCCTACTATCCCGCGCCTGCAGGCACCGATATCGCAAATATGCCTTACAAGCTCTGGGATGCGGAAAATGAAGGTTTGTACAAAAAAGTACATCCCATCACCGAAAACATTCTCGATCTCGAAGAACTCAAGATCATCGACGTCATCACCTTCACCGCAGACGATCCTTCCATAGGCACCGTTAGAGTTGCCGGTTCTGTCGACGGCGAAGAATACTATGACCTTAACAACAACGGCGCTGCCAACGTCAATGCCGACACCGGCGTTGCCTCCGTCGCTCTGACCACTCAGGGCTATATCCAGATCCGTTACATCAAGGTCACCGGCACCGACGTCCACGGCGAGATCACGGCTACCTTCAAGGAAGCTGCTGAAGGCGCGTTCATCGCTCCTCCCGCCGGTCCGTACGACTTCGGTTCCACCAACGCTCAGGGCTACGGCATTGTGATGCTCGAAAACAGAGTCGTCGACATCAACGCCGTCAAAGGCGAAGATTACGTCGTGGCTGTCAAGAACAACCAGCTCATCATCACTCAGAAAGTCGCTAACGGCGTTTACAAGATAATCGCCAACAGCGTCAACGCATATCCCTCTCAGGGACATCCCGAACTCATCACCGCCGGTATTGAAGGACTCAATATCGACGAAGACGGCATCATCACTCTTGCCGACGATCAGTTCGCGTTCGTCATCGTTTCCTCCGGCTCCATCAAGACCGCAGGCGACGAACAGACCGCTCCTGCAAAACGCATAGACCGCGGTCTCGGCGTCAACGGTTACTGGCGTGTCGACGGCGACAAAGTCACGCTCCACGTCAACCAGCCGGAACCCGTTGAAGAACCCGTCGAAGATCCTATTCAGCCCGCTGAACTGGAAACTCTTCCCGAAGGCGCTATCGCTATAGATTACGCCGGTTACAAGCATGCCGCGTTCACTTCCATAATCGCGGGCGACGGCCAGACCGTTGCCCAACTCACCGCGCGCGGAAACGACGGCAAAGCCAAAGACCTCAACTACGCTTACAACATCCTCGTCGGCGCAGACAACGTAGTTATCGCTACCGACTATGCGCTCGGTACTCCCAACACCTGGACCTGCCCCGAAGGCGGCTACATAATTACCTATAACGGCAACAAGGCCGGCTATCAGGTAATGGCCGACATCGAAGTGGGCGCGACCATCACGGTCTACAACGTCAACCTCGCTCCCGTTCGCACGCTCGAAGGCAACGTTGAACTCACTTCCGCAGGCTTCACTTATGTGAACCCCGAACCCGCAGGCGAAGAAGTTCCCGAAGGCGCAGCTGAAATATTCACCGCGCTCGGCTGGGGCTCCGACCTCTCCGCCATCGTTGTCCGCCTCGAATCCGGCGAAAAGACTCTTGGCGAAATAAGAGCGGTCACCGGCGAAAACGCCTATGAATGGTGGGTAGGTATCGTTGTCGACTCCAACAACAAAGTAGTCAAGATACTCCCCATGGGCAATAAAGAAAGTGAAGAAGTCCCCGAAGGCGGATATATCATCGTCGGCCACGGCAGCTCCAACGCTCTGACTGCTATCAACAGCGCGAACGTAGGCGACGTTATAACGCTCTATAACGTTGATCTCGCCGCCATCGCTAAACTTGATAAAGCTGTAAACCTTGTGAACGCCGCGTTCACCGTTACCCCGAACCCCGATGTTGAATATCCTATTTCCAAGGATAAAACTTATACCATTTCCGGCAGCGGCGTCGGCCAGGGCAGCTACACTGCCAACCTCACCGACGGAGCCGCTTACGACGCCATGTCGTACGATAACAAATGGTTCGCTTTCGGCACCACCAATATGGTAGACGGCGTCGGCAGCGTTACCGTTGATCTCGGCGAAGCGTACTGGGTGAGCAAGTTCGATTCTCACCACGTTTCCGAAAACCAGTCCGGCGTCGCTTACCCGAGCAAAGGCGTTATAAGCGTTTCGCTCGACGGCGTCAACTTCACCGAAGTCGGCAGCCTTGCCGGTTTCAAAGAAGAACTGCCCACCGGCAACAGCACCTGCTGGGCTTCGCTTGAACTTGCCGAATCCGTAAAAGCCCGCTATGTAAGATTCGAATATACCATCGGCGTCAGAGCAGACGAAGGTCACGTGGGCTCCACCGCCGCGTTCGCGTTCGTGAACGAGGTTGAAGTCTGGGAAGGCGAAGAGGGCGTTGAACCCGTTGAACCTTTCAAAGTCACCGTTACCGTTAAAGACAACGCCATCCTCACCGACGGCAGGACCGGCTTCGACGGCAACTGGGGCACCGTGGGCACCGGCGATGTTCTGCTCGTTGCTAACAGCGAATGCACCACCGCTCCCATGGAAGTCACCATCATCGACGAACTCGACGAAGTCATGCTGATCAACGGCGTAACGCTCGATCTTTATCACTGCGCTAACGTCATGATCGGCTATCCCGAAGGAAAAGCCAGCGTCTTCGTTTCTGTCGACGGCGAAGAATACACTCCTGTCGACGCGTTCGATCTCACCGCCGCAGCGCTTTCCACCGGCAGCTACGGCACCGTTTCCAGCACGTTCGAATTCGCTGCAGAAGCGAAATTCATAAAGATCGTCCTGAACGCAGGCAGCAACGCCGACGTACTCGGCGATAATCCCGCAGACGGCAAAGTCAACTGGGAATTCATTTCTATAGCTGAAATCACCGTTTCCGCAAACAAAGCTCCCCTTTCTCTCCACAAGAGCTATACCGTAGCGAAGAGCAACGGCGAAGCTACTTACTGGAGCAATTCCAGCCTCGATCTTAAGGATGACGGCGTACGTCTTACCGACGGCAGCAAGGGCAATCCCCGCGGCGACACGCTCGATTACACCGCTGTCAACGGACTCAAGATAGATAACGACAATTTCGCATATACCATCATCACTGTCGATCTCGGCGAAGCTAAATTCGTCGATACTTTCGCCACTTACACCTGCGGCGGCAACTGGGGCATCTCCGCTGCCGGTTTCGTAAAAGTCAAGACCTCTCTCGACGGTTCTTCCTTTACCGAAGCAGGTTATGCCGAAGGCGCCGGAGCTCTCGTAGCCGGCACCGGCGAAGCCGACTCCTGGTCCGCATACAAACACGAAATAATACTCGAAAACTCGGTTTCCGCAAGATACGTTCAGTTTGAAGTTTACACCTTCGGCCAGTTCTGCTGGATCGACGAAGTCGAAGTTTATGAAGGTGAAGAACCCGAACCCATGGGTGACACCACCATCGACGGCGTGTTCGACGACGATATCTGGGAAGCCGTTGAATGGACCACTTACGACGGCTACACCAAGGGCACCTGGCAGACTTACGTCAACAAAGGCACTCATACCTTTAAGATCGCATTCGCGGAAGATGAAGAATATATCTACTTCGCGGGCGAAGTCAGCTGCCTCGACGTGACCAAGGTCCGTATCTGGTTCCACAACAATCCCGAAGCTTCGCTCTACACGCACTTCATCGACGTATTCCCCGATAAAGCTTCTTACATCAAGAAGAACCAGTCTCTCACCACCAACGACGGCGCTACTATAGAAGGCGCTTTCCTCGAGTATCAGTTCCGTGAAGCAGACGGCAAGACCTTTATAGAAATCAAAGCAAAGAAAGCCGATCTCGACATCACCGATACTTATGAAGCTATCCCGCAGGTCGACGTGACCGGGTTCTCCACCCTCCATTGCGCGGAGATCATCCACGGCAACTTCGTTTACGGCGGCGAAACCATGACCTACTTCGAATGGAAGGGCTGGCCCGCAGCTCCCGAAGAGACCTACGTCGGACTCATCCCCGTGACCAATCACTGGACCTTCACCGACGTCACTTCTAACGAAGTGACAGGAGTCATCGACAGGGCGCATTACGAACGTCAGGAAGACGGCTCGCTCAGATTCGTCGTGGGCGGCACCGATCTCTGGCCTCTCGTTTCCTACAACTACGAAGAAGCGAAAGTTTACAACGTAGCAAGAGGTACGCTCCACTACGATTTCACGCTCAACGGACACAACACCAACATCACCTTCATATTCGAAGACGCCAACGGCGCTCCTTACACCTTCCCGCTTGCCAATACTGCTCTCGGTCTCGAAGACGGTCAGTACAATGCAAGCAGCGGCGACTTCATCTTAGAGCACTATGAAGGCAGTGTAGCACTTGCAGACCTCGTTGCTTCCTCTTCGCTGTACGGCAACAACCCGTTCCCCGAAGCCGACGCTACCGAACTCAAGTTCATCGGTATCCAGATCTACGCTTGCGTTACCGATCCCGCCGGCGGCGTCTACATCGACGACCTCTCGGTAACCGAAGAAGCTGCTCCCGAAGTAAACGAAAACGTTATGGATCTCGGCGAAGTTGTCACCATCACCGGCGTCACCTTCACCGCTGATAACCCCGACGGACTTGAAACCGTAGAGATCCTCGGATCCATAGACGGCGTCAACTACTACAGACTCAATTCCGAGCCTGCAGTTACCGTTACCGACGGCGTTGCGACCGTGAACTTCGCAATGGCTAACAACAACTTCAGAGCGTTCCTCAACATACGCTACATCAAAGTTGTGGGCGCTCCCAACGTTGAAGGCGAGATCGATATCATCGAAGCTGCCGAAGAAGACGTTGTCAAAGGCATTGCTCCTCAGGGTCCGTACACTCAGACCGGCCTCAACACCAGTGGTTACGGTATAGTTGTCTGGACCGCTGAAGACGCTCCCGAAGGCTTCGGCCTCAATGAAAAGGGCGTTTACACCGATCATGACAAAGCGCTCAACCTCAACTCCTGCATGATCACCATCGCAGAAGAAGTCGACGAAGGCGTTTACAAGATCCTCTGGAACGATTCCAACGGCTGGACTGCAGGCGTTGGCGCTAACCACACCAACACTCCCGAAGGCGTTGAAGGCGTGGATTACAGAGATGGCAAAGTCTATCTCGGCGAAAACCAGATAGCAATGTTCATCATGTCTTCCGGCGGCTACAACACCGCAGGCGACGGCGAATTCTCCACCGCTAAGTGGATCCTCCGCGGCATAGTTGAAGGCGGCTATCTCAGATTCGGCGACGAAACAGTCGAATTCTTCAACGAACAGCCCGCAGCGGTGGCAAGCCAGGAAGAACTCAGCATAGCGGACTTCGACGGCGACGGCGACATCGATTCCGACGACGCCATCTACCTGCTCCGTGCGGTCCTGTTCCCCGAGGATTACGAGATCACTCTCGCTACTCCGTTCTACGGCGACAGGAATCCCACCAGCGACGACGCCATCTATCTGCTCCGTCACGTCCTGTTCCCCAAAGATTATCCCATTCCCAAGGAATAATCGTTTTGTGAACGAATAAGACCCGAACAAACACCGCCGCAGGCATTTGCCTGCGGCGGTTTTGCGTTTTCAGGCGTAAAAAAGCGCCCGCCTTCCGTTTTTTAGGGAAGACGGGCGTATTTTGCTTTTATTCCGCTTTTTTCGCTTTGCGCTCTTTCCAGATATGGTCGTACAGCTCCTCGGTCGCGAGCGCGAATTTGGTCACGGCAAAATCTTCGCCGTGCGGGTAAATATAATACGTGTCGTTCAGCGTGTTCAGATCCACGCAGTCGCCGTATTTGCCCAAATATTCGTATTCAATGTGACAGGAATACAGCGACGAAGCGGGGATATCCATAGTAAAGCCGCCGTATTCGCCGGTCCCTTTCAAATGGAATCCGGTCATATCGTGTTTCAGCGTGCCTTCGCCCAGATAAATGAATTTCTTCGCGTTGGGCAGCGAGCGCACGTGGCATTCGCCTTCAAAGGAATACGTGCCGGCTTCCACCTCTTTGCGCACGTTCGCGCGCTCCCATTCGTACCAGTCGGGGATATGCGTAAATTCGGTCTCGCCGGTTTTGGCTTTCAGTTCGCCGAGCTCGGTCATCTGCCATTCCTTGCCGCAGGAAGAGCAGTAAAGCGTGTCGCCGCGGCTTGCCATACGGAACTCCCTGCCGCAGGCGGGGCATTGATACAGCACCTTGTGCAGTCCTTCGGCGCGGAACGGCGCCGTTATCTTTATGCCTTTCTGCTTTTGCCACGCGAACTCGTCGTATTCGAACTCCTTGCGTATTGCGGCGTTTATCTCGTCGTCGGTCGCATTTTCCAGCTGCTCGGGCGTGAACAGGAGTTTCATTTCGGCTTCGGTGCCCTTGACTTTGCGCTGTTTCAGGTTCCAGAACGGCGAATTCAGATGGTGCCCGTGGCAGATCAGCGTCGCCACCGGGACTTTCATACGCCGGCACAGCGTCCCCAGAGAATCGGGCAGCACGGCGTCGGTGCCGCAAAGCGAATAGCGCGCCTCCGGGTATATTACGAGTATGCTCTTGTTTTCAAGCACCTTGCGTATATTGCGTATCAGCTGTATATCGTTGGTGAATTTGCGCTTGCACACGCCGCCCACGTGCCTCAGCAGCCACTCGCGCCCTATAAAGCCGTCTATGGCGATTATATAGTTCGCGCGGTGCGGGAATATCGCTTTGGTGCAGACCTTAAAGTCGAGGAACGCGTTGTGGTTGCACAAAAGGATATACGGCGGTCTGATCCCTTCGCAGCCGGTCTTTTCTATGTGCGTGCGGTGGCTTTTCACCGCCGGGAGCGTCAGCGCCCAGATGAGCGGCATAAGGAACGGGCTTTGCCTGCACGGCGGCCTTGTCATGTCGAAACGCGCAAACGACGCATCTTTTTCTTTGTTATCGAGCATATTTATACTTCGCTTTCTTTTTTTGTGTTTATGTTATTATACCATCGTAAGCTTTAAAAATCAACATATAATATGCGTCGCTTTTCAGCTCCGTGTCGTTTCTTGCGGACGATGCGTACGATAAATGCGCGCGGCGGCGGAATAAGCAAAGCGTTTATGGCAAAAATAAGTGTGCGGGAATAAGTTGATAATGAAAAAGGATGATTCTTATGACGGAAAGCTGCGTACGGCGCGGTGACATATACTACGCCGATCTTTCGCCCGTGGTGGGCTCCGAACAGGGCGGAGTGCGCCCGGTGCTCATAATCCAGAACGACATAGGCAACCGCTATTCGCCCACGGTGATAGCCGCCGCCATAACCAGCCGCACGGGCAAGACCAGACTTCCCACGCACATAGAGATCGATCCGTCGGCGGGGCTCGCGCGCACCTCGGTGGTGCTTCTGGAACAGATCCGCACGCTCGACAAGCGGCGCCTGCGCGACCGGATGGGGCATATCGACGAAACCACTATGCGGCTGGTGAACGACGCGATCTCGGTATCGTTCGGATTAGAAAACGCCGCCTCCGGTGTGGGAGGCGGCAGCGCAGGCTGAATTATATGTATCTTCTCGGAACGCGGTTTTTGACGGAACAGAGCAGTTCGTAATTTATGGTCCCCATGCGCTCGGCGAGCTCGTTGACCGATACCGTCCCGCCGAATATCTCGACTTCATCGCCCGGGGCGCAGTCGCCGATATTTGTGATATCGACCATACACATATCCATACAGATCCTGCCGATGATTCGGGCGCGTCTGCCGCGGATCACCACGTCGGCCCTGCCCGAAAGCAGCCGCGGGATCCCGTCGGCGTAGCCGATCGAGACCGTGGCTATGCTCATATCGCGCTCGGCGGTGAAAGCGGCGCCGTAGCTCACGGTGTCGCCTTTTTTAAGGCGCGTGACCTGCGAAACGCGCGCCAGCACGCGCATCACCGGTTCAAGCCGTTTTTCTTCCTTGCCGTCGGGCGCAAGCCCGTAAAGCAGTATGCCCGCGCGCACCGCGTCGAGGTGCATATGCGGATATTTGAGTATGGCGGCGGAATTGCAGCAGTGCCTGAGCCCCAGGTTTATCCCGCGCGACTCGCATTCGGCGCACAGCGCCGAAAACGACGCGAACTGTTTTTCGGTCATTTTGTCGCCCTCTTCGTCCGAACAGGCGAAATGGGTATAAATGCCTTCCGCGTGCAGGTTCGGCAGGGAATGGATGTATTCCGCGTCGTCCGCCGCGCGTTTCACGTCTTTTTTCGTGTGGCAGTAAAGCCCTAAACGCGACATCCCGGTGTCGATCTTTATATGCGCGCGTATCGGCGCGTAGACGTTCGCCGCGTTCAGCGATTCGGCGTACCCGCGCGAATTCACTGTCTGTATGAACGTGTTTTCGGCGAGTATTTCGCATTGCGAGACCGGCGTCACTCCAAGGATAAGTATATCGCTTTCCACGCCCGCGCGCCTTAGCGCCAGGCCTTCGTCGGCGGTGGCGACGGCAAAAATGCCGCACCCTTCGCTCTGGAGTATGCGGCATACCTCGGCGGCGCCGTGCCCGTAAGCTTCGGCCTTGACGACCGATATCACCTTTGCGGGATACACGAGCTCTTTTATAAAGTTGTAGTTTTTACGCAGATTCTCGGTGCATATGACTGCTTCCGCGCGTTTTTCCGACATAATTTATCTTCCTTGTCGTTTAAAGTGTCAGTGTAAAAAGGCAAATTCAAAGGTCTTTCCCGCGACCGTCGCTTTGGCTCCCGTGATGACGCCGTCTTCGCCGCAGGTCACCGCAAAAACGTCGTCGCCGCTTACAAAAGTCAATACCGTAACGCCGTTTTCTTCGGTCAAGTTGTATTCGCCGGCGTCGATGGCGGGGACTATCTTATCCGCCAGCATATCCAGCGAAGTCAGCTTTTTGACGGTGCTTTCGGGCAGAGTCACCACTATCCCGTCGTACGACGCGGTCACGCCGTCTTTGTCACGCGTGACGGTGAGCCCTTTGAGCGTGTCGGGCGTATCGAGCACCATAACGGCGCTTTCGGGCGTTTTGGTATACTCGAACCCGAACGACGGGGTGGAGACCGAATACTCAAAGGGCGCCGTAAAGGCGGCCTTTATTTGCATTGCCGCGTCCGCGCTCCCGCCGCAGGAAACGAGCGCGAGCACAAGGGCGAGGGCGAAAACAAGTGAAAACGTTTTTTTCATTGAAAGCACTCCCGAAAAAATGAGATTTCCGGAAATGCGGGCAAAAGACGTCAGCCCAGCAGCCTGCCTATCTGCGCGGGCAGATCGTGCGGGAGCAGACCGCGCACGCCCAGTTCGCTCACCATTTCGTCGGCGGCCCTGCCGTGGACGTAAGCGCCTATGCAGGCGGCTTTCAGCGGAGTCACTCCCTGCGCCGCGAGCGAAGCTATCACGCCGGCGAGCACGTCGCCGCTGCCGCCTTTGGCGAGCGCCGAATTGCCCGTGGTGTTGACGAATATGTCGCCGTTGGGCGAAGCTATCACGGTGTTGGCGCCTTTCAGCACCACCACGCAGCAGTATTCCATAGCGAACGCGCGCGCGCATTCTATGCGGTTGCTGTTCACGTATTCTGTGTCCGCGCCTATGAGCCGGGCCATCTCGCCGGGATGCGGCGTAAGGATTATATCGCCCTGCATTTCCATCAGTACATTTATATGCGAAGCGAGATAATTTATGCCGTCGGCGTCTATAATGGTTATCTGGTTCTGGCGTTTCAAAAGCCAGCCCAACGCGTCGTCGTTGTCGCGCCCCAGGCCGCAGCCCGCGAGCAGCGCGGAATATTTCTGTTCGTTGACCGATTCTTCGGAAAGCGGCACGAATACGGGTTCCGCCAGCCGGTTTTTGAGCACGGCGAGCGTGTCGTCGTCGGAGGTGACTTTCAAAAGTCCCACGCCGGCGCGCAGCGCGGCGAGCGACGAAAGATAAGCGGCGCCGGGCATATTCCTGCTGCCCACGAACGCAAGCAGGGTGCCGAAACTGCCCTTGTTGGTGTTGGCGGCGCGCTCGGGAAGATACGAAAGCACGTTTTCGTCTATTATGCAGCCCGAAGGGCGCAGAGACTTGAGCACTTCGTCGGGGACTCCGATGTCCGCGACGTAGACCTTGCCGCAGTAATCCAGCGCGGGGTATGATACCGTGGCGGCCTTGTGAGCGGTGAAGGTGACGGTGAAATCGGCGTCCACGCAGTTGGGCAGCACTCTGCCGTCGGCGCTGACTCCGGTAGGGATATCCACGGCGAGTATGCTCGCCGTCGAAGCGTTGCACCATTCCACCATTTTGAGCTCGTCGCCCCTCAGCTCGCCGTTGAACGCCGCGCCGTGGAACGAATCGACCACCAGCGTGGCTTCCAGAAACAGCGCAAAGATAGTGTCGCTGTCTTCGGCGAACCTTATTATCTCGCCGCCGCTGTTCAGAAAGCGTTCCATAAACGCCACGGAATCCGTGTTTTTGGGTGGCGCGGTGCAAACCACGCGCACGTTGATGCCGCGCTCGCGCATACGGCACGCCAGCGAATACCCGTTGCCGCCGTTGCCGCCTCTGCCGCACATAATTATTACGGAAGAGGTGTCGGCGCCGTATTCTTCGATATAGCGCAAAAGCTCGCGGCCCGCGTTATCCATTAGCATAAAAGATGTGATACCGTAGCCTGCCGCTCTGCCGTCTGCCTCTTTTACAGATGAAGCCGAGAGAAAAACGTTTTCGTATTTCATACCGGTTTACCGCCTTTCACGTCTTTGTATTATGATTCTACCATACTTTTTGCGGGAATGCAACAGTCATTTGCTATATTTTGCCTTATAATTCAAACGTTCCCGCACCCGCGGCGCGGTTGCGCGTATCCCGCCGCCGCGCGGCGCGTATCGAAAAGCGGCGCAACGTAAGTGTAGATGTAATTATCCGAAAAAGCCCCCAGTACGGCGTTCCCGTACGGGACGAAAGAGCGCAGTTTCACACAGCTTTCCATAACGCGCGTTTCGTCCGCCGTTTCTATAAAGCGCACGCCGTTTTGTTCAAAGCACAAAGCGCTCCCGCTTTCGCCCCGCGCCCAAAGCAGGTATTCGGCGCCTTCGCCCGCGCGCGCGGAAGTCAAAAGATAGTCGCCGCCGGACGAATACACTTCAAGCGCTTTGGGGCGTACGACGTTTATGATATCGCCGTTTTCGCCCGTAAACGCGTCTGCGATATAGCCGTCGCCGCCGTACGGCGCGCTGCCGATCCGCACGCAGCCCGTCTCTGCGAACCGTTCGTCGGTAAAATAGACCGTTCTGCCGCAGCCGCTGCCCAAGCAGCAAAACGTGCGCGTCTGAGCGTCGTAACGCGCGGTGCGGTACGGACGCACGGTACGGCATTTGTTCAAAAACGTGCCGTCGCGCGCGAACACGAACGCAAACGGATCTGACCCGTTCACGGTATAGAACCTTTCGCCGTCGAACGCGACCGCGGCAGGCGAAACGAGGTCGGGCGCGAGCAGCGCGGTGCGGTCAAGCGTTTCACTCATACAAATATTCACCTCGTTCCAGTTTATTCGCGCGCGTTCCCGCCTGACAAAACGGTATTGATTTTTGCACGCCCGAATGGTATAATATGAACGGAAAAACACATTTTTCAAATCGATCAAATTTCAACGAGGTGCGGCAATGTCTGCAAAAGAACCCGAATTCAAGCGTTTTCGCAACCGCAGAAAAGACTATCCCTATTACCGCTGCTGCCCGTACGTCAGCTCGGTGCGCGAACTTATCGACGTCTGCGTCGCAAAATACGGCGACAAACCGGCGTGGAAATTCAAACGGAACGGCGAACTCGTTTCGGTCACGTTCAACGAATTCAAGACCGAAGTCAACTCGCTGGGCACCGGACTTTGCGAATACGGCATAGAAAAAGAGCATATCGTCATTATCGGCAACAACTGCTATGAATGGGCGCTTTCGTTTTACGCCGTTATGGCTTCCGCCGGAGTGGCGGTCCCCACCGACAACATGCTTTCGGAAGAAGAACTGGAATACATATTCAATTTTTCCGATTCAACGGTCATCATCTACGCCAAATCGGCGGAAAAAAAGATACGCTCGCTCGAACCCGGACTTCCCAACGTAAAACTTTATATCTGTATGGAAGAACCCGCCGTGCGCGACGAGAGTCACGTTTCGCTTTCCGACGTGCTCGAGACCGGGCGCAGGCTGTATCTCGCCGGCGACACGCGCTACACCGATATCGTTCCGGATACCGAACGGCTTTCGGAGCTGGTGTTCACCTCCGGCACCACCGGCAAGGCAAAAGGCGTTATGCTCAATCAGCGGCAGATATGCTACGTCGTCTCGCATTCGCCGGACATTATGCACGTCACCTATTCGTGCATTTCGGTGCTGCCGTATTACCACACGCTGGAATCGACCTGCGGGCTGCTGGGGATGTTCCATTCGGGCAACACCAACCACATAAACGAAAACCTGCGCACCCTTATGCCCAACTTCAAGGAATACCGCCCAACCGACGTCCAGCTCGTCCCGCTGTTCGTGGAGAAAATGTACCGTTCCATCTGGGAAAAGATCGAAGAGCAGGGCAAGGCGAAAAAGGTCAAAAAAGCTATAAAAATATCCGATTTCCTGCTCAAAGCGGGCATAGACCTGCGTCAGAAACTCTTTGCGGAGATCCACGCCACTTTCGGCGGAAGACTGCTTGAGATAATCTGCGGAGGCGCTCCGCTCGCACCCGAGATCGCGGAATTCTTCTATTCCATAGGCATAACCATCTGCACCGGCTACGGCATAACCGAATGCGCGCCCATAATCACCATCACGCGCCCCGAATTCCACGATTACCGCTCGGTCGGCACCATAATGCCCGGCGTCGAAGTCAAGATCGCAAACGCCAACGACGAAGGCGAAGGCGAGATCTGCGTCAAGGCGCCCAACGTTATGATGGGCTATTACAAGGATCCCGAACGGACCGCTCTGGCGTTCGACGAAGACGGCTGGTTCCGCACCGGCGATATAGGCAAACTGTATAAAGATAACCGCCTGTGCGTGACCGGAAGACTCAAGAACATCATAATCCTGCCCAACGGCAAGAACGTGTATCCGGAAGAGCTCGAATACAAGCTCCACCGTATGTCCGACCTGCTCGGCGAGATAGTGGTGCGCGAATTCGTGCGCCCCAACGGCGAACACGTAGTCGGCGCCGAGATATATCCGGACCAGAAATATATCAAAGATAACAATATAACCGACGTGGAAGGCGCGGTCAAGGAGATACTCGACTGCTACAACGAAGGTCAGCCCAACCACAAGGTCATTAAGGATTTTGTCATCCGCACCGTCGAATTCGAAAAGACCACCTCCGCCAAGATAAAACGCGGCGGCTGAAAAAAGCGGCGGCGCGCCGCCGGAAGGAACCTGCTTTATGAAAAAAGCGCTCGCTTTGTTATGCACGATATCAATACTGTTCTGCGCGCTCTGCGCCTGCTCGGCGGAAGAGGATGTTTCGGGAACACCCGACCGTTTTGCGGGCGAGCTTTTCGCGCCCGAAGCGAGCAAAACGGAGGCAGCTGAAGAAATATCCGGAGGATCAAGCGAAGATCCGCCCGAAGAAAGCTCCGAACAACAGGGCAAGAACACCTCGCTGCCCGATGTCAGCCGGCCTTCGTACGGGCAGACATACCCCATAGGATATAATTCCGAACCCGAGACCGAACCCGTGTATCTGCCGGACGGCGATTTCGTATACGTGGCGCTGGGCGATTCCATCGCTTCGGGCTACGCGCTCAACGATCCCAAGCGCAAATGCTACGGCGCGCTGTTCGCGGCTATGTGCGGCGAATGCGATTACCGCAATTACGCGGTCAAGGGGTACGAGACCGACGACCTGCTTTCGCAGCTCGACCGCATAAATATCGAAGACGCCGACCTCGTCACCGTCTCGATAGGCGGCAACAACGTGCTCCACACCGTGGGCGACAGATTCCTGCCGTTGTACCGGGATTTCGGCGTGGGCATACTGGCGGAATACGCCAAAACGCTTATCGGTTTGGGCGACAAGGCACGCGTCGACAGGTTTTTCAAAGCGCTCAAAGACGCGTTCGACGACGAACTTTTGCGCGCCGAAGTCCGGCGCGGCTTGGATAAGACCAAAAAAGAACTTCCCGACCTGCTCGAAAAGATCCGCCGCAAGGCGCCGCACGCCGTCGTCATCATACAGACCGTGTATAATCCCTACAAGGGGCTGGTCATAAACGTTCCCGCCATTTATCACAAGGACGTTTCGGCGCTGGTCGACGAATTCGTGTGCAGCCTCAACCGCGTGATCTACCGCGCCGCCGAGCTGTGCGGCTGCGAAGTGCTCGACGTTTACACCGAATTCGAAAACTCAAAATACGACGTGCTCAATTCAAACACCGCGTTTTCGCTCGGCACGCCGCTCGATTTCGATCCGCACCCCAACGGATACGGCCACGAAGTCATCGCGCGCTTGCTCAGGCGAAAATGGAACTCACTGGTAAAAGCAAATGAAGAATAAACTCGCAGCCCTGTTGCTGCTCACGCTTATGCTCGTTACGAATTTTAAAACAGGCGCCGCCGAAAGCGCGCGCAACATAGCAAAAGGCAGGGCGTACGCCGTGGAATTCGGCGCCCCTACCGAATATTCATACCGCAATTATACCGAAAACGGCGAAAAGTTCGATATCGATACCGGCTGCCTCACCGACGGCGTGTACGCCGCCGCGAACGTAAAAGACGCCCGCTACTACCGGGCGTTCCGCAGCGTTTCGCGCCTTATCTGCTTTGATTTCGGCGCTGATGTCGCAATCAGCGGCTACGGCGGCAGTTTTCTGCACGCGGGCGGCGGAGTCTACGAGCCCGCGTATCTGCGGCTGTGGCTTTCCGCCGACGGTGAGCATTACGTCTGCGTGCACGAATACCGCACCGGCGGGTATTCCGAAGAAACAGTCAAACGCGAATACGAGCTTAAAACCGAAAAGACCTACCGCGCAAGGTACGTCAAAGTGGAATTCGAATGCGGCGTGTTCGTCTGGTGCGACGAGATAACGGTTTTCGGCGGCGGCGACGTTTCCGCGGCAAGCGGATTGCCCGGGTATACCGAGCCCGAAGACGCGGGATATTTCCCGCAGGGCAGCGCGGAAATGAACGGTATCGCGTCGATCATAAAGATATACGACGGCTATTATTCCGATCAGGCGCGCGCCGACAACACCGCCGAAGAACTGCTCCCGTATATAGCGTATATGCAGAAAGGCGAAGTGCTCGACACGATGTTCGACACGGTCGCGTTCGTCCCATGTCATACCGATTATCCTTCGGGCGGGCGGCTCACCAAAACTTCGGGCAAACCCGGCGCCGTTATGAGCGACTGGGAACTCTACATAAGCCGCACCTTCCACGCCGAATTTAATCTTGCGGCGCTCGAAAAAGCCGCGGACGTGCGCAACGCCGCGCTGGGCATAGATACAAAAGTCAAAGTCCTGCTCACCGTCCCGTATCCGCTGGTGCAGGAAAAGCCGTTCGGCGATATCGACGGCGACGGAAAAGACGAATATTCCCGCACCGCTTCCGAGCGCGCGGAAATCATAAAGTGGTACGTGCGCAAGGTGTGCGCCCTGTTCGACGAAGCGGGGTATAAAAACATAGAGCTCGCCGGTTTCTACTGGTACCGCGAAGAGATCGCGGGTTACGATTCGGCTGACGAATTCGAATTCATAACTTCGGCTCTCGCCGCCGTCCGCGAGATCCGTCCGTCGGCGCGCGTGCTGTACGACCCGTTCTACCTTTCGGTGGGGTTCGACAAATGGCGCGAATACGGCTTCGACGGCGCGGTGATGCAGCCCAACCTGGTGTTCCGCACGAGCTATTATCAGACCGAAATGCTGGGCGAGTTCGCGCAGACCATATATAAATACGGTCTGGGCGTGGAGATCGAGACCGCCGAACCGCATAATTTCCGCTCCGCCGAAAATATTAAGAAAAACGGCGAAATATACGAAAATTATCTGTATTACGGCGCAAAGACGGGGTATATGAACGCTCTGCAGACGTTTTATCAGGGCGCGGGCCCCGGCGCGATATATAACTTTTACGTATCCGACGACCCGTATATGAATTACCTCTACACGCTGACCTACCGCTATATCAAGCGCAGCGCCGATATGGGCGCGCCAAACGTTACGGCGGAAGACGCCCGCGTGCCGAAAGACAAAAAGCGTTACGCCGTTGATTTGGATATAAGCGGCGACCTCTACACCGCGGATTTTACCGCCGAAGCGTCGGCGCTGCACGGCAAATGCCAGATGCTCGTTTCCAACCGCCGCGTGTTCTATACGCCCGAAAGCGGTTACGAGGGAGCTGACGTTATAACTGTTAAATTCACCACGAAATTCGGTGATACGGCGATTTGCGAGATCAACGTTACCGTCGGCGAACCTGTCGAAGAGAGCTCCGTTCAGGAGGATCTTTCCGCCGCCGAGGGCAATGACGATTCGAAATTTCCGCTCGGCACAGCGATAGCATTAGCCGCCGGCGCCGTCGCAGTAACGCTCGCGTCGATCATATATCTGCATAAAAAGCGTAAAAGCGAACAAACAGACAAAAATGAAATGGATAAATGAGGTGCGCCATGGACGAACAAACGAGAATAAAAAACCTCACGCCGCCGGCGGAGGGATTCGACTGCGTGATCGATACCGATGCGTATAACGAAACAGATGACCAGTTTGCGATTTCTTATCTTTTAAAAAGCGGCAGGGCAAACGTTTGCGGGATTTTCGCCGCGCCGTTTTTCAACGAAAATTCGACGTCCCCCGGCGACGGAATGGAAAAAAGCCATGCCGAAATACTCAATCTGATTTCGCTCATGGGCAAAGAAGATATGAAAGCGCTCGTCTTCAAAGGATCCGACCGTTATCTTCCGGACGAAAAAACGCCGGTCGTTTCGGACGCGGCTCGCGAGCTGTGCCGGCTTGCAGGCGAGCATTCTCCCGAAAATCCGCTTTATGTCGTTTCGATCGGCTGCATAACCAATATCGCTTCGGCAATTATAATGGATCCGGCGGTAGCCGAAAATACGGTGATCGTGTGGCTCGGCGGCCATTCGCCGCACTGGTGCGACACCGCCGAATTCAATATGATGCAGGACGTGGCGGCATCGCGCGTGGTGTTCGGCTGCGGAGTCCCGCTCGTCCAGCTTCCGTGCGCGGGCGTCGTTTCGTCGTTTTATGTTACGCGGCCCGAGCTCGAATACTGGCTCAAGGGCAAAAACGCGCTGTGCGATTATCTCGTCGCCCACACCGTGGAGGCGGCGGAATCATATGCAAAAGGCAGAGTATGGAGCCGCGTTATATGGGACGTCACGGCGGTCGGCTGGCTGTTCAACGGCGGCGACCGGTTCATGATGTCCGAATTCACTCCCGCGCCGATACCTGAATATGATAATCATTACGCCTTCGACCCGCGCAGACATACCATGCGCCGCGTCACCCATATCCACCGTGATGCCCTTATGGGCGATATGTTTAGCATCCTTTCGAAATAAAAAAACGAATATAAAAAAACGGAAGCTGTTATTTGCTTCCGTTTTTGTTTTTATAATAAGTTTTGAACGTCTTTACCGAATACCAGTAGCGCTTGAGCGCGTTGAATTTGTGCTTTACGGATCTGTCGCGCTTTTCGAACATCGTCCGGGCGACGCCGCGCTTTTTCCACAGGTCCAGCGCTTTGCGCTTTGATCCTTCGCTTTCGCAATACTTTTTAATAACGCATTTGGGCACCGCCGACCACAGCGCCTCTTCAGTACCGTACACGGTTTCATCGGGCGCTTCCGCCGCGGCGCGCATAAGATTCAGCCCGCCGGCGCGGACGTAAAAGCTGCTCCTGCCCTGGCGCGGATTTATCTCGAACACGGCGTATTCGCCGGTGCGGCTGTCGTATTTCATATCGAAATTCGAAAAGCCCACGTAGTTTATGCTTTCCAAAAACCGCTTTATCTTTTCGTAAAGCGCGCCGTCGTTAGCCGTTATCACCGCCGCGTAGTTGCCGCGCATGCCGGGAGCGCATTCCTCGAGCAACGCGCGGCCCAGGCTCATCATGCGCACCTTTCCGTCGGGCCCGGAATAACAGTTCATAACGTACAGCGCGTCGTCGCCGCCGGGGATATATTCCTGCGCCACGAGCTTGCCGTTATAGCCGGCTTCCGTCATCGCGCGCACGGTGCGCAGATATTCCTCGCGGTCCTTTATGTAGTACACTTTCTTTTTCCCCGCGAACGAGCAATGGAGGTAATCGTACGCGTTGCTGTTTTCGGGCTTGAGCACCAGCGGATACCCGAAACCGAACCCGTCCGCCGCGCTTTCGCGTTCTTCCGGGGGAATTATCACAGTCTTGGGGTGGACGAGCCCGTATTCGGCGCACAGCGCGCCGAATTTGTCCTTGGTCTCGAGCTTTTCGTAAAGCTCTTCGCCGATAAATTTGTTTTCGGTAAGCCCCTCGAGCAGGGAAGCGTACTTTATGCACAGCGCGGCGTAGTAATCCGCGCACGGTATAAGGAACGTTCTGCCGTTTTTCGAGCGCTCGCGCTCCAGAATGGCCGGCAGCTTTTCGCGGAATACTTCCGGCGTGTCGATCTGCGGCACTATCTCAAGTTCCAGAATAGTGCTCTTTTCGGTAAACGGAAGCAGGCGCGTGCACAAAAGCAGCGGCTTTTCGCCGTTGAGTTCGTAAAACAGCCGGGCGACTCCGTATGCGTTTTCGTCGCCGCCGAGTATCACCGCTCTGAACGATTCCATATATTCACCCCTCAGACGTGCGCCGCTTTGTGCGCGGCGTCATATTCGGCTATATATTTTTTTGCGTAGTCGGCGTCGGTCGGCACTTTGACGCTGCCGCCCTTGCGGCGCTGATGCGTTTCGCGTCCTTTGCCGGCGAGCACCACGGTCTTTGCGCCGTCTATGCCGCACACCGCGTATTTGACCGCCTGTTCGCGGTCGGTGATGACGACGTATTCGCCGCCGTTTTCCTTTACGCTGCGCGCTATTTCGGCGCATATATCCTCAAGCGGCTCTTCGCCCTCGTCGTCTTCGGTTATAACGGTCAGCGCGCTCAACTTGGCCGATATCTCGCCCATCTCGCGCCGCCTGGCCGGAGCTTTTCCGCCGGGGCAGCCGAACACGGTCACTACCGGCTCGCCGGGGAATTCGCGCTTTACGGCGTCGAGCAGCGCGCAAAGACTCATCCCGTTGTGCGCGTAGTCTACTACCGCTTTTATTTTGCCGTCTTCGCTTTCAAATATCTCCATCCTGCCGGGGACGGTCGTCGCCGCTATGCCTTCGGCGATCGCGCCGGCGTCTATGCCCATCGCCGCGCAGCACGCTATTGCGGCGAGCGCGTTTTCAACGTTGAATCCGCCGCGAAGGAGCGTGGTGAACTCGCGTTCGAAATACGGCGCGCGCACGGTGAACTTCGTCACGCCGCGGCAGACTTTTACGTCTTTGCAAAAGACGTCGTCGCTTTCGTTTTTGCCGAAAGTGTATACCTTTTCGCATTTTTCGCGCGCGTAAGCGTAAGCGCGGTCGAAGAATTCCATACCGGAATTGATCACACCGTATCTGCACATATCGAAAATCTTGAGCTTGGAAGTAAAATAGTCTTCAAAATCGGCGTGCTCGGCGGGGCTGATGTGGTCGCGCCCGATATTCGTAAAGCAGCCCACCTCCGGCGTTATGCCCAGCACGCGGTCGTATTTGAGCGCCTGCGACGAAGTTTCGGTCACAAAGAATTCCATACCGTTTTCAAGCGCTTTGGCAAAGTATTTGTAAAGCGTCACGGATTCGGGCGTGGAAAGCTCGGCTTCGGCTGCGGTGTCGCCGTCGTAATTCAGAATCGTCGAAACCATGCCGCATTTCCCGCCCGACGCGGCGTCGAGCGCGTTTTTCAAAAAGAACGCGGTGGTCGATTTGCCTTTTGTGCCGGTTATCGCGGCTATGCGCAGCCTGTTTGCGGAGAAATCGGTGTAAAGGGAAGCGATATACGCCATCGCTTTGCGGATATCGTTCACTTTTATACACTTGTCCGAACAGCCGTATTCGCGTTCCGAAACGTAGGCGAACGCGCCTTTTTCAAGCGCGCGGCGCAGATATTCCTCTTTAAAGCGCGCGCCTTTGCAAATGAACAGCGTGCCGGGCGTTACTTCGCGGTCGTCGAACGTGACGTTTGAAACGTCTTTGTCGAGCGCGCAGCTTCCGTTTGCCCAGACGAGCAGACCGCGTTTGCAAAGCGCCGAGATATATTCGCTTAAAACGTGAACTTTACGCATAACGCAATATCCCTTTTTTATATTTATAAGCTGATTATATCACCCGCGCCGGCGCTTGTCAACAATAATCGCGCGTTCACAAAAAGGTCAACTCCTTGTTATTGACAAGGAGCGATATGCGCGTTATAATATAATGAACTCTTATGTACGGAGCATATGATATATGAAAAAGAAGACCATAGGGATAATAGGCGGAATGGGTCCGCTCGCCACGGCAGACCTTTTTGCCAAGATAATACGCGCCACAAACGCCGCTTCCGATTCCGGGCACATACATATTATTGTCGATAACGATCCTTCCATACCCGACCGCACGGGATTTATCCTGCACGGCGGTGAATCGCCGGTGGAAAGCATCGTCCGTTCGGCGCGGCTTCTGCAAAACGCGGGCGCGGATATCCTGGCGATGCCCTGCAACGCGGCGCATTGCTTTATAGAAGAAATTCAAGAACAAATTGAAATACCGCTGCTCAATATGATAGAACTCACGGCGGCGCATCTCAAAGAAAACGGCGTTTCCCGCGCGGCGCTGCTCGCGGTCGACGGCACGATCAGGACCGGCGTCTATTCCCGTGCGTGCGAAAAATACGGCGTAGAGCTCATGCTGCCCGGCCCCGCGCTCCAGCGCAAAGTCATGGAAGTCATTTACGACGGTATCAAAGCCGGCAGAGCGGAGTTCGACGTTTCCGCGCTTCAGCGCGGGATCGATTCGCTCGCCCGAAACGGCGCGCAGAAAATCATTCTCGGCTGCACCGAGCTTCCGCTCGCGGCGGAGCATTATTCGCTGCGCGGCGATTTCACCGACCCCACAGCAATACTCGCCCGCGCCGCGGTGATAAGCGCCGGCTATTCGGCGTTTTAAGGAGAAAAAATGAAAAAAACTTCTTTGATACTCACAATATTCGTTGCGGTCGTGATCGCGGCGCTGCTCATAACATCGCTCACCTTGGGCAAAAACAACGCCGAGCCGGTTTCCGGCGACGAAATTTCGTCTCCCGAAAGTTCTAACGTAAGCGAAGACCCGCAGCAGTCCGGCGTCCCGTCGGAAGAAAGTCCCGACGAAAGTCCCGCGCTTTCCGAAGACGAGCCTTCGTCCGACGTCACGGGCGAAGAAGAAAGCTCCGCCGTATCCGCAAGCGAAAGTTCCGAACCCGTTGAGGAAAGCTCCGAGCCCAAGGAAGAAAGCTCCGGACCCGTTGAAGAAAGTTCCGAACCTAAGGAAGAAAGCTCCGAACCGGTCACCATCCCTCCGGACGGCAAAGACAGGGTAGTGCATTTCCTCGCCTGCCCCGATAATATAATCCATCCTTCGGTCTATTACGACGCGCTCGAGCGCGCCGCAAAGAACGCGGGCAAAAAGCCCGATTATTCTTCTCTCGGCACCGCCGAATACGATTTTTCTCCCGTTTACGAAAACGTGGCGGCGCATATAGCGGCCGCCGACCTGTCGTACATCAACGTCGAAACGCTCATAGGCGGCAATCAGAACAAGATAAGCGGCTACCCCACGTTCAACTCGCCCGAAGCGGCGGGCGAATATCTGGTCACGCTGGGCTTTGACATTATGAACGTCGCCCACAACCATATGCTCGATTCCAAGGACGACAAATACCTTAAAAACTGCTACAACTTCTTTACCACGCGCGGAAAGACCGTAATAGGGTACTACAAAAACGACGCCGCGGTTGATAACATAGTCGTCATAGAAAAGAACGGCATAAAGATCGCGCTGCTCGCGTATACCGACAGCACCAACGGCATAAAGCTTTCGTCTTCTTCCGGCACGGTCATACCGTATTTTTCCGAAAAACTGCTCAAGCGGCAGATCCCGCTTGCTAAAAAGCTCGCCGATATCGTCATCGTCTCCGCCCACTGGGGCAGCGAAGACAGCTACACCGCAAACAGCACTCAGCGCACCTACGCTCAGCAGATGATCGATCTGGGCGTGGACGTGATAATCGGTATGCATCCGCACTGCCTGCAGGAAATGGGCTGGCGCACGGGCAAAGACGGCCACAAGACGCTTCTGGTGTATTCGCTGGGCAACTTTATTTCGGGTATGCTCAACGCCGACAATATGCTTGGCGGTATGCTCGATTTCGATATAGTCAAAGACGGCAAGACCGGCAAGACCTACGTAAAGAACGTGCTGTTCACCCCCGTGGTGACTCATTACACCAAGCCGAGCAGCGGACTCAACAGCAGCGATACCGGCCACCGCAACTACAAACTGTACGTGCTAAACGACTACACCGAGGAACTCGCCAAAAAGCACCAGGTCGTCCAGCGCGAAAAAGATCATTCCACAACGCTCGTGGGCGGCAAATTCAGCAAAGCCAACCTGCTCAAGACCGTTCTCAAATACATACCCGAAGAATTCCTCGACAGCTGCTATACCGGCAAAGAACAAACGCCCGAGGAAAGCTCCGAACCCGTTTCGCAGCAGGGCGACCTTTCGGAATACGAGCAGCGCGCCGGCAAAAAGTACGCTATAGATATTTCCAAATACCTGCAGTACATTGAGCCGGGCGACGGATATCTCACGCTCGTGAATCTCGACCACCCGCTCGACTTGAAGTACGTGCCCGAAAACCTGGTCGTTTCGGAGTATACGCGCAAGGACGGCAGGGACGGGCAAAAGCTCGTGAATACCGCCGCAAAGGCGCTGGAAGCGCTTATGAAAGAGGCGGCGGCGAACGGCATAACCGACGTCACCATCACCAGCGCCTACCGTTCGGCTTCGTACCAGAAATCGCTGTTCAATTCGTACGTGGAAAAAGAGATGAACAAGAACTCTTCGCTCACGCGCGAACAGGCGGAACAGATAGTGCTCACTTATTCCATGAAACCCGGCTGCAGCGAGCATCAGACGGGCCTGTGCTGCGATATGCACAACCTGTCTTCTGCGCAGCAGAAATTCGGCAGCACCAAAGCGGGCAAGTGGCTTGCCGAAAACTGCTGGCGGTTCGGGTTCATACTGCGTTACCCCGCCGATAAGGAAGATATCACCGGCGTGGAATGGGAGCCGTGGCATTTCCGCTTCGTGGGCCGCGAAGCCGCCACTCAGATGCACGAACTCAATATGTGCCTGGAAGAATACACGGAATATCTCGCAAGTCATTGATGCGTATAAAAAACGCGGGCGAAGAGCTTGACTCTTCGCCCGTTATTCGTTTTATGATTATCAGTCGTCGAGCAGGAACCACTTTCCGTCGATCTTTACGCAATACACGGTCTCGGTGTCGGTCTGCGAAAAACCGCTCATGCTGTATTCTATCGTGACGGTGACTCTTGCGGTGTCTTCGACTTTAGCCATTTCTTCTTCGGTGAAATCATAGAACTTGTAGCTCGAAATCTCGTAGCCGGTCTCGGCCTCGGCGCCTTTGACGCTGACGCTTATACCGTAGGAAAGCATCTCTGCCACGTCGCCTACGGAAGAATTCTTTTCGGCGAGATATTTGATCATATCTTCGCGGCTGGCTTCTTCGCCCATACCGCTCTTATCTCTGAGTACGGGGGTGCAGAAGAGTCCGTAATAGCCTTCCGCGTCGCCGTCGAGCTGAGTATCAAAGCAGGCTTCGCCTACAGCCTCGGGCGAGGACGCGCCGTTGCTGCCCACGCCGCCTCCGGCGAGGACTATGATGAGCACGACCGCGATTATTATGGCCGCGAGCGCGCAGCCGCCTATGATGAACCATTTTTTGTCTATGCCTTTGCCGGATTTCGCCGCTTTGGCTTTGCCGTCGGCGGCGGCTCCGCATTTAAGGCAGAACTTTTGCCCTTCGGCAAGCGGGCTTCCGCATTTTGCACAGAACGTGGGTCTGACCTCTTCGGGGATCTCGGCTTTAGGGGGTTCGGCAGGTACTTCGGGCGCGGTGATGTTTTCGGTGACCATATCGGCTATCTTTGCTCCGCAGTTAAGGCAGAACTTTGCGCCTTCGGCGATCTCTTTGCCGCAGTGGATACATTTCATGCTGCTTTCTCCTTTATTGTTTTTATTGAGTGTTTCTTATTTCCCGAAAATGCCTTTGATGGTGCCAAGCACGCCTTTTGCTTTGTCGGCAATGCCTTCGGCGTCGAGTTCGGCGCTGACGCCGTCCGCCACTTTGGAAGCGGCGTCGTCGTCCAGTCCGCTGACAAGACCTTTAACGGTGCTTACGGGGTCGGATTTGAATTTTCCGAGCAGATCGGGGCTGCCTTTGAGTTTGTTTACGATCTTTTCGATTATCGCTTTGATATCCATTGTGTTTCCTCCTTGCTTTGTTTGATTTGATTCTATCATTATTTGTTCCAAAAGTCAAGTGCCGGCGGCAAAAATCGATTGACAAATGTGATTTATGTGATATAATCATCATATAGATACGTAATTCCGAAAGGAGCATATAAAGCATGGGCAGATTCAACAGGATAGGCGTCCTCACTTCGGGCGGCGACGCCCCCGGTATGAACGCGGCGGTGCGTGCGGTCACGCGTCTGGCGCTGCTTAAGGGTATTGAAGTTTTCGGCATTTACAACGGCTACCGCGGACTTATTGAAGGCGAAATGGAACAGCTCGGCGAGCGCGACGTTTCTTACATAATAAACCGCGGCGGCACCATGCTTTACACCGCCCGCAGCGAGGAATTCAAGACCAAAATAGGCATAGACAAAGCCGTGGAGACCTGCCGCAAGTTTGGTCTGGACGGCATAGTCACCATAGGCGGCGACGGCACGTTCCGCGGCGCCGTTGAACTGACCGACGCGGGCGTCCCCTGTATAGGCATCCCCGGGACCATAGATAACGACGTCGCTTCCACCGACGCCACCATCGGCTACGACACCGCTATGAACACGGTCGTGGAGCTGGTGGATAAACTGCGCGACACGGGCGAATCGCATTCGCGCTGCAACGTGGTCGAGGTCATGGGTCGCGAATCGGGCGATATCGCGCTGAATACGGCTATCGCCGTGGGCGCGGTGTGCGCCGTCGTGCCCGAAATGCCTACCGATTTCGATAAGCTTTATACAAAAATGATCACCGCGCGCAAAAACGGCAAGCGCAACTTTATAATCATAACCAGCGAAGGCGTGGGTAAGGATTACTGCGAGCACCTTTGTGACGAGATCCGCGAAAAGACCGGTATAGAAACTCGCTTCGTCCGCCCCGCGCATATCCAGCGCGGCGGCTCGCCTACGCTGCGCGACAGAGTCCTCGCCACCCAGATGGGCTGCGCGGCGGTGGAATCGCTGGTCAGCGGACAGATGAAACGTGTCGTCTGCCTGCGCGGCAGCGCCATAGAGACCATGGATATCCACGAGGCGCTGTATCTTGATAAAATGATGAAAAACCAGCTCACCAAGGAAGAAGAAGACCTTATCCCTCCCAACCGGCTGTACGATATGCGCCGCATGGTCGCCGACCGCCTCGCGCTCAAAGAATATCTCAATTATATGATAACGAATATCGTGCTTTGACCGCACGCAAACGCAAGAAAAAGCGCCCGTAAAAAGGCGCTTTTGTGTTGAAGCGTAGGTTTTGATTGGAGGGAAACGAACGGTTTCAGCTGTTTGCTTGGCTGCTTTTATCTTTTGCCGTATTGATCGAGGAGATGAGCATACGGCGAATGGCGCCGCAGTCGTGTAAAAGTGTCTTTACCGATTCTTCCGAAACTATTTCTGCTTTTTGTGCGATTTCAAGCCAATATTCCGTTTCATAGCATTCTTTCAGTGCGATTTGAAGTTTAGCGACAAAGTCCGCTTTGCCGTGAGCGTATTTTGCTTCACGGATGTTTGCACCGATACTTGTACCGCTGCGTTCCAGCTGATTTGCAAGAGAATAATGACCTTTGATGTCGTCAGTAAATCTCAGAACCTGAACGGCAAATTCGGTTGAAAGATCGGCGAGTTTGTTTTCAGCCATTATATACACCTCTCTTTTTTTAATGAAATCGCGGCGGTGCCGCGGTGAAATCCTCGGACTTCGTCCTCAGATGAAATCGTTCGCTTAGCTCACGATGAAATTAAATCCACCCACCCGCCGTCGAGGCGGATTTCATCCACGTTAGTGGATTTCATCGGCGTCAGCCGATTTCTCCCACCCGTAAGGGTGGATTTAGTTGAAAAGCCTCGCATTCGCGAGGCTTTTCTGGTGGGGGAAGGTGGATTCGGACCACCGAAGGCATCGCCAGCAGATTTACAGTCTGTCCCCTTTGGCCACTCGGGAATTCCCCCATATAATCGAATATTTGATTTGGAGCTGGTGAAGGGAGTTGAACCCCCAACCTGCTGATTACAAATCAGCTGCTCTGCCATTGAGCTACACCAGCGGATGTCTTTTCATTGACAGCTTGTAAAGTATATCACATCTTTTTGCGCTTGTCAACACTTTTTTATAAAAAAAGATTTTGCCTTAATTTCCGAATAAATTAATATCTGCCGTCCGCCGTCATTGACATCCGGGCGCAAATATGGTAGAATCTAAACAGGTAAAAACGCTCGCCGCGCCGGGCCGTTCCGGCGGCCGTTTCCTGCTTGCATTACGGAGGGCGAAGCGATATGCCTTATAGAACGGACGGAGGTGAACGTGTTGGCCGATCAGAAATACGAGCCCGATATGATAGAAGGCACCGTGGAAGAAATAGTCTTTGCAAACGACGTGAACGGCTACACGGTCTGCGTCATCGATAGCGGCGGCGAGCCGGTCACCGTCGTGGGCGTCATTCCGTATCTTTCGGCGGGCGAGCACATAAAAGTCACGGGCGTGTGGCAAATGCACCCCACTTTCGGCAGGCAGTTTCGGGCCAACGCCTTTGAAAAAGAGCTGCCTCAGGACGAAGACGCCATATTCCGTTACCTTTCTTCGGGTTCCGTGCGCGGCGTGGGACCGGTCACCGCAAGGCGCATAGTCGACAGGTTCGGCTCCGATACGCTCGAGGTGCTGGAAAACCACCCCGAATGGCTGGCGGAGATCCGCGGCATAACCGTCGCTCGCGCGAAATCTATCGGCGAATCGTTCTGCGCGCAGTTCGGCGCAAGGGAAGCGATGATATTCCTCAACACCTATTTCGGGCCCGCGCTTTCCATACGCATTTACAAAAAATACCGCTCGGCCGCGCCGGATATCATACGCGCAAACCCCTACCGCCTGTGCGACGACGTCCCGGGCGTGGGCTTTGCAAAAGCCGATAAAGTCGCGAGCGAACTCGGGTTCGCTTCCGATTGCCCGGAGCGGCTCTGCGCCGGGATAAAACACGCGCTTATGAACGCCGCCTACGGCGAAGGGCATTGCTATATCCCGCGGCACGAGCTTATAGATCAGGCGGCCCGTCTGCTCGGCGCCGAACGCGCTGCGGTAGCTTCCGCGCTGGAAGAGTGCATATCTCAAAGCAGCGTGGTGTGCACTCATATGGAAGGGCACGACGCATGCGCGCTCGCGCGCATATACACCGCCGAACGCTACACGGCGGCAAAACTGTTGTTGCTCAAGCAGAATTCGCTGCCGTTCGCGCTCGAGGGCGTGCGCGATCAGATAGCACTTTCCGAAAAAAAGCAAAAGATAAAATACGACGAACGCCAGATCAGCGCCATAGAAGCGGCGGTGGTCAGCGGCGTCAGCATCGTCACCGGCGGCCCCGGCACCGGCAAGACGACCGTCATAAACGCCATTATAGATATTTTCGAATCGCTGGGCGTGAAATACATGCTCGCCGCCCCCACTGGCAGAGCCGCCAAGCGCATGACCGACGCCTGCGGCAAGGAGGCAAAGACCATACACCGCATGCTCGAAGCCGCCTATTCCGACGAAGGCGTTTCGGTGTTCGGCCGCAACGAGGAAGATCCGCTGGGCGCAAGAGCGTTCATAATCGACGAGACCTCCATGGTCGATATCTTCCTTATGGAAGCGCTGCTGCGCGCGCTCAAGGAAGACTCGATGGTCGTGTTCATAGGCGATTCCGACCAGCTGCCGCCGGTCGGCCCGGGCAACGCGCTCAACGATATGATCGAAAGCGGCCTGTTCTGCGTCACGCGGCTCGACCATATCTTCCGTCAGGCCGAAAAATCGCTCATAGTGGTAAACGCCCATCGCATAAACGAAGGCGAAATGCCGGAGCTCCGGCGCAGGGACGGCGATTTCTTCTTTATGGAACGGCACGACAGCGCGTCGCTCAAAGCGCTGGTGTGTTCGCTGTGTTCCGAACGTCTGCCCAACGCTTACGGTATGGACAGTCTTGACGATATCCAGGTCATAACCCCAACGCGGCGCGGCGACTGCGGCACGGTCGAGCTGAACCGCTCGCTTCAGGAATCGCTCAATCCGCCGTCGCATTCCAAGCGCGAAAAACGTCTGCACGACTGTATTTTCCGCGAAGGCGACAAGATCATGCAGATACGCAACAACTACGATCTGGTGTGGAACAAAGGGCGCGAACACGGCGAGGGGATCTTCAACGGCGATATCGGCCGCATCACCCGCGTCGACACGCGCGAGGAATATTTTATAATTGATTTCGACGGGCGCATATGCGAATACGCTTTTGAACTCGCCGACGACCTGGAGCTCGCTTACGCGGTGACCGTGCACAAATCCCAGGGCAGCGAATATCCGGCGGTCATCATACCGCTGCTCCAGTGTCCGTCGCCGCTTATGACGCGCAATCTGCTTTACACCGCCGTCACCCGCGCAAAGTCGCTGCTTATCGCGGCGGGCGACGCGCACATTATGCGAATTATGACAGAAAACGACAAAAAGGCGCTGCGGTTCACCGCACTGCCGTATTTGTTCCGACAATATGACAAGAAAACGGAGGACGTATTATGAAACGCAGGACCTACACTTTCAAAGGCGGCGGGATAAGCTACCGCGTGGAACTTTACGCGCACGGCGCGTCTGTCGTGTCGATACGCGACGTCAAGGCGGGCAGAACGCTTTTCGCAGGCAAAAAGCCCGTGTTTACCGCGTATTTTACCGACCTCGCAAGCGGCGAACGGTTCGGGGTATCTTCCGAAAATTCATGGAACAGCGTCACCGCTTCCGACGGCACGCTCACTTTCCGTTCGACCGAAAAGGCGCCGGGCGTCAGCGTGGTCATCAGCGCTTCGTGCACCGAAGACGCGCTGGAATTCCGCACTCAGGTGATAAACGCCGAAGATAACGTTTCGGCGTACGAGATCTCGCACCCTTCGCTTTATTTCGATAAAAATAAAAACACCCGCTTTTTCTACCCGTACGGCAGCGGCGAGACCAAGCCTTCCACTATAAAAGAAGGCTGGAACGCCAAGTGGTCGTATCCTTCGTACGGCGCGTCTATGCAGTATCTGTGCTTCTATAACACCGTGACCCGCCGCGGCGTGTATTACGGCCTGCACGATCCGGCGCCGGCTTCAAAATCGCTCATCGTGCGCACCGCGGCGGATGAAAAAGCCGTGCTGTTAAAATCCAGCCAGATCCTTTCCGGCGTCAAAAGCGGGCGCAATTCGCAGTCGCTGTGCGGCGTGTGCGTGATGAAGGCGTTCGACGGCGACTGGTATGACGCGGCGCAGATCTACCGCGAATTTGTGGAAAGCTCGGCGGAATACTGCCCGGAATACGGCGAACACGGCAGAAAAGGCGTGCCTCAGTGGCTGCTCGACACCGATTGCTGGTTCAACACCCGCGTGCTGGACGACGGCGACTTTGCCGAAGAAGTCATAACCCAGGCAAAAGATCTGGGCGCAAATCTTGCCATCCACCTTTACTACTGGCATCAGATACCGTTCGATAACGATTATCCGCATTATTTCCCGATGCGCAAAAACGTGCTCCCCGGGCTCAAAAAGCTGCACGAAGCGGGCATAAAAGTTATGCCTTACATAAACGGCCGCCTCTGGGACACCCGCGACAGAGGGACCGAAGACTTCGAGTTCACGTCCGTGGCGAAACCCTGGGCGACCAAGGATTACGCGGGCGAACCCATAACCGAGCAGTATTCCTCCAAAGAATCGGACGGCAGCCGGGTCACCCTCGCCGTGATGTGCCCTTCCGCCACGCTGTGGCAGGACAAAGTGGCGTCGATAGTCGCAAAACTGTTCGAAAACGGCTTTGACGGCGTGTATATAGACCAGATCGCCGCCGCCGAGGCCAAACCCTGCACCGACAAACGGCACGCGCATCCCGCCGGCGGCGGCGAATGGTGGTGCCGCGCATATAACACGATGCTCGAGCGTATTGCGCGTACCAAACCCGCCGACCGCGCCCTGACCACCGAATGCACCGCCGATCCGTTTATGCCGCATCTCGACGGATATCTGACCTGGATCTGGATCAAAAACGACCAGGTGCCGGCGTTCCCCGCGGTGTTTTCCGATAAAGTCATCACGTTCGGCACCGATTTCCGCGGTCTCGGCAATATGGATTGCGGCCTGTTCGGCGCGCTCGACGAAGCCGGCGTGCGCATTTTCGGCGCGCAGTCGTTTTTGTTCGGCCAGCAGATGGGCTGGATGACGCCCGAGCTGTTTTCGCGCATGTCCCACCGCGATTTCTTCATAAAACTCGTACGTGCGCGCGCTGCCGTCAGGCGGTATTTCAACGAAGGCCGCATGCTCCGTCCGCCCGTGATAACCGACGACGGCGAAAAGATCGTGCTCACCAAATGCCGCGAGGCGTACGGCGGGTACGTCGAATCGCCTTGCGTGAACGGCGCGTACTGGATGCATAAACCCACCGGCAAAAAATGCCTTATGCTCATTAATTCGGGCATGACCGACGTGACCGCGCACGTCAAGTGCGAACTCCCGGGCGGCGTTTACGCGCTTACCGGCGATATCAAAAAGAAAATTACGGTCAAAAACGGCGAGTTTTCGCTCACGTTACCGCCGCTTTCGCTCGCATATACGGAGGTTTGAACATATGGAACTCAAATACCACCGCGACCACCGGTCGCTGCACGTGAACTGTCTGCCGCCGCGCGCGTATTATATCCCTTATGAAAGCGCCGAAAAAGCCATAGCCGGCAGGCGCGAAGATTCCGCGTTCTTCACGTCGCTCTGCGGCGAATGGGGATTCGAATGGTTCGGGTGCGAAAAAGACCTGCCCGAATTCACAAACGGAAAATACGTTCCCAAAGATACTCTGCCCGTGCCTTCGTGCTGGCAGGTGTTTCTGGGGCGCGGGTACGACGTGCCCAACTACACAAACATCATCTATCCGTTCCCGGTCGATCCGCCGAACGTCCCCGAAAAAGACCCCTGCGGCCTTTACACGCGCAAATTCACGTGCTCGCCCAAAGGGAAGCGGGTATATATCGTCTTCGAAGGCGTGGATTCCTGCTTTTACCTTTATATAAACGACAGATTCGTCGCATACAGCCAGGTCTCGCACTGCACTTCCGAAATAGATATAACCGATTTCGTCGCCGAAGGCGAAAACGATATCAAGGTGCTGGTGTTCAAATGGTGCGACGGCTCGTATCTCGAAGACCAGGACAAATACCGCCTTTCGGGAATATTCCGCGAGGTGTATCTGCTTTGCCGCGACGAAGGTCACGCGGGCGATATCTACGTCAAGCCGGAACTTTCCCGGGATCTGCGCACGGCGAACGTCAGGATCGAATGCGACGCGCCGTATACCGCCGCGCTGTACGCGCCCGACGGGGCCGGGATCCCGCTCGAAAACATAAAGGACCCGCTTTTGTGGACCGACGAAACGCCTGACCTTTATAAACTCGTTATCCATTGCGGCGGCGAATACATACCGTTCGATATCGGGTTCCGCACCGTAAGTATAGAATCGCGCCGCGTGCTCATCAACGGCAGGCCCGTCAAAGCCAAAGGCGTCAACCGCCACGATTCGCACCCGGTCAAGGGCTACGCGGTCTCGATGGACGATATGGAAAACGACTTGAAGATAATGAAGGCGCACAATATCAATATGATACGCACCAGCCATTATCCAAACGACCCGCGTTTTCTCGAACTCTGCGACAGATACGGCTTCTACGTCTGCGACGAAGCCGATCTCGAAACTCACGGTATGCAGCAGATAAACGACTGGGATATGCTCACCGATTCGCCCGACTGGGAAGAATCTTATATGGACCGCGCGCGCCGTCTGCTCGAGCGCGACAAAAACCACCCGAGCGTCATAATGTGGTCGGTGGGCAACGAATCGGGCGTCGGCCGCAACCACGAAAAAATGGCGAACTATTTCGCTTCCCGCGACAGTTCGCGGCTCGTCCACAGCGAGGACGCGTCCCGCCGCCGCGCAAAATTCATACACAACGACCCCGAACAGGCGTATTGCCCGTACGTATCGCTCGACAGCCGTATGTACCCGCCGGTATCCGAGATAAAACATTTATATCTTGAAGACGAAGAATCGACCAAACCGTTCTTCCTGTGCGAATACTCCCACGCTATGGGCAACGGCCCCGGCGATTTATGGGACTACTGGCAGCTCATATATTCCGACGAACGCTTTTTCGGCGGCTGCGTGTGGGAATTCTGCGACCATTCGGTGCTCGATGAAAACGGCCGCTACACCTACGGCGGCGATTTCGGCGACGCCCCCAACGACGCCGAATTCTGCGTGGACGGCCTGGTGTATCCCGACCGCACGCCGCACGCCGGACTTCTGGAATACCGCAACGTCATAAAGCCGTTTTGCGCCGAATTCAAAGACGGCGTGCTCAGGATCAAGAACCGCCGCTATTTCACCTCGCTTGCCGATACCTACGCCGTGTGGGAGCTCGCGGATTCGGGCAGAAAGATGGCTTCGGGAATCATCCCCACGCTCGATATCCCGCCGCAGGGAAGCGCCGAATACGCGCTCGAAGGAACTGAAGCCCGCGGCGACAAGGTGTATCTCACCGTCACGGTAAAATCAAAACAGGATGAACACGAGCTCGGGTTCGAACAGTTCCGCCTGTCTTCCGGCGAACGCGCGAAGCTCGAACTCACGCCGTCTTCGTTCAAAAAGACCGAAAACGGGTACGTCCGCGGCGATATACTCATTGACGCTTCCACCGCCATGCCCGTGCTGCCCGAAAGCGTCTCGCCCGCGCGTTTCACGGTGTGGCGCGCCCCCACCGATAACGACCGCAACGTAAAGGCGGGCTGGTTCAAGGCGGGGTTCTTCGACGCGCAGACGCGTATCGTCAAACCGCTCAAACTCAACTCCGACGGCACGCTTACGGCGGAATTCCGCCACGGCGTCCCGCGCAAGCCCGCGGTATGGGGAAAAGTGACTTACACTCCGTATATGGAAGGCGTAAAAGTCACAATAAGCGCGCGCCGCAACAAACGGCTGCCCGTGCTGCCGCGTTTCGGTATGGAATTCGAATTGCAAAGCAGATTCGAAAACGCCGTGTATTTCGGTATGGGCCCGTACGAAAGCTACGCCGACAAGCGCCGCGCTTCCAGAATGGGGCTCTACGATACCACGGCGCAGAAGAATTTCGAACACTATATCCGCCCGCAGGAGAATATGGCTCACGCCGACACCGAATATCTCGAGATAGGCGACGGCGAAAACGTGGCGGTGTTCATGCAGACCGAAAAGCCGTTTTCGTTCAATTTCAACGAATACGGCAGCCGCGCTATGACCGCGGCGAAACACGACCACGAGCTCGTGAAGCCGGGTTTCAACGTGCTGAATATCGACTACCGCCAGGACGCCATAGGCAGCAATTCCTGCGGACCGATGGCGGAAGGGAAATACCGCTTCTTCGAAGAGGAATTCACGTTCGAATTCCTTATGACCCATCTGTGAGGATATCCGTATGACCGACGTGTTTATTATCGCCGTGGGTAACGAAAAAGAAGAGTATTACCGCCGCGCCATAGACGAATACGCCAAACGCATTTCGGCGTTCGCACGCGTCACCGTGCGCGAGATCAAAGAAAAACGCCTGCCGGAAGAACCTTCGGCAGGCGAGATCGAGCGCGCGCTCGAAGAAGAGGGAAAAGACATTCTCTCGTCGATCCCCAAAAACTGCGTTCTCTGCGCGCTCTGCGTGGAAGGGGAACAGCTTTCTTCCGAAGAATTCGCCGCGCTGCTCGGCGATTCGGCGCAGAAAGGGCCTGTCGCGTTCGTCATCGGTTCCAGCCACGGGCTCGGCAAGAACGTAAAAGACGCCGCGCGGTTAAAGCTTTCTTTTTCAAAAATGACGTTTCCGCACCGGCTCATGCGGGTGATACTTTTCGAACAGATCTACCGCGGTTTTTCTATTCTGAACAACGGCAAATACCACAAGTAGACCGCATTTGTTTTTTTGCCGATCGGCAAAAGATTTATTGACATTCGCTTTTAGTGATGATATAATTGAAAGTAGAAAAAAGCAGTTTTTACAAGGAGGATGACAATTATGTCGCAAAAAACCAAAAAGCTGTTTTCAAGCTATATCTTCGACGGCTTCCTGCTCGTCGCGCTCGGCGTAGTGATGCTCATATGGACCGGCACCTACGATATGCTTTGCTATATCATAGGCGGGATCGCCGCGCTGCTCGGCGTGCTCAAAGTCGTTTCGTATATCGTCAACAAGTCGGGCGAGCGCAAGGCGCTCAATCTCCTGCTCGGCGTGATCCTCTTCGCGTTCGGGCTCGCGCTCATAATCAAGCCCTCGTTTTTCGAAACCATGTTCCAGGTCATAACCGGCGTCATACTCGTTTACGGCGCAATAATAATGTTCATCCACGCGATCAAGCTGCGCAAGGAAAAAGGCGCCATGTTCGTAATGTCGCTCGTTTTCGCCTGCCTTACGACAATATTCGCCGTGCTCGTGTTCATCGATCCGTTCGATCCCGCGTCCAAGGCGCGCGTCGTCGTTCACGCGGTGGCGCTCATCATCGAAGGACTCGCCATGATCGCCGTCCTGCACAATATCAAGCCTGACGAACCCAAGAAACTGGAACAGCCCGAGGATTATCCCAAACTCGAATCCGGCGACTGATACCGTCAGATATTACCGCGCCGCGGGTACGTCTTTGTCCCCGCGGCGGCGTTTTTACATAGCCAAAACAAAGGGGCGGACTCTGTTATGAAATATTACCTCGCAATAGACATAGGCGCTTCCAGCGGAAGGCACATCATAGGTTACAGGCGCGGCGGAAAGATCTTCACGCGCGAAGTCTACCGCTTTCCCAACGAAGTAAAACAGCAGGACGGCCATCTGGTCTGGGACACCGAAGCGCTGCTTTCGAATATCAAACTCGGCATCGACGCCGCGCTTGAAAAATATCCGCGCATCGAATCGTTTTCAATAGACACCTGGGGCGTGGATTACGTGCTGATGAACGGCGCCGAGCCGATCCTCCCGTGCTACGCCTACCGCGACGGCCGCACGGAACGGATAATAGAAAAAGTCCACGCCAAAGTGCCGTTCCAAACGCTTTACGCGCACACCGGCATACAGTTCCAGCCGTTCAACACCGTGTATCAGCTCTGCGCCGATAACGCGAGCGGCAGGCTGAGCGCCGCCACCGATTTCCTTATGATGCCGGAATATTTCATCTACCGGCTCACCGGCGTAAAAACGCACGAATACACCAACGCCACCACCGGCGGCCTCGTCGACGCGCACGCGCGCACGTACGACCGCGAGATTTACGAAAAACTCGGGCTGCCGCAAAGGCTGTTCGGCGAGCTTTCGTTTCCCGGGACCGCCGCCGGCGAATACAAAGGCATAAAAGCCGTGCTGTGCGCCACGCACGACACCGGTTCGGCGGTCGAAGGCATGCCGCTCGGCAGAGACTGCTTCTTCTTGTCTTCCGGCACATGGTCGCTGCTCGGCGCGGCTATAGATTCGCCCCGCACGGATGAAGAGAGCTTGAAGTGCAACTTCACCAACGAAGGCGGCGTGGGGTATATACGTTTTCTCAAAAACATAATGGGGCTCTGGATCATACAGAACCTGCAAAAGCAGACCGGGTATTCGTTTGAGGCGATGGCGGATATGGCGCGCGCGAGCAAGTACGAAAAGACTTTCGACGTCAATCTGCCCCGCTTCCTTTCCTGCCCCGATATGCGCGCCGAGGTGCTGGGCGCCTTGGGCGAATCGAGCCTTGCCGATTCAGATATCTTCAATTCGGTCTACCGCTCGCTGGCGCAGAGCTACGCTGACGCCGTAAACGAACTCGAATCGGTGCTCGGCGAAAAACGGCCCGTACTCGTCATAGCGGGCGGCGGCGCCAAGAACGGATATTTAAACGAACTGACCCGCCTTTTCACCGGTAAGGAAGTGCGCGCGTACCCGGTCGAAGCCACCGCAATAGGAAACTTAAAAGTACAAATGGAGGCAGCAAAATGAGTTTTAACGAAGCAAAAGCAAAATACGCGTTGCTCGGCGTGGACGTCGAACGCGCTATGGAAAAACTGCGCTCGGTCCCCGTGGCGCTCCACTGCTGGCAGGGCGACGACGTGCGCGGTTTCGATACCGACCCCGAAAAGCCGCTGACCGGCGGCATACAGACCACCGGCAACTACCCGGGCAGAGCGCGCGACGTAAAAGAACTGATGGCGGATATCGACCGCGTCCTGGCATTGTGTCCGGGGACGAAAAAGATAAACCTCCACGCTTCCTACGCGGTTTTCACGCCCGAAAACGGCGGCTGGGTCGACCGCGATAAATTAGAGCCCAAGCATTTTGAGGCGTGGGCGGATTTCTGCCGCGAACGCGGCATAGGCGCCGATTTCAACCCGACGCTGTTTTCGCACCCTATGTGCGATCCGCTCACGCTTTCTTCGCCAAACGAAAAAACGCGCCGCTTTTGGATCGACCACTGCAAGGCGTGCATACGCATTTCGGAATATCTCGCGCGCGAGACCGGCATAAAATGCGTTATGAACATCTGGACCGGCGACGGGCTCAAGGACACCCCCGCAGACCGTTTCGGCCCGCGGCAGAGATACAAGGAATCGCTCGACGAGATACTCTCTATGCCGTACGATTTCTCGCTCGTCAAACCCTGCGTCGAAAGCAAGGTGTTCGGCATAGGAGTCGAATCCTACACCGTGGGGTCCGCCGAATTCACGCTCGGCTACGCCGCCTCCAACAAAGACAAATGCATTCCGCTTATGGATAACGGCCATTACCATCCCACCGAGGTCGTCTCCGATAAGATCCCGGCAATGCTGGTCTTCTTCCCCGAAATAGCGCTGCACATAACGCGCGGCGTGCGCTGGGACAGCGACCACGTCGTGCTGTTCGACGACGAGACGAAAGAGCTCTGCAAAGAGATCGTCCGCTGCGGCGGGCTGGAAGGCTCGGTGGATATCGCGCTCGATTATTTCGACGCTTCGGTCAACCGCATAGCCGCGTGGACCCTGGGCTTCCGCAACGTGCAGAAAGCGCTGCTCAACGGCCTGCTCACGCCGAACGAAACGCTCAAAAAGCTGCAGGACGAAGGCAGGTTCACCGAGCTGCTCGTCATGCAGGACGAGCTGAAAACGCTGCCTTTTGGCGACGTGTGGAACGAATACTGCCGTCTCTGCGGCGTCCCCGCCGACGGCGAATGGATGAAGACCGTGCTGGAATACGAACAGAAAGTGCTGGTGAACAGAAAATGAAAGATCTGCTCAAAGCCCCGTTCACGGTGGAGATGATACGCACCGTCACCAATATGTACGCCCACGGCTGGGACGAGCGCAACGGCGGCAACGTAAGTCTGCTGCTCGACGCTGCCGAGCTCGAAGATTACGGGCTCGATAAAGTGCTGCGCACCATCCCTATGGGATTATCCGCACCGTCCCTTGCGGGCAAGACCTTTATGGTCACCGGCACCGGCAAATATTTCAAAAACGTGCAGTACGATCCCGAACTCAATCTGGGCGTTATCCGCATAGCGCAAAACGGCTGCGACGCCGAGCTTTTGTGGGGGTATTCCGACGGCGGTAAATTCACTTCCGAGCTGCCCGCGCATCTTATGAGCCACGTCGCGCGGCTGGGCGCCGATCCCAAAAACCGCGTCGTAATGCATTGCCACCCCAATAACATACTCGCCCTTTCGTTCGTGCATCCGCTCGACGAGCGCGAATTCACGCGCAGTCTGTGGCGTATGTGTACCGAATGCATGGTGGTCTTCCCGGACGGTATCAGCGTACTGCCGTGGATGCTCTGCGGCACTAACGAAATAGGTATAGCAACCGCCGAAAAGATGCGCTCTAACCGCCTTACGGTGTGGGCGCAGCACGGCATCTACGGCGCCGGACGCGATCTGGACGAAACGTTCGGGCTCATAGAAACGGCCGAAAAAGCGGCGGAGATCTATCTTAAGATCGCTCCGTTCAAAATCTTAAACACCATCACCGACGACGATCTGCGGCTAATCGCCGAACGTTTCGGCGTCACCCCGCGCGAAGGGTATCTGGATAATTAAGCATTACCAAGTTCATACTGTTTGCCGCCGCGGAACGCAAAAAAAGCGAAAACGGCGGCAAATATCTTCTTGACAATACGCGTCTTGTGTGCTATAATACGCAGGCGGCGAAAGAAAAGCGCCGCCTGCCGCAAATAAAAGCAACGTCATGGGCCATTAGCTCAGCTGGGAGAGCGCAAGGTTCGCAATCTTGAGGTCAGGGGTTCGATCCCCCTATGGTCCACCAAAGCAGTATCAGACGAACACCTACTTTTTCAAAGGCGGCTTTGCCGTAAAAGTTCTGCTCTGATACCGATTACAAAAACACCGCTTTGAGAAATCGAAGCGGTGCTTTTGCGTCCATCGCACATTTTTCAAAACGCCTCCCTTGCAGTACAATGGTGCTTGCAAAGGAGGTATTTGCGTATGAAAGACGATCTGAAAGGCGTGGGAATCTGGGGACAAAGTCACTATCAGCACTTGAATGAGCATCGTCCGACAACCGTCAACGTAATGAGGATGAACGGGACGTTGAACTCTTATTTGCGAGAAATTGACGAACAAGCGGATGAGATGTGTTTTCTGTTGGTAAAACAGCTTGCCAGACAGGAAGGCATCACCGAAGACCTAAAACGCCGGGACCAAATGGCGTGGGTCGGAGCTATGAACAACATCCGCAACCGGGTCAACGAGACCGTGCTGAACGCGGTGATATTCGTATGACAACACTGGAAGATCTGTGGTATGGCAATATCGACCCGCACGAATCTTTTTTGATCCAAAACCGGCAGTTCAGGCACCTGCTCTCCCTTATGGGCAAAAACCGCGACAAACTGAGCAACACACTTACCGAACAACAAAAGGAATCGCTTGCTAAGTACGATGACGCAGTCAATGAACTACATTCCCTCGCCGAACTATCTGCCTTTCTGTATGGATTCTCACTCGGCATCCGGATGATGACGGAAAGTGTATCAATCGAATTGACGGTAAAAGAATAACACCGATGAACAACGGAGCCTCGGCTCCGCTGTTTCTATATATGAATATTGCACCCACCTTTTTTCGAATAAAAATACTGCGCCCACCTTCTGAAAACCTCGTTTCTGATTGTTGATAACTGCATGCGCTTTTTATGCGAAACGCAAGACAATTATTGTTCCTTTTTCTTCAGGAAGTTCATAAAAAGCACTTGATTATTTGTCACAAATGCGGTATAATTGAGGTGACGATTAGAAAGAGGTGCCACATGAGACAATCAGGCTGCACAGATGCGATCCGAAACCGAATAGAAGCCGCCAAGACCGGGAGCGTTTTTATACTCTCGGACTTTTCCGATCTCGCCGATCCCGAAGCGGTACGCAAGGCGATCACGCGCCTTGAAAACGACGGCACGCTTACTCGTGTTATGCGCGGCGTTTATTATAAGCCGAAGCATAGCGAACTGCTCGGCGGAACCGTCGCCCCCTCGCCGGATGACGTCGCCCACGCTCTTGCGCGTAATTACGGTTGGACCATCGTTCCCTGCGGTGATACGGCGCTGAATCTTCTGGGATTGTCCGAACAGATTCCTTCCCAGTGGGTTTATGTAAGTGACGGCGCTTATCGGGAGTATTCCTATGGAAATGCGACGCTGTATTTCAAGAGAACGGCAAAAAAAGAACTCTCGAATATGTCCCCAAAATCTGCGCTCATTGTACAAGCATTGAAAACCTGCGGCAAAGACGGCGTTACGCCAAAAATTATTGAAAAATTGCGAAGCGTGACCACCGATGACGAACGCAAAGCGCTTCTCTCCGAAACACAGTACGTCACCTCGTGGATTTACGAAACGATAAAAGAAATCTGCCAGTAGTCTGTCTTATGGGACATACCATCTGATATGATAGATAGTGCAAAAGTGTGTGGTAGGAACTATGGATAAGAATTTAATCGATGTTAAAGAAAACTACATATATCGGCTTGATATTGAGTTGCTTGATATTCTTTTGAAGGACCACTCGTCTGGAAAGAATATCATTTGGGCAACCGATAACTATGCTTCACGCGGTTATGGGTATCAAAGTTATGATTATATTACCGTTCCTGTAATCTATTCTTATCTCAAACAAGCAATCGATTTATTATATGATACTAAGACAAGTGAATCCGGAACCATAGTGTATTCTGAGTTTACTCACACGATTTCGGATGAGCTTGAACAATTGCGTTGTGGTATTTATCACGAAGAATACCATCAGACCGATCCATCTCCGGTTTACGCAGAAGGGGCATGCATTAGTGACTTTATGAACAAGAACACATGCGTTGAATTCACCACAAAACCGATGGAGTAAAAAAGTATGAGTATTGATTATAAAAAATTGCAAATATCCTTGGCGGAACATAATGTCTATAACGCTTGGCAATATGTTTCTAGTTTGTGCGAAACAATGGAATATTTATCTGTATCATTTAATCTTATACAGAAAGTATACAATCATAGAACAGCAGAATTGGAAACTATAGAAGAAGAAATACTACGAAGTGATATTTCGAATCCGGGAACACCATCAGTCTTGACGACAGAACATATTAAACGAACAAATCTTGATATCGTCGGATATGAAATACAAGATGGTGTTTTTCTACGAAAGACCATGATAGAATTCATACACTATGCCCGCGTTTGTATGGATTTATTATTACAAATCGCGAATGCTGCATTATTGGGTGATGAAGCAATTGACATAGAAGATCGAGCTTTTGCCAAAAAAGTTTTTCAAGAGCTTGCAGCTGATACACATTTCACGAATCTGAAATCAATGTTTGATGGCATTCTTAATGATTTGGAATATCAATATCTTTTGGCATGCGATAACTATCTAAAACACATAAAAACAATATTGATTAGCATTAAAAGCAGTATTATTGTTGGAAATCACAACGAGTTTGTTTTAGAATCATTTGTTTATAATGGAAATAAATATCCGAAAAAAGACGCCATTGATGAAGCAAAAGCTATATACCAAATGGTGGAAAATAGAATCGATAGTGTTCTAACAGTAGTTTTGAATCAGATTCCTAACGGGAAAAGCACTAATAGCCGAATTCAAACTCTTCAGTTTGAACAGTTTGCGAAGAAATCTCCTGATTCATGTGTTGTAGAAAGTATTACTTTCTTTATTACTGTCGAGAATGATCTGTCCGAATTACCACAAGAAATTGCTGTTTATCCACTTATTATCAAGCCAAACAGAGAAATATTCTCTTTTGATTTTAGATTAGAAGAAATATTCATTAGACGCATGCGCGACGATAATACTTTTGAAATCATCGGATGTGCAAAATTAAAAAACGGACTTGATACTAATGAGTTTTATCGTAAGTATGTAGTTTCAGCATGTGATTATACAGAGTATGCTCACTATTTAATTAATTTCACACAGAAATATCAGCAAGTATCACTAAACTATTATGCCGTTTCTGGGAAAATAGTTATTGGATAATAATTGTGTTTGTCTACGCAAGCGTCACAGAATGATTTATTAAAAATAATAAACAAATATAGAGGTGTAAAATGACATATTCTCAAATTGAAAAAGCAAGATATTTTATTAAGAAAATTGACGCTGTCCATGGCTTTCCTGAAATGGACTCGTTTGTTGGTGAACTCCGCTCTTATTATGATCTGTTTTTCAATATTGATCTCAAAGTGTATGTGCACAACACAGTTGCGTCATATAATACGCAGTTTGAAGAAAAAGACAAAGCTTCAATCAAAAGCTTTTTGGAGAGTAGACTGGACGAAAATGATACATATAAAACTATATTTGAAATTTTGGGATTAATTGATGAAGGAAAAGAATCTTTTGGTAACACCAATCAGATGATTAATTATGTTTCGAAAGTTTACTACTCCTATAATGATAAGATTAAGTTTGATAAAACTACAGAAACTGCTGCGACTGCACCGTCAGAAGTATTTAATCTTGGTATGATTCAAGTCGATGAAAACATGGTTAATGGAATAATAAACAAATTGAGAAGCTATGGGGTGTCTTTGATATCACAGCCTTCTCATGCAAAAACAAAATCAAATCCACAGTTTGTGATTAACAATACTAATACCGCAACTGCTTCTGTCAGTGTCGATATTTCTATATCTATTGAGCAAGCAAAGCAACAAGTTGAAGATGCCGGATTTGGGGAGCAGCAATATAAAGACATAATGGATAAGTTGTCTGAAATTGAAAACATTGGGAAAAGCCCTGATTCTAAAGGAACGAAATGGAAAAAATCTAAAGAAATATTGAAATGGTGTACAGAGCAAGGAATCGAAATTGCTAAAATAGTATTACCGCTTTTGCCGCAAATGCTGGGATAGTAATTTGCGTTTTCAATAATGAAGCTAATGGGAAAACGGAGGTTTTTGATGAAACCAAATGAAATGAACGATTCAATAATTGTCAGCGATCCTTTCAAAGACTACAAGCGCAAATCCGATTCTACGAAGCGCGGGCGGAGTTACGTTTGGCATACTGCTGATTGGCATGTTTTTGAGGATTAATTATGGAAACCACATAAAAGTGTGCCCTGTGTGCAGAAGCAAGGCGCCTTGCTTCCCAGAATATCAACACGACAGCGTTTTTTATGATTGTCCGATTTGCGGAAGATACGAATTCACATTGAACGGATTCCGTATTCAGCACAATAATCACCTTGCGCCTTATCTTTATTATAATCGTTTTCCGGGGGGATTGTTGCATTCCGAATACCGTTATCACACAACAATGGATAAAGAACTGTGTGATACGTATAAAAAGAATTTTGAGAATGGCGATATCACTAACGGGCACCCAGTACATATGGATGAAGATATTGTCAACAATTGGTACCCTAAGTCATTTTCTGAACGTATAGATCATATCCTTCTTCGTGTTTCGTCACTCGCAAAACACATTGGTCAAACAGTGAAATTTGATAATCAAGAAATGCTTAGTCTGCTTTTCGTTGACAGAAAAGAATCGCCTGATGATTCTGTTTTCCCCAAAAAAGACGGCTCCGCGTGGAGAGAGGATAACGACTGTTTCTTGGAAGCGGATTATGTGTTGGATTATTTAAAAGAGAGCGGATATGTAAAAGACTATTTACGCTTGCGTTCTGAAACGGGGGTAGAATTGACATTAATGCCAAAGGGATATGCTCGTGTTGATGAGTTACAAAGAAATACATCTTATGGACGCAATGCTTTAGTTGCAATGAAGTTTGGCGAGGATACTCTTAACTTACGCGAAGCAATTCGAAAAGGTGTTGACGACGCAGGGTATCATGCCGTTTTCATCGATGAAGTTGAACATATCAATTTCATTACGCCGGAACTATTGAAACATATTCGTGACAGCAAGTTTGTCGTTGTTGATCTAACGCATCAAAATAATGGGGCGTATTTCGAAGAAGGATATGCTATGGGTCTTGGTAAACCTGTTATTCAGCTTTGTAGAGATGGAGTGAAGTTGCACTTCGATATTGCACAGAAAAATACGATTATGTGGAAAACCGAAGATGACATTCCAGTTAAGCTAACAAATAGGATTAAAGCAACAATTGATTGAATCATTGGCGGTTGTATGGTCATATTGAGCGCATATTAAAAAGCCACGGAGAGATAATTATGCAAAAAAACTCTATCAGATTTTTTGAAGATATACCGGTGCGAGCCGTTTGGGATGACGAAAGTTCCAAATGGTGGTTTTGCGCTGCGGATATTGCTGAGGCGCTGACCAAAAGCAAGAATCCGCGCGTGTATTGGGCGACGGTAAAAAGAAGGAACAGTGAGTTGTTTGCAAATTGCAAACAACTGAAATTAAGAGCGCGGGACGGCAAGTTTTACAATACCGACGTTGTGGACGAGTCCGGTCTGAATACGGTCATCACGATGATACCGAGCAAGAAATCCGAAGTCTTTGCCCGCTGGATGAAGAATATGGAGACCTCGCTTGACGAAAAGAGCAAGCAAAAAGCTTATGAGCTTTTCGAGAGCGGGTTCATTGACAACATCGAAGTGGGCACGGCGAAGGGCTTGCAGCAGATCCACGGATATATTTTCGGCGGGCTCTATGATTTCGCCGGACAGATCAGAACGCTCAACATTGCTAAAGGCGGTTTTGCCTTTGCTCCCGCGCTGTACCTGGACGGAGCACTTGCGCATATCGAAAAAATGCCGGAAAGTACGCTTGAAGAAATCGTCAAAAAATATGTGGAAATGAATGTTGCGCATCCGTTTATGGAGGGTAACGGCAGAAGCACTCGCATCTGGCTCGATTTGATTTTGAAGAAGAATCTGAAAAAATGCGTTGACTGGAGCCTGATCGACAAAAAGGATTATCTCGCCGCCATGCGCAAAAGTGTATCCGATCCGACGAAAACATTAGAACTGATAGAAAACGCCTTGACCGATGATATCTATAACCGCGAGATCATCATGAAGGGCATTGATTATTCTTATTACTACGAGACCGAGGAATAATGGCTGAACAGGTGAAGGATGAGGACGGCTGATGGGAAATAAAACCAAGAAAGAAGAAGAATATTCTTCGCTCAATAACTTCATTAAGTTTTGTTCTGATCCTATGGCACAAGAATTAACCGACGCGGTTGATGTTTCAAAGGAAAAGCAAGAACGCCCGGATATTGTTTTTCGCAAAGGTGACTGTGTGTTCGGAATCGAACATATTAGTATTCCATTACTGAAAATCGAAAACGGAAGCGCCGATAGGATTAAAAATGCCCATATGACGAGGACTTTTAACAAGTATCGTATAGATGATGGAGTGGATAGATTATCTGGGAAAGAGGATGTCGCGCTAAAAGAGATTGAGAAAATAGTAAACGATCATGAAGCGTCACTATCAGCCTTTTCTTGCAGAGATTATATTAACAATTTGATAGAACTTCTGTCCAATCATAACGCAAAATCATACCGTCAGAATATTTCGTGTGACTATCCAAAGGATAAAATTCAAATTCTATTTCTCCTTGATGTAGCATATCCCGATGAGTTTTCTAAAGGATTAGATTACAGAAAACGCGGGAGTTCAAAATGGAATGTCTTCGTTCGTAATGACTATCCTTTTACATATTCTTTCATAAACGCATTAAGCACAAAGCAATATGTAGATGCATTTTGCCTTATTTGGCATCCGACTGACAACTATTCAATAAAAAAGACAAAATGCTATGTCCTCCGGAATAGAACAGATATGATCAAGAATATTAAGACTACGATATGGGAAGAGTTCCGGTTGCCGCTAAAACACAGATTACCCAAAACTGTTAATTTGAACTTGGAGCAAAATAATAATGAATAAAACAATTTCTGAAAAGAAAGCTTTTCTTGAAGAGATTATCCCGCTTGCGGCTGATCCTTCAAAGAAAGACGAAATACAGCAAAAGCATTATGCCTTTTTGCTTCAAAACACTAACGGCGGAAAATTGTATAAATACCGCACGTTCGACAGTCACGGATACGCTCTGAACAGCCTTATAAACGGTACGATCCATTGTTCCAGGCCGGATACCTTCAACGATCCGTTTGATTCGAAAATGGGCGCTGACCTTCAATCAATAATAAGGGCCAAATGGGAAAAAGAACTTAGTTTAATTGAATCAGCTTTTGATAAGTTCTGCCGCGTTACCATCGGTGAGCTGAATTTGAGCGATTGTTCTACCAATGAACAGCGCATTATAATTGCGTTATCCAACAATGAAAAGGTGATGCGGTTTGTCAATGATACAAAACGTGGATTTTCCACCCCGGAGGAAGCGTCGGAGTACTTACGAAACCACATGTCTGTTCTGACGGAGCTACTCAAAGTTGTTATCAATGATCCAGCGTTAGGTGATACATTAGGTGTTACAAGAGAACTCCTTTTGAGAATGGCAGCAATGATTACGTCTGAAGATGTATATAATTACAATGACGACGGAACTTCTTTTCAAGATTTTGCGCGTATAAACGGCGTTGATGCCGATACAGACGAAATCGGATTGACGATGCTTTTAAGCAATAAACTTCAACCCGACAACAAAGCGGTGCTGGAGAAAGCTGAAAAGCTTCTTGATGCTATGACTCGCCAAATGACTGAAAAGCTGAATGCGCTCTTTTTGATCGGTTGTTTGGCGACAGATCCGAAAAACCGCTTGATGTGGTCGCATTATGCGGATAGCCACAGGGGATTTTGCATTGAGTACGACTTCAACAGTATGAAAGACGAGGTTTTGCCCTTTCCGATCATTTATTCTGAAACTCGCCCGTTGATACCCTGGAAAGCGGCGATTGATCATACTCAAGAATCAATGGAAGCTGCAACCGCCGACTTAACTCTTGGCTTACTTACAAAAGATAAATCGTGGGAATATGAAAACGAATGGCGCGTCTTGCTTCCCGCCGCCAACCCGCCCGACCTCAAAGTCCCGATCACCGCGATATATCTCGGCGCACATATCACATCCGAAAACAAAGCAATCATTCTTGAAATCGCAAATAATCACAAAATACCCGTTAAGCAGATGAAAACAGATCGCGGCGCATATGAACTGCACGCGGAAGACATTTTGAGCTTTGAAGGAGAATGAATCATAGCAAGAGAAAAGAAAGAAAACGTACCGGTTTCAATTCGCATGGAAAAGCAGACATATGACCGTCTGGTGAAATTCTGTGAAAAATCCGGTCAGCCGAAAACCGTTGCCATCGAGCGCGCAGAAAAGCAATAAAAGGATATCTACATGTCAAAGAAAAAGCAAAGACCGCCGTCCGGCTACACGCCAGAGCAGATAAAAGAAATAACGGATTTCTTCAAAAGCAACGATTTCACCGCGATGATGTCGGTCGATCATAAGCCGGAACTGACCGGAAAATCGGCGGAGGTTTTCAAAAGGGCGAAGGAAATATTCTCGCAATACTGGCTGAAAAATCTGCAGGAGCTCGGCATCAGCCGCATGATGAAAAACTTCACGCGGGACTACCCGGTCAAGCTTTTGCAGAACGCCGACGCAGATCATTTCATCGAACTGGTGTCGGAAATGTACGCAGATCCTGAGGTGCGCGGCAAAGCCGTTGAGCAGTTTGGTAAAATGTACGAAGAGCCGTTTCTCACCGGGATAGAATCATATTGTCAGAACTTCGGCAGAAAATATGAAGACTTGACGGAAGAAGAAATCGGGTTCGTAGTAGAAAAAGTTTCAGACGTTTTGAACGAAGAATTCATAAAAGTTCTTATGCTCGGTCAGCAGGTCCACCAAGAAAAAAGCACGTAAATACGTGCTTTTTTCGTTGTTTTACGCTTTCCCTGCGCCCTCAAAAACGCTCGTTTTTTGGGGTGCTATATGATCCGCCTGCAAATTTGCACCCAATACCGCTAACGCCTCGAATTTCATACCAAAACCCGGTTTTCCGGGAAACAGCCGACCGAAAACCGTGTATCACAAAAGGCAAGCCCGTTTGGACTTGCCTTTTGCATTTTTCTGTCACACTACGCGCTCACTTCGAGATCCAGCCCCTCGAAGAACTGCCGGATGTCGAACGCGAACTCCACTTTCAGCTCGTATCCGCTGAAAACGTCGATGCGCGCTATCATGCTGTTCACGATCATCAATCAAACCCTATGGATTGGTTGCTTTTTTGTAAGAAGGTAATGCGGCAACCGTATGCATTACCGACTTGTGTGAAACTTGCTTGTTTTACCTGCTGAAAAAGAGTTCACACTTACCATTTTCAGCGAGCCTTGCATATTATAATCTACTGAACTCTATTTACAGTTTTGAAAAAGATGCCAAAATCTTCAGCGATTAACAAGGGGGTAGCTTTCGGGAAAAAGC
>DBXS01000022.1 GCA_002310055.1 Clostridiales bacterium UBA1206 | reverse complement strand
AAGAACGATTTTATCAAAAACAAGTAGATCGTTTAATAATAATTCCGAAACTTCCTCATGGCTTCGCGGATCCGTATATGCATCTACCGCTCGACGGTCAGGAAAATAATAATCTTCAATATCTTTGAAAGCAGCGTTGATCTCCTTTGCAAGCGCTTTCCCAAACGTGGATTTTCCGCTTCCGTTTAATCCGCATACTAATATATGATTCTTCATTTAATGTTTTCCCTTGCAGTGTTGACGGATGCAATCAATATTCTTCGGATTGTTCCACAATGATCAAATAGCGATTTAAAAATTGACTGATCGATCAATTCGGCTTTAGAAAACAATTCAAGCCAGTATTCCGTTTCATAACACTCTTTCAGTGCAATTTGCAGTTTGGCAACAAAATCAGCTTTGCCATGGGCATAATTGGCTTCGTGGATATTTGCTCCAATGGAAGTGGCGGAACGTTCCAGTTGATTTGCAAGCGAATAATGTCCTTTTATAGTTTCACATAGTTTTATTATTTCAACAGAAAAACCCATAGATAAATCAACAAGTTTATTCTCTTTCATCCAAAACACCTCCTGATAATTGTAGTAATTATAGCATATGAAATGAAATATTGCTACGCAATATGAAATAATCCTTCGGATTATGAAATATTTTGCCGCCCGGCAAAATGTGAAATAAAATTCGTTCCTTCATGTGCGAAGCACATTTCATACGCGTAGCGTATTTCATATGCCGCAGGCATATTTCACTCGTTCCGTCAGGAACGAATTTCATTGAAAAAAGCACTGCTGACGCAGTGCTTTTTTCTGGTGGAGCGTAGGGGATTCGAACCCCTGACCCCAACACTGCCAGTGTTGTGCGCTCCCAACTGCGCTAACGCCCCTTGTGGGATATTAAAAATGTTGTTTACGTTTAAGGTAACTCTCGCGTTCGTTCGGCTTGCGACGCTCGCGTTTTTGTTCGTCTTCGCTTATCGCTTCGCCGCAAAAGCGCGGTCGCTGCGCATCACCGGTCTCGCTGCATCCGCCGCAGGCGGCGCTCGACCGTTGAGCCCAACTGCGCTAACGCCCCGGATGTCTTATTTTGTGCAACGGTGATTATAACATAACATTGCGCCCGTGTCAAGACCGATTTTTGTCAAAAGCGCAACTATTTTTGCGTATATCTTTTTGAACTCCCGCCGATTTCCTTTTGATCGCTTTTTTCGTGAACGGCGGTCAGAACGACTTGAGCCCGGCGAAAAACACGGCGACGCCGAAACGGATCATGTAATACGCGAATTCCACGATCGGCAGCACGACGACGGCGACGAAAGCGAACAGTATGAGCAGTATCGCCGTGACGAGATACGCGCGGGAATGTTTTGGGCGCTTGCCGCCGCGCTTGCGGCGCAGTATGAGCAGCACGACCGCCGCGATGATACCGACGAACGCCGCCGGTATAAGGTAACAGTAATCTATATGCATCAATGTTTCCATAAACGACGCACCTTTACAGCAACACACTCGGGGACGCGGACGCCCCCGAGTGCATATCTGATTATTTTTGCTTTGGCAAACCGGGATTATTTGCTCTTTTTGATCACGACAGCGCCGCCGAGAGCGATGACGGAAACAACTGCGAGAGCGATGATGCCCGCGTCGCCGGTGGTCGGGGTGACGGGTTTGGATTCTTCAGCGGGTTTGGATTCTTCGGCAGGGGTGGATTCCTCTGCGGGAGTGGATTCTTCCGCGGGAGTGGATTCTTCGTCGCTTTCGTCGACCGGGGTTACGGGAGCGGTGCCGCCGAGAGTGACAACGCAGGCGTGTCTGAGGTCTTTAGCGCCGTGGCCGTAGCAATCGGCAAAATAGAGGTAGTTGCCGTAGTAAACGCCGTTTGCGCCGTCATAGCCGTCGTTTGCGATAACTTCATTTATACCGCTGATATCGGTAAGGCCGAGCGTGCTGTCGAAGCCGAACACGGTGCCTTCCGTGGGAGTGAGGGCGGTGGTGTTCTTGCTGTTGGTCATAGCGGACCAGGGCATAGCGATCTCATAGATATCGTAGCCGTCGGTATGAGCGGTGCAGAACGTCATCTTGGATTTCATATCCATAAAGTGGTTGGTGGCAAAGGGAACGTTTGCGTCGTGGTTGCCGGTGGCTTCGCTGGAGAAGATGGTGGTGAACTCATAAGCAAAGTTGCCGCTGTTGAGGTCGCTCCAGGTAGCTTCCTGACCGGGATAAACGTCTTTGCCCGCATCGTCGACTCTGGCGGGATCGTCGGGGATGATGAGAGTCATAAGGTGATGCGCGTTGAAAACGTATTTGGGACTTTTATCCATACGGGCTACGTGTTCGCCGTCGCACTGAGCTTTGACTGCGAAATAGAGGTTGTTTTCGTCGTAGCACATATAGTACTCAACGTCGATGTTCTGAACGTAGTCGCCGCGGGAGATGAACTCGTCCTTATCGAGCGGCCAGGAAGAGACGAGGTGATATTCGCCGTCTGCAATAACGCCGTCGATAGTGGGAGCGGTCTCGATTTCGTAAATGGTCAGTTCGCGTTCAACATAATCTTCTTCGCCGTCGGCGGAAACGAGGACGGTGAGAGCGGAAAGCATAACTGCGAGCGCAATGAGAAGTGCAATGAGTTTTTTCATTAGAATTGCTTCCTTTCAGTTTTTTTTGATATTGCTCTGTTTGACATATTAACACAAAGTGAACGATTTGTCAATAGAAAAGGACGCGATTTTATAAAACCGCGTCCGTTTTTGCGCGTATCGCCGCGCCTTACGCCGGATAAAACAGCCCGACGAGCGTTTCGAGTTCATCCATAGAGGGGGAGGCGAGCGTGATGCTTGCCATATATTCGCCCACTCTGATGGCGAAGATGTATTCATATACCAACGTGCCGCCGGATTCGAGCACTATGTGATATCCGTTGAGTTCCCTGCCGGCGACGGTGCGTTTGATGAGTTCGAGCTTGTTGACGTTAAGCCCCGCGGCTTCGACCTGCGTTTTGACGCTCGTCTTGGCGAGATCGAGATATTCGCTTTCGGTATACACCTTACCTACCGATTTTTTCATATTCTCGAATATGATGTTTATGCTCGCGGTGCTGATGAGCCGCACGGCGTAAAAATCGTAGGTGAGCGGCGCGTTTTTGATGGCGTCGCCGAAGCTCGTGCTGCCTATGAGCTGCAGAAGTTCTTCCGGCGAGCGGATGCTCCAGCCGTCGTCCAGCTTGATGGCGAGTCCCAGAGATTCGTTTTTATACGAATATTCCGAAACGTTTATATCGCCCTGCGTGGGTTCGTCGGCCGCGGGCTTGCTCTGTTCGGACGCGGGTTCCTGTTTGGAATTTTCTTCGCCCGAAGAATTGCACGCCGCAAGCGCGAACGCGACCGCCAGCACGAGCAGGACGCATATTATTTTTCTGATGATACCTTTCATTTCCGTTCCTCCTTAAATAAGGCTGCTTTATTTCTTTTTTTATTATACCACGCGCGGTAAGCAAAGTCAATGCTTTTTATGCGGTCACGGGCGCCGTATTCACAGGAATTCGGCGCCGATAATACCGAAGGTCTTATAAATCACCTGCGCCATGCGGTAGAATCCCAGGTCGTTGGGATGCACGCCTTCGACGGTACATATTTCCCTGTCGCGGTCGCCGAACAGCGTTTCGCCGTCGATAAAGTATACGTTTTCGTCGCCGGCGGCGCGGGCTTTAAGGTACGAATCGTAAAGCACGCCCCGCCGCACGGGCGATTCGGCGAAAGTCTCGAAACACGGCACCGACATAAACACCACGGGGATATTCTTTTTGACTTTGCGGTACGTCTGGTAAAACGGGTAATGCGTTTTTTCAAGGAACGCCGCATCGGGCGCGTTGCCGTCGTAAGCCATGAAAAGCATACTGCATTCTATACCGGTAAGGTATTCCGCCATGAGCTGTTCGCCCATGCAGTTGCCGGAAAAGCCGAGGTTTATAAAATCGATATCGTTCCATTTGGAAAGTATCGCCGGGTAGCTGCTGTCGGGGCGGGAAGCGCAGCCGCCCTGATCGATAGATGCGCCGTAATAGAGGACCGGCGCCTTATCGCGGTATTTTTCCGGCTCGTAAAGCGACGACGCGGGATCGAGATATATCTTGAGCTCTTTCACGCTGTTGTAAAGCGGAAAATACAGCACGTATTCGCGGGCAATACCGCCGTTCACTTTGACTTCGCCCGTGTAACCGCTTTTTTCATCGGGATTGGGCCTGAAGACGCAGACGTTTTTATAAACGTTGCCGACCTTTTCGAGCAGGACGAACCCGCTGCTGCCCGTGAGAGGCATATGAGGCATATTGCAGAGCGCGTCGTATGCGACGGATATGCCTATGACGGACGAATCGGTCCTGAACCTGAGACGTCCGCCCGAGGTATATGAAGCAAGATACGAAACGCCCGGACTGACGCGCGACGCCACGTCGCCGTCCATGCGCATGAAGAGCCCGCGCTTTTCGTCGTAAAACACGCCGTAAAGATCGAACCCCTCGCACGGGACTGTATAACAGAGTTTGCCGCCGGTCTCTTCCACGCGGTCTTTTTTAAAGTTTTTGTCTATCTTTTCGATTTCCACGTCTTCAAAACACCTTTCCGTAAAGAATGTTTGCTTATTTGATGAACAAGGGGCAAGTGTTTACCTCGCCCCTTTTTGATATTCGGTTTTTCAGTCTTTGAAATATCTCTTGAGCAGGCCTTCGAGCGCTTTGCCGTGGCGGGCTTCGTCGCGCGCCATTTCGTGAACGGTGTCGTGGATGGCGTCGTAGCCCAGCTCTTTGGCGAGCTTGGCGAGCTCGGTCTTGCCGAGCGTGGCGCCGTATTCGGCCTCGACGCGCTTTTGCAGGTTGACCTTGGTGGAATCGCTCACCACTTCGCCTAAAAGCTCGGCGAACTTGGCGGCGTGTTCGGCTTCTTCATAAGCGGCTTTTTCCCAGTAAAGGCCTATTTCGGGGTATCCTTCGCGGTGCGCGACGCGCGCCATGGCGAGATACATGCCGACTTCGGTGCATTCGCCGGTGAAATTGGAACGAAGTCCTTCGATAACGCGCGGATCGATCTTTTTACCCGCGCCTACGACGTGCTCCGCCGCCCAGACTCTGGTCTCTTCGAGCTCGACGAATTTGCTGCCGGGAGCTTTGCATACGGGGCAGGATTCAGGGGGCGTGTCGCCTTCGTGGATGTAGCCGCAAATGGGGCATCTGAATTTTTTCATGATTGTTCCTCCGTTTTTTTATTTTATGTTATTATTCGTTTTCGTGAGTGCCGTCTTCGAGATAATCGCCTTTATCGGGCATAATGAAAGCCGCCACGATGTAAGCGACGAATCCGGCGCCGCCCAGGCAGCCGAACACCACCCACAGCAGACGGATCACCGTGACGTCGATATCGAGGTATTCCGCGACTCCGGCGCACACGCCGCAGATCTTTTTGTGCTTTGTGTCTTTATAAAGTTTCTTTGCCATTTCACACAGAACTCCTTTGCAGATTTGTTTACATACGTATTATACAACACCGCGCGCAAAAAGTCAATGGACTTTGCTGCCGCGCAAGTGCGAAATATTCGCAAAAAAAGACCGCGGGCGCAAAGCTCACGGTCTTGATTTTGTTATTTTGTTCAGCCGGCTGCTTTTACAGAAGTGACGTGGGGCTGAGCGCCTTCGTACCAGTAAAGGAAACCTTCGAGATCGATCTTATCGCCGATTTTGAGTTCCTTGACCGCTTTGTAAACGTCGGTGTCCGGGCCGCAGAGATACGATTCGACTACCAGAGTGAGCGAAGCGCCGTTGACGTTGACCTTGAAATAGAGGTCGTCGCCTTCGCTGCCGGCGCCGTTCCATTTGTAGAACCACGCCACGTCGTTGCCTTCGGCGTCCTGACCGACGGCTTCTACGACAGCGCCTTTGATGGCGATGAACGTATTCATCTTAGCGGCGAGCTCGTCTTTACCGATGAGGGAGGTGACGTCAGCGGCGGGAGCTATGTAATTGCCGTCTTCGATAACGAAGGTGGCGTCGATTATTTCGACTTCACCGCTCCATTCGGCCTTTTTGCCGGTGACTTTGATCTTGGTGCCTTTAACGAGTTTGTCGTAATCCGCTTTGGAGCAAGGCATGTCGTAAAGGAAATAGCCGCCTTCGGCGTCCTGAGTGTAGAACGTGCCAACGCCGCCTACGCCTTCTTTTTCCCACCAGCCCTGTTTAGCCTGGACGTAAGTCTCGATGACGACTTCGCTGTCGATAGCGGCAGCCGCGTATTCGGCGTAAGTTATGGCGGGAACGTCTTTTTTGCCGCACGCCGCGAGCGTGGCGAGCATTGCAAGCGCAAGAACTATTACCAACAGTTTTTTCATAATGAATCTTCCTTTCTTGAAATTCGGTTTGATTTTTCGTGCTGACGGAGGATACTGTTCCGTATTGATACTATTATAATACACTTTTTCGATTAAATCAAGCCATAAATATCATTCTTTTGATTTTTTTACTCTTTGCACCAAAAAAACCGCCGCAATGCACGCCCACGCCGCACATAGCACAACCAGAAGCGTCACCGCCGTGCCGGAAAGCGGCCCTTCGTCCGTTCCTCTGCCCGCGGAATTTTCGGAAAGGTGATACATGGCTCTGACATCGTTATACAGCTTTTTGTAAAACGCGTCGTCGACCGTCTCTTTGCGGCGCACCGCTTTGACCGTGCTTTCCACCAGCTGCGAAGCCGCGCTCCGAAGCGACGCCGAGCCGTTGAACACCGGCGTGACGAAGGTGTTTTCAATGTTCTCAAGAAGCAGCTTGCTCGCCGCCAGTTTGACCCAGTAGTGATCGGCGTCGGGCTCGCCCGAGTAATTGAGATATTCGGTATAGGCCGCGTCGTTCTGCGCCCGCGAGGTGACCGGGACGTAGCCTTCGGTGCCGGAATAAGCGATCTGAGTTTCGTTGGTGAGCAGGTACTGCATAAACAGCCACGACGCCAGCACTTCCTGCGGATCCTTCTTGTTGAACAGGCACAAAGACGGCCCCTGCGAAATCATTTTGGGGTTTTGGGTATCGTACTGCGGGATGGTCCGCACCGCGATCTCGAATTCCACCACTTTTTCGGAATGGATATCCATAAGCGGCGCCTCGGAGCCCATCCAGGTGGCGCCCGCGGTGGAATCTATGGCGAAGATACACTGTCCGGCGTTGAGATAGTTGCCGGGGTAGCTGGATATCTTGAACGTGGAAAACGCGTTCTTTTCGACGTGCGACGCGATATCGTCGAGCACTTCGCACGTGGTATCGTTGAATATCTTTATGCTCCCGTCGCTTTCGGAATACGGGGCGTTTTTCTGCCGCAGGACGGTGATGAGCATATTGTCGGTGGATTTGTAGATGAACGGCAGCATGACGTTCTGCCCGTTGACGGCGTAAGTGCCGTCTTCGTTCTTTTCCACCGCTTTTTCCGAAACTTCCCACACGAAATCCCAGGTGAGTTCGTCCGGGACCTCGTAGCCGAGCTTTTCGACGTAGGTCTTGTTTATGTAGCACGCCTCGGTGGAGCGCATGAACGGCAGCGCGTAGTACGTTCCGCCGAACGAGCATTCCTCGAGGAATTTGGGGACGATCTCTTCCCTGCGCACCGAATCGAATTCCACTTCGGCGCCGCCCAGGCCGTAGTCGGGGTCGTCCATCAGCGCGTTCAGCGGGACGACGACGTTATCGCCGGTCATATAGGTGGCTATGTGGTCGGGGTACGAGATGCACACGTTGGGAGTGGTCTGCGTGGATATGTTGGTTATGACGTCGTTGTAGATGACGCTGTAATCAGTGTAGAACCTTATCGTAACGCTGACGTTGGGGTAGGCTTCTTCGAACGCGGCTTTCGCCTTGTTGTACACGTCGATCTGCGTCTTGTTGGTGTCGTTCTTGGCCCAGAAAACGATATCGAAATGCCTTGAAGTATCGAATTCCCCGGGCATTACGAATTCGTCCATCCCGCGCGAGCCGTGGCACGAGCACAAAAGCGCGGGCAGGACGAACGAAAGCATAAGAATGAACAGCACGGCTTTTTTCATCCTTTGAGTCCTCCTCTCGAAACGCCCGCCATTATCTTTTTGCGGAATATGAGGAACAGCACTATGAGCGGCACCGAGATGACGACCACCGCCGCCATCATCGCCGGGATGTTGTCGCGGCCGAAGCCGTTTTCGCGTATTTCCTGTATGCCGTTGGAAACGAGATAATACGCCTCGTTATCGGTGATAAGGCGCGGCCAGACGTAGGCGTTCCAGCATTCGATAACTTTGAGTATGGTTATGGTGACGATCGTGGGCCGGCAGATCGGCACGAGCACCTTGAGCAGGAACTTGAAGTCCGAGGTGCCGTCGACCTTGGCGGCTTTGTATATCTCCTCCGGCACCTGCCCGAAGTTTTCCTTTAACAGATATATATAGAACACCGATGTCGCCGTGGGCAGTATGAGCCCGGTGAAAGTGTTGCGCAGTCCCAGGTCGGTGACCGTGACGAAATTGGTTATTATGACGAGCTCTGTGGGGATCATCATAAGCGCAAGGAAAAGCACGAACACGATATCCTTGCCCTTGAATTCCAGCCGCGCGAACGCGAACGCCGCGGGGACAGTCACCGCGAGCATGAGCGCCGTGGTAGCGAGCGTGTATATCACCGTGTTGATGAAATATCTGCCCAGCGACACCGTGGTGAAGGCGTCGATATAATTCTTTATCGTGGGCGAAAGCGTAAAGAATCTGGGAATGAATTCGGAGTTGTACGCACCGTATTCCTTTACCGAGGTGAGCAGCATCCAGTAAAACGGGAACAGCACTATCACCGCCCAGATCCCGAGCAGTAAATAGCGTATGACGGTAAAGGTTATATCCTTTGTGCGGGCGATTCGTCGTTCAAAGTACTGCTGTCTTGTCATAACTTGCGCGCCCCCTTTCAGTAATGCACGTGTTTGCGGCTGACCATAAGGTTTATCACCGTTATGGTGAGCACTATCGCAAACAGTATGAGCGCGGCGGCGGCGGCGTAGGAAGGATATCCGCCCCCGTTGCCGTAAAGCATATCGTAGATATATCCCACTATGGTGTTCATCCCGGCGGCGTTGAGGTCGGTTCCGAACAGCGCGACTTCGTCGCTGTACGCTTTGAACGCGCCGATAAAGCCCGTGATGATAAGGTAGAACAGCATAGGCGAAATGGCGGGCAGCGTTATCTTGGTGAACACGCGCCACCTGGGAGTGCCGTCGACGCGCGCGGCGTTATAATATTCCTTTTTGACCGAGGCGAGAGCGCTGGTGAGTATGAGTATCTTGAACGGCAGCACCACCCACACCGTGTAAAAGCACATCACGAACATCTTGGCGGCGTACGGGCCGTCGATGAAATCCACGGGCCCCGCGCCGAAGACGCTTATCATCAGGTTTATGAGCCCGTCGGTATACGGCGTGCGCTTGAAGAGTATCATAAACACCAGCCCGACGGCGAGCGTGTTGGTAACGTACGGCAGGAAGAACACCGTCTGGAACAGTTCCTGCAGCTTTTTTATCTTGGAAAGCTGCAGCGAAATGAGCAGCGCGAGCCCGGTCGACACCGGCACGGTTATTATGACTATGATAAAGGTGTTCCTGAGCGCCTGCATAAAGTACGGGTCGCGCAGGACGTGCGAATAGTTGTACAGTCCCACGCCGCCGAACGTCTGCGACGCGGAATTGTACCCTTCCTCGAGCGAATATATGAAAACGTCGATTAGCGGATAGACCATAAAGGCGCCGAGCAGCAATATCGCCGGCAGCAGATACAGCCAACCCTTCGATCTTCTGCGTTTCATTTTACTTCCCCTCCGGCGGCGTTGAGTCCCACTTCATCGGACTTTGAAAAAATGTGCACTTTTTCGGGATTGAGCGAAAAACGGACGGTCTGCGCGGAACGGTCTATGTTCTTTGCGGTGGGGACTATGGCGCGGGCGGAAGCGCCGGTGAAAGAGCCGTGCGTGAAAACTATGCTGGTGTCACGCCCCATTATCTCCACGCGGAGAAGTCCGCATTCGAGCGGGCCTTCTGCATCCGCTATGAGCCCTTCGGGACGTACGCCCGCCCAGACCGGCTGATCCGCAACGCCTCCGGCGGACATAACGTCGGCGCCGCCTATGTAAAGCCTGCCGGAACGCACCTCGGCGTCGAAGACGTTGATCTGCGGGTTGCCCAAAAATTTCGCCACGAACAGATTGACCGGCTGTTCGTAGATCGCCTGCGGCTCGCCCATCTGCTGCAGCACGCCTTCTTTCATAACTATTATAAAGTCCGAAATGGACATAGCTTCTTCCTGGTCGTGCGTGACGAACACGGTGGTGACGCCGGTCTCGCACTGGATGCGCCGTATCTCTTCGCGCGTTTGCAGTCTGAGCCTGGCGTCGAGGTTGGAAAGCGGCTCGTCGAGCAGGAGCACGCCCGGGGTTTTGACCAGCGCGCGGGCGATCGCCACACGCTGCTGCTGACCGCCCGAAAGTTCGTCCGGCCGGCGTTCCATAAGCTCGGATATCTGCACCAGTTTCGCCGCGTCAAGCACCCGCTTTTCCATTTCTTCTTTGGACAGACGCTTTTTGCCCCGCAGATTTTCGAGCGGGAAGATGATGTTGTCGTGCACGGAAAGATGCGGATAAAGCGCGTAGTTCTGGAACACCATACCCACGCCGCGCGCTTCGGGAGGGAGATCGGTTATGTCGTCTTCGCCGAACAGGATGCGGCCCTCGGTGGGTTCTTCGAGCCCGCAGATGAGGTTGAGCAGCGTGCTTTTGCCGCAGCCGGAAGGCCCGAGCAGCCCCACGAGCTTGCCGTCGGGGATGGTGAGGTCGAAACGGTTCACCGCAACGACCTTTTCGCCGCGGCGTTTACCGCGGCCGTTGAATATTTTGGTGAGATTTTTAAGGACGATCTTCATAAGACAGGCCTCCCGAAAGCCGAATTGCGCATTTGTTTGATTTGATTATATCACAAGGAAAACGGCTTGTAAATACAAAAAATCAAAAATACTCCGGAATCGAAAGCCGTTTTGCGCCGTATATACGCCGATATCGTTTTTTGCTTTTAACTCCCGCGCCGACGCCGGACAGAGCGAAGCGAGGGCCCGGCATAGACGCCGTCGGTGCGGGAGTATCGGATAGGAGCGCCTTTTTTATATATTTCCGTTTACTCTTCCAACATTCCCATAAGAAAAAACGAACGCCCTGGCGGGCGTGTTCGCCTTTTCCGCAAACGTTCCGGATAGCGTAACCGAACGCTGCAGCGTCACAAGGCAGAGCACATAGAATCGAGCAAATTTTGGCCAAAAACGAGCGTCGCCGTACGGTTGTACGGCAGTCGAGTTTTTGGTCAAGCACCTTTTTTACGCATAATCAGGTCAAAAAACAAACAAGACTATACCAGATTTGTATTGTCATTCCGGCGGGCGCGTTCGCCTTTCCCGCCCACGTTCCGGCGCGCGTAACCGAACGCTGCGGCGTCACAAGGCAGAGCGCAGTCAAGCGAGCGAATTTCAACGAAAAACGAGCGTCGCCGTACTGTCGTACGGCAGTCGAGTTTTTCGTTGAAGCACCTTTTTAACGCTAAAAGGGAGCACACAAAAACAAGGTTACACCATCCTAAAATGGTATAACCTTGTAAAAAACACTATTTAACGGGTGCGGTAATTCGCCGCTTCAATGCGCTCTGCGGTCAATCCTGGTCGTTGAAGGTGTCGATAATATCCTGCACGCTGTCTTCGAACCGCGTCTTGTTCCTGTCGTATACGGCGGCGAGACCGTCGGTGCGCTTGTTCGCCATAAGTTCGTTGGCGATCATATCGTAGATAGTCTGGTTGGCTCCGCCGACCTGATAGATGGCGCCGGTCTCGCATCCGGCGGAATTGAAGATGATGTCTATCATCTTTTCGCTTTCCTCGGTGGTGAGTTTCTGGTTCTTGAGCACCACTTCGTAATAGTTGTACGCAAGCGAATCGGGGTATTCTTTCCAGCTAAGATACCCCAGCGTGTCGAGCACGCGGCCCACGAACCGGAGCTCGTTGCCTTCCGACACGTTGATGGCGACGCCGAACGCGTTGGCGCCCCAGGTATTGAGCAGACTGTAATACTGCTGCTGGTTTTCGTCATACATGGGCGAAGGGACGATGGCGAATTCGTCGGTCATTTCCTTGAGCATAAAGACGTGTTCCACCACGCCGGCAAAGAAGATATATCTTCCCTTTGCAAAGCCGTCGAGCAGCGCTTCCATCGGCCATTTCCAGGGAGTCTTGTTCCACAGGTCGTTGCCGCTGATGTAATGCTCGGTATCCGCCATAAAGCCAAGGACCTTGGTGACCACGTTTTCGGTCTTGGCGTCGTAGAACGAAAGCTTGGGATATCCCCTGCCGTCGGGCGTGAGGATGCGTATGCCGGAACCGTACATCATATAGTACATATCGTCCCACTGGCCCGCCCAGCCGATATCGTCGAGATAATCTATGCCGTCGCCTTCTTTGTCGTTGGAAAGCGATTTTGCGATCTGTATGCATTTGTCGAGCGTCCACTGGTAATCTATGGTGAGCTGGACGGGGTCTTCGAGCCCCAGCTTGTCGCACAGCGTGCGGTTATAGAGTATGCAGGTTATGGCGTTCTTGGTGCGGAAATCGATATCGCCGTGGGTGAAATACAGCTTGCCGAACATTTCGACGCTGTTGTTGAAAGTCTGATCCCACCAGGGGTTGGAGGGTTCGAAATCGGGCACGTCGTACAGGTTGTAGAGATCGCCTTCGAGCGAAAGCGTGCCCATATCGTAAAGCGAGATGTTCACGACCTGGAACTCGTCCGAGCCGGTCTGGATCGCTTCGCGCACTTTGTTGAGCGCCGTGTTGCCCAGACGCGCCGAATCGTAATGGTATATTTCCCTTAGATCGACGCCGAGCTTCTGCTTGAGCGTGTTCTGTCTGTTAAGGAGCGCGTTGTTCATACGGTCGGGGAGCAGCTCTCCTCCGACGGCTTCGGTGTTGTAAACGATATCCGAAAGCGCCTCTTCGTCGACGTCGGAAGTGAACACCGTGAACGTCATCCCGTCGTATTCGTCGCCCATATATACGTTATACAGTTCTTCGGGCGAAAGACTTTCGTTTCCGGACGCGGGCTCCGCGCTTTCGGCGGACTGATCCGTACCGCTCTGCGCGCCGGATTCGGGCGCGGTGCTTTCGTCGCCGCCTCCTCCGCACGCCGCGAACAGCGCGCAGCACATCACGAGCGCGATCAGGAGCGATATGATCCTGTATTTGTTTGTCATAAGATACGACACGACCTTTCTGCGATTGCTTTTATATTTTTATTTGCTTTTTTTGCGTTTGACGATTATTACCGCGGCTGCCGCTGCGATAAGCGCTGCGGCGGCGCCGGCTATGATGAACGGGAGCGCGCTTGAGCCGCCTTCCGTTTCGCCCGGTTCACCGGATTCGGTATCGCCGGAACTCGTTTCGGCGGGCGTTTTTTCGGAAGCGCTTATGCCAAGCGTGCCGAGCAGCGCGGAAACGGCGTTTTCTTCCCCGCCTTTTTCGCACACGATTATGATCTCGCCTTCGCGGGCGGAATCTATTGAAAGCCTGCCGCCCTTATATGTTACGGATATCTCGCCGCCGTTAAGGAATTCGCCGTAATACACGCTGCCGCGCACGGCGACGAGATCGTTCCACGCGCCGCAGTAGCACGAAAAGCCTCCGCTCGAATCGGGAAGCACGGCGAGCACGCCGGTGTTTTCAAGCAAAGCGCCGTCCAGCGGTACGAGCACCGCCGCGCAGTCGTTGGTCATAAACCTTTCGCCGTTCTTCTGCACCGCGGTCGGGACGTCGAGCGTCACCAGCCTGCCTTCGGCGTCTTCTACGAACGCCGCGGTCTGCCAGCCGCCCAGACGGAACGAATAGGTCGTTTCGCCCGATTTGTATTCGGTCTTGATATCGATATTGGAAGAGTTGGAAATGACGCGCAGCGTGCCGCCGTCGGCGAGATGGAGCACCGAGGTGCGCAGACCCGCCGCCGAGCCGCTGACCGCGTTATACCGGAGCCCGGAACCTGCGAGCACTTTTTCGTACAGGTCGACATCGGCGAGATAGGTAGCGGTGTTGGAAGCGATCTCGACCGGCACGGTGGAATAGTACACCTTGCCGCTGCCGAGCGAATATTCGGTGAACACGGGGCTGCCCGTAGTGTCGGAATAGATCGCTTTGGCTCCGGCAAGTTCGATATTGACGCAGGGTTTGCCGTCGCGTTTGCCGGAACCGGTGGTATATGTGACGTCCGCTCCGGCGTCGTCGACTCCGGCGTAGATGACTTTGGTCACCTTTGTGCCGGTGAGCTGTTCGGCGCGGTCGCCGTATTCGCGCGTGCGAGTATCGAGCTCGTACGCCGGATCGCCCGAGATATACAGCGTGCCGCCGTTCTTTACGAATTCGGTCAGCGCGTTATAGACGTTTTCGGGCACGGTGAATGCAAGCGGATAGTAGATGACCTTGACCGATTCGGGTATGATGAGGTCGTTTTCGTTGATGGTGAGTATGTTGTCCGCATACAGCGACTGAGCCATATCGATTCCGCGCAGCGTGGCGTAATGCCCCACGTACCAGCCGCGGCTGCCGGACATTCTGAGCGAATCCGGAGTGAGGAACGCCACCTCGGGCGAAACGTAGGTCGGTTCGACAGTTGACGTGAGAATATTGAGGTTGCGGTAGATGTTGAATATGTTGCGTTCGCCCGCGGAAACCATATAGGTGAGCCCCCACGGGAAATTGTACTTGGTCTCGTCCTTGAAGCACCATACCTGATAATGGTTGCCGCCCATGCCCAGCGTGTTGTAGAACACAGCGCGCAGATACGCTTCGGAATACCGTTCGCTGCCCGACGCGTAATAATCGAGCGTTTCGCCGAAATCAGGGTGAGTGCGCTTGTTGGATTCGCCTATGCCGAACGATTTTCCGCGCACGCGCTGATCGGAGTTGGCGAGCGTTTCGGTGAGCATTTCGAGTTTGTCGAAAAATCCGATATTTGAATACGTGAGGTCGCCTATGGCGTGTTCGACGTCGATGCTTTCGGAAGGCCACGAGAAGAATTCGCACAGCACGGCTTTATCTTCGCCGCCCGCTTCTTTTGCGGAAGCGGTGAGCGCGTTAGCCCAGCGCTTGATGAGATGAGTGCGGAACAGGTTCTGGTCGTACGCCTTGCGGTCGGACCAGCCGCCGCCGGTGAACGAATAATTGCTGTCGTATTTTGCGGTTTCTATGCTCTTGAGATCCGGACGGCATTCGGCGAGTTTTTCGTCGGTGCCGTAGCGCTGTTTGAGGAATTCGCGGTACAGCTGGTTTATGGCGGAAGTCGGCTTGACTATGAGGTCGCCGTTCAGGTAGTAGATCACGCCCGGAACGTCTTTATAACGCGCCGCCATCTTTGATATGTATTCCTTATCTTTTTCGAGCTGGGCGTCGTCAACGCCGCAGTTGGCGCCGAGCAGCATGCCCATCATATAGATCTGCCCGTATTTCTGGGCCAGATAGACCGCGCAGTCAACTTTGCGCATATGGCGCTCGGTGGGATATCCGTTTTCGAACACCCTTGCGAAATCGCCGTAATCGCGGTACTGCTGCAGGTTTTCGTAAAGCAGTATGCCGGCGTCGCGGCGGCGTTCAAAATCGCTCTTCCACACAAGCGGGGTCTGATCTTCGTTGACGAAGGTGTTGCCGCCGTCGTCCACGCCGGAGACGAACACGGCTTTTTCGGTGCCGTCGGGCTGAATGAGGTAGATATAGTTATCGTGATAAGTGTATTTGGGACCCGCGGCGACCGTTTCCTCGTCCCATACGACAAAGCCGGATTCGTAGCTGTCGGCGAGCCCGCCGCCGCATTCGAGCTTGACGCTCACGTACCAGAAATCGTCAGCCGAAATGTCAATATCCACGGCGTCGTAGCGAAGCGTGCGTTTTGCGTGCCTGGGTATCTTTACGGATTTGGTCTCCTCGTACACCGTTTCGCCCGTGTCTTCGGAAGTGACGGTCACGGTGGCGAAGCATTCGAGCGTTTCGGAGGTCGGATTTTCGAGCGCCACGCTCACGCGCGGTTTTTCGCCGGCCCGGTAACAGTCGTACGCGTTATCCGCGGAACAGATATATATCTTTCCGCAGAGAGTATCGGCGAGTTTTACGAGCCCTTCACGCAGCGCGGTGTTGCCGGGCGCGAACAGGTCGCGGTCGGTGACTCCGAAGAATCCCACTCCTGCGCCCTTGTAATCGTCCCAGTATTTTATGCCGCCGTTATAGCCGTAATCGGAAGGCGAATAGAACGCGCGGAACACCGCCGCCGCCACGCCGACCTTGCGGCCGAGCGAATCGTACGCGTAAAGCAGCGGCTGATATCTGCCGCGGTTGTTGCCCACCCAGGTGATGGCGGAGTAGCCCGATATTCCGTTTTCGTCGGAAAGCACGTCGCCTTTGAATATTTCCTGCCCTTCGGCGGCGGAAATGCGGACCGCGCCCGAATATTTCGTCTCTGTATCGAAGAGCGGGACTGTTGAAACGTCGTAGAACAGCAGGTCGCCCACGCTGGTGGGATCGTTGGACGCGAGATAAGCCGGATCGTTTTCACGCGACGTCACGGTCGCGTTCACATCGCCGAACGTCTTGCGCGCGAGTTCGCCGTCGTGCTCGGCGAGGAGCACTGTCTCTCCGGATGTGAGCGACAGTTCATCTATAAAGAACTTTCCGGAAGAGTTTTCGAAAAAGAATTCGAGATAGAACTTGCTTTTGCCGGCCACCGGCTCGAACGTAACGCAGTGATCGTGCCAGCCGGCGCTCGAAGTATCCGTAAACAGGTTTATTTCGTACCGTTCGTCGCCTTCCCCGCAGATCACGCGCGCGCCGACCCTGCCGCCCGAAATGGTGTATTCGCAGCTGAAGCGCACATTCACCGAAGATCTGCCGCTCACGGCGTCGGAAATATCGTAGCGGCAGCCGCTTGTGCCGACTGTCCCGGCGTAAAGCGCCGCGACTTTATCGGACGAGGAAAACACGCCTTCGGCGGTGTCGTAACCCACCTGATTACTGTACACCGTGCGGGACCAGCCGCCGATGCCGCTTTCCATATCGTCGAAAAACACCTCGCTGCCGTCGTCGCCGCTGATGCGGACGTTATCGAAATACAGGGTGCCCGATGCGATATACAGCCCCAGGCGGATATCGACATGGTCGGCGTTGGAAGGCACCGTGAAGGTATAAGATTTGCGGTCCCAATCGGAATTGCCGTTAGTAACGGCGACGAAGTCTTTCCAGCTGATAAGGCTCCCGCCGGCGCCGTACACGTACAGAGAATTGTGCGCCAGGCCTTTTTCCGTGGAAACGCTTTCGAACCTGGAATCGAGCGATATGGTATATTTGACGCCCTGCTTGAATTTGGAAGCCGGTATGGTACGGTAAAGGCAGGGCGACTGCGAAATGTTATCGGAATGTATCATCCCGCCCAGCCCGACGCTGCCGCCGGAGGTCTCGGGATAAACCAGTTCGGAAAAAGCGAAACCGCCGGACGTGATGAGCCGTCCGCCTTCGCGCATGAATTTCTTGAAATTATCGACCGCCGAATACGGGAACGCCGCACCGGTGGGTATCATGAGCAGATCGTACAACTTTGCCGAAAATTGCTCGCGAGCGGAAAGCACGGCGACGTCGATGACGTCGGATTCGTACCCCGCTTCCCTGAACAGCGCGGCGAGCGCCTGCGCGTCGTAGGGCGCGCTGCCTTTTGCGGTCAGTCCGTCAAACACCGCTATCTTCATAACGGTCGCCTCCTTTTCTTCTCCTTTGGCGCCTATGGGCGCGGCGCTGAATATGAACGCCGCCGCGAGCGCGGCGCAAAGGATCCGTACAGCATATTTCTTCATTTTGTAATACCTCCCGGCGGGAACTGAGCGTTTGTGCTATTTATAATAATTATACATTTTTTCTTCCGTATGTCAAGTGTGCAAATACAAAAACCGCCGCGGCAGCATACCGCGGCGGGGTGGTATTCACTTTTCGGCAATATCAATGGGATAATAATCTATGCGGCGCGAACCGTCGTACACCGGCGGATAGATGTTTTCGCCTTCGCCGAACCCGGCGAGACGGCACACTTCGCCGTGGCAGCGGCGAGTGAGCTCCACGCGCATTTCCTCGCGCCCGAGCGCGGTGTCGGCGAACTGCGGTTCGCCCAGCGTGAGCGTGAAAAGCGCCTTCTGGCGGAAGATCCTGCGCCGTATGAACCCCGGGCGGCGGTACGAAAACGCCATGGGCAGCACGGGGACTTTGTTTTTGCACGCGACATACGCCATGCCGGTCCTGAACGGCCGCACGGGACGGTAGTATTCCCACATACTGCCTTCGGCGTAGATGTGCAGCGCCTGATGTTCGGCGAAGAGCCCGCTGAGCGCGGAATTCATGGCGCTGAGCGCGTGCGGATCGTTTTCGGGTATGGGGATGGCGCGCACCATGCGCATAAGCGCGCCGTTTTCGCCGCGCACGTTCTTGGCCCACGCCAGCAGATACGGCTTGACCGGGCGGAGCGCGCACATCACGCAGATAAAATCCCACAGGTGCACGTGGTTGCAGCACGAGACGAAACCGTTTTGCAGCTCTTTTTTATGTATTTTGAGGTTCTTTCTGCCCTTTACGCGCAGACCCATCCGCACGGACGCGACGGGGAACGCCAGGAAATAAAGCAAAAAGCGCATTACCGCCTGTTTGAAACGCATACGGCGCGAACGGTCCACGTAGGGATAATCCTTATCGAATACCGCGCCGTTATCCTTTTTTACCACCAGATAATGGGCGCAAGTGTCTTTTGGGAACGGATATTCGGTTGGGCGCGGATCGAAATATTCTCTGTTCATACCGACTCACTTCCTGCGTTTTTGATATTCTAACACAAAAACCGGCGCAAGTCAACAAAAACCGCGCGTATTCCCTTCCGCCCCCGATGACGCGTTGCCGCGGCGTCAGGTCGTGATCCGTTGCATCAAACGGATATTTTATTCGGCAGCCGCGGTAATTATGCAGTTGTCTGCCGCAGTTTCAATTATTATCGGACATTTTGTACGAAAGGGCTTGACATATCTCTTTCGATTTGCGATAATTGGTTTGCAAAAAGATAAGGAAGGAAACACCCATGCTCAAAAGATTCGAAGTCGAAAACTTCAAAGGCTTTAAAAATAATATGCTTAACTCATGGGTGACCATTGATGGAACACCGAGTAAGAATCGAGAGGAAACTCACTTTAAAATCAAAAAGAGGGAGGAAATGTAAATGAAATTTGTATTATTCAAAACTCTTAAAAATTTTGAATTCAACAAACTCGGCTGGCCGATTTGGGTTGAACCTGTAGAGAATAATCCAACAATTGAATACTATATTCTCGAAAACGACTTTGACGACGTTGATTTGTTTTTTGATGACGGAGCTATAGACGAAATTGCTGAAAGATGCGATTCTCTTATTAGTTACGGCGAAGATGATTATTTCAATGCCGAGAAATGTAAAATCCTTTTAGGCTGGATCGAAGAACGGCTACTCAAACCTGCAGTACCGAGATATAAAGAAATGCTTGAAATATTGAGGAATTACTGTCGGCGCGCCATTGAATTGAACACGGGGGTTTATATTGACTTATGAAATCGACATATAAGCTCTTTGGTACTTACTGGGACGGAATGAAGTCTGTGAAGGTCGACGTGTTGCAAAATGACAGCCACCCGATACAGCCGTCGGAACTCATTTCTTTTCAGACGTTGTTATCTGTTCAAGACCAATCCGATCTTGACCACATCATCGCACCATTTGAAATGAATGATGAGATCACAATACAAATCGATTACTGGACAGAAACTTCAAATCCGGTTTTATATACTTTTTTGGAAAAAAGGCTCGAGCAGATGGTCGCCCATTTGTCAGAAATATTTCCGACAGTACACTGTGTTAAGGTATAAAGAAAACCCGTCAGGTGCTACCAACGCCTGACGGGTGCCGTTCTGAAGATACAAGTATCCTTCGAACAAGTGCATTATTAGTATAACTTTAAATAACACGTTTGTCAAGTATAAAGCGTTTATTCTTTGTTGCATTGCAATCAAGCGGGCGTTTTGGCGCTTTCGGCGGCAGCCTGCCGCGGCAAAGCGGAACGTAACCGATCACAGCAATATCGAATAGACCGATTCGCCGCCGTTGACGAATACTTCAAGTATATATCCGTCGCGTATCAGCTGAAGGTCGCGTATCTCGCCTTCGTACACGCAGGGCTCTCTTCCCTGCCGCTCAACGGTGAAACCGGTCGCGGTGCGCCTGAGCGCGGGATCCTCGCTTTTGAGCAGGTGACGCACTTCTTCCACCGGGAACGCGGTGATCACGCCGTCTTTGCACTTAAGCTCGCGCGGGACAGACATACAGCCTATATCTTTTTCGGCGTAACCGGCGTAATCCCAGCCCGGGATCCACGTTATGAGTATGTTCCTGCCCAGATGGTCGCGGAACACCTGCCCCGCGTACTGGTCGGGGCCTTTGTCCGGGCACGCCGAATATTTTACGTCGAACCTGCCGTTTTCGAACGTCCCGTACATCACACTGAAATAGTGTCCGCGGTCGTTGGGGCAGACAGACGCCGAAAGCAGGCACAGCCCGTCTTCCGCCTGCATGAACGAGGGGCATTCGGCGTATTTGCAGTTTTCCCATTCGCACATAACGCCGGAATATTCCCAGCTCAAAAGGTCGGAGCTTTTATAAAGCAGCAGGTTCCCGGTCTTCTTTTTTGGGTTCCCGGAAGCCATAACGCAGTAGTACATACCGCCTATGCGCCCCACCGCGGGGTCGCGGAAATCGGGGCCGCCTTCCGGCGGGAACGTGGGGATGACGGGGTTGCGGGCGTATTTCAAAAACCGCGTGCCGTCGTCCGAAAAAGCCATCGCCGCGGCGGATACCGCGGATATGGCCGCGTAAAACAGATACAGTCTGCCGTCCTTGACGATCGCCGTGCCGGACCAGCATCCGCCGCCGTCGTACGGCTCGCCGGGGGCGAGCGCCACGGGGAGCTCCTCCCAGTGGATGAAATCTTCCGTCGCGGCGTGGCCCCAGTGCATCGGCTGGTTCCAGGGCGTCTCGTAATCCGGAGCGTGCTGATAGAACACGTGGTATCTTCCGCCGTAATATACCAGCCCGTTGGGATCGTTTATCCATCCCTTCGCCGGGCGGTAATGGTATTCCGGTTTTTTGGTGTAATCGATCATATAAAACGCCTCGCTTTCTTCTTTAGTACCCGCAGCCGCACAGCGTCGGCAGCGATTTTCTGCGAAATATCCCGCCGGTCGCCGAAAAGACGGATCGCATTGCAAAAGGCGTCAGTATAAACTGACGCCTTTTGTTGGTCTGAGTGACTGGACTTGAACCAGCGGCCTCTACCACCCCAAGGTAGCGNNTACCAAACTGCGCCACACCCAGAAATATTCGCGCTCCTTTTTGGAGCAAGGGGTATTATAACATCACTTCGCCGCCGTGTCAAGCCTTTTTTTATTTTTTTACAAAAAGTATATGTACGCGCGTCCGGCGGCGTTAACGCCCGGCGGGCGGGCGGAATAAAATGGGAATGACAGAATAATACAAAAAAGGCGGCGTTGAAAATGACAGTGAACTGGTTCGGCAGACGCGTGGCGCTGCTTATGCCCGCGTGGGCGTTCGCGCTTGCGGGAGCGGCGGTTTTGGGCGCGGTATGCGTGGCCGCGGGGATGATACTCGCGCGCAAGGAATACGTCTGCAGCATATGCGGCTGTTCGTTCCGCACGCGGTGGTACCGCATAATCGCAGCTCCCCAGCACCGCGGCGACAGGTTCCTTTACTGCCCCGGCTGCGGATGCAAAAGCTGGTGCGCGCGCGGAAAGTGACGCGCCGTCGGGCGGGATCACAGCAGTTCGAAATGCGACCGTTCGTATTTTATCATCCCATCGCGCGCGAGCGCCGAAAGCTCCGCCGACATCGCGCTGCGGTCGACCGAAAGGTAATCCGCCAGCTGCTGGCGCGAAAACGGTATATCGAACACGCGCGAGCCGTATGATCGCGACTGCGATTCGAGGAACGACATGAGTTTCTGCCGCGTGGTGCGCCTGCCCATGTGGGTGATTTTTTCGCAAAGCACAAGCTCTTTTTCGGCAACGGCGGACAAAAGGTTCCTCGTGAACCTGCAATACCCCGCGCATTCGGCGATATGCGGGCCGGCCGCTTTTTCGGCGGATATCCAGAACACCCGCGCTTTTTCCTCCGCCACGGCGTCGAGATCGGCGCACCGCTGGCATATCGCCTGCGATTCCCAGAACGTGTCGCCCGCCGAAGCGCGCAGGATGAGATTGCGGTCGCCGCGCCTGTCGTCGCGCAATAACAGCACCGCGCCGGATAGCACCAGCCCGAAGGCGCGCGTCGTTTCGGGCTTTGGCAGATATTCGCCCCTGTCGTATTCGGCGCAGCGCGGCGCGAGGTACGCGAGCAGTTCCGAAAATTCGCGTTCGTTTATTCCGCCGAAAAGGCGCGTCTTTTTCAGGGCCGCGGCATCAGCGTTCATAATAAATTCCTCCCGTGTTGTAAATACAACATACCTTTTTGAGTGATTATACTATAATCAAATTACAAAATCAAGGCGAAAAGCACTTTTTTGTGCGGAAAGGGCTTAAAAAATGAAGATTTCCGAAAACATACTCCACGTCGGCGTGAACGACCGGCGCATAGACCTGTTCGAAGGTCAGTACAGAGTCCCCGCCGGAATGGCGTACAATTCCTACGTTATCAAAGACGAAAAGATCGCCGTCATCGACACGGTCGACGCCGCGTTCACCCACGAATGGCTGGATAACGTCGTTTCGGCGCTGGGCGGCGCAAAGCCGGATTATCTGGTGGTCCAGCA
>DBXS01000010.1 GCA_002310055.1 Clostridiales bacterium UBA1206 | reverse complement strand
AAAATTTGAAAAACCGCTTGACAAATCACTTTAAATGTGATATAATAGTTAAGCAATCTGAAATGCACCATTAGCTCAGTTGGTAGAGCAACTGACTCTTAATCAGTGGGTCCCGGGTTCGAGTCCCTGAAGGTGCACCAATAGTCAGTGTCTTTAACCGCAAGGGTCCACCCGTTCCCATTCCGAACACGGAAGTTAAGCTTGTGCGTGCTGAAAATACTCGGCTGGAGACGGCCCGGGAAGATAAGTCGACGCTGACATCTGTTGAGCGTACGGACTATGGTTTTCAATAGTCCGTTTCCGCTTTTAATAAAATAGCTGCCCAATTAGCTCAGTCGGTTAGAGCATCTGACTGTTAATCAGGGGGTCCTAGGTTCAAGTCCTAGATTGGGCGCCATGCAAAAAAGCACTTGTGTAAGCAAGTGCTTTTTGCAATAATATCCGCTTTTTTGCGGCACGGATGAATACGCTGCGGATCTGATATACGTCAGCGCGTATTGCGGAACGGATATCATTGACAACCGGCGTGTTGAAATGTATAATATATAAAACTGCGTTTTTTGCAGAATGGAGAAGCTGATATGGCAAATCTCATAGTGATCTGCGGGCCGCAGGCGGTGGGGAAGATGACCGTGGCGGAATGCCTGCGCGATAAGCTGCGCTACAATATGATGATGAATCACGACAGCATAGAGATATCGGATAAGATATTCGGCTTCGCCACGCCGGCGCAGAAGGAATTCAACGCGGCGTTCCGCGAGAAGGCGTTCGAGCTTGCGGTGAAGCACAACGTCGACCTCATCTTCACCTATGTCTGCGCGTTCGAGCTGCAGGATGAGCGCGATTATCTCGACGGCCTTAGCGAGCTGTTCACCAAAAGCGGCGGAAATTTCTACTTTGTGGAGCTTTTTGCCGATCTTGACACGCGGCTTATGCGGAACGCCACGCCGCACCGGATGGAGCGCAAGGCTTCCAAGCGCGACCTGGAATGGAGCAAGGCGAATCTGCTCGGCGACGCACGCAGCCACCGGCTGAATTCGAATGAGGGCGAGGTATGGTACGAAAACCATTTAAAGATCGATAACACCCGCCTTTCGCCCGACGAAGTCGCCGACGAAGTGATACGCGCGTTCGGGCTCGTGCCGAGAGATAAAGACGAAAGAGAATACCGTTTTGGGGTTTGAACGACAGCGTTCGACCGGTTTGCGATAACGCTTACATTACGATTTCGACCTGTCAGGGCGATTTTTCTTCCTGTCGGCGAATATGTATTTACAAACTGTTTTTTACAAATTATAATGCGATTGTAAAAAGGAAGTGAAACAATGAAGCTGCGTATCGAACTCGACGACGCCGCGCCGGAGGAGATCATCATCCGCACCTCCCGCGTGGACGAACGAATAAAACGAATTCAGGACGCGGTGCTCGGAGCGCTGCGCGGCGGCGAGATCGCCGTGCGCAGGGGCGAAGAGGAATGCTATATCCCCTACCGCGAGGTGCTGTATTTTGAGACCGAAAACGGCAGGATACGCGCGCACACCGCGAACGAAAGCTTTTTCTGCCCGCTGCGGCTGAACGAGCTGGAGGAACTGCTTCCGCGTCACTTCACCCGCGCTTCCAAGGGCTGCGTCGTGAACACCGCGCACATAAGGTCGATCTCACGCTCGCCCACAGGCGTCAGCGAAGCGACTTTTTCGGGCAGCGACAAACGGATATTCATTTCCAGGATGTATTACAAAATCGTAAGAGAAATCATTGAAGAAACGAGGTTATGACAATGGAACTCAAGATCGGCAAAACCGACAAACGCTCTTTCCGCCCGGCGTTCTGGGGCATCGTGCTGGTGCTGGCGGCGGTGGTACTCATTCTCGACGGCGTCGGAGTCAGTTTCGGCTTCGGCATCACTCCGTGGCGCATCATCATAGGCGTGATACTCGCCGCGTGGCTGGTGTACGAGATAGTCAGGCTCAAATTCACGGATATTTTCTTCCCGCTCGCGTTCCTGTTCATCACGTTCAAGGAGCCCATCGCCAACGCATTGGGCAAAACAGAAGGCAATTTCATTTCCAGCTGGATCGTACTTCTGGCGGCGCTGCTGCTCACCATAGGTTTCAAGAGCATTTTCAAGCCCAAACACACCGTGACCGTCAACGGTAAGGAATACGAGATAGCCGGCGGCAATTCGACCGGCGGCAAAATAGGCAGACAGACTCTGTATTTTGACGCCTCCGATCTTTCCGGCGCCACGGTCAGAGAAAACCTGGGCGATGTGGAAGTGTTCATCACCAACCGCGAAGCCTACGACGGCAGCGGTATAATCACCGTGACCGAAAACCTCGGGCGCGTGACCCTGCACATCCCCGCCGAATGGAACGTAGTCACGCAGTCGAGCGAAAACCTCGGCAACGTCAATATACCTCAGCGCGACGTGGAAGGCGATAAGGCGGTGACTCTGGTGATCACCCAGAATCTGGGGAATATCAAAGTGGTATTCGACTGAACCGTAAAGGAAAAAACATTGCGCCGGTCAAACGACCGGCGCTTTTGTCTTATTTTTTCAGCACACGCTTTATTATCGCGAACCGCGCGCGCACGGGAAGCGCGTCGAGCAGGATGAGCAGTTTGTTGCGGTTTATGGAATACGCAAAGCGGGGACGCTTTTTTGTGAGGATGGAATAAAGTTTTTTCGAAAGCTTTTCAGGCGGGATCTTACGCGCTTCCACTTTATCCACGATCTCTTTGAACCGTTTCGCGTTGCAGGAATACAGTCTTGTGTTTTTAATGAATTCGTCGAGCTGGCGCGTGGAAGAGCTCAGCATCCCGGTGTCCACCGCTCCGGCGCGCAGCACCGAAACGCTAATACCCAAAAGCTGCAGCTCCATGCGCAGGGAATATGCGTATTTGTCGAGCGCGGTCTTGGTTATGCCGTATATCCCGGTGAAGGGAAGCGGATCGCGCACGGCGAGCTCGCTCGTCACTATTATTATACGACTGCCCGCGCAAAGCAGCGGAAGAAACGTCTTGTTCACGTAAAACGGGCCGAATGCGTTTATGCGGAATGCGCGTTCATACTTTTCGTCCGGCATTTCGGCGAGCGAATCGAGCGTATATATGCCGGCGAGGTGTATTATGGCGTACAGTTCGGGCGCCTGCGCCTTTACCGTTTCAAACGCCATGCCAAGACTTTCGGCATCCGTAACGTCCGCCTGCAGCGGAATGACGTTCTTTGCGCTTTCGGGCGGAACGATATCGAGCGCGAATACGGTATACCCGTTCTGCACGAGCAGCGCGCAAACGCTTTTGCCCATACCGCCGTTCGCGCCGGTAACAAGGACGTATTTCATACGGTCTGTACTTCCTTTCTTTATACCCTCAGCGTTTTGAGGTATTCTTTGTGTTCGGGAGTCACGCGGAAGCTTTCGCGTGCTTTTTGTATGGTTTTGTTGTGCGTCCATTCGTCCAGCGCGCGGTTTTCAATAAACGGTATAACGCTTTCCCACTGCTTGGCGAGCGCGGTGGCGAAATACCACGCCGCCATCATTTTAATATAATATTCGTCCGACCTTACCGATGCGACGTGCGCGGGGAGTTCGGGTTCAAACGAATTGTCAAGATAGTGGCGCATAAGCGTTTCGATTCCGAAACGGCAGGTATAAGTGTGCGGTGAGCGCAGCCATTTTTTCGCGTACGGCAGCGCAAGCGCTTTATTCCTGGTAAATGCCGCGGGCAGTATCGTGTCGCATACCGCCCAGTTATCCACAAAGGGCAGAAACCTTTCCACGGCGGCGACGCAGGCGGAAAAATCTTTTATCTGCGAAATCAGCACGCCGTGCAGCATATTTTCGTCAAAATAAAAATGCGGCAGCGTGTTAAGGAACGCTTCGGTCTCGGGTTCGTTTGCTATTTTGCGCGCAAGCGCGCGGATATCCGGCAGGCGCACGCCCAGAAAGCGTTCGCGGTCTATGCCGGGAGTGAGTTTGTATTGGAACGCGGCGTTTTTTTCATCCGAAAGCGATCTTAAAAGGTCGAGTGTTTCCATTTTCGGCGTCCTTTCCGCTTGTTTTTATAAATTATAGCTTATGCAGCGGGATTTGTCAACCGCGGCGGCTTGAAAAACGCGCGGAAGCGTGTTATAATACTAAAAACAATAACGCGGGGAGCCGTATTATGGGACTCAATTACAAATACGTTTTTATGGATTTCGACGGTACGATAGCCGACACTTCCGAAGGGATAATCAGCTCGCTCGTCAAAACGCTGGCGCATTTCGGCGTAGAGGTGGAAGATCAGAGCTTTTTGCGGCGTTTTATAGGTCCGCCGCTGGGCGAGGCGTTCTGCGAGCATTACGGCTTTTCGGGCGAACAGGCGGAAGAAGCGGTGGCGCGCTACCGCGAATTCTACAGCGGCGGCGAGATGTTCAAGTGCCGTTTGTATGACGGAGTTTACGATATGCTGGCGTTTATAAAAGGCAGCGGAGCGAAGCTCTGCACCGGGACCAGCAAGCCCGAGCCCTATACCGAAAAGCTTCTGGATATGCTTGGCGTGCGCTATCTTTTCGACGCCGTGTACGGCGCCGCGCCCGAAAAGGGAAGATATAAAAAGAAAGAAGTGCTGGAATACGCGCTTTCTTTGTGCGGGATACGCGACAGGCGCGAAGCGCTGCTGGTGGGCGACACTAAATACGATATAATAGGCGCAAAGCAGGTCGGGATCGCCACGGCGGGCGTCCTTTACGGGTTCGGTTCGCTTGCCGATCTGGTCAGGTATGAAGCCGACTGTATCTGCCCGACACCCCGCGACGTCTGCCCGGTGATTTACACCGTATGACTGAACAAAAACAAGAATCACCTCCGGTTTAAAACCGGAGGTGAAGTTTTATATCACGGTGTATAGGTCGGGAAATATTTTTCCCTTTCGCTCTTGGAAAGCTTGAGCAGGTCGGTGAATTCCTTGCGCAGCACGTCGGCGCGGTCGGTGACGTAATTGATGAGCTTGGGGACGTAAACTTTCCACGATTTGTACGACACGCCGTATTTGGTGTACTGCATATCGTGATCTATAAGGTCGCGGATGTGCTCGATATGGCCTACGGCTTCTTCGTTGGAAAACGCGGTGTTGCACAGTTCTTCGAGCCGCTTGAGGAACATATCACGGAACGTCTTGTTGTTGTGGAGCAGCTTGTAGATAAGCGAATTGTGGTGACCGCTCTTGGGCGTTTCTTTGCCGAACAGGAAATCGGCGGTGGATTTGTTCTTGTTCTGCAGATACAAGCCGAACGCCATATCCGAATCGTAAAAGATATAATGCCATCTGCCGCCGTCGTAATCAGGCGAACGGCAAAGCCGCGTGTTGCCTTCGTCGCGGTTATCCGCCCAGGTGTAGAATATCTGGTAATCTATAAGGCTTTCTATGCAGAAATTCTCACAGATATACTCGAATTCCTCGTCCGTTTTAAGATCGTGGTTCTGGATATACTTGTTCAAAGCGCTCCAGCCGCCGTTGGGGCCGTCCTCGATATACGAATGGCTTTGCAGTATCGAGACCGTGTCGGGATCCACGCCCCAGTACGAAGCGACGAAATCCTGGTTGATCTTTTCGCGTATATAATACACGCCTATATATTCGCCGTTGATATAAAGGTTGCACGGGCGGTATTTCTGCACAAGCGTTTCGCGCGCGTAGTCGGCGATCATGCTTCCCACGTATTCGTCGCGCATCATGGTGAATTCGTAGTCCTCACTGCCCGAGCGCAGTACGAGCGCGTTGAATTCGGTTATCTCGCCGTCTTCGAACACGTCGTATTTCAGCTTACCGTTGCCGTATTTGGCGCGGAATTTGAGCTGGTAGCTCTTTTTGGGATATTTACGGCTGTACTGGCCGGCGATCTTGACGCCGCAGTTGACCGAAAACTCTTCTTTTCCGTCGACATAGAACGCAACGTGGCCTTCGATCTCGGTCTTGCCCTTGTAATTGGTATAAATACCGTCGGAACCGTAAAAGTCCTTGTCGACCACGCTCATCTTGATGACGGGCAGCGAAAGGTCTATTTCGTTTATAAAGTAGTTGAACGTGACGATATCGCTCGCTATCTTCTCGCCGTCTTTGCAGAAGGCGCGCAGCGTGGTGTTCTTGGTGATGCTTATCGTCTCGCCCTTATAGAGCTTGCTCTTTTCGGTCGGGCGGCTGCAGTCGAGCGTGTAATAGATGTTTCCCTCGCCGCCGAGCGTGACGTCGAACGGACCTTCGTAAAAACCGCTTTCCATGCTCGCTTCGGGCGCGGAAGACAGGGTCGCGAACCCGGTGCCGTTTTCCTTGCCCGCGGTGGGAGTCGCAAAGTAGACGAATCCGTCGCTGCTCCTGCCCCACGAACGGTCGGTGGGGATCCGCGGGAAGTCGAGCACGTCGCTCACCGTGCCGTCGCTGCGGCTCAGTATAAGGCGTTCGCCGTCGCTGGATATCCCCAGCGGGCAGTATTTTCCGTCGATCCCGGTGCAGACCGCGACGTAAAATTCGCCCGGAGCGAGTTTCTGCGAAGGGAGGTTATACAGCTTGAGATTTTTCTGCGAATCCGAAAGGTAATAATCCGAAAGCTCCACGGTCTCGTCGCCTGTATTTTTGAGCTCGACAAGGTCGTAATACTCGCCGTCTTTGGCGTAGTATTTGGTGTTGGAAGCGACTATCTCGTTTATCACCAGTCCCTTGCGGTCGAACGCGTAGGAAAGGCGGCTTTCTTCGGTGTTGGGAAGTCCGGGAGTGGGGGAATTCCACTCCTTGTCGTCGCCGTACGAACGGTTCTTCTTGGCGGCAGGCAGCGATACCGAAGCCGCGAGCACGCCGTCGTTGCGGGTGAGCATCAGCGTGCCGCCGTAGATCGGCAAATCGAACCCTATCTGTGCGCAGTCGATCACGGCGTAAGCGCCGCTTTTCAGCGTCATATCGGGCAGTTTGGCGGCAAAGCGGTCTTCCTCATCCGCGGAAATGAAATACGAGCCGAGCTCTATATCGCTTTCGCCGCTGTTGTAAAGCTCAACGAAAGGCACGGGCTTGCCGTTTACGGGGTAAACGTTGTTTATGGGCGCGATCTCCGAAAAGATAAGCTCGTCGGCGGATTTCACCGCACCGTAGCCCGGCGTGGGCGTGTCGGTCTCGCTCCCGTTGGCGCACAGGAACGAGCGGTCGGGCTTGAGGCAGATATAGTCCGTCTCGTCCGTAAGATACCCGCCGTGCGTGAGCTTGAGCGTGCCGCCGGAGGCGAGCTGTTCGCAGAACAGCAGGTAATATCCGCCGGGGGCGAGCGAAAACGCGGGCAGTGAAAATTCGCCGTCGGGCGTTACGAGCACGTATTCAGCGAGATTAGCGGAGTTTGCCGAAACGTTTTCTATCTCTATCCAGGGCAGATACCGCCCCTGCGAATCGGCCGCCGTCACGGTGTTTACCGCCATAACTTCGGTGATTTTCAGCGCGGGGGAATACTCTTTTTGTATTTCATGCCCCGAGCTTTCTTCTTCGTCCGAATTCGGCTCGATCTGCGAAACCTCGCCGTGGTCAAAGCTGACTTCGGGCGCGGAAGAGCTTTCGGAAGGGTTTTCTATTCCGGTGTTGCATGCGCAAAGCAGCATCGCCGCTAAAAGTATTGCCGCGCAGACGCGCAGTTTTAACGAAATGTGCATATCTGACCTCACTTGCGCTTTTCTATAACGTTGACATAGTTGTAAGGGATCTCTATACCCGCGGCTTCAAACGCTTTCTTTATGTTTTCCAAAAGCTCAAAGCGCAGATTCCAGTAGTCGGCGCTTTTGCACCAAACGCGTAATGTTAGCATTACGGCGGATTCGCCGTGTTTGGTGACGGCGCAGAAAGGTTCGGGTTCTTCGAGCGAAAGGGGATTGGCTTTGGCGAGCGATAACAGAAGGCGCTTGGCGATATCGGTGTCGGTGTTGTACGCCACCGAAATATCAAGATCCACTCTGCGCGTTTCCGAAACCGAATAGTTCACGACCGTGGCGTTGGAAAGCAGGCTGTTCGGCACGGTTATCACGCGGTTGTCGGGCGTGGTGAGCGTGGTGTAGAACACGCCCATATCGGTGACCACGCCGCTGTCGGTGTGGTTGTCTATAAAGTCGCCCAGTCTGAACGGTTTGAATATGATTATCATTAACCCGCCGGCAAAGTTGGCGAGGCTCCCCTGGAGCGCGAGCCCTATCGCCAGCGAAACGGTGCCGATTATGGTGATAACGCTCGTCATCGGGATGCCGAGTATGCCGATCACCGTTACGAAAAGAATGACTTTGAGCGCTATGCCCAAGAAACTGCCCAGCATCGTCGCCGCGGAGTTATCCATATTTTTTAACGCTTTTCTTTTCTTTATGCGTTTTACTAGCACGTTTATGAGCTTCAGCCCCACAAACAGCACGACAAGTGCTATAAGCAGCCTGAGCCCGTATTCTACGATATATCCTTTTACGATGTCCCAGGTCGAAGCGCCGCTCGCGCCTGAAGCCGAAACTTCCTCCGCCATTTCCGAAACGGTTTCGGAAATCGCTTCGGCGACGTCGTCCGCCGCGTTAAGAATTATTTCTTTCATCATAAAGCTTTTCTGCCTTTGTCACCGCGCCTTCCGCCGGCTCTTTGGTCAATGTAAAGATATTCGCCTGAGGAAGCGCGTATTGTTTGATTTTTTTCGTGATGATTTTGTTTGTGCCCACGCCTCCGGCGATACAAACGTCGAACCGGCTTTCGAAATACCGCGAAGCCGCGTCGACACAGCAGGCGAGGTAGCGGGCGGTGGCGTCGAGTATATAAAGGGCGACGGCGTCGTTTTCGGCCGCGGCTTCGAACACCGCGGCGGCAAACTGTGCGGTCTCGCGCACCGAAAGCGAAAGCAGCCTGCTGAGGTTTTGCAGACAGTTGCCGCCGGCGAGCTTTTCGGTCAGTTCGCAAAGCGGCGTGCGCCTTGCTCTGCCGTCATAGCTTTTGAGCGTGTACGCTATTGCGCGGCGGCCTATTTCATAACCGCTGCCGTCCATGTCGAACGCGCCGTAACCGCCTATGCGGAACAGCTCGCCGCCTTTGCGCACGAAGCACGAAGAACCGGTGCCGCATATCAGAGCGACTCCGTCGCTTTCGGGGAAAGCGGCGTATATGATGTTTTCGCCGTCGTGGCTCACGCCGCACGCGGCGGCAGGGAAAGTCTTTTGGAGCCGCGTTTTGAGCATGGTTATATAATCCCGCTCGGTCGCGCCCGCGATACCGGCGAATACCCCGTCAACGGAAGCGGGGGAAACGCCTTCACGCTCGCACAGCTCAAGCATGGAATCGATGATTATGTCAGCCGAAACGCTCTGCCCGCAAACAACGGGATTCACGCATTGCGGCACTTTAGAAAAACGGCGTGTGCCGCCGGCGGAAAGGCACAGCATAAGCTTGCTCGCTCCGCCGTCGGCACCGATAAAAACGCCCATATCAAGCGTCTTTTTTCTCTTCTTCTTGAGCTTCGGCTTTCTTTCTTCTGTTCTGAAGTTTGGTGAAAGCGCGCAGCACGATAAAGATAGAGAAAGCGACAATAAGGAAGTCGATCACGTTCTGAATGAACGCGCCGTAGCGCAGAGCGTTTTCAGCCGTGGTGACGGTACCGTCGGCGGCAACGACCTGTTCGGTAATGACCCATTTCCAGTCGGCAACGCTCTTGCCGCCAACCGCAAGGCTGATGAGCGGCATGATTATGTCGTTCACGAACGAAGAAACGATCTTATTGAACGCGGCGCCGATGACTACCGCAACAGCCAGATCGATCACGTTGCCCTTGCTGATGAAATCCTTAAAGTCTTTCCAAAAGCCGGACTTTTTCTTTTCTGCCATGGTGTTTCCTCCTTTACTTAATAATAATGTTGTAGATCCTGTTGGGAACGTATATATCTTTTACGAAGGTCTTTCCTTCGGTAAAAGCGGCGATTTTGCCGGATTCGGCGATTATGCGGGCGGCGTCTTCCTTTGAGCAGTCTCTGGGCAGCTCTATCGTGGCGCGCAGCCTGCCGCAAACCTGAACGGCGATCTCCACGGTGTCTTCCGCAAGCATCGATTCGTCGTATTCGGGCCAGGCGGCAAGCGAAAGCAGACCTTTTCCGCCCAGGACTTCGTGCATTTCCTCGGTGAGGTGCGGCGCGAACGGGTTGAGCACCGTGATGAACGTGAACAGATCGTCTTTGGCGATGCCGCCGCAGGCGTAGACTTCGTTGACGAAAGTCATCATCTGCGCTATGGCGGTGTTGAATTTCATACTTTCTATATCGCTTGTGACTTTCTTTACCGTGGCGTGCAGCGATTTTACGACTTTTTTATCGCTGGTCCCGGTTATCATATCGGTGAGAGAAGCGACGCGTTCAAGGAACTTTTTGCATCCGCGCACCGAAGTCATCGACCAGGGAGCCGCGGAGCCGTAGTCGCCCATAAACAGCACGTACACGCGCAGCGTGTCGGCGCCGTACTGGTCGATTATGTCGAGCGGATCGACCACGTTCCCGCGCGATTTGGACATTTTTACGCCGTCGGGCCCCAGGACGAGTCCCTGCGCCGTGCGCTTGGCGTACGGCTCTTTGGTCGGGACCACGCCGATATCGTAGAGGAAGCGGTGCCAGAAGCGGGAATAGATGAGATGCCGCGTAACGTGCTCCATGCCTCCGTTGTACCAGTCGACCGGCAGCCAGTATTTCAGCTTTTCAAAGTCCGCAAGTTCGTTGTCGTTGTGCGGATCTATATAGCGCAGGTAATACCACGAAGAACCCGCCCACTGGGGCATGGTGTCGGTCTCGCGCTTGGCTTTTCCGCCGCATTTGGGGCAGGTGCAGTTGACGAACGAATCTATCTTGGCAAGCGGCGATTCGCCGCCTTCGCCGGGCTCGAAGTTTTCGACTTCAGGCAAGAGCAGAGGCAGTTCCTCGTAAGGCACGCCCACCATTCCGCAGTGCGGACAATGGATTATGGGAATGGGCTCGCCCCAGTATCTCTGGCGGTTGAACGCCCAGTCTTTCATCTTGTACTGCACGCCCGCTTCGCCTATGCCGCGCTTTTCGAGCTCTTCGAGCATTCTGGCGATGCTTTCTTTTTTGTTGGTGCAGCCGTTGAGGAAACCGGAATTGATCATCTCGCCGTCGCCGTCGTAGGCGCATTCTTCTATGTTGCCGCCTTTGATGACCTGGATTATATCTATGCCGAATTTCTTGGCGAATTCCCAGTCGCGCTGGTCGTGCGCCGGTACCGCCATTATGGCGCCGGTGCCGTAGCCCATCATAACGTAGTCGGAAATATAAATGGGTATCTCTTTGCCGTTAACGGGGTTTATCGCGCAAAGTCCGTCCAGACGCACGCCGGTCTTTTCCTTTACCAGCTGGGTGCGTTCGAATTCGGTCTTTTTGCCGCATTCCTCGCGGTATGCCGAAACCTCGGGCATGTTATTGATGAGGGCGGAATATTTATCGATAAGCGGATGCTCGGGCGCCATTACCATAAACGTCACGCCGAACAGCGTGTCGCAACGGGTGGTGTATATGCGCAGCGTCTCTTCGGTGCCCGAAAGCTTGAAGTTGACGAATGCGCCGGTGGAACGGCCGATCCAGTTTTCCTGCTGCACGCGGATGTTTTCGGGGAAATCGACCTCGTTGAGCCCTTCGAGCATCTTGTCGGCGTACGCGGTTATGCGCAGATACCACACGTCTTTGCTCTTTTGCACTATATCGGAATGGCAGATATCGCATTTGCCTCCCTGGGAATCTTCGTTTGAAAGCACGCATTTGCACGAAGGGCAGTAGTTTACCAGCGTCTTGTCGCGGAAGACCAGCCCGTTGTCGAACATCTTGCGGAATATCCACTGAGTCCATTTGTAGTAGTTATGATCGGTGGTGTCTACAACACGGTCCCAGTCGAACGAAAATCCCACGCGTTTGAGCTGCTCGGTAAAGTGAGCTATGTTCTCGTCGGTGACTATGCGCGGATGTTTGTTGTGCTTTATGGCATAGTTTTCGGTCGGCAGGCCGAACGCGTCGAACCCCATAGGGAACAGGACGTTATAGCCCTGCATACGGCGCTTGCGCGATATGACTTCGAGCCCGGAATAGGCCTTGATATGTCCGACGTGCATCCCCGCGCCGGAAGGGTAGGGGAATTCCACCAGTCCGTAGAATTTCGGCTTGCCGGCGTCCTCGCCGGTCCTGAACGCTTTCGCCTCTTCCCAGCGTTTCTGCCATTTGGGCTCGGTTTGTTTGAATTCGTGTTTCATAGCTTTATACTTCCTTGCAGATACGTTATTCTTCTTTTGCCGACGCGCCTGCGTCCGCCCAAAGCTTGTCCAGCTTGTAATAGTCGCGCGCCTGACGCGTAAAGACGTGTACCACCACGCAGCCGTAGTCGAGCAGGATCCATGTCTTGTCGTCCGCGCCTTCTATGTGCATAGGCTCCACGCCGAGATTTTCTTTGACTTTGAATTCGGTCTCGTCGGCGAGCGCTTTTATGTGAGTGGAAGACGTGCCGGCGGCTATTACGAAGAAATCCGCGAGCGCGGTGCTTTTTTCCACGGTGAGCACGTTTATGTCCAGCGCCTTTTTGCCGTCCAATGCGTTAGCTGCGGCTTCGGCTATTGTGCGCGCATATTCGTGAGTGTTCTTTTCCATTGTCATTCAATTCCTTCCTTTAAGAGGTGGTTCCGCGCTTCAAAGGTATTTTTGTGTATCATCCTGCGGCTTTCCAGCAGATCGGTTATGGTGAGATCCAGCGAATACAGGATAGCCGAGTCGAGCGCGTTTTTGTCGCGTTTTTCGCATAACATCGCGTAGGTGTCGCGGACGTCGACGCAATCCACGAAAGTGCGCGTTTTTTCTATATAATCGGCAAGATAAATCACTTTTTCGAGCGGCTGCATCGCGGCGCGTCCGGTGGTGTGGTACAGTACGGCGGTGCAGATCCCGTCGTCGAGCCCGTAAACATATTTCGCCAGCGCGTACGCCGATTTTGCGTGCCACAGCTTTTCCGTGCGCGCCTCGCAGTCGTCGAGCTCTATGCCGTAGCGTTCAAAGATCGCGAAATGCTGTTCCTTGGAATACTCTTTGGTGAAATCGTGCATATACGCCGCGCAGAGCGCCGTCTCGTCCGTGATGAACGGGAAATGACGGTTTTTTATCTCTATCGCCGATTCCGCCACGCCTTCTATGTGCTTTATGCGGCGCAGGTCCTGCGCGTAAAGATCGTATTTTATAAGTTCAAGCTTGTCCATATGTGCCTTCGTTCAGCGGGGAAGCGTGATCTGCGGCTTTTCGGGGTTCGGGCGGTAGACAGTGACTTTTCTGCCTATCACCTGAACGGCTTCGCAGTTCAGCTTTTCCATCAGTTCAGCCATCGCTTCTTTTGGGCTTACGGGCGACGTTTCCAGTACGGTTATCTTTATGAGCTCGCGCGCCGTCAGCGCGGCGTCCAGCGTTTCTATCGTCGTTTCTATTATCCCGTTTTTGCCTATCTGGTACAAAGCGTCTGTCGTTTGCCCCAGTTTTCTTAAGTAAGCCCTTTGTTTTGTCGTTATCATCGGTGCGTTTTAACTCCTTTATCTCTTTGGGTGTAAGATTTCTCCATTCTCCCGGCGCAAGCTCGCCCAGAAGCAGCGGCCCCAGCGCAAAGCGCTTGAGCTGCATTATGCTCAAACCCGCTTTTTCGCATATGCGGCGGATCTCGCGGTTCTTGCCTTCCGAAAGCGTAAAGATCAGCTTGCTCGCGTTTTCGCTGCGTTCGACGAGCTTTACGGCAACCGGATTGATTCTTTCGCCGTCGAGTTCGCGGATATGCTGTATCATATCCAGCGCGTTGTTTTCTATCCTGCCCGCTACCGTGACGAGGTAGCGCTTTTTATGTTCGTAGCGCGGATGAGTCATAATGTTGGCGAATTCGCCGTCGTTCGTCAAAAGCAGCAGCCCTTCGCTGTTGTAGTCGAGCCTCCCCACGGGGTAGAGCCGCGCGTTCACGTCGACGAGCGAGCAGACGTTTTTCCGGCCCAGTTCGTCGGAGGTGGTCGTGACGTATCCCTGCGGCTTGTTGAGCATAATGTAATACTTTTTGCCTTGCGGCAGAACGGGCTCGCCGCGGTATTCCACAACGTCCTTGCCGGGGAAGACCCGGTTGCCCGGCACGGCGGCGACGCCGTTTATGGTGAACGCGCCGTTTTCTATTTCGGCTTCGGCCTTGCGGCGCGACATCAGCCCGCAGTCCGAAACGTATTTCTGCAGTTTTATTCCTTCGTTGTTTTCCATTTACCGGCCTGTAAGTCTTTCAAAAAGGTTGTGCTTTTGGTATTCGGCGCTTCTTTCGGCGCAGAGCGGGACAGTCATTATCAGGTCGCCGTCGGCGTAGATCAGCGCCCGGCAGAGCGCGTCTCCCCGCTTTACGGGAGCGTATACGAACTGCGGCTTTTCTATGCGGTAAGTAATTTTTACTCCTTGCGGAAGCGACGCCCGCACGGGTACGGGATTGCTGAAAACCACCGTTTTCCCGTCCGCCCCGGCGACGTCTGTTTCCGCGCGCAGCTCGCCCGGGTCGTAGAGCAGCGTGTCGCGCAGGTATTCGAACCCGCGGTCGAGCATCATGCGGTGGTCGAACCACATATCGCCGTCGTCGAGCGTCACCGCCACCAGTTTCACGCCGTTGCGGGTCGCGGAAGTGACGAGACAGTGCCCGGCTTCGGGAGTGTAGCCGGTCTTCACGCCGGTCATTCCGGAATACTGCGGGAGCAGTTTGTTGCGGTTTATCAGCGTGCGTTTTCCGCCGCAGACCGTCACGCGCACGGCGGAGCACACCTCGGCGAAAAGTTCGTTTTCGAGCGCCGCGGAAGTCAGCAGCGCCAGGTCATACGCGGTGGTGTAATGGCCCGTTTCGGGCAGTCCGTCGGGGTTCGCGAAGTGGGTGTCGTACATCCCCAGCGACCGCGCGCGCAGATTCATAAGACAGACGAAATTGCTCACGCTGCCGCCGCACGCTTTGGCGAGCGTGCGCGCCGCGTCGTTGCCCGAACGCAGCATGGTGCAGTACAGCAGCTCTTTTACCGTAAGCGTTTCGCCCGCGGTCAGATATACCGACGAGCCTTCTATGTCGGTCGTGTCGGCGGTGACCGTTATCTTTTCGTCGCGGTCCAGTAGTTCGCAGACCAGCAGACAGGTCATTATCTTGGTCGTGGAAGCCATCGGCAGCATAAGGTGCGGATTCTTGGAAAACAGCACTCTGCCGCTTTCGGCGTCCATCAGCACCGCCGCTTTTGCCGAAACGCTTACCGGATCCGCGCCGTCGAAACAGGACGGATCGAACGTCTGCCCGGCGTAAGCCTGTGTTGCCGGGGATACGGAATACGATGTCAGCACCGGCGCGAACAGCACCGCCGCGGCGATGAGCGCGGCGAACGCCGCGACGCGGATTTTCATAACGCATCACCCGCTTTATAATATTTGCGGGCGCGCGTTTTTATGAACTATTCCGCGGTCTCTTCGCTTTCTTCCGCTTTTGCTTCGGCGTTCTTTTTGGCTTCCTTGCGCTTGGCAATGGCGTCTTTGATCTTGTTTACGATCTCGGGGGCTTTTTCGATTATCCCGTTGACCGAATTGAGCGTCTTGCTCACGGGATCGGCGGGAGCTTCGAACGTTTCGGGGTGTTTGAGGTCGAGCATATGCACCGTGCCGTCTTTGTTTATGACGAGGAACCCGAGCGGGGTGACCGAAACGCCGGCGCCGTTGCCTCCCGCGAAATGCACGTTCTTATTGCCGTCGGAATTTTCTTTTTTGCCGTCGTAATCGGCGCCGCCCGAAGCGTAGCCCACCGACACCTTGGAAAAGGGGATTATGGTGGTGCCTTCTGCGGTGGTGATGGGGTCGCCTATTACGGTGTTGACGTCGGCGACGCTGCCGATCTGGCTCAGAGTGGAATCAATTATCTGTTTGAGCGGAATGTCGTTCATTTTGTTTCTCCTTCTTCTTTTTTAACTTGCGGTAGTTTTTATATCCTTTGATAAGCGGCATCGCCATACACAGGCCGCGCCACACGCGGGTCGAAAACTTGATATCGAGCATTATATCGGGCTTGTCGCTTATAAAATCGGGGGTTATCTCGGTGAAGATCGCGCCCGCCTTGCGCGTTTTGCGCCTTGCGGAAAGCGCGAGCGCGAGCAGGGGACCCGCCGCGGCGCACACCGCGCCGTAAAGCACGCCGGTCGAAGCGGGGTCGCCGGTCGCTACGTTTATCTTAAGTATATAGCGTTCCAGCTTGACGTGTTTCTTCGTCTTTTCGAACACCTCCGCCACGGTATCGCGCGCGAGAGGGAGCAGTTCCGCAAGCGGAACGTCGTTTTCGCTTTTTTTCTTTTTCTTCTTTTTTTCTTTCTTTTTGTGCTCTTCGGGGGGCTGCTCGGGCGCTTCAGCGTCTGTCTTTTTCTTGGAAACGCCGCGGGTCACGTGTATGAATCCCACGCCGATCGTCAGATACAGTCCGCCGCAGTATTCGATGCGCACCGCGAGCTTTATTATCAGCACAAGCAGCGCCAGCGCCAGAATACCGCAGAGTATCCAGAGCGCGATCATTATTCTTCCTCCGCCGTCTCTGCGGCGGGCGCGGGGACGGCGTCGATCTCTTCTTCGTCGTCGAGCGTGAGCTGCTTTTCAACGTCTATCTGCGGCAGCTGGTCGAGCGTTTCGAGCCCGAAGCAGCGCAGGAAAGCGTCGGTAGTGCTGAACAGCACCGGCCTTCCGGGCGCGTCGAGATGTCCGCTTTCTTTTAGCAGGCCTTTGTCGCACAGGGTGTTGACTATGCTGTCCGAATCTATTCCGCGCACCGTTTCTATAAACGATTTGGTCACGGGCTGGTTGTACGAAACTATGGCGAGCACTTCCAGCGCCGCGCGTGAAAGTGGCGGGGTCTTGCGCAGTTCAAGCGCTTTTTTTACAAAATCGGCGTAGCACGGCTTGGTGCAGAGCTGATACGCTCCGTCCACGACCACGAGCTCGATGCCGCTCATCCCGTCGGCGAGTTTTTCGCCCAAACGGCGTGCGGAATCGTTTATTTCGTCGGCTTCGGCGCCGAATATCTCGCACAGCTTTTCCACGCTCACGGGCGAACCGGAAGCGAAAAGCACGGCTTCAAGCGCGTTATCAATCGGCAGATTGCTCATCGCTTACCTCCGTTTCTTCCAACAGTACAAGGTCCAGGTCTTCCGGATCGCCGGAATCGCCGCGGAATATCTCTATGCGTCCGTTGCCGACGAGCGAAAGCAGCGCTAAAAACGTCGCCACGGTCTCGCCAACGGTGCGGCAGTCTTCAAACAGCGAACCGAACCTGTGTCTCTTGCCGTCGCCGAGGAATTTGAGCGTGAACGCCGTCTTTTCCTCGACTGTATAAAACTTTTCGTGTCTTAATTTTTCAAACAGTTCAACGCGCTGTTCCGATCCGGCGGGCATACGGCGGCTTATGTTTATGAACGCCTCGGTCAAAAGTTCCACCGAATGGCGGCGTTCGTAAACCGGCGGCGTCTCGGGCACGTCGGGGTCCTTTACAAAGCGGTCGTAATAGATATCGCTCTGCGTTTTCAAAAATTCAGAAGCCTGCTTGGCCCTGCTGTATTCCAGAAGCGCGTCCACCAGCGGCTGGCGGGGGTCTTCGTCCTTGGGCAGCACCGGCAGCAGCATGCGCGATTTTATATACATCAGTTCGCTCGCCATATATATAAAATCCGAAGAGATCTGCATATCGTATTTTTCCATGGATTCTATATATTCGAGATACTGATCCGTGAGCTCGGCGATGGGGATATCGAAAATATCGATCTTGTGTTTTTGTATCAGCGAAAGCAGCAGGTCGAGCGGGCCTTCGTACTGCTCAAGCTTCAGATTCAGCCCTACCATGGCAGCAAATAGGCGTAAGCGCCGAAGACGTAAGGCAGCGAGAACACGTAAAGTATCTTGTCGCGCAGCCATTCGAGCGGATAGAATATCGAGCTTATGACGTCCATATACGAAAGCGCTATTATCACGACCATAATGATGGGCGCGTAGCGTTCGAGCATAAGATACCTGGCGCTCCATTTATGCGGCAGCAGGGAAGAAAGCACTTTGGAGCCGTCGAGCGGAGGCAGCGGTATGAGGTTGAACAGACCAAGGCCCACGTTGAGTATGGCGGATATGGCGAACAGGAAATAGAAGGAATCGAACAGTTTGCCTCCGAACGAAGACGAACCGAACGACACGACGCCGGACGACATCAGCAAAAACAGAAGCCGCATAAACCCGACGCAAAGAAAAGCAAGTATAAAGTTCGCAGCGGGCCCGGCGAACGCCACTATCGCTATGTCGCGCCTAGGCTTGCGCAGCCCGCGCATATTGACAGGTACCGGTTTCGCCCACCCGAAGCCCATAAGGAGCATCGCCGCAAAGCCGAACCAGTCTATATGCTTGAGCGGATTGAGCGTCATCCTGCCGAAAGCGTACGCCGTGTCGTCGCCGCATTTGTGCGCGGCGTAAGCGTGAGCGAATTCGTGCACCGTCATCGCCGCCACCACGGCGACCACCATAAGGATCGCGTAGCGGATCTCGCCTTGTTTGAGATAATTGATTATCATTTCAGTTCAATGATGCTCTGCTTCCATACGGAAGGAGCTTCCTCTCCCAAAAGTGTTACGACAGTCGCCGCCACATTGGCAAGGCCGTATTCGCCGTCGCGGCATTCCACGGTGCGGTATTTTTCGGCGTGGAAATTGTCGTATATGTAAAACGGGACTCTGTTGAGCGTGTGGCTGGTCTTGACCGCGATCTTGCCTTCTTTGTTTATTTTGGCGCACCCGGTCTTTTTGTCGAGCTCGTACATTTCGTCGGCGTTGCCGTGGTCTGCGGTCACAAGGCATATGCCCTGCATTTTGTCGACCGATTTGAATATGCGCGCCAGGCACAGGTCGACGGCTTCGACCGCTATCTGCGTGGCGTCGAACGAACCGGTGTGCCCGACCATGTCGCCGTTGGGGAAATTGCAGCGCAGAAAATCGAACTCGCCGGATTCTATCTTTTCGCAGAGCACGTCGGTTATCTCGGCGCATTTCATCCAGGGGCGCTGCTCGAACGGTACGATATCCGAAGGTATCTCTATGTATTCCTCAAGTTCTTCCGAAAACTTGCCGCTCCTGTTGCCGTTCCAGAAATAGGTGACGTGGCCGTATTTCTGCGTTTCGGATATCGCGAGCTGTTTGTAGCCTTTGTTCGCGAGAAATTCGCCCATGGTGTTGGAGATCTCGGGCGGATTCACGAGGTATTTGTAAGGGATGTGCGCGTCGCCGTCGTATTCGAGCATCCCGGCGTAAAGCACTTTTACGTCTTTTTTCTTGGTGAATTTGCAGTCGCGGTTTTCGAACGCGCGGGATATCTCTATGGCTCTGTCGCCGCGGAAATTATAGAATATCACGCTGTCGCCGTCGTTGACCGGCCCCACGGGAACGCCGTTTTCGGCTATGACGAACGGGGGCAGATCCTGGTCGATCTTGCCGGTCTCGGCGCGGTATGTCTTAACGGCTTCCTCGGCCGTGGCGAACTGTCTGCCCTCGCCCAGCACGTGGGTGTTCCAGCCCAGTTCGACCATCTTCCAGTTCGCTTCGTAGCGGTCCATCGTTATGACCATCCTGCCGCCGCCGGAGGCGATGCGCGCGTCGAAAGACGAGCAGTTGAGCGAACGCAGGAATTCTTCGAACGGGAGTATGTATTCGAGCGCAGAAGTCTCGCCGACGTCGCGGCCGTCGAGCAGGGTATGGACGCGGACGCGCTTTACTCCGCATTCCTTGGCTTTGATTATGAGCGCTTTGAGGTGGTCTATATGCGAATGGACGTTGCCGTCCGAAAAAAGTCCCAGAAAATGCAGCGTCGTGCCGTTTTTCACGCAGTTTTCCACGAGCTCTTTCCAGGTGTCGGAAGCGAAGATCCTGCCGGTTTCGATCGCGCCCGAAACGAGCTTGGCGCCCTGTGCGAAGACCTGGCCCGCGCCGAGCGCGTTGTGGCCGACTTCGCTGTTGCCCATATCGGCGTCGGAGGGGAGCCCCACCGCGGTCCCGTGCGCTTTGAGCAGCAGATGCGGATATTTTTCGGCAAGCATATCGAGCACGGGAGTGTTGGCGGCTTTGACCGCGTTGCCGACAGCGGATTCGGTGTAGCCCACGCCGTCCATCACTATAAGGACAACGGGCCTTTTTTCGTTTTCAAAGACTTTTTTCATACCTTTGTTTCTCCTTGTATGCGAGCCGCCGCGGACGCTCCTTGAAGCGGGTGTCCCGCAAGGCGGCATATATAATTATTCAATATGATATTATACATCACCCGGCGGGGAATTGCAACTGTTTTTTTACAAAAACAAACGCACCGTACGTCTTTTTTACGCGCGCGCGTAAAAATATTTGCCCGTAAAATTTATGTAACGTTAAATTTACCGAAATTTATTGATTTTTCGGTTCGTTTGTGCTATTATACTATAATAAAATAACTGTAATATGCGCAGATTATGACTTTCAGAAGGAGGCGTCGCCGTGTTCGGTTACATAAAGCCCCGCGCCTCCGAACTTCTGGTCAAGGAAAACGAGTTTTACAAAGCGGTCTACTGCGGGATCTGCCGTATCGGCGGCAAGCGCGTTTCGCGCTTTACGCGGCTGCTTTTGAATAACGATTTCGTCTTTCTGTGTCTGGTGCGCATGGCGGTATGCGGCGACAAAGCGTGCGCCGAAACGCGCCGCTGCCCGTATTCGCTCAAAAAGAAATGTATGCTGTGCGAAAACGAATCCGCCCTCTATACTTCGGCGGCTTTCGGAATACTGCTGTATTACAAGGCGCTCGACGACGTCGCCGACAATCGCGGTCTTTCACGCGTCGCGGCAAAATTCAGGGCGCTGTTCGCACGCGGTATGTTCAAACGCGCTTCGGCGCTGTGTCCGGGCCTTGCGGAAGACGTGAAAGAGCGGCTTTCGGCGCTTGCCGGGCTTGAAAAAGCGCGCGTCTCTTCGCCCGATCTGGTTTCGGATTCCTTTGCCGCCGTCACGGCGCTCGCCGCGTCGTACGGTACCGAAGGGGAAGAACGCGATATCCTTTGGGAATGCGGCTACCATATCGGCAGATATATCTACCTTATAGACGCGTTCGAGGACGTATTGCGCGACGAAAAAAAGGGCAATTTCAACGTGCTTGCGGAATATTACGGCTCTCCGGACGCCGTCATCGGCGCCGCCGGGGATATCGGGCAGACTTTGCGCGACAGCATCCACGCGTTCTGCCGCGCGTACGAACGGTCCGGCGGCAGCGTTTACGATAAACTGGTCTACAATATCGCGCAGCTCGGCTCGGCGGATTGTTTCGCCGCCGCGGCGAATAAACTGAAAGGAACCGATAAATGACAGATCCCTACAAAGTCTTGGGCGTTTCGCCTCAGGCGTCCGACGAAGAGATCAAAAAGGCGTACCGCGCCTTGGTAAAGAAATACCATCCCGACAACTACGTCGACAACCCGCTCGCCGACCTCGCCGACGAAAAGATGAAGGAAATAAACGAAGCGTACGACACGATCACCAAGATGCGCGCTTCGGGCGGAACGTATTCGAGCGGCGGGAACGATACATATTCTTCCGGTTATACCGGCAGTTCGGGCGCGTCTTCGGGTTACGCCCGCATACGCGACCTGCTAAATCAGAACCGCATATCCGAAGCCGAGATCCTGTTAGACCGCGAGCCCGACAAAAACAGCGCCGAATGGCATTTCCTCACCGGCGTGGTATATATGCGCAAGGGATGGCTGCAGCAGGCGCGCGAGCATCTTACGCTCGCCTGTCAGTTGGATCCTTCCAACGCCGAATACCGCAATATGCTCGATATGTTTTCCAACACCGCCCGCAGTTCGCCGTACAACACCGCCGATACCGGAGGATGCACCGGATGCGATATCTGCACCGGGCTCATCTGCGCCGATCTTATGTGCAGCTGCTGCAGGTGAGGCGCGATATGAAAAAAAAGACTAAACGCGTGGCGCTCGCCGGAGTGCTTTCGGCTTCCGCGGTGCTTTTGATGTCGCTGGGCAGCGTGATAACCTCGCTGGATATGACCGCGGCGTTCGCCGCCGGGATACTCGTCATAATCGCGCGCATAGAATGCGACCGGGTGACAGCGCTCGGCGTTTACGCCGCGTCCGGACTGCTCGCGTTCGTGCTGCTGCCAAACAAGAATACCGCCATAGTTTTCGTGTTTTACGGCGGGCTGTATTCCATAATCAAGGAATTCTGCGAGCTCATAAAAAACAAGCCGCTTATGTGGGCGGTAAAGATAGTCGTTTCAAACGTGATGCTCACGCTTATAATCTGGCTCGGCATGTATTTTACCGTGGCGAGCGACGAGCCGCTGGGGTTCGTATGGTGGGTGTATCTGCTGGGCAACTTCATCTTCGTCGTCTACGATATAGCGCTCACGCTTATGATATCAAGGTATTACGCGCTTTTCAAGCGCGGGAGGAGCTGAAATGATAAGAAGCATGACCGGCTACGGCCGCGCCAGAAAACTGATCGGCGGCAGGGACATCACCTGCGAGATAAAATCCGTCAACAACCGCTATCTCGAACAGAACGTGCGCATCAACCGTATGTATTCGGCGTTCGAGGAGCGCATCAAGAAGACCGTTTCGGAACGCGTTTCGCGCGGGAAGATCGACGTATACGTTTCCATCGACAATATAGAAGGCGATCCCACGCAACTTTCGCTGAACCGCGAATATCTTGAAGCATATATGGATTCGCTGCGCAAGATAAAAGAGGATTACGGCGTCGCGGGGGAGATCGACCTGCGCATGCTTTCGATGAAACAGGAAGTATTCATCGCGCGAAAGCCCGAAGAAGACATAGAATCGGTGTGGCTCGACGTCCGCGCCGTGCTAGGCGAGGCGCTCGACGCTTATATGCAGATGCGCGAAAAAGAGGGCGAAAAACTGCGCGAAGACATCTCTGCGCGGCTCGCGTCACTCGCGTCTATGCGCGAAAGACTCGCGCTGCTCGCGCCGGATTCGGTCAAAGAAGCCAACGCGCGTATGTGCGAGCGCGTGAAAGAACTGCTGGGCGGCGCGCCGGTGGACGAGACCCGTCTGCTCACCGAATGCGCGGTCTACGCCGACCGCTGCGACGTCACCGAAGAGCTCGTGCGGCTGGGCAGCCATCTCGCGCAGTTCGAGGATATGCTCGAAAAATCCGCCGCCATAGGCAAAAAAATGGATTTTCTGGTGCAGGAGATCAACCGCGAGATCAACACCACGGGTTCCAAATGCAACAACACCGAAATGGCGGGAATTGTCATAGACGCCAAGGCGGAACTTGAAAAAATCAGAGAACAGATACAGAACATAGAGTAAACGGAGGCATAAAAATGAAATTTGCCGATATCGGTTTCGGCAGCAGCGTCAACGCGGCAAGAGTGGTCTGCGTGGTATCGCCGGATTCGCTTCCGGTTCGCCGGCTGGTCCAGGACGCCAAAAACGCCAACCGCGCCATCGACGTCAGCTGCGGCAAAAAGACGCGCTCTGTCATAATCACCGACAGCGAGCATTTCATTCTTTCGGCAGAAGAGCCCGAAACGATAATAGAAAGGATGAACGCCGCCGATGATAAATAAAGGATTACTGCTTATAATTTCCGGCCCCGCCGGAGTGGGCAAGGGGACCATTGTCAATTACCTTGTGGAAGGTGAAAGCAATTATTTCAAATCGGTCTCCGCAACTTCGCGCAAACCGCGCTATATGGAACGCGAGGGCGAGGATTACTACTTTGTCACCCGCACCGAATTCATGCGCCGCGTAAAGAGGGGCGAAATGCTCGAATACACCGAATACAACGGCAACTATTACGGCACGCCGCTCCCACCCATGAAAGCGCATTTCGAAGCGGGCGAAAACGTGGTGCTCGAAATAGAGACCGACGGCGCGTTCCAGGTCAAGAGCAAGATGCGTGACGCTGTGCTGATATTCATCTGCCCGCCTTCGTACGAACAGCTCGAAGCCCGTCTGCGCGGCAGGAACACCGAGACCGAGGAAGCCATTATCCGCCGGCTTTCCACGGCGCGTCACGAGCTTTCGCTTATGCCCAAGTACGATTATATAATCGTCAACGAAGACGGGAAAAGCGATCTTTCGGCGCAGTACGTGCGCGAGATCGTGCGCGCGGAGCAGCTTTCGTCAAAGCGCGGTATCCCGCATATAATTTTACCGGAATAATACATATTCTACATTTTTAAGGAGATAAATAAAATGTTGTACCCTTCCGTTCAGCAAATGACTAACGACAAAGTCAACCGTTACGCTCTCGTCATAGCCACCGCAAAGGGAGCGCGTTATATCAACGACAAGCAGAACAAGGAACGCGAGGAAGTCGAACTCAAGCGCGAAGAACACGGCAAGGACGTCAAACTTCCGACCGGCGAAGCCGTAAACGAAAAAGCCGTTTCGGTGACCATCCGCAAGCTCTGCGACGAGGAGTTCAAGATAATACTCCCCGAAGAGCTGCTCAAAGCCGAACAGGAATAAATGGAAAAGGTCTACGCCTTTGTGCGCATCCTCAACGCGACGCAGCGCTATGACCGCGAATATACTTACTATATCCGTCCCGAACTGCGCGCCAAAGCGCGCGCGGGCGCGATGTGTACGGTGCCGTACGGCAATTCCAACAAACTGCGCACCGGGGTCATAACCTCGCTCGCCGACGAATGCGAATATCCGCAGGTCAAGCCGCTCGCCGACATATTCGAATATCCCGTGCCGCTGAACGACGAAACGCTTTCGCTCTGCCGCTTTATGAGCGAACGCTGTTTCTGCACGTTCGGCGCGGCGGTGCGCACCGCGCTGCCCGCGGGGCAGGAGATAGAGACGCGCGTTTATTTCGAGGCGCTCGAATACGACAAAACGCGCTTAAACGACAAAGGATGCTTTATCTACGATTATATCGCGGAAAACGGCAGGACTCCCGAAAGCGCGCTTGTCACCGAATTCGGCGAGGAGGTCTCGATACTCCTGCGTTCGCTCGCAAAGCTCGGCGCGCTCAGGATGACGAGCGAATCCCGCAAAAAGATAAACGAAAAAAAGTCGCTTATGTATAAGCTCGCGTCGGGCGACGAGGCGGCGTACGCCGCCGAAAACCCCGAATCGCTGCGCACCGAAAAACAGCGCCGCATAGTCGCCTTCCTCAAAGACGGCGGCGTCATAGGCGCGAACGAAGCGGAAGAACTTTTCGGCATAGGCAGGTCGGTGCTTACCGGACTTTGCAGGTCGAACATACTTGAAAAATACGAACGCCCGGAAGAACGCGCGTACTATATTTCCGAACCGCGCACGGCAAAAGACGTTTCCGCGCTCCCGCTCAACGAATGTCAGACTGCGGCGTTCGAACGGATAGGAACGCTTATGGAAAGCGGCGAGCCCAAAGCCGCGCTGCTTTACGGCGTGACCGGCAGCGGCAAGACGCGCGTCATAATCGAAGCGTGCAAAAAAGCCATTGCGTCGGGCAGATCCGCCATAGTGCTCGTGGCGGAGATAGGACTCACCGCGCAGGCGGTGTCGGTGTTCCGCGGCGCTTTCGGCGAACGGCTCGCGGTGCTGCATTCGATGCTTTCGGTGGGAGAACGGCTGGATACCTGCCGCCGCATACTCGCTCACGAAGTGGACGTGGTCATAGGCACCCGCTCGGCGGTATTCGCGCCGCTCGACAATATCGGGCTCATCGCTATAGACGAAGAACAGGAGCACACTTATAAATCCGAAAACACTCCCAAATATCACGCGCGCGACATAGCGCGGTTCCGCTGCGCGCATAACAAATGCCTTATGCTGCTCGCTTCGGCGACGCCTTCTGTCGAAAGCTTCTTCAAAGCGCAGCAGGGGATATACGAACTCATCCGGCTTCCGTCACGCGCGGGCGACGCCGAAATGCCGGAATGCCGCGCTCTCGATATGCGCCGCGACGAACGCGCCGAAAACGGCATGATAATCTCGTCGCAGCTCGCCGAAGAAATCGAAAACACCGCGCGTGAGGGGCGGCAGAGCATACTGTTCGTCAACCGTCGCGGGTACGATTCGCACCTTTACTGTATGAAATGCGGGCACGTCTTCACCTGCCCCAACTGCTCGGTGTCGCTCACGTACCATGCGTACGGCGACGCTTCAAAACGCAACAAGCTCATCTGTCATTACTGCGGCTACGTTATGAACAAGCCCGACGTATGTACCGAATGCGGCAGTCCGCATATCGGCCACACGGGTTTCGGCACGCAGAAACTCCAGGACGAACTCGCGTCAGATTTTCCGTCCCTCAACTGCGTGCGTATGGACGCCGACACCACGTCGGAAAAATATTCGCACGAAAACATCATCCGCGCCTTCGCGCAGGGCGAATACGACGTGCTGTTCGGCACGCAGATGATAGCCAAAGGGCTGGATTTCCCCAAAGTGGGGCTGGTGGGCGTGGTCTCGGCCGATTCGTCGCTTTATATGAACGACTTCCGCGCGGGCGAGCGCACGTTTTCGCTGTTCACTCAGCTGGCGGGGCGCTCCGGCAGAAGCGACCGAAAAGGCGAAGCGCTGTTCCAGACGTATAATCCCGAAAACGAGATACTCCGTCTTTCGATGACGCAGGATTACGAAAAGTTCTACAAAAGCGAGATCGCGCTCAGGCGCGCGGTGGTGTTCCCGCCGTTCTGCGATATCGCGGTGTTCACCTTCGCCGCCGAGACCGAATCCGACGCGAACTCGGCAGCCGAGGCGATGAGCGGCGTGATAGCGCGCATCCACGCGCAGAAATATCCCGAACTTCCCATAATCAAGCTCGGCCCGTACCGTGAAGGCGTGTACCGGCTGCGCAACAAATATAGGCAGAGGATAATCATAAAATACAAAGACAAATCCGCATCCCGCGCGTTCCTTGCGGAATCGTACGCCGAAATATGTAAGCTCGTCCGCAAGCCGGTGCGCGCGGATATCGATATCAACCCGCCCATTATCTAAGTTTTTCCGGAGGCAATATGGCACTTTTGAACATACGCAAAAACGGCGACGGCATTTTACGCAAAAAATGCCGCCCGGTAGAAGAAATAACTCCGCGCATACTCACCCTGCTCGACGATATGCGCGAAACGCTTAAAGACGCCAACGGCGTGGGGCTCGCCGCGCCGCAGGTCGGCGTGCTCAAACGCATCGTGCTGGTGGATGACGGCAGTGAAATACTTGAGCTCATAAATCCCGTCATCGTCGACACCAAAGGCGAGCAGGAAGAAATAGAAGCCTGCCTTTCGTGTCCCGGCCAGTGGGGAATAGTCAAACGCCCCGCAGAAGTCACGGTCAGGGCGCTCGACAGGCACGGAGTCGAAAAAACGTACACCGGCACCGGGCTCACCGCCCGCTGTTTCTGCCACGAGCTGGACCATCTCGACGGAGTGCTTTATATAGACAAAGCCGAGCGTATGCTCGACCCCGACGAGATAGAGACCGAAGACTGAAAACAAAGAAGGAATTACCGCAAACGATATGAAAGCAGTATTTTTCGGAACGCCCGAGATCGCCGAGGCGTGTCTCAGACGGCTCGTCGACACCGGCACTCAGGTGCTGTGCGTCGTCACCGCGCCCGACAAACCCAAGGGCAGGGGATATAAGCTCGAACCGTCCGCGGTCAAAAAAGCGGCGCTGGAACTGGGTCTGCCCGTTTATCAGCCCGCAACGCTGCGCACGGAAGAAGCGCGTGAAACTCTTGCGTCTTTCGGCGCCGACGTGTTCATCACCGCAGCGTACGGCAAGATCTTCCCGCCCGAGGTGCTTTCCATACCGCCGATGGGCTGCGTGAACGTGCACGCGTCGCTGCTGCCTATGCTGCGCGGCGCTTCGCCCATCAACCGCGCGATAATCAACGGCGACACGCTGGGCGGCGTCACGATAATGTATATGAACGAGGGTATGGACACCGGAGATATCATACTCATAAAGACCGCAGTCATTCCGTACGATATGGATTTCGGCGCGTATTATGAGATGGTTACCAAGCTCGGGTGCGACGCGTTGGAAGATTATGTAAACCTCGCGGCCGAAGGTCCGGTCGGGCATATCAAACAAAACAACGACCTTGCGACCTACGCGCCCAAGGTCGAAAAAGAAGAAACGCAGATCGATATTACAAAACCCGTTTGCGATGTGTATAACCTCATCCGCGGGCTCTGCCCCTCGCCGGGGGCGTATACCTTCCTCGCCGGCAAGCGCGTGAAGGTATTTAAGGCGAAATTCGCGCATTCGGAAGGTCAGCCGTACCCCAAGCATTATTTCGACGACTTCTCCGGCGCGTTTCTCGAACTCACCGCAAACGACAAAAGTTCCGGCGAGCCGGGCGAGATTCTGTTCGCCGATAAACGCGGCATCTGTATCGCCTGCGGCGCGGGAGCGATAGTCATTACCGAGCTCCAGCCCGAAGGCAAGGGCAGGATGACCGCTCAGGCGTTTTTGGCCGGGAACAAAGTCATATGAACCGTTTACGCCGTAAGGAGAAGAAATGTTCTATTTCGATTCGACTTATCTGATATTCATAGTGCCTGCGCTCGTCGTTTCGCTGCTGGCGCAGCTGCTCGTCACGTCGCGCTACAACAAGTATTCCAAAGTGCTTGCGGCGCAGGGCGTGACCGGGGCCGAGGCCGCCCGCAGGGTGCTTTTGGCGAACGGCATAACGTATTTGCGTATAGAGCGCATAGCCGGAGATCTCACCGACCATTACGACCCGAAGGAAGACGTCATACGGCTTTCGCAGAAAGTCTACGATTCGGCTTCTATCGCCGCGGTCGGCGTCGCCTGCCACGAGGCGGGACACGCGGTGCAGCATTACGAAGGATATCTGCCCGCCAAATTCCGCAACGCCATCGTCAAGGCGACGAATATCAGTTCGCGGCTGGGGGTCATACTCATAATCGCCGGCATATTTATGGCGACGCTCAACCCGGAACTCGTCATCGTCGCGTATATAGGCATCGCCGCGTATTCCGCGTGCGCGCTGTTCCAGCTCGTCACGCTGCCCACCGAATTCGACGCTTCGCGCCGGGGGATGAAAGCCATCAAGGACACCGGCATACTCACGGCCGAGGAGCAGAAAGGCGCCCGCAAGGTGCTTTCCGCCGCCGCGCTGACCTACGTCGCCGCGCTGTTCACCTCGGTTATGACCATCCTCAGGTATCTGGCGCTCATTTCCCGTTTCGCCGGCAGGAGGAACGATTGATGGGCTCGCCGCGCCTTGAAGCCGTCCGGACTCTGCGCCGCGTGCTGCGCGACGGAGCGTATTCTTCCATAGAACTTATGCATACCGACGGGCTTTCCGGCGCCGACCGCGCGCTTTACGCCGCGATCGTCCGCACGGTGCTCGAACGCAAGCTCACGCTCGACTGCGTGCTTTCAAAATACGTGCGCAAAAAGCCGGAGCCGGAACTCGTCTGCGCCCTCTACGCGGGGCTCGCGCAGATACTGTATATGCAAAAAATACCGCCTTCCGCCGCGTGCGACGAGACCGTCAAGGCGGCGAAAGAGCTCACCGACGAACGCCGCGCCGGTTTCGTGAACGCCGTGCTGCGTTCGGTCTGCCGCGAAAAAGACGAAGTGCTTGAATACATAAGCGAAGCTCCCGAGCATATAAGATGTTCGCTGTCGCAGGATATCTGCGATATGCTGCGCAAGCAATATCCGGACGAAGCCGGGTACGCGCTCGGATGCGTGTTTTCGCGCCCGGAGCTGTGCCTGCGCGTGAACACGCTGCGCACCACGGCGGAAGAACTCGCGTCCCGCCTTGCAAAAGACGGCGCGGAATGTACGGCGAACGGGAATACCGTCACCGTAACTTCGGGCGGCGACCGCATAATCGAAGGCATAGGCGGCGACTATTTCGTGCAGGGCGCCAATTCGCAGTTCGCGGTATCCTTGCTCGGCGCGGAGCCGGGTATGAACGTCATAGACGTCTGCGCCTGCCCGGGCGGAAAAGCGCTCGGCGCCGCGCTCGATATGAAAAATACCGGCGCAATTACGGCTTTCGATATCCACAAAAACAAACTTTCGCTCATCGTTTCTTCGGCGCAAAAGCTGGGGATAGATATAATCTCGGCGTATGAACGCGATTCACGCGTTCCCGATCCGGCGCTCGCCCAAAGCGCCGACAGGGTGATATGCGACGTGCCGTGCTCGTCGCTCGGCGTGCTCGCTTCAAAACCCGAAATAAGGTACAAAGATATTTCCACGCTCGCGCCTTTGTATCAGACTCAGGCGCAGATCCTTTCCGCTTCGGCGGCGTATCTGCGCGCGGGCGGGAGGATGGTATATTCCACCTGCACGTTCAACAAAGACGAAAACGGGCGGCAGGTCGAATCTTTCATCCGTCAAAACGACGGTTTCAGGCTCATATCCGAGCATACTTTTCTTGCGGAAAACGGTCGGTTCGACGCGTTTTACGCCGCACTTATTGAAAGGATACGTTAAAGCGCGATGACAGATCTTATGTCAATGACCGAACCGGAACTTATGGAGTTCTGCGTTTCGCTCGGCGAGCCCGCCTACCGCGGGAAACAGCTTTTCGGCTGGCTGCAGAAGGGGATAAGGTCGTTCGACGAACTGAACAACCTGCCGGCGGCATTGCGTGAAAAGCTCAAGGAAAACTGCCTGCTATGCACCTGCAGAACGGTCAGGCGGCAGATCTCGACCGACGGCACGCGCAAATACCTGTTCGAACTTTACGACGGCGAGCGCATAGAAAGCGTGTTTATGCGCTACCGCCACGGCAACACCGTGTGCGTTTCGACCCAGGCGGGGTGCAGGATGGGATGTTCGTTCTGCGCTTCCACCGTAAAGGGGCTCAGGCGTTCGCTCTACGCGTGCGAGATGCTTTTGCAGATACTCGAGATACAGTCCGACACCGGAGAACGGGTTTCGAACGTGGTGCTTATGGGAATGGGCGAACCGCTCGACAATTACGAAAACGTAATGCGTTTTTTACGGCTCGTCAACGACGAAAAAGGCCTGAACATCGGTTACAGGCATATATCGCTTTCGACCTGTGGGCTTATAGACAAAATGGACCGGCTCGCCGGCGAGGGGCTTCCGATAACGCTTTCGGTGTCGCTCCACGCGCCTAACGGCGATATCCGCAAGTCGATAATGCCGGTGGCGAACCGGTACGGCTACGACGAACTGCTCGAAGCGTGCGTCAGATACGAGCAGAAGACCAAACGGCGCATTTCGTTCGAATACGCGCTCATTTCGGGAGTGAACGACAGTCCCGAAAACGCGTCTGAACTCGCGTCAAGGCTAAAAGGCACGCTGTGCCACGTGAACCTCATACCGCTCAATCACACCGGGCGCCGGGGATATAAACGCAGCGAACGCGACGCCGTCCGGGCGTTTGCGGAGGTGCTGGAAAAGCACGGAGTCACCGCGACCGTGCGCCGGAGTCTGGGCAACGATATTTCGGCCGCCTGCGGGCAGCTGAAGGCAGAAAACGACTGAAAGGCTGGTAACGCTATGTTGTGCAACGGAATAACGAACATAGGGCTGAAGCGAAAGAGCAACCAGGATTGCTTTCGCATACATTCCACCAAACGCTATACGGCGGCGGTGGTCTGCGACGGCATGGGCGGAGCGAAAGGCGGCAGCACCGCGAGCCGCACCGCGGCGACCGCGTTTATGAAGAGTCTGCGCACCTCGCTGGCGTCGCTCAATTTCGACCGCTTTACCACGGGCGATATCGACCGCATACTCGCAAATTCGCTCAATCTCGCCAATACGGCAGTATACGAAAAAGCCGGCACCAACGATTCCTACGAGGGAATGGGCACCACGCTGGTCGGCGCGGTGTGCATAGGCGACAGGGCGTATATAGTCAACACGGGCGATTCGCGCCTTTACGCGGTCAAGGGCGAAGAGATAAGGCAGATCACCAAAGACCATTCGTTCGTGCAGTACCTCATAGACAGCGGAGCGATAAGCGAACTCGAAGCCGCGAACCATCCGCAGAAAAACATAATACTCAAAGTCGTGGGCGTGGCGGAATCTACCGAATGCGACGTGTTCAACATCACGGATTTCGATTACCTCCTGCTGTGCACCGACGGACTTTCCAACGTGGTAAGCAAAGAAGAAATGCTCAACGTGCTCACCGACGGGCTCGACGACGTCACCAAGCTCAACATCCTGGTGGAAGTCGCCAACGAGCGCGGCGGCGCGGACAACATCACCGCAGTCGTTTTTGACGGGAAGGAGCAGCTATGAACAAATACGAGAACATCATAGGCAAGATACTCGACGGCAGGTACAAGATACTCGAGCCGGTCGGCGTGGGCGGCATGGCGTTCGTACTAAAAGCCGAAGACCTCGTTATGAACAGGGTGGTCGCCGTTAAGATACTCAACGAGCAGTACAACGGCGACGAAGAGGCCGAAAAGCGCTTTATAAACGAATCCAAAGCCGTGGCGATGCTTTCGAACCAGAATATCGTCAGCGTCTACGACGTGGCGATATATCCCGATATCAAGTATATCGTTATGGAATATCTCGACGGCATCACGCTGCGCACGTATATGGACAACAAAAAAGTCCTGCCGTGGAAAGAGGCGTGCGTCTACACTCTGCAGATACTGCGCGCGCTCGAACACGCTCACAGCAAAAACGTCATCCACCGCGACATCAAGCCTCAGAACATTATGCTTATGAAAGACGGCTGCGTCAAGGTGACGGACTTCGGCATTGCAAAGACGCCCGATATGTCCGACGCTTCGAGCGACGAGAAAGCCATAGGCACCGTGTACTATATTTCGCCCGAGCAGGCGAGCGGTCAGGAGACTTCATACGCTTCGGACCTCTATTCGGTGGGCGTGCTGTTCTACGAAATGCTCACCGGCCAGCTCCCGTTCACCGCGGATTCGGCGGTCACTATCGCGATGATGCAGATCAACGACACGCCGAAAGACGTGGAGGAGCTGAACCCCACCGTTCCGTACGGCGTGGCGCAGATAGTCCGCAAAGCGATGCAGAAACAGCCCGAAAAACGCTTTGAAGACGCACACGCCATGCTCAAAGCGGTCGATTACGTCATAAAACATCCTGAAGTGGTTTTTTATGAAGACGGGGAAGAACACGACCCCGAGGACGTTGACAGTGTGAATATAGGTATGATCAACACCGGCGAGATCGGCGAATACGTGATCAAGCTTGAAGAAGATAAAAAAGCCGAAGAAGAAGGCGAATCCAAGCGCCAGAAACGCAAAAAAGAGCGCAAGCGCGAACGCAAGGAACATCCCAGCCATTCGATCTTCCCGGTCATAACCGGCGTTTTCCTGGCGTTTCTTGTCGTGGCGCTGCTTTTGGGCGCGTATCTTGCGGTAAAATGGATCCCCACGCTGTTTGCGAGCGAGGAGCAGGAAGACTTTGAGGTGCGCAACCTCGTGGAGATGATCTACACTTCCGACCTGCGGAACGAACTCGAAAAGAGCAATTACGTCGTGACGGTAAAAGAATCGTACCAGCCCGGCGTAAAGTTCAATATGATAATCAAGCAGGATCCCGCCGCGGGCAGAAAGCGCTTTGCCGACGGCAAATGCCGCATGACTTTGTGGGTCAACAAATACCCCGAAGACCTCACGGTCCCCGACGTGCGCTATATGAGCGTCGCCGACGCCGAGGCGGTCTTCCGCAACCTGAGGATCGCCACCAAGATAAACCGCGTGCTCGATAAGTACGCCAACGACAACCAGGTGGTGTCGACCAACCCCGCCGTGGGCTCGTATATCAATCCCGAAACGACGGTAACTCTCAACGTCTGTTATTCCGAAGAGATCGTCGACGCAAAGACCACCCCCAACGTTGTGGGATTGAAGGTCGAAGCCGCGACTAAAAACCTCGAGGAATCGTTCTATCTCGTCACCGTGGAATACCGCGAATCCGAGCAGCCCGACGGCACGGTGCTCGAACAGAGCGTGCCTCCGCACACGATGGGGCTCGCCGCCTGGACGACCGTCAAACTCACCGTCAGCCATTACGTGGAAAGCAAAAAGGTGCAGGATTACCGCGGCAAAACGCTGCAGGAAGCCCAGAGCATGATGGAATTCGACGGGCTCATCAGAGGCAGCGTCAAATATGAACCTTCGCTGCTGTACCCCAAGGGGACCGTCATAAGGCAGTCCATCGAGCCGGGCACCTCGGTGCTTCCCGGCACTGTCATCGATCTCGTGCTCTGCGGCGAGGGCAAGCAGTACGCGCTCGAAGTCCCCGACGTCCGCAATAAGACGCTCGACGAAGGCCGCGCAATGCTCGAGGAAGCGGGCTATAACGTCACCGTTCAGCGCCGCGTCGCCGAAAACACCACGCCCGGCATAATAATCGCGCAGTCGCTTCAGTCCGGCGCCACCGGTTACGAAGTCGGCACCAACATAACCATCACCGTAAGCGTGGCAAAGGATTCCGTGCTAGTGGGCAACTATAAGGGCTACACGTTCGTGCAGCTGCTCACCGCGCTCCGCCAGAACGGGCTCGTCCCCGGCTACGTCACCTTCAGCACCGACTACGAAGGTTTCAACCAGTTCGACGTCGTCGACCAGGGCACGCCCGAGGGCGAATACTTACTGCAGGGCGCGCCGCTCGACGTAACGCTTTACGGCACCGAACAGCTCGCTGACGAAGTGCCCGACGTCGTCGGTATGGACGAGGAACAGGCGATACGCGCGCTCGAAAGCGCGTGGTATTACGTAAAAGTCGAAAAAGTCAACGCGTTCGGCAATGACGGCGAGGTGCTCGAACAGAGCCTTGCCGACGGCGAACAGCATGCCGCCGGGACAGTTGTGACCATACGCGTCTGCGTGCAGCAGACCGCTGCGGTCGTGCCCGACCTCACCGGCAAGACGCTCGACGAGGTGATGGACCTGCTCGACGCAGCCAGACTTTCGCTCGGCGATCTCAACTACGCTCCGTCCGACGAACCTTCCGGCACGGTCATCGAGCAGTATCCCGCTCCGTATTCGCACGTCGATTTCTACACCGAGATCAGTATAACGCTTGCGGAATGAAAGAGGAGCAGAAGACCGGCACCATAGTGTGCAGCCGCAAAGGATTTTTCGACGTTTCCACGCCCCGGGGCGTATGCGTGTGCAAAGCCGCCACGCGGCTCCGGCGCGAAAAAAAAGAGCCGCTCTGCGGCGACGTCGCCGTGTTTACCGATAACGGCGACGGCACGGGTTTCATAACGGATATACTGCCGCGCAGGTGCTGCTTCCCGCGGCCCAGCGTGGCGAACGCGGACGTGTTCTGCATAGTCATTTCCGCGCACGAGCCCGAACCCGACCTCTACTGCGTGGATATCCTCACCTGCCTCGGCGTCAAGTACGGCGTCGACACGGTGATAATAATCAACAAATGCGATCTGTCGAGCGGCGACGAATACGCGCGCATATATTCCGCGTGCGGGTTCGAGGTGTTCCGCACCGGCATCGGCGTCAATGGCGACGAAGAGCTGCGGCGCCGCCTGAAAGGCGCGCTCGCGGTCTTTGCCGGCGCTTCGGGAGTGGGAAAATCCAGCCTGCTCAACCGGCTGTACCCGCAGTACGCGGCGCAGACCGGCGAGCTGAGCGCAAAGATCGCGCGCGGCAAAAACACCACGCGCCACACCGAGCTTTTCGCGACAGGCGACGGCGGATATATCGCCGACACGCCCGGGTTTTCGGCGCTCGACCCCGAGACCGAGGATCTGCTCGTATTCGACGACCTGGAGTACTGTTTCCCGGAATTCGAACCGTTTTCCGGCAAATGCAGGTTCCGCGGCTGCGGCCACACCAAAGAGATCGGCTGCGCCGTAATAGACGCGGTCGGGCGCGGGGAAATACCCGTTTCCAGGCACGAAAGCTACAAAAAACTGTTTGAAGTTTTAAAAAAGAAGACTCAGTATTAAAAGATGCAAACTAAACGTTCGGGAGAATAGATATGTTTATAGGATATTACAATCTGGCGAATTTCATCACTCTCACGGGGCTCGCGTCGTCTGTCGTCGCGATCTGCCTTGCGGGAGCGGGGCATTACGAGTTTGCCGTAATAGCAATGCTCATAGCCGGCATTTCCGATATGTTCGACGGCCGCGTGGCGCGCCACGCCAACCGCGAAGACGTCAAGGCGAAAATGTTCGGGATCCAGATCGACACGGTGTGCGATATGGTGTCGTTCGGCGTCACCCCCGCGGTGATAGCGTATATGCTGGGCTGCAACAAATGGTACGATTACATACTGCTCGTCATCTACGCCGCGTGCGGAGCGATCCGGCTTGCGTATTTCAATATGCAGGCGATAACCGAGACCGAAGACTTAAGTCTCAAGACTTTCACCGGCGCGCCTATCCCCACGATATGTTTCGTGCTGCCCGTACTCGTGATGATGCTCAAATACATCGATCCCTGCGTTATGGGATGGGTGTTCCGCGCCGCGTATCTTATATTGGGACTGCTGTTCATTTCCAGAGTGAAGATCAAAAAGCCGGGCGTCGCGGTTATGATAGGGATCCTTGTCATATGCGTCGCCGCAATCGTGGCGCTGCTCGTCACGGAACCGGTGAAACCGATGATATAAGTCTTGGAAAGCAGAGGGATACAAATGAAATCTACGCTTTTTAAATGCATTATAATCCTGGCGTGCGCCCTGTGCGTCCTGCTCGCCGTGGTCATCGCCAACAAGGTGGGCAACAGATCCGACCCCGGTAAGATCAGCGAATCCGCCGAAGAAAGCGCTTCTCCTTCCGAAGACGGCTCCGCGCCGGAAGATATTTCCGCCGACGAAAGCGCGGTCTCCGGTACGGCGAGCGAGCCCGAGGAAAGCAGCGAAGCCGAGCCCTCGACCGAACCGAGCACGGAAGAATCTTCCGCGCCGGTCGAAGAATCGAGCGAACCGCCCGTTGAACAATCGAGCGAGCCGCCCGTTGAAGAATCGAGCGACGAACCGAGCGAAGAGCCGAGCAAGGAAGTAAGCAAAGAAGAGAGTAAAGAAGAAAGCAAGGAAGAGACGTCTTCGCCGAGCGGACAGACGCGCAACTACGAGCAGCCGCAGTACATCACACGCGAGGAAGGCAAAAAATACGTCGCCATAACGTTTGACGACGGTCCTTCGTCCAACACCCCGATCCTGCTCGATTTTCTCGAAGAAAAAGGATACGTCGTTACGTTCTTCTCGGTGGGACACCGGCTCGAAAGCAGCAAAGTCGGTGAATACATCACCCGCGCGGTGTCTTTGGGATGCGAAGCGGGCGTGCACGGATATACGCACGAATATTCGTATAAGACCTGCAGCGACAAGACTTACAAACACGAAGTATACGACACGGCGACGCTCGTCGAAAAATACGCCGGGTACTATCCCATAGTGATGCGTCCGCCCTACGGCGAAATAACCAAGGAACGCGCCAAGGCGAGCGATTTCAACATTATTATCTGGGACGTCGATTCCGAAGACTGGCAGCACACCGGCAGAAAGACCACCGAACAGGCCGAACAGAATATACAGACCATCGTGAATAACGTGGTCAATTCAAAATATCTGCGCGACGGCAGCATAATACTGTTCCACGACCTGTATCTAAACTCCATCGAGGCGTTCAAGCGCGTGACCGAGATACTCGAAGCCAAAGGCTATGTCTTCGTCACCGTGGCGCAGCTTATGGACCTCAACTCCACCACCACGACCGGCAAGCGCTACTGGGGCGCGTATTATCACGATAAATAATACCGAAAACATAAGAATAAACGCAGGATGCGTGCATCCTGCGTTTTCCTTTTTGCATTTATTCCGTTTGCTCCGCTTCGGGCGATTCCTTGCGCTTGCGCCATTTCAGCGTGCCGAGCACCGATACCGTCACGCCGGCTGCGGCGAGTCCGACCCAGACGAGTATCAGCGTGTTCCAGCCGCTGTTTTCTATAATATTGCCGTTCACCGTCCCGGACACCGCGGAAGAAAGGTACGAAACGGTGTCGAGCATCCCTGTGAACGTCGCGGCGCGCCCCACGTGGGCGAACCGCATAGGCAGGAACGTGAGCAGCATCGTGTTTGCGCCCAGCATCGCCGCCGAAGAAAGCGCCAGCAGTATCACGCCGAACACGGCGCTGAAATTTCGCACCGCAAGCAGGAGCGATATCGAGACCACAGACACCGCGAACATCGCCGCGGTGGTGAGGAATTCGTTTTTGTTTTTCTTGAACAGCTTCACCGCCGAAAAAGCGCCGGCGAGGTTGACGAACGGCAGTATCATAAGCAGGGTGGAGGCGAGCGATTCGGTGATGCCGTAATTGGAAACGAGATACGAGTGCGTCCACGACGAAACGCCGTCTTTGAGCACGCCGTTGAACATTATGCAGCCGAACCCGAACGCGGCGCCCGAAGAGATGAGCAGGAACGCGAGCTTTTTGCCGCCCACGCGCGCGCCGCCGCCGTTTTTGCCGGTCTCCGGCGCGACGGACGAATAGTGTTTGAAATGGTCTCTGAGTTTATGCGTCCCAATGAACCACACTATCGCCATCACCGCGGCGAAGCACGACGCGGCAATGTATACATGGCGATACGAGCCGATCTCGTCAAGGAATATGCCGCCCAGCGCGTAGACAGTCAGCAGCCCCACGGGGCTGGTGGCGGAAAGCGAGGCGCCCGCGCCGGAACGGCGTTCGACCGGTATGAACTCCGCCACACAGCGGACCACCGGCGCCCAGAGCATGGAGCAGAACCAGCCGTTGAGGCACCATATAATGAGTACAACGATCTTGTCGCCGGCTAGTCCCATCATAAGGTTCATCGCCGCGGCGCCCGCAAGTCCCGTGCCTATCATATAGCGCGGATTGACTTTGTCGCCGAGCCAGCCGTTCACGAACTGCCCGAAAGCGTAGCTCGCAAAGAACGCCGTCAGCACGCTGCCGCCGAACGATTCGGTGAACAGACCGCTTTCGATCATCCCTTTGAGACATATCTGGATGCTGTATTTGTTTATGTACTGCGTGGCGTACGCCGCCCAGCAGAGTATTATGAGCAGAGTCGATCTTTTTTTGATGTCCGCTTCCATAGACGCGCCTTTTTATTTTGAATGTCAGATATTCGATACCGTGCGCCGGACAGCTTCGTGCCACGCCGACAGCGCCGAAGCGCGTTCGGCGGAGGTGACGGACGGCTTATACAGCCGCGCGGTCTGCCGCGCGAAATACAGTTCTTTTTTGTCTTTCCATATACCGCAGCCAAGCCCCGCCAGGAACGCGGCGCCCATCGCGGTGGTCTCCACTATCTCGGGCCGGTCGACGGTCACGCCCAGCATATCCGCCTGGAACTGCATCATAAAATCGCTTACCGAAGCGCCACCGTCCACGCGCAGCGCGGATATAGGGTGCGCGCAGCATTTGCACATCGCTTCCGCAAGGTCGCAAACCTGGAACGCTATGCCTTCGAGCACCGCTCGGCAGAGATGCGCTTTGGTGGTGCCGCGGGTGATGCCGGTCATACTTCCGCGCGCGTACATATCCCAGTACGGAGCGCCGAGCCCCGTAAACGCCGAAACAAAATGTACGCCGCCCGTGTCGGGGACGCTTTCGGCGAGTATGTCGCATTCGCGCGCGGTGTTTATCACGCCCAGGTCGTCGCGCAGCCATTTAATGGAGCTGCCGGCGTTGAACACGCTGCCTTCCAGCGCATAAACGGTTTCGTCGCCTATTTTCCAGCCGATGGTGGATATAAGTCCGCCCGTGTCCCTGACCGGCTCCCCGCCCACGTTCATAAGCGTGAAACAGCCGGTGCCGTAAGTGTTTTTAACGTCGCCAATGTCAAAGCAGGTCTGCCCGAAAAGCGCCGCCTGCTGATCGCCCGCCACTCCGCGGATAGGGACTTCGTCGAGCAGCGGCGAAACTCCGGCGTATCCGGCGTCTATGACTCCGAAATCGCCCGCGCTGTCGCGGACCTCGGGGAGCATGCACAGAGGGATCCCGAGCAGGGCGCAGATGTCTTTGTCCCATTCGAGCGTGTTGATGTTGAACAGCATCGTGCGCGAAGCGTTGGTGTAGTCGGTGGCGTGGATCCTGCCTCCGGTGAGATTATATATGAGCCAGGTGTCAACGTTGCCGCAGAGCAGCTCACCGTTTTGCGCGCGGCGCGCGGCTCCGGGGATATTGTCGAGTATCCATTTTATCTTGGTGCCGGAAAAATACGCGTCAACGGCGAGCCCGGTGCGCGCTTTTATCATATCTCCGGCGCCTTCGGCAAGCAGTTTTTCACAGATCGGCGCGGTGCGGCGGCATTGCCACACTATGGCGTTGGAGACCGGCTTGCCCGTGGATTTTTCCCACACTACGACGGTTTCGCGCTGATTGGTTATGCCGACCGCCTCGGGGCGGATCCCCGCCTTTTCGACCGTTTGCGACGCTGCGTCGAATTGCGAAGCGAGTATGTCGGCGGGATCGTGTTCCACCCAGCCGGGGAAAGGGAAATGCTGGGCGAATTCGTTCTGTGCCGAAGCGATCATCTTGCCGGATGAAGAAAACAGTATTGCACGCGAGCTTGTGGTGCCCTGGTCGAGCGATAAAATGTATTTTTCCATATTTTCCTCCGCGTTTGGGTGTTGACAATAACGGATAATTGTTTTACTATATATAAAAAAGGGGGTATCTTTATGATCAAAAAAGAATTTTCGTTCCGTTCGGTCGACGGGATACACGATATCTACGCCTGCGAATACCTTCCGGAAGGCGAGATAAAAGCCGTGATCCAGGTCGCTCACGGCGTGAGCGAGCATTTCGGCAGATATACCGGGCTTTGCGAATATATGACGTCGCGCGGGGTCGCCGTCTGCGGCAACGACCATCTGGGGCACGGAAAGTCGGCGTCCAAAGAAGAACGCGGCTTTTTCGCCGATAAAGACGGCTGGGAATTCATATGCCGCGATATCGCGCAGCTTTCGGAGCTCGAGCACGAAAGACATCCCGGCGCGCCGTATTTTCTGTTCGGGCATTCGATGGGGAGTTTTGCTTCGCGCACTGTGTTTATGAAGAATATGATAAAAGCCGAAGGTTATATCTTTTCGGGCACGGGGCAGATCAGCGCTCCGCTTGCAAAAGCGGGAAAGCTCGTGGCAAAACGTGCCTGCAGAAAGCACGCGAGCAAATACGAACCCGATCAAACCGTCAACAAGCTGGCTTTCGGTTCTTATAACAAGACGTTCGAAAACCGCACCGAATTCGACTGGATCTCTTCGGATAACGCCGAAGTCGACGCTTATATGGCGGATCCCGACTGCGGTTACGCCGTGTCGCCTTCGCTTTTCAAAGATATGCTGGGCGGTATGGATTATATCAGGAACGGCAAAAACTACGCTACCTGCCCCAAAAACGCGCCGGTACTGCTCGTCTCTGGCAGATCGGACCCCGTGGGCGGGATGGGTAAAGCCGTGGTCAAGGTCTTTAACGCCATGAAAAAGGCGGGTATAAACGTAACGCTAAAGCTTTACGAAGGACGACACGAGCTGCTTCACGAACCCGTGAGGGAAGAGGTCATGTCGGATATACTTTCGTTCATATCCTCGGCGGCGAGCGGCAGGTAGAGCGAGGCCTTGAACAGGTCGCCGTCCACGTCGATCGCGAGCCGGCCCTGCTGGATCTCGGCTAAGCTCGCGGCTATCGAAAGTCCCAGCCCGCTGCCTTCGGTGGAGCGCGAAGAGTCTCCGCGCACAAAACGTTCGACGAGTTCGTCGGGCGAAATATTCAGCACCGTTTCGGAAATGTTCTTGAACACCACCGAGGCGGTGTTTTCGTTTTGCGCAAGCTCTATGTAAACGCGCGTGCCGGGCATCGAATACTTGCAGATATTGCCGAGCAGATTATCGAAGATCCGCCAGGTCAGCCGTCCGTCCGCGTTCGCGGTGACGGCGTTTTCGGGCATGGCGACTATTGCTTCGAGCGACTTTTCGGCAAATCTGTCGGCATATTCCGCCACCGACTGGTTGACGAGCTCGTTAAGGTTGGTGGGCACGGGATTCGCCGTGATGTTGCCGGTTATGGCTTTGGAAGCTTCGACAAGGTCCACCACCAGCTTTTTGAGTTTCTGCGACTGCCTGTCCAGCACCGAAAGATATTCGGCGCGCTGCGATTCCGAAAGATTCCCGCGCTTGAGCAGGTCGACGTAGTTCACAATGGAAGTGAGCGGCGTCTTTATATCGTGCGAAACGTTGGTTATGAGTTCGGTGCGCAATCTTTCGCTGCGGGTCTTTTCGGAAACGGCTTTGGACATACCCTCGCTTATGTGATTGAGGTCGTCGCCGATCTCGGCGAAGCGGGAAAACATACCCACGGTGTCGATCTTATGCTCGAGATTGCCGGCGGCGAGCTCTTTGGTGCCCTGCTTTATGGAATCAAGAAACACCGCGCTCGCGCCCGTGAGCACGCACAAAACGATGGAAAGAAGACCCCATACCGTGAGCAGCACCGCGTTCATATACGAAAAGACGTAGTACGTGGCGCCGAAATACGCCGCCGCGGCGACCGTCAGCTTCCACGAAGGGGTAAAGTGATCGTATATCTGCTTGAGCAGCGCAAACACGCGGTAGGTGAACGAGTTTTTGAACAGCGTGTCGGATTTGTATCTTATGGCGGTGGAAATGCAAAGTTCTTCAAAGAAGAGCGAGCCCAGAAGCAAAAGCGGCACTATCACGAACAGGTTCCACAGCCCCGGATCCCGCAGCACTTTTATGCAAAGATAAACTATGCCGTAAATGAGCGCGCCGTATATGGCGATGCAGAATTCGTAAGGGATGCGGTCTATCTTGCGGGTATGCAGTTCGTCGTCGCCGCGCCGTCTGCCCGCGCCTATGAGCACGAAGATCAGCATCAGCGCAGCGATCACTCCGCACGATACCGTGATCACGCCGAATATGTAGCGCATCCCGTAGGCAAAGCTTTCAAAGCCCGTGCCTTCCGGCGGGGCGGAATTGAAATGGCCGCGAGTTATGCAGTATATAAAACCTGTCGCGGCGGCTATGAACGTGGAAAAAAAGAGACAGAAAACACCGTAAAAGGTGTATTTCAGCCCGGGAAGACGCGCGAGCCTTTTCACCTCAGCTCTTTCCTCCTTCAAATTTGTAGCCCTGCCCCCAGACCACTTTGAGATATCTGGGTTCGGCGGGGTTGATCTCTAATTTTTCGCGTATGTGGCGTATGTGAACGGCTATGATGTTATCAGAACCGTAGGGCTCGTCTTTCCAGACTTCGGAATATATGCGCGCGGAAGAAAACACCGTGCCGGGGTTTTGCATCAGCAGTTTGAGTATATCGAACTCGGTGGGCGTGAGCGATATCGGCTCGCCGTCGACCGTCACCGCTTTTGAAGAATCGTTCAGCACTATGCCGTCTATGCGTATCTCGCTTTCGGCGCCTCTCGAGCCGCCGAAATTCATATATCTCCTCAGCTGCGCCTTGACGCGCGCGGTCAGTTCCACCGGATTGAACGGCTTGGTGATGTAATCGTCGGCGCCTATGTTAAGGCCCAGCACCTTGTCGGTATCTTCGCCCTTGGCGGAAAGGAATATCACCGGCACGTTGGAAAACGCGCGTATCTGCGCCACGGCGGTGATCCCGTCCATCTTAGGCATCATTATATCCATTATCACAAGCTGGACCGGCTCGTTTTTTACGGCTTCGATCGCGTCGGCGCCGTTTGAACAGCCGATGATGTTGTAGCCTTCAGCGGAAAGATATATTTTTACCGCCGAAACGATGTCGGCGTCGTCGTCGCATACGAGTATTCTGGTCATGTCATGCTCCTTTGGAATTCATTATGAGTCCGTAAAACGGAAAAGCGACCGCTCTATAATGATATATTTTGTATATTATACTATATCCCGCCGCGTAAAGCAACAAATTTTTGAAAATTCTTGACGAAATGCACGCGCGGTGCTATAATATGGCAAAGAAATAAAGCGGGAGGCGTTTTTATGGCAAAGTTCAAAGTAGGTATCATAGGCACCGGCGGTATCGCCGAATTCCATATGGCGGGGTACAAGGCGCACCCCGATGTCGAAGTCGTCGCGCTGTGCGACCTGGACGTCGAAAAAGCAAAGCGTTTCGGTACGCGGCTGGGAGTCCCCGGGGCGCGCGTGTACGAAAAATACGAAGATATGCTGGCGAACGAAAAGCTGGACGCCGTTTCGGTCTGCACCTGGAACGCCGCCCACAAGGCGCCCACTGTCGCCGCGCTGAACGCGGGCGTGAACGTCATCTGCGAAAAGCCCATGGCGATGAATCGTTTTGAGGCGCAGGAAATGTGCGACGCCGCAAAGAAGAGCGGCAAGCTTTTGCAAATAGGTTTCGTGCGCCGTTTCGGCAACGACGCCGACATACTCAAGACCTTTATCGACGCCGGCTCGATGGGCGATATCTATTACGCCAAGGCGACCTATTTGCGCCGCAACGGCTGCCCGGGCAGATGGTTCGGCGACAAAGCGTATTCGGGCGGCGGTCCGCTCATTGATCTGGGCGTGCACGTTATGGATCTTGTGCGCTACCTGTGCCACAATCCAAAGCCCGTTTCGGCGTATGGCTTCACATACGATAATCTGGGCTTCGACCGCGCGCACGGCGGTCAGACCTGGATGGCTTCCACTTCCAGCGCCGTAAAGGAATTCAAATACGACGTAGAAGACTTTGTGGGCGCGATAATAAAGTTCGACAACGGTCTCACGCTCAGCGTCGAAGCCTCGTTCAACCTCAATATCAAACAGGATATCGGCAATATCGAGCTGTTCGGCACCAAGTCTGGCGCGAGGATCGATCCGCAGATAGAATTCTATACCGATATGAACGGTATGCTCGTGGATGTGCGCCCGAGCGGGAATACCGCGCTGGCGTTCAACGGGCTCTTTGAAAACGAAATACGCCACTTCGTCGACTGCGCGCAGGGCAAGGAAGAATGCCGCGCTCCCGCAGAGGACGGAGTGACGCTGATGAAAATGATCGACGCCATTTACGAATCCGCACAAACGGGCAAACTCGTAAATATCGACTGATATTCAGTTATTCTGAGTACCGCCCGCGGGGGAAAGCGTTGCGCCGAAATACGGGTTTCCGTATAACGCGCAGGTCACGCAGAACATTATCTCCGCGGCGGTACTTCTTTTTGCATCATCGTCTTCGGTCTCGCGGTAGCCGATGAGCGCGCCGTTTTTAAAGACGGCAAAGTTGTGTATCGCGTTAAGCAGCGCGGAGGCTATCTCGCCGTTCTGCGGCACGCCGCAGACCATAAGGGCTACGAGCACTTTAGCCGTGACGGCGCTGTTCGCTTTTCCGTCAACGCCGCGCACCGTATTGTTTTCGTCTATGCAGTTGCCTAAGTAAACCAGCGCGGAATCGTGCAGGGCGTCTTCAAGCAAGGTCGTGCGCACCGAATCGCGTACGAGCATATAGCAAAGCAGGGAATATGCGGCGTTTTCGGCGCTCACACGCGCGCTGCCTCCGCCGGTCTGCGGGTAGTCGTACGAGCCGCCGGATATCTCGTCCTGACGCAAGATCAGACTCTGCGCGACGGCGCCTTTGTCGAACTCCGCGCCGTAAAGCGTGAGCGCCAGCACGGTCTCGTAAAGCTCGCGCGTGGAAAGCATTTCGATATTCGCGCTTTGCAAACGCGTTACGCGCGTCCCGGCGTCTGCGCTCTGCGCCGTCGGATGACCCGCTTTTTTAAGTAGGCAGTACGCGGCGACGTAATCGGGGTCCGAAACGTTTTCTCCAAACAGCGCCGAGCAGTCAAACTCCCCAAGGTCCGCTCCGGACGCAAAAAGAGAAGATAACTCGTTAAGGTCGGCGGGCCGTTTGTTTTTGTAAAACGCTTCGAGCTCGGAATACATCGATTTGCGTACGTCTTCTTTTTTCGATCCTTCTTTTGCGCACGCGCACAGCGCGCACGCTGCGACGGCGAGCGCAAGTATTATGCAAAGAATCTTTTTCATACCTTTTGACCTCTGCTTTAATAAAATACAAGGCATAATGCGGTCGCCCGTATTATGCCTTTGTTTTTTACCTTTAAGATATTACTTAATGGTGATCTGAGCGCCGACTTCTTCGAGCTGTTTCTTAAGATCTTCGGCTTCTTCCTTGGAAACGCCGGTCTTAACGGCTTTGGGAGCAGCGGTAACAAGATCTTTGGCTTCGCCGAGCGAAAGGCCGGTGATGTCTTTGACGGCTTTGATGACTTTGAGCTTGGCAGCGGCGTCGAAGCCGGTGAGTTCAACGTCAAATTCGGTCTTTTCTTCAGCGGCGGGAGCGGCTGCGGCTGCGGGGCCTGCTGCGACTGCCACGGGGGCTGCGGAAACGCCGAATTCTTCTTCGAGCGCCTTAACGAGATCGGCAACTTCGAGAATGGTCATAGATTTTACGAGTTCAAGGATCTGAGTGGTTTTTTCATTAGCCATGATAATAATTCCTCCGTTATTTTAAATAAATGATTTTGCCGATCATTCGGCTGCGGGAGCCGCTTCTTCTGCGGGAGCGGCGCTGCCGTCTTTGTCAACGATCGCCTGCAGAACGTAAGCGAGGTTGTAGAGCGAAGACTGCAGAGAACCGAGCATTTTGGCGATGAGTGCTTCGAAGCTGGGCGTCTTGGCGAGTTCTTTTACTTCGTCGACGTTGAGCTCTTTGCCTTCGCAAAAGCCGGCTTTGATCTGGTAGTTGTCGTGCTTGGACGCATATTCGTCAATGATCTTTGCGGCGGCGACGGGGTCTTTTTCGGAAATCGCTATAGCGGTCATTCCCTCGAGCACTTTTTTGATGTTCTCGAACCCTATGATGTCGCACGCTTTGGACGTGAGGGTGTTTTTGACGACCATATACTCGACGTTGGCTTTTCTCAAATCAGCGCGGAGCTTAGTGTCGTCTTCAACGGTGATACCCTTGTAATCCACAATAACGCCTGCTGCCGAATTTTTGATCTTTTCGACAAGATCGGCGACGATCTGCTTCTTTTGTTCAAGGATCTGTGCGTTTGCCAAATGGTTTCACCTCCGGGTAAATTTTGGGGCATACAACAGGAAATGCTCCCGCGGGCGACAGCGCCGTGAGAGCATTTTAAAACCTTGTGAAAAAGCTTAAAACTGTTCTCGGCCGGCGGCTTTTGCCTTTGAACGAACGTACCTGCTGTCTGCGAACTTTTTATTCAGCCCGAATAATATAACATATTATTTGCGGGTTGTCAAGACTTTTTTTATAAAAATCAAACTTAAAATCAGATGATCTTAGCGGTGTTGATCTTTATGCCGGGGCCCATGGTGGAAGCTACGGTGCAGGATTTGATATACTGACCTTTAGCTGCGGCGGGCTTGGCTTTGATGATGGCGCCGAGCAGGGTGACGAAGTTTTCCTGCAGTTTTTCGGCTCCGAACGAAACTTTGCCTATGGGGCAGTGGATGATGTTGGTCTTGTCAAGACGGTATTCTATCTTACCGGCTTTGGCTTCTTTGACCGCTTTTTCGATATCCATGGTGACGGTGCCGGCCTTGGGGTTAGGCATAAGGCCTTTGGGACCGAGCACACGGCCCAGACGGCCGATGACGCCCATCATATCGGGAGTGGCGATGACCACGTCGTAATCGAACCAGTTTTCTTTCTGGATCTTCTGGACGAGATCTTCGGCGCCGACGAAATCGGAACCGGCTTCTTCGGCTGCCTTGGCTTTATCGCCTTTGGCGAAGACGAGAGTTCTTACGGTCTTGCCGGTGCCGTTGGGAAGCACCACGGCGCCTCTGACCTGCTGGTCTGCGTGACGCGAGTCGACGCCCAGGCGAACGTGAACTTCAACGGTTTCGTCGAATTTTGCTTTGGAAATGCTGCATGCGAGCGCGAGCGCTTCTGCGGAATCGTAAACCTTGAGTTTTTCCACTGCGGCTGCGGCGCTGTTGTAATTTTTACCTCTTTTCATCGTTGCGCTCCCCCTTAGTCTATAACTTCAACGCCCATGCTGCGGGCGGTGCCGGCGATCATGCTCATCGCGGCTTCGAGCGAAGCGGCGTTGAGGTCGGGCATTTTGGTTTCGGCTATCTGTTTGATCTGATCTTTGGTGATCTTAGCCACTTTGTTGGAATTGGGAGTAGCGGATCCGCTTTCGATATTGCAGGCCTTTTTGATGAGGACGGCTGCGGGCGGAGTCTTGGTGATGAAGGAGAACGTACGGTCGGCGTAAACGGTGATGACTACCGGGATTATGAGACCGATATCGTTCTTGGTGCGTTCATTGAATTCCTTGGTGAACATAGGGATGGCAACGCCGTACTGACCGAGGGCGGGGCCTACGGGCGGCTGCGGAGTCGCTTTACCTGCGGGGAGCTGAAGTTTGATAAAACCTATAATTTTCTTTGCCATTGTTTTTACACCTCCGAATGTGGTAGAATTTTACGGGACTTTGTCCCTCCCACACGGCCGTATATACGCGGAAACGGCAATATTCCCGCCGGCCGTTTTGCCGATTTTATAGCGGCGCGACCTGCGAAACGTCTATTTCTACTTTGGTTTCGCGGCCGAACATGTTGGCGCTTACGCTGACTTTCTGCTTATCGTCGGATATCGCCTCGACGAGCCCTATGAGCCCGGTGAGCGCGCCGCCGGTGATACGCACGTTGTCGCCCACGGCGAACTTGATCTCTATGACCTTGGTTTCCACACCCAGTTTTTCAACTTCCGCGTCCGAAAGCGCTACGGGGCTGGATCCCGGGCCGACGAAACCCGTCACGCCGGTGGTGTTGCGTATGATGTGCCAACTTACGTCGTTCATGATCATTTTGACCAGAACATAACTCGGGAAAAGTTTGCGTTCGATTTCCTTTTCTTTGTTGCTGCCCGTGACTTCGACGACTTTTTCGGTCGGGACCTTTACGTCGAAGATCATATCGGACAAACCGCGGTTTTCCACGATCTTTTCGATATTGCCGGCGACTTTGCTTTCGTAGCCGGAATATGTGTGAATTACATACCAGCGGGGAGTGGAATCACTTGCGATCGCCATTGCGGACCGCCCCCGTCAGATAATCTGCGCAAGCCACATGAAGAGCTTGCTGAAAGCGAGGTCGAGAACGCCGACTATGGCGGCCACGGCTATGAGCTCCACTATAACGACGCCGGTCTGTTTGGTGGTCTCTTTGACGGTGGGCCAGGTGACTTTCTTTCTTTCGCTTCTCAAATCCCTGAAGAACTTGACGATACGGTTGGTTTTCTTTTCGTTTTCTGCCATTGCGCGTACCCCTTACTTGCTCTCTTTATGAAGAGTGTGTTTGCGGCAGAACTTGCAGTATTTTTTCATTTCAAGTCTGTCCGGGTCGTTCTTTTTGTTCTTGACAGTGTCGTAGTTCCTCTGTTTGCATTCGCTGCAAACCATTGTGATCTTAACTCTCATTTTTTCGGCACCTCCATATTAATGTAACCTCCCTCTGTAAAACGCCCGCGGCGGAAATCGAAAAAACCGTGAGCATAAGGGAAAAAGCCCTCTTTTCGCAGAGGTAAAGCCATTATACACAAACGCGGCCGCTTTGTCAATAGCTTTTGAATATTTTTTTGCATATTTTCGCACCTTTTAAAACTCATTTTCATAACAAAACCGCGTATTGACAAACCGGCGCTTATAAAGTATAATCGAAAGTACGAAAACAAGGGAGCGCAGTATTATGAAAGTCGCCGTGATCGGTTCCAGAGGCATAAATTCCGATATCGCAAAATACATCCCGCAGGGCGCCACCGAGATAATCACCGGCGGCGCCGCGGGCGTCGACCGGTCCGCCGAGCGCTGCGCGGACAGCCGCGGTATTTCCAAGCATATCATCCGCCCGGATTACGACCGCCACGGCAAGGCGGCGCCGCTGGTGCGCAACAAGCGCATAGTCGATCTCGCCGATCTGGTGCTCGCTTTCTGGGACGGCAGCTCGCCCGGCACGGCGTATACCATCAAATACGCCCGCCGAGTGAAGAAACCGCTCAAGGTGATGAAACTGAATAAATGAATGTAACGCTCCGCGCCGAACGCCGCGGAGCTTTTATTTTGCATCTGCCCGGCATATTTCATATAATGTAGCGAAGGAGTGATGCAGAATGAACAAATGTACCCTGGTGCTGACCTCCGTCACCTACGCGTACAAAGCGGCGGGGATACTCGCGGCGGAAGGGATGCGCGCGTACCCCGTAAAATCGCCCGACGTGGAAAAAGTGCGCGGCTGCGGTTACGGAGTGGAATTATACGGCGACCGCGAAACGGCGCTCAAGATCCTTGCGCAAAGCGGGATAAACGTGATCGGCGCCGTGGACGAGAGGCGGCGTGGATGATATATTTCGACAACGCCGCCACTTCGTACCCCAAAAGCCCGGCGGCGGTGCGCGCCGTTGCGGAAGCTATGCGCTCTTGCGGCAACCCGGGCAGGGGAGGCCACGCGCCCGCTATGCGCGCGGCGAAGATTATGTACGAATGCCGCGAAAAAGCGGCACGCGCGTTCGGCACCGATCCGGAGCGCGTGATACTCGCGCCTTCCTGCACGGCGGCGCTGAATATGGCGGTCAAAGGATATATAAATAGCGGAAAAGTCCTGCTTTCCAACCTTGAACACAACGCTGCGTGCCGCCCGCTCTATTCAATGCGCGGCGCGGGCCGCATAGAGCTCGTATCTTTCGACGCGCTCGCCAAAGACGCCGCGGAGGATTTTGCCGGAAAAGTCAAAGGCGCTTCCGCAGCCGTGTTCACGCACGGGTCCAACGTGTGCGGAAAACTGCTCCCGCTCGCCGCGCTCGTAAAGCACGCGCACGAAAACGGCGCACTCGCGGTCGTCGACGCGGCGCAGACCGCCGGGTATCGCGAAGTTTCGCTCGAGCGCACCGGCGTCGATATCGTATGCTGCGCCGGGCACAAAGGTCTGGGCGGTCCGATGGGGACGGGGCTTTTGCTTATAAACCGCGCTCTCGATATCACGCCCGCCACGATACTCGAAGGCGGTACGGGCGTGTATTCGCTCGATGAGGATATGCCGCCTTTCCTGCCGGAACGGCTCGAGGCGGGAACGCCCGCGGTCGCGCTGTTCGCGGGGCTTTCGGCGGCTTTGGACGAATTTTCGCTTTATTCCGATTTTTCGGCGTTCGATCTGCTGTGCGATACGCTGCGCGATATCAAAGGAGTTACGGTATATTGCCCCGATAAGGGCGAAGAACGTCTGCCGGTGCTGCTTTTCAATATAGAAGGCATGGATTGCGAAGACGTCACCGAACGCCTTGCGCGCAAAGGGATATGCGTGAGGGGCGGCTTCCATTGCGCGCCGCTCGCCCACCGCGCGCTCGGCACGCTTTCCGGCGGCGTCCGCGTAAGCCTGGGAAAACAGAACACGGCGGAAGAAGTGAAGATCTTCTGCCGCGAGATAGCCGCCATGGCGAAAACGCGTATATAATACGAAATCCAATAAAAACGATACTCGGAGGTAAAAAACTACCTCCGAGCGTTTTTTGCATAATACCGGTGCGTAAATCGCCGCTTATATTCAAAGCGCCGGAGAGCGCATAGAAGCTGGCGATTTTCGACGAAAAACGAGCGTCGGCGTACAGACGTACGGCAGTCGAGTTTTTCGTTGAAGCACCTTATCTTGAGGAGATCGGGTCAATAACTTACAAAAAACGATACTCGGAGGTAAAAACTACCTCCGAGCCTCTTTTTTCGCATCTTCAGGGTGCGTAAATCACCGCTTATATGCGCTCTTATTTCATCGAATGTTCGGCGTTTTCGATCATTCTCTTGACCATCTGACCGCCGATGCTGCCCGCCTGCTTGGAGGTGAGGTCGCCGTTGTAACCCTGCTTGAGGTTGACGCCTACTTCGTTGGCGGCTTCCATCTTGAATTTCTTAAGAGCTTCTTTTGCTTCGGGAACGAGAGACTTGTTAGCCATTATCGTTTTTTTCTCCTTTTGTTTTGTTTTTCAAAGGTCTTTTTGCCTTCGCTAATATTCTGCCGCCGCGCGGCGGGATTATTACAGGTATTTTTTTCCGTATGCGTTTATTTGCGGTTTTGCCGTATATTATTTGCGCCGTCTGACGCCGGCAAAATTATACGTTAAAATATTGAAAAGGCAAATCGTTTGTGATATAATGATCAAAAAGGAGCTGATAGAATGCCGCAGGGAACGGAACGCAAAAGGATATGGTTTTCTTCATACGATAGATTTTTGTTCCGCGAGGGGACTAATTACCAGAGCTACCGCCGTTTCGGCGCGCATATCGCAACGCGCGGCGGCGTAAAAGGAGTAGAGCTGTGCGTATGGGCGCCCAACGCGCGCGAAGTAAGCGTTATGCACGGCGGCAACGGCTGGACCGCCGGATGCGACAAAATGGAATGCAAGGACGGTGTGTGGACCGTCTTCCTGCCCGGGATGAAAAAGGGCGACAGCTACCGCTTTGCCGTGCTGGGCGCCGACGGCGTGACGCGGTATAAATCCGACCCGTACGCGTTTTATTCCGAGCTTCGTCCCTCCAACGCTTCGGTGGTATGGCCGCTTAACGGATATAAATGGCACGACGGCGAATGGATGGCTTCTCGCGACAGCTCGTCGCTGTGGAAAAAGCCGGTCGCCATCTACGAAGTGCATCTCGGCTCGTGGAAAAAGGACTACCGCAAAAACAAAGACGGCTTTCTCAATTACCGCGAGCTTGCGCACCAGCTCGCCGAATACGTAAAGTTTATGGGCTACACCCACGTGGAGCTTATGGGTATATGCGAATATCCTTTCGACGGCTCGTGGGGGTATCAGGTCACGGGGTATTTTTCGCCTACGTCGCGCCACGGCACGCCCGACGACTTCAGATATTTCATAGACCATCTGCACCAAAACGGCATAGGCGTCATAATCGACTGGGTGCCGGCGCATTTTCCCAAAGACGATTTCGGGCTCGAGCATTTCGACGGCAGCGCGCTTTATGAATCCGCCGATCCGCTGCTCGCGGAGTATCCCGAATGGGGCACGATGGCGTTCGACCACGGCAAACCCGAGGTGCGAAGCTTCCTCATTTCCAGCGTAATGTACTGGATAAACGAATTCCACGCCGACGCGCTGCGCGTCGACGCCGTGGCGGCAATGCTGTTTACCAATTTCAGCCGCGATCCGTGGCGCCCCAACAGATTCGGCGGCAGCGAAAATCTCGAAAGCCGCGCGTTTCTCAGGCAGCTCAATTCGGCGGTCAAGCATAACTCCACCGCCTGCGTTATGGCGGAGGATTCGTCCATTGAAGCGGGCATGACCACCGATCCCGAATACGGCGGCTACGGCTTTATGTTCAAGTGGAATATGGGCTGGATGAACGAAATGCTCAAATACATAGAAAAAGATCCCATATACCGCAAGTATCATCACGACCTGCTCACGCATCCGCCCGAATACGCGTTCAACGAAAATTACGTGCTCGTCATCTCGCACGACGAGGTGGTGCATCTCAAAAAGTCGATGCTGCTCAAGAATCCGGGCTCGATGCCCGACAAATTCGGCGCGCTCAAGACGTTTTACACGTATATGTTCACGCTCCCCGGCAAAAAACTGCTGTTTATGGGGCAGGATATCGCGAGCGAGGGCGAATGGATGGAAGACCGCCAGATCGAATGGCACCGCGCGAGCGATATGTGGCACCGCGACGTTATGGAATGCGTGAGATCGCTGCTTTCGATATATAAAAAATACGAATGTCTTTACACCGACGGGCGCGATTCCCGCGTCTTCCAGTGGATAAACCGCGCGGACGCACCGCGCAACACCGTGAGCTTTATCCGCCGCAATCCGTTTTCCTACGGCGGCGCACTGGCTGTGGTGTGCAACTTTTCGCCGGTAGGGTACGGCAATTATTCGTTCGGCGTCCCGCTTCCCGGTATGTACCAACGCGTTTTCAGCACCTACGACACGCTTCCCGGCGGCGGAGGCCCGGCGGAAAACGGCGATATCCCGCCGCTTGAAGCGGCCGCGGGCGAATGCGACGGATATCCGTACCGGCTGACCTACGGGCTCAGGCCGTACGAATCGGTGATATTCGAGCTCCCGGGCGAAACCGAATAAAAAAGCCGCCGCGGACGTTTGCCCGCGGCGCAGCCGTAATATTCATTTATCGCACTTGCATTTACGTCCGCTCTTGGCTCCCGAACAGACCGAGCATTTGCAGCCGAAAACGGTATCTATGGTGCGGTGCACGGTGGAAGCGTATTCGGTGTCGGCGAGGGTGTAGAAGACCTCTTTGCCGTCGCGGCGCGCCGAAAGCAGACCGTTCGATTTGAGCAGTCTTAAATGATGCGCCACCGCGGGCGGCGACATTTCCATAAAAGCGGCTATGCCGTTCACGCACTGCTCGCTGTGGCAGAGCAGGAACAGTATCTTGAGCCGCGTGGGGTCGCTTATGACTTTGAACGTCTCGGCTATGAGCGCGGTCTCGCCGTCGTCGGGCATTTTTACGTGGAGTTCTTTCATATCTTCACCTCGTTCGGGGGTTTTACTGGATCGTTACAGTATCATTATAACACTCATTTTCGTTTTGTCAAGTGAAAGGGAAACGCGCTATGGGCAGGATATATCTTGATAACGCCGCCTCGACGCGGATATATGACGAAGTCGCCGGCGAAATGTTCGCGCTTGCAAAAGAATACTACGGCAATCCGTCGTCGTCCCACGCCGAAGGCGCAAAGTCCGCGGAGCTTATCAAAAAGGCGCGCCGCATAATAGCTGAATGCCTGAACTGCGACGAAGGCGAGGTATTCTTCACCTCCGGCGGCACGGAATCCGACAACTGGGCGCTTTACGCGCTTTCCGCTTCGCCGTGCGCGCAGGGCAAAAGGGAAGTCGCCGTTTCGGCGATCGAGCACGCCGCCGTGCTGCGCGCCGCGGAAAAGTATTATGACAGCGTGAATACCATAAAATGCTCCCCCGACGGGCGCGTCGCCGCCGCAGACGTTTTGCGCGCGCTCACGCCCGGGACCGCCGCCGTCAGCGTGATGTACGCGAACAACGTGACCGGCGCGATCCAGCCTGTGGAAGAAATATCCGCGCTCTGCCGCGAAAAGGGGATCGCCTTCCACACCGACGCCGTCCAGGCGGTCGGGCATATCCCGATAGATCTTTCAAAGACGAAAGTCGATATGCTTTCGGCGTCCGCGCACAAATTCCACGGGCCCAAAGGCGCGGGATTACTGTACGTTCGCGGCGGAAAAGCTTCGCCGTTCATTGTCGGCGGGACTCAGCAGAACGGTATGCGCGCGGGGACTCAGGACTGTATCGCTTCATTCGGTACGGCGCTCGCTTTGCGCAAAAGCGTAAAGGAGCTTTCCTCCGCCGCATCTCGAGTCGCCGAACTGCGCGAGTTCGCCGAACGCGGGCTTATGCGCATAGAAGGCGCGCACGTAATCTGCGCCGGTGTCGAACGCCTGCCCGGGATACTGCAGATCTGTTTCGAAAACGCGCAGGGCCCTTCGCTCGCTTCGCTGCTCGATATGGCGGGCATAGCGGTCTCTTCGGGGAACGCCTGCCGCGGCGATCATAACGAACCGAGCCGCGCGCTGACGGCGATGGGCGTCCCGCCCGAAATAGCCAAAGGCGAACTTAGGATATCGCTTTCGGCGTTCAACACGCGCGAGGAAGTCGCGTATGCAGTCGATTTGATAACGCGCGCCGTCGCGAAAATAAGGCAGATAGCAAAATAAAAACGAAGCCGCAGGTTCTTGCCTGCGGCTGTTTCGTATGCGTAAAACGTGTTAACGTTTGCTGAACTGGGAAGCGCGGCGTGCGGCTTTGAGACCGTACTTTTTGCGTTCCTTCATTCTGGGGTCGCGGGTGAGCAGACCCGCTTTTTTGAGCGGAGCGCGATATTCGTCGCCCGCCTGGAGCAGCGCGCGGGAAATGCCGTGACGCACGGCGCCCGCCTGGCCGGAAATGCCGCCGCCTTCGACGGTGGCGATGACGTCGAACTTGCCCATGGTGCCGGTAACGTTGAACGGCTGGTCTATTATAAGACGAAGGGTATCGAGACCGAAATATTCGTCGACGTCCTTTTTGTTGACGGTGATGACGCCGGAGCCGGGGACGAGGCGAACGCGGGCGGTAGAGGATTTTCTTCTGCCGGTGCCGTAGAAATAGGGTTTAGAAGATGTATAAGTCATCGTAGCTTCCTCCTTACTTTACTTCAAGCGCTATGGGCTGCTGAGCCTGCTGCTTGTGGTCGGGGCCTTTGAAAACGCGGAGTCTTCTGAAACTTTCGGCGCCGATCTTGTTCTTGGGAAGCATGCCTTTGACCGCGAGCTCTACGACCATTTCGGGTTTGGTCGCCATAAGCGTGCGGTATTTTACCGCTTTGAGACCGCCTACGTAACCGCTGTGATGGTAATAGGTCTTCTGATCGAGTTTTCTGCCGGTGAGGACGACTTTTTCTGCGTTTACGATAATAACGCATTCGCCGCAGTCAACGTGCGGGGTGTATTCGGGACGGTGTTTACCGTTGAGGACGGTCGCGGCGGCAACTGCGACTTTGCCGAGCGTTTTGCCGGCGGCGTCGATAACGTACCACTTGCGTTCGACTTCCTCTTTTTTTGCCATGAATGAAGTCATTTTGGAACTTTTCTCCTTTTGTGTTTTTTAACTTGCCTGCGTATTATAACAGAAAAATCCCGTTTGTCAAGAGTTTTTTTAAAAAAAATCAAAATTCTTCGCATTTTTTACGTTTTCGTGCGTTTTTTTCGCATTTCGCCGCACGCCGCCGTACATTTTTACAAAATGGCGCTTGTGTTTCGGCGGCTTTTGTGATATAAAGAATGCGGTGATAATATGAGAGAATTCAAACACATACAAAAACTGCTTTCCCAGGTGCGGCGCGCCGTCGACGGGTACGATATGATATCCGCGGGCGATACGGTCGCGGTCGGCGTCAGCGGCGGCAAGGACAGCCTCACGCTGCTCTGTGCGCTCAAAGCGCTTTCGCGTTTCTATTCGCAGCCGTTCGAAGTCAAGGCGATATGCCTCGATACCGGCGTTCCGGGGCTTGACCTCGGGCCCGTAAAGCGGCTGTGCGACGAGCTGGAGGTCGAACTGATAATCAAAAAGGCCGATATCTACCAGATCGTCTTTGAACTGCGCAGGGAAAGCAATCCGTGCTCGCTGTGCGCCAATCTGCGCCGCGGCGCGCTTTACGATACCGCGGTCGCCGAAGGGATAAAAAAGGTCGCTTTGGGGCATCATTACGACGACGCACTCGAAACGTTTTTCATGAACCTTTTCAACGAAGGGCGCATCGGCTGTTTTTCGCCGGTGACGTACCTCGACCGCACGGGCGTTACCCTCATCCGCCCGCTGATCTACACGCCCGAAAGCGACGTAAAGCGTTTCGTCGCAGCCGAAGGCATAGAAGTGGTACAAAAGACCTGCCCCGCCGACGGATTCACCGACCGCGAAAAGATGAAGACCTTCATCCGCGAACGCGAGCGCGAAGACCACGGGTTCAAAAAGCGCGTTTTCGGCGCAATGGAACGCGGCGGCGTTTCGGGCTTCAAGCTCGTCCCGCACGCGCGCAAAAGGCCGGGCGGCGGATTATAACAGCGATTCCCGCAGTTTTTTGAGTATATTCTTTTCCCGGCGCGAGACCGTGACCTGAGTGAGTCCCAGTCTTTCGCCGGTCTCTTTTTGCGATCTTCCCAGAAAATACCGCAGTTCCACTATCGCGCGCTCTTCGGGGTCCAGCCGGGAAATCGCCTGGCGGAGCGATAGTTTTTCGCACGTTTCGGCTATGTTGTCGGTCCCCACAAGGTTTTCGAGCGTGGCGTCGCCCAGCGGCGCGGAAAACGAAAGCATAGGCGCGCTCGCCTCGCACGCGGCGACGACGTTTTCGGCGGAAATGCCCGTAAGCGACGCGAGTTCGTTCACCGTGGGTTCACGGCCGTTTTCTTTCATAAAATCCTGCCGTTTGCGCGCCACGTTCGTCGCGTCGCGCTTGATATTGCGCGAGACTTTTATGGCGCCGTCGTCGCGCAGATGCTTTTTTATTTCGCCCGTCACCATAGGGACCGCGTAGGTGGAAAAACACGTGCCTGCGCCAAGGTCAAAGTTTTTGAGCGCCTTTATGAGCCCTATGCTGCCTATCTGCACCAGATCTTCGTATTCGGTGCCGCGCCCGGTGAAGCGAGATGCGATCGAACGCACCAGCCCCAGATTCGCCGCTATTATGCGGTCGAACGCCGCCCTGTCGCCCTCTTTCGCCTTCTTGAGCTGTTCGGGCGCGTTGATCTCGGCGAACGTCATTTAAGTAAAACGCTTGTAAAGCCGCACGGAAGTGCCTTTTCCGGGGCGCGACGCGACTTTTACCGTATCGGCGAACGTTTCCATCACGGTGAATCCCATCCCCGAACGCTCCTCGGCGGCGGAAGTGGTGAAAAGCGGCTCGCGCGCTTTCTTTACGTCTTCTATTCCTTTTCCGCGGTCTTTCACGGTCACGGCGATCCGCCTGCCTTCGCGCAGTTCGCCGCTCATTATGACTACACGTTCTTCCGGCGGGATATCCGTCCCCGAGTAGGCGTGGACTATGACGTTTGTGACTGCTTCGCTCACGGCGGTCTTGAGATCGGCGAGCTCGTCCACGCGCGGATCGAGCTGTGCGACGAACGCCGAAGCGATCATCCGCGCAAAGCTTTCGTTCGCCGATTTGGCGGGAAAAACGCATTTGAACCGGTTTTGCGGTGAAGTTTTCATTTTGCCGCTCCTTTCGTGTATTCTACGTTTATTATCGAATCCACTCCCGCGAGCCTGAGTATCCGCATAGTGGGTTCGGAAGGGTTGACTAAGACCATGCTTCCGCCGGCGGATTCCATACGGCGGTAACGCCCCATGATGAATCCCAGACCCGAAGAATCGCAGAACGCGATCTCCGAAAGGTCCAGCTTCAGCACGGCGGGGTTTTCAAACGTCAGCGCGGCGTCGATCTGTTCACGCAGCGGCGCGGCGTTGTGGTGATCCATCTCGCCCCGCAGGTATACAGTCATAACGCCGTTTTCGCTTTTTATCGTGTGTTCCATTGCTTTTTGCCTCCTTTGCGTGCCATTATATACCATCACTGCGGTCGTAAAACGTCGTTCCGTGCGGGCAGGGCAAAAATAACTTGATTTATTCCGCCGCTTGTGTTATATTTTGTATAAGAAAGGCGGTTGGACTTATGAACAAGATCGGCTTTGACGAAATGCAGCGGCTCCAGAAAGAGCTGCAGGACAAATACAGGAACCTTTGGCCGCCGTGCGGCCCCGATGAAGCGCGGAGCAAGCTTTTGTGGATGATGATAGAAGCGGGCGAGGCGGCGGACGTGATAAAAAAAGACGGCGACGCAGCCATCCTTGAAAAAGGCGAAGCGCGTGCGCGCTTTACGGAAGAAATGTGCGACGTGCTCATGTATCTGAACGACGTGCTGATATGCTACGGCATAGAGCCCGACGAGATGGAAAGCGCGTATTACGCCAAGCACGAGCGCAATATGCACCGCTGGGAGAACGCGGAATGAACGGCGTTTACGAATTCCTGCTGACCGATATCCCGCGCTACTGCGGGATGATGAACTGCATAAAGCGCGGCAGCGCGCAGGTAATCGCGCACAGCGAACGCGGGCTCTTTATTCGCGAAGCTTTTTCGGGCATATATTTCCTTGCGTCTCCCGACGCCGCGGAAACGGAAAAGCTGCTCGCTTCTCATCCGCTCGCGCCGGGCGACGAATGTGAAGTCTTTACGGCTGAAACGGCGGAATATATACAAAAAACGTACCCCCGCGCCACGTTCACCGAATGCAGGCAGTACGTATATTTGGGAAAAGAGCCGCCGGAATATGAAAAGCGGCTGGATATGCGCGCCGCGACGCCGGACGATCTTCCGTTCGTGCGCAGGCATTATCATCTGGTGGATGAGGATATGCTCGAACTGGCTGTAAAAAGAAAAGAGCTCTTCATAGCGCGCGCCGGGAACGTAAAGGTCGGATTTATAGGCGTGCACGCCGAAGGCTGCATGGGAATGCTTTACGTGCTGCCGCGTTTCAGACGCTGCGGCTACGGCAGGGAAATGGAGCTTTTCATGACCGGAGAGATGATGAGAGCCGGGCTTTACCCGTACGGCCAGGTGTTCATAAGCAACAAGGCGTCGCTTGCACTGCAGAAGACCACGGACTATGAAAAAGCGCAGTGCGAAATGTATTGGTTCATTATAAAATAAAACAAAGGCAAAGACCTTAAAAAAGTCTTTGCCTTTTGCGTTATATGCCGTTTATCTGTCGCTTTCCCTGAACTGCAGGGAATAGAGCGAAGCGTAAATACCGTTCTGCTTTATCAGCTCTTCGTGCGTGCCGAGCTCCGCCACTCTGCCGCCGTCTATGACCGCTATCTGCGTGGCGTTGCGTATGGTGGAAAGCCGGTGGGCGACGACTATCGTCGTGCGGCCGCGGCAGAGCTCGTCGAGCGCCTTTTGAATATATATTTCGGTGGCGTTGTCGAGCGCCGACGTCGCCTCGTCGAGTATGAGTATCGCCGGGTCTTTGAGGAACACGCGCGCTATGCTTATGCGCTGTTTCTGCCCGCCGGATATCTTTACGCCGCGCTCGCCTATCTCGGTGTCGTAGCCGTGCTCCAGCGTCATAATCCAGTCGTGCAGGTTGGCGCGTTTGGCGGCTTCGATCACTTCGTCGTCGGTGGCGTTGAGTCTGCCGTAAAGAATGTTTTCGCGTATCGTGCCGCCGAACAGGAACACGTCCTGCTGCACTATGCCTATGTTGCGCCGCAGCGAATCCATAGTTACGGAACGGATATCCCTGCCGTCGATGCGTATGGCGCCGCCGGTGACGTCGGCGAACCGCGGGATAAGGTGGCATATCGTGGTCTTGCCGCCGCCCGAAGCGCCCACGAGCGCAAGGACTTCGCCTTTTTCCACCGTCAGCGACACGCCGTGCAGCACTTCTTCGGAATTGTTATACGAGAATTCAACGTCGTCCAGCTCTATCTTTCCTTCGACCTTGCCTATGTCGACGGCGTCGGGCGCGTCTTCTTCGGGCTTCTCGTCCAGTATCTCAAGGAACCGGCTGAACCCCGTCACGCCGTTCTGGTACGATTCCACAAAGTTGATGAGCGTGGTGATGGGCGAGATGAAGAGGTTGACCGAAACGATAAAAGTGGAATACTCGGCGAAATCTATTTTGCCGTCGTAAAGGAACAGGCCGCCGGCTATAAGGATTATCACGTTGAAAATATCGGTGATGAACGAGGTGCCGGAAAAGAACTGCGCCATCGCCTTGTACGCCGCGCGGCACGCGCGCACGAACGCCGAATTGCCGCGTTCGAACTTTTCTTTTTCTTTTTCGGAATTAGTGAACGCCTTCGTTACGCGGATGCCGGAAATGCTGCTTTCGAGCGCGCCGTTGATGACCGCCGTCTCTTTGCGGCGTTCGGTGAACGCGGCGCGCATCTTTTTGCGGAAATATATCGCCACCGAAACGAGTATGGGCACGCAGCAGAATATTATGAGCGTGAGCCACACGTTTATGGTGCAGAGGTAAATGAAAGAACCGATGAGCATCACCGAGCTGATTATTATGTTTTCGGGACCGTGGTGGGCGAGCTCGCTGACGTCGAACAGATCGCTCGTCATACGCGTCATTATCTTGCCGGTCTCGTGTTCGTCGTAAAACGAAAACGGCAGCTTCTGCAGGTGAGCGAACAGGTCGCGCCGCATCTGCGCCTGCATCCCCACGCCTATCATATGGCCGTAATACTGCACGAAATAGCGCAAAAGCAGACGCGCTATGTAAAGCGCCAGCACGCATACGCCGGCGATTATCACCGCGCGGTAGTTGCGGTTGGGGATAAGATCCTTGAGCATAAGGTTCGTCACAATGGGATAGACCATCCCTATGAGCGAAATGAGCATGGAAGCCGCCATATCCAGATAAAACATCTTTCGGTGCGGCTTGTAATAGGCGATAAATCTTTTCAGCACGCGCTGTCACCTTCTCCGGCTGCATATTTATAATTTAATTATACTTTATACATTTCCCGCTGTCAAGCGAAAAAAGCGGTGTATTTGAATAAATCGGTGTTGACGGCGTGCGGAAGTTTTGGTATTATATTGACAGTAGTCAACGGAGGAAAGAAAATGAGATTCAAAGCTTTACTGCTCGCCGCCGCAGTTTTGCTGTGCGCGTTCGTTTATGCCTGCAAAGGCGGCACCGGCGACGTTTCGGACGGCGAAGATATGACTGACACGGAGGTGAGCGGCATGGAAAGCTCCGTAAGCTCCGAACCTGTTTCCGAAGCCGAAATAAAGCGCGTCGGGCTCGAGCTCGGCGGCGAAATATACGAAGCCGAAGTCAACACCGGACCCGCGGGCGACTGCGTGCGCATATATAATTACGAATACGGCGAGATAACGTCCGAAAAGGATGTGGATTTCGTCGAGCTCGCGGTCAGGGACCGCACCGTTGTTTACGTCGGCAAACCCGGCGAACGGCTCATCATAATGCCGGATACGTATATCATATCGTTCTGCGGGGAATACGCCGCGCACGGAGAAAACGTTAAGGCGGGCGAAAAGGCGATAATCAAGACCGGAAAAGTCGAAACACTGTACGCCGATTACGCCGTGATAGGCGCAAAGACCTGCCGTATCACCGGCAGGGACTGTGAACGCGACAAGCGTTCGGTCATATTGTACACGCCGTCGTTCGGCGAATCCACGCGCACTTCCGCGGGAGGGGTCGAATTCGTCATAGAAGACGGAAAGATCACCGGCGTATACGAAGAAGGCGACACGGATATCCCCGAAAACGGTTTTGTGCTTTCGTTCGGTCCCAACGCGTCCAAGCCGGATCAAAGCGAAACCGGCGCCGAGATACATCTGCAAAACGGCAAATACGAAAAAACCGTGCTCTCCGTGGACAGGTACAACGACGTGCGGCAGCAGGATTTCCTGGTCATATACAGCGGAAAAAGCACGACCGGCACCAACCCTTACGGCTACGAGGTGCAGGTGGATAAAAACCTGATGTGCGTGGGCGAAGTTTACGGCGGCAACGCCGCCATCCCCGAAGGCGGATTCGTAATATCCGGCCACGGCAAGAACGAGACCGCGCTCAAAGAGGCGTACAGACACGGCGCGTACGCGTTCCTCGACCGCGCAAACAACACCGTGACCATCGTACAGACTCCGCTCACGGAATACGTATCGCAGGAATTGATGCTGACCGAGGCGGACAACGCGCTCAGATCCGCGCGCGCGGAATTCCTCGATATCGATTACGCCGTCTGCGACGAGCTTTTCCGGCGCGCCTGCGACCTCAGGTACGAAGCGATGCAGCGTATGGCGGCAGAAGAATATTATGCCGTGCTCGAACTCGTTTCCGCCGAAAAAGCGGCGCTCGGCGAGCTGCGTTACCGTCTCATACCATCCAAAGCCGCGGAAAACCGCGCCGCGTGGTACCGTTCCACCGAAAAGAGCGACGAAGAGGTGCGCGCCCTGCTGCAAAAAGCAAAGGCGATGAACATAAACGCGCTGTATATAGAAACGTGGTATTACGGCTATACGATCGGATATTCGTCCGTGCCGGGGGTGCTGCACAATCCCGCAAACGGCGAATACGACGCGCTGGAGGGCTTTTGCCGCATAGCGAAAGAATACGGCATAGAGATCCACGCGTGGGTGCAGAATTTCTGCATAGGGCTCACGCAGAACCTGGCGAAAGAACCGAACTGCCTTGCAAACACGCTGCCAAAGGAAAAGCGGCTCATCGACCGCGCCGGCAACGATTACTATCCGCTCCCCACGGGCGGGTTCGTATTCCTCGATCCATACGACGCCGAAAACCGCGCGCTGGTGCTTGCGGTCTATGAAGAACTGCTTGAAAATTACGATATAGCGGGGATACATCTCGATTACATCCGGTTCCCCGAGCTCAACGGCGAAAACGATTACGGCTACAACGACGATATAGTAAACGCCTTCAAGGCGCAGAGCGGATATTCCGGCGATCTGCGCAGGGTGTCCAAAGAAAGCGCCGTATATAAGGAATTCAGCGAATTCCGCAGGAATATAATCACTTCGTTCGTGGGCGAGGTGTACGAACTGGTCATGCGCGTAAGGCCGCAGGCGTGGATCAGCGTCGCCGCGTACCCCGATATGAAAAACGCAAAGAACACCATATTTCAGGACGTGGCGGCGTGGGTCGAAAACGGCTGGATCGACGAAGTGTTTTCGATGACCTACAGCAGCGATAATTCCTACGTGCTTTCCAACGCAAAGAGCTTCGTCAAAGCAATAGGCGACAAATGCTTTTATTCCACGGGACTGGACGGGTACAGCGGCACCGCTCCGCAAGTGCTGGTAAACCAGTTTGCCGTTTCGCGCGAAGCGGGGGCGAGCGGCGAATCGCTGTTTGCCTTGACCTGCAAGAACAGCGAATCTTGGCTCAGGAATTCCGAACGGTATACCCGCGTGCTCAAGCTCGGCGCTTATTCGCGCCCGTCGGTACAGACGTATAAGCTCAACGAAACGCTCGCCGCGCAGATAGACGACTTTTTCCGCAAGCGCGATACGCTTTACGGCGAATCGTACGCGTTTTCCGATTTATTAGACGCGCCTCTCGCGGAACTGCGCGAAAAATGCGCGTCGTTTACCGGATCGGGCTTCGCCGAAAAGCTCGCTTTCGCCGAAGAAGCGTATGAAACGCTGCTTGGAATAGATAACTTGTTCAAAATAGCCGATATGGAAAGCGGTCCCTGCACCGAAGCGGTCCTGAACGATCTTGCGCAGATGCGTTCCTGCCTGGCGCGGATGATAAACCGCCTCAAAGCGCGCGTTGGCGATTGAAAGCGCATACGATCAAAAAACATCTCCCGAATCCGGTCCGTTCCGTATTCGGGAGATGATTCTTATAGCTTATTTCAATTTTCCAAATGCTCGCTGAAATAATAGTAAGCCACTTGTTTTATATTGCTTATCTCGTCTGCGGTAAGCTGTTTGTGCGAATAGCGCGGCAGGTTTGCGTATTCGTTGGAATACGGATAAAATACGGCTGTGCCGGCGTCGATGTCGATGACATATGAGATCACTATCCCGTCCTGCTGCTCGGCGAAAAAGATGATATCTGCGTCAACGTTCGCTTCGGACGAGAAATCGCTCCAGCCGTCCTTTGCAAGCATATACAGCGCCGACTTTAACACTTTTGAGGACGTATCTTTTATTGTCCCCGTGCCCCACAGATCCCACATGTCCTGAAGCGATTCACATTTCACAAGCTGGACGGTCATCGATTCGGGAACAAATGAAGTGATCCCGTTCGGATCAGGGAGTTCGTGGGTTACCGGGTCGCATGCGGCACAGACCGTACAAATCAGAATTACTGTAATAAGGATGATAAAAGCACGTTTAAATTGCATCGTTTTCTCCTTTCAAAAAGCGTTTACCGGTGTGTTTCTTCGGAGAAGCTGTTTTCGTCCGCCGGAGCTTCAAACAGCTCTTCGACTATCGACTGCGCCCGTGCGAGGTCGCGGTATTTTACAAAGAACGAAACGCGTTCCGAGCCGAACCCCAGCGTCACCGTGATCCCTCTGCCGTAGCGGTTTTTGAAGATATACGGTATGCCGTTCTGCCTGAGCACGTCTTCAAGCATTTCTGCCCACATTTGCTCGCGCTCGGTCAAAAAGCAGATATCGTCGCCGCAGGCGGGCGTGCCGCGTTTGCCGCCGCACACGGGGCAGCGCGGCGTGGAATATACGAGCTTGCAGTCTTTGCAGTAGAGTTCCATATTTATCCGCCTCCTGTGCGTTCATTATATCATTTCCCTCACCCGATGTCAATAATTATCGCGCGCGGTATTTCGCGTCATTGACATTTTAAAGCAAAAGCGTTATAATATACGCATACAAAAACCATGAAAAGAGGGAATTGAAAATGACACTCGTACCCAGCCCCAAAAGAATGCGCGTCCACCGCGGCGAGCTCGATCTGCGCGGGATGCAGATAGTTATGAACACGGCGTGCGACGCGAGGATATTCAAGGCGTGCAAGACGCTCGCCGACGAACTCGAATCTCTTACCGGAGCTTTTTCCAAAATAAACAAGGCGTTCGATCCCGCGTCTTGCGGAGTCTGCGTTTCGGTATGCGCCGGCGCCAAAAAGAATACCGAATCGTATGCGCTCACCGTCGGTCCAAACGGCGTGAAGATAGCTTCGCAGTCGCTCGCGGGCGCGTTTTACGGGATCCAGACGCTCAGACAGCTCGCCGAAAACGGCGGCGGAAAAGTGCCGTACTGCGAAATAAAGGACGAGCCGGATATGAAGCTGCGCGGCTATTATCTGGACGTTTCGCGCGGGAGAGTCCCCACCGTGGAAGGCGTGAAAAAGATAATAGACATGCTCGCGTATTACAAAGTGAATATGCTGCAGGTGTATATCGAGCACGCGTTCGATTTCAAAGAATACCGCTGCTTCCTCGATCCCGACGGCTATATGACCGCCGAGGAGATAATGGAACTTGACGACTACTGCTACGATAACTTCATAGATTTCGTGCCGTCGCTTTCCACCTTCGGGCACCTTTACCGGCTGCTTTCTTCCAAGCGCTACGCGCATCTGTGCGAGCTCGAAGATTACAAGCCCGATCCCAACCCCTGGGTGAACCGTATGCTCCACCACACCATCGACGCTTCCAATCCCGAAAGCTTCGAGCTTATAAAATCGCTCATCGACCAGTTCATACCGCTGTTTCGGAGCAGCTATTTCAACATCTGCTGTGACGAAACGTTCGACCTCTGCCGCGGGCGCAACGCCGGCAAGGACAAGGCGAAGCTGTATCTTGAATTCACCACAAAACTCATCGAGCACGTTTCTTCGCGCGGGAAGACCGCTATGATGTGGGGCGACATCGTGCTCAACCATCCCGAGATCATTCCGTCCTTCCCCAAGGATATGGTCATGCTCTGCTGGGATTACCGCGATGCCCCCAACGTGGGCGCCATTGACAAATTCGCTTCCGCGGGCGTGCGCCAGATGGTCTGCCCGGGCTGTTCTTCGTGGAACCATTTTTCCGAAGCTCTGGGATACGCCCGCAAGAACATAGTCGCCATGGCCGACGGCGGGATGAAGAACGGCGTGCTCGGCATCCTCAACACCTCGTGGGGCGATTACGGCCACGTCTGTTCCGCCAACTGCTCGCTCTACGGACTGGTTCTCGGCGCCGTCAAGGGATGGCGGTGCGGTACCGACGTGTTCGGCAAAGATTATAACAAAGCGGTGTCTTCGCTCGTATACGGCGACGGCACCGGAAAAACGGTCGAGCTCATAGAAAAGCTCGGCGAGACCGAAAGCGTTATGAACTGGGGCATCTTCACCCAGTGGCATTTCGGCGTGCACAGCTATTACGGCAAAGCGCTCGAACTGGGCGAAAAAGACGCGGCGAAGTTCATTGAAAACGCAAACGTGTGTCTCGGCATTTCCAAAGAATTCGCGTCGCTCGGCGCCGGCGAGATATACGAAGACCTCGTGCTCGCCGCCGAAGCGGATTATTACCTGAGCATGGGGTTCGCCCGTATGCTCGGCGCGAAAACCGAAGTCAGCGAAAGCGCGTTCCTCGACTGGAGCGAGCGTTACGCCGCAAGCTGGCTTCGCGACAATAAGGTCAGCGATCTGTATCTGATCCCCGACCTTATGAAGAAAGTATTGTTCGATTAAACAAAGCTCAGTATAACAGTATCCCGAGCCCCGCCGATATGACTATAAGGATTATCGGCGAGGGCTTTTTCTTTGCAAAGCGTTTGCAGGCGAAAGCGAACGCCGCGACGAACGCGATTATCCCGAGCGCGCGCAAGTCGAAATCCAAAACGAAGTCGCCGGCGGAAACGCCGAACACCGCGCGCAGTCCCATTATGAGCGCCGTGCCGCATATGAGCGCCACCACGCAGGGACGGATCCCGCCGAGCGCGCCCTGCACCGGCGGAAGGTTTATGAAATTGCGGATGAGCGAAACGATTACGAGCATTATTATGAACGCGGGCAGCACCACTCCCAGCGTGGCGCAGAACGAGCCGAACAGCCCTCCCTGCGCAGAGCCCACGAAAGTCGCCATATTCACGGCAATAGGCCCGGGCGTGGATTCCGATACCGCGAGCATATTCATAAAGCTTTCCTCGGTCATCCACCCGTGCGAAAGCACCTGTTCGCGCAGCAGCGAGATCATTCCGTAGCCGCCGCCGAACGACACCGCGCCGAGTTCGAGGAATACCAGGAACAGTTTTAGATAAATCATTTTTCCGCCTCCTTTTCAGAAGACGAACGCCGCCTTATAAGCCACGCGGCGTAACCGACCGCGCCGGATATGAGTATGAAGAACACCGAAGAAAAGCTGACCGAAAACAGCGAAAAGCAAACGCAGAGAATAAGCGTGAGCGCGAAGATCACGACCGAAAAGACGTCCTTGACCGAGCTTTTCAAAAGCTTTATCCCCGCCGCGGCGATCAGATACACCACGCACGCCTGTATCCCGCGGAACGCGCGCGCAACGAGTTCGAATTTTAAGAATTCGTCAAAGAAAAGGGAAATTATGAAAATTATGACGAACGACGGTATGCAGACGCCGAGCGTCGCCAGCGCCGAACCTGCAACGCCGCCTTTTTTGTATCCGATATACGTCGCGCTGTTTATCGCTATGGGGCCGGGCGTGGATTCGGCGAGCGCCGTCATGTCCAGAAACTCGTCTTTGGTCATCCAGGCTTTCTTTTCCACGAACTCGTTTTCCAGCAGGGCGAGCATCGCGTAGCCGCCGCCGAAAGTGAACAGCCCTATTTTGAGCATCGTGAAGAAGAGCGCTGCGAGCGGTCTTTTTTCTTTCATCATTTTGCCTTTCGAATATAGTCTTTTGCCTAACCCGGATTATATCATATCTTTTGCGTTTTTACAAGGCGAAAATGCCGTTTTGTCGCAGAAAAACGCCGGAAATGAAAAATATTGCATTTTTCGACAATTCGTGTTATAATTATAATTCAAAGCCGTGCGCCGCGACGAGATCGTGAAGCAGACAAAGAGCCGTTTCGGGCTTTCGGAAAGCGACGTAAAAAAATATTTAGGCTGATTTGCTAATTATGTTAACAAACCCTTCCCGCAGAACGGTTCTGCGGGATTTTTTTTGCAAAAATCTTGTCGTTTGCAGTTGACTAAACGGCTGTTTTGTGGTAATATTATAGTGTATCAACAAGGCGTGGAAAATCTGTAAAAAAAGGAATGCTCTGCCATGACGTACGAACTTCAAAAAGCCGGACTCTGGAAAAGGATATCGGCCCTGGTGCTGGACGTGATACTGCTTTGCGTGCTGTCCGCCGGCTTTATAACGGCGGTCGCGTTCGCCACCGGTTACGATTCCGCCAACGAGCGCCTCGCCGCGAGATACGACTATTTCGAGCAGACTTATAACGTCAAGCTCAGCATAACCAACGAAGAATATCAGAAACTCCCCAAAGAAGAGCAGGCCCGTTACGACGAGATCGCAGAGCTTATCGCCGGCGACGAAGAGACGGCGAACGCGTACAAACGCGTCGTGAACCTCACTATGCTTATGACTTCTTTGGGTATTTTTCTTGCCGTTTTGTCGCTGGAATTCTTCGTGCCGCTCTATTTCAAAAACGGCCAGACGGTGGGCAAGAAAGTGTTCAACATCTGCGTCGTCGGCGTCGACGGGGTGCGCATAAGCAACGTCACGCTGTTCGTGCGCTCGATACTCGGCAAGTACGCGATCGAGATAATGGTGCCGGTGTTTATGGTGTTCCTCATACTGTTCAACGGCATAGGGATGCTCGGCGTGGTGCTTATGGGTCTGCTGCTCATACTTCAGGTGGCGCTCGTGCTCTGCACGCGCAACGGAGCCGCCATCCACGACCTGCTCGCCTCCACCGCCGCGGTGGACGGCGCCACGCAGAAGATATTCGACACGCGCGAAGCGCTCGAAGAGTATCTGCAGGAGCAGAAAGAATACCGCGAATCCCGTGAAGATTATTAAATGAAAATATAAAACACACACAGGAGCCAAGTATGAAAGTAGTACTGCAAAACGTAACCAAGATCTTTCCCAGCAGGAACAAAAAATCCAAGGAATCGGTCATAGCGGTCGACGATTTTACTTTCACGGTCCCCGACGGCAAGCTCGTGGGGCTGCTCGGCCCTTCCGGCTGCGGCAAAAGCACCACGCTTTATATGATAAGCGGCCTGCAAAAGGTTTCGGGCGGTAAGATCTTTTTCGACGACGACGACGTGACCGATCTCGCCGCCGAAAAACGCGGAGTGGGTCTGGTGTTCCAGAACTACGCGCTTTATCCGCATATGACGGTAAGGCAGAACATCCTCTTCCCGCTGCAGAACCTCAAAGGCGACGACAAGCTTTCCAAAGACGAAATGCTCGACCGCGCCACCACCGCCGCGCGCCTGGTCCAGATCGACGAGCTTATGGACCGCAAACCCAGCGAGCTTTCGGGCGGCCAGCAGCAGCGTGTGGCGATCGCGCGCGCACTGGTCAAAATGCCCAGAGTGCTGCTGCTCGACGAACCGCTTTCCAACCTCGACGCGCGACTCAGACTTCAAACGCGCGAAGAGATCCGCCGTATCCAGCGCGAGACCGGCATCACCACCGTTTTCGTAACGCACGACCAGGAAGAAGCTATGAGCATTTCCGACCTCATCGTCGTTATGAAAAAAGGCATCATCCAGCAGATCGGCAAGCCTCAGGACGTCTACGACGACCCCGTCAACCTGTTCGTCGCCAAGTTCTTAGGCACGCCGCCCATCAACGTTTTCGAAGGCAGAGTCGCAAACGGCACGCTGTATATCGGCGAAGACGCCGTGCTTGATGTCGGCGGAGTCGAAGACAGGGAAGTCACCGTGGGCGTCCGTCCCGAAGGTTTCGTTTACGACCCCGCGGGTTCTCTCGTGTGCAAGCTCACCGGTATCGAAGTCATGGGCCGCGATATGAGCGTCGTTTCGGAAAAAGACGGCAAAGTCGTGCGTTCCATAATCAATTCCGACGTCACCGTAGATCCCACGCTCGCCGAAGTAAGGTATACGCTCAAACCCAACAAGGTGTTCATTTTCGATAAAACCACCGAAGAAAGAATACGTTTTTAAGGGGTACATAAAATGGTAGACAACAAACAACAATGGAAAGCGTGGCTCTACCTTTCGCCGGCTATCATATTGCTGCTGGTGTTCACGGTATGGCCCATAATCAACACGGTCCGTATGGCTTTCCTCGACGGATATAAAGGGCTCGAGGCCGCGGGCGGCGCGACGTTCAGCTTCGGCGTGCAGAATTTCGTCAAAGTCGTAAAATATCAGAAATTCCTGCAGTGCCTCGGCAACACCGCGCTGATGTGCGTGCTCACGGTCCCCATCTCAACGCTGCTCGCGCTGTTCATCGCGGTCTGCCTCAATTCCATCAAGGCGCTGCAAAAGCCGCTGCAGACCATATTCTTCCTGCCGTACGTCACCAACACCATCGCCATAGGCATGGTCTTCGCCGCGATGTTCAACATCGTCGGCAGCTTCATCGGCACGCAGAACGAACTCATTTCCAACGCCGGTATCATCAATAACATCATCACGTTCTTCGGCGGCTCCAACGTCAACTGGATCAACACCGGGTCCTCCTACGCCGCGAATATCGCCGTTATGGTGGTGTATATCGTATGGAACGCGCTGCCGTTCAAGATACTCATACTGCTCGGCGGCCTGCAGAGCGTCAACAAACAGTATTACGAAGCCGCCAAAGTCGACGGGACTTCGCGCGCGCGCACCTTCTGGCGCATAACGGTGCCGCTCCTTTCCCCGATGATCGCCTACGTCGTCATAACCGGATTCATCGGCGGGTTCAAAGAGTATTCCAGCGTCATAGGTATATTCGGGCAGTCGATGGGCCCCGCCAACGACGCGGGACGCCTGAATACGATGGTCGGGTTCATCTACGACGCGCTCAGCAGCAATAACCAGGGGCGCGCTTCGGCCGCGGCGCTCATACTGTTCGGCATCATTCTCGTCGTTACGCTTATAAACCTTTACGTCAGCAAAAAACGCGTTCATTATTGAGGAGGTGTGAGCAATGGCGGATAATATCAAAGTTATGAAAGAAAAAGATATCTCCAAAGTCACCCGCCGCGCAAAGACGGGCGGCGTGGTCGCAAAAGTGCTCACCTACGCGTTCCTCGTGTTTATGGCGATCGTGGTCCTGTTCCCGTTCTACTGGATGATCAACTCCTCGCTCAAATCCATAGAGGAATACCGTATGAGCACCCCCACCTTCTGGCCTCAGCACGTTATGTGGTCCAACTACAGCGAGGCGTTCAGGGTAGCCAATTTGGGCAGACTGTTCCTGAACACCGTGATAGTGGGCGTCGTTTCCACCATCCTTTCGCTCATAATCACCGTGCTTTCGGCGTTCGCGTTTGCCAGACTGCAGTTCAAGGGCAAGAACATACTGTTCGCGGGCTTGCTCGCCACAATGATGATCCCCGGCGAGCTGTTCACCATAACCAACTACGGCACGGTCAACGACCTCGGGTGGATGAACACCTACACCGTCCTTATCGTCCCGTTCTTGGTGAGCGTGTTCTATATCTACCTGCTTCGTCAGAACTTCCTGCAGATACCCAACGAGCTGTATCTCGCCGCCAAGGTCGACGGCACCAGCGACATCAAATATCTGTGGAAAGTGATGATCCCGCTTTCGCTGCCCACCATCATCTCGATCACGATCCTCAAGATGATGGGCGCCTGGAACTCCTACATCTGGCCGCGGCTCGTCGCCAACGACGACCTGCACAAGCTCATCACCAACGGCTTGCGCGGCACCGCGTTCCTGGATGAAGCGGGCGAAACGAACTATCCGGCGCAGATGGCCGCGGTCGCGCTCGTCTCGCTGCCGCTGTTTTTGGTGTTCGTGTTCCTTCGCAAATACATAATCCGCGGCGTTTCGCGCAGCGGCATAAAAGGTTAAAAGATTTTATAACATAAATACTTTTTACTTAGAAAGGATCCCCCGAAATGAAAAAGCTGCTTGTTTTCATCCTGCTTGCCGCCATGGCGCTCACGCTCTGCGCCTGCGGAAAAGCAAAAGCCGCGCCCAACTTCATAGTCCCCGAGGGCGGCTACGACGGAAGCGAAGTCACCGTCAAATTCTACCACACCATGGGTTCCAACCTGAGCGACGTTCTCGATATCTATATCGAAGAATTCAACAAGCTTTATCCCAACATCCATATAGCCTACGAGAAGATCGGCGGCTACGACGACGTAAGGAACCAGATCAGCACCGAGCTTTCGTACCGCACCGAACCCAATATGGCGTATTGCTATCCCGACCACGTAGCGCTGTATAACCTCACCGGCGCGGTCGCCACGCTCGACGACATCATCGACAGCCAGATCGAAGTCACCCGCGCCGACGGCACCAAAGAGATACTCGGCCTAACCGAAGAGCAGAAGAACGACTTCATCAAAGGTTACTACGAAGAAGGTATGCAGTTCGGCGACGGCCTTATGTACACCATGCCGTTTTCCAAATCCACCGAAGTGCTCTATTACGACAAGACCTTCTTCGAAGCCAACGGGCTCACTCCTCCCAAGACCTGGGACGAAATGGAAGCCCTCTGCCGCCGTATAAAGGAGATCGACCCCAACAGTATCCCCATGGGCTACGACAGCGAAGCCAACTGGTTCATCACTATGTGCGAACAGCTGGAATCCCCGTACACCAGCGCCAACGGCGAGCATTATCTGTTCAATAACGATACCAACAAGAATTTCGTCAAGAGATTCCGCGAATGGTATCAGAACGGCTGGATCACCACCCAGAAACTTTACGGCTCCTACACCTCCGGCCTGTTCACTTCCACCAACGGCATCAGATGCTATATGTGCATCGGCTCTTCCGCCGGCGCCACCCATCAGCGCCCCAGCGCCAACGACGACGGCTCGTATCCGTTCGAAGTGGGCATAACCTCCATCCCTCAGGCCAACGCCGACAACCAGAAGATAATCTCCCAGGGCCCGAGCATCTGCATCTTCAAAAAAGACAATCCTCAGGAAGTGCTCGCATCTTGGCTGTTCCTCAAGTACCTCATCACTTCCGTTGAATTCCAGGCGGAATTCTCCATGGCTTCGGGCTACGTTCCCGTGATCAAATCGGTTTCCGAAAATCCCACTTACGCCGACTTTATAGCCAAAGCCGACGGCGGCAAATACATCTCCGCGCTCAGCGCCAAAGTGTGCCTCGAACAGGCCGACTACTACTACACCTCTCCCGCGTTCAACGGTTCCTCCACCGCCCGCGACCAGGTCGGCGCGCTCATTTCCAAGTGCATTTCCGAAACCGACGTCGCCGACGTCGACGCGTTCATCAACAAAGCGTTCTCCGACGCTATAGACGAATGCGAATATCAGGGCGGCTGATAACGCAATAACAAAGCTATGAAAAACACTTTAAAGATCCTTTCGCTGCTGCTGGCGCTCGCGCTGCTGCTCGGGTGCCTGGCGGCGTGCCGCAAAGATCCCGCCGAAAATTCCGCGCCCGAAGACACCGAGCACAAAGACTACGCCGCTTTGACGCTGGATATGAATTCCGATACGCTCAAGCAGGTCGTTACGGTCAAGATGTTCATTGACGGCGACACCACGCATTTCAACGTGCCTTCGTCCGTGAGCGACAGCGGAGTGCTCAAAGCGAGATATCTCGCGGTCAACACCCCCGAATCCACCGGCAAGATCGAAGAATACGGCAAAAAAGCTTCCAACTTCACAAAATCCAAGCTTTCGTCCGCGTACGAGATACTCGTCGAATCCGACGATGCCAACTGGAACCTCGATTCCACCGGCGGCAGACATCTCGTGTGGATCTGGTACAAGCCCGACGCGCAATCGGAATACCGCAACCTGAATATAGAGATATTGCAGGAAGGGCTCGCGGTCGCCTCGTCTTCGGCGAACAACCGCTACGGTGAGACCTGCACCAAAGCCATAGCCCAGGCCAAGCGCGAAAAGCTCAATATCTATTCGGGCGAAAAAGACCCCGATTTCCCGTACGGCGAAGCCATCCCCGTCACGCTCAAGGAGATCCGCTGCAATATAGAAGAATATAACGGCAAAAAGGTCTCGTTCGAGGGCGTCATAACCAAAAACTATAACAACGGCGTGTATATAGAAGATTACGACGCCGAGACCGACCGCTATTACGGCATCTACGTCTATTACGGCTTCGGGCTCACCGGCGACGGACTCGATATACTCGAAGTCGGCAACCGCTCGCGCATCGTCGGCTCGGTGCAGTATTACGAAGGCGGCGGGACGTATCAGGTCTCCGGCCTCACATACCGCGCCATGAAACCCGACGATCCAAACAACATAATGCTCATAAGCAAGGGCAACGCGGCGGCGTTCGTGCCCGTTTCGGTGCCCACGCTCGCGGGCGGCAAAGTCACTGTCGACCTCGGCGAAGACAAAGGCGAAAAAGAATTCGACTACGCGTTCCTGGCGATGGATACCTCGGTCGAACTGCGCGAGGCGCGTATCACCGACGTGTATATGACCTCCAACGAAGACAGCTCTTCGTACGGCGCGCTTTCGCTCACGGTCGAATACGGCGGCAAGACCATCACCGTGCGCACCAATCCGTTTTACGGCGAAGACGGCAAGCTTATCGACGGCAAGTCGTGGATAGGCAAGACCATCGACGTAAAGGGCGTGGTGGCGTATTTCAACGGCAATTATCAGGTGCGCGTGTTCGCGCTTTCGGATATCACATTTTATTAAGAAAGAGGAATGACCAATGAAAAAACTATTAGCGCTGATCCTCGCTGTCGCGCTCTGCGCGGTCGCGCTCGTGTCGTGCGGCGGCGGCGATAACAAAGCCGACGATCCGCTCACCCGTGCAAAAGAGTATCTGTTTTCCAAGTACAAGAACATTTCCGTCACGGCAGGCGATTTCGACCTCGTCGATTCCGTCACCATCGACGACGTCAAATACGACGTCGACTGGACCGTTGACGTCAAGTCCGGCAACCCCGAAGGCGTAAAGGTAGTCAAAGGCGAAGGCAAAGTCACCGTAGACGTCGACGAAAAAGCCGTCACCGATATCGAATACACCCTCAAGGGCGCCGTCAAGGACGAAGCCGGCAACACTTCCGAGCTTGCGCTCGAATGCAAGGTCCCCGAATTCAAGATGCTTTCGTGGGAAGGCTATCTCGCCGCCGCCGAAAATGACGCGGTCGCGGTCAAAGGCATAGTCACCGGCATAATGGCAAAATCGCTCGGCAACACCGCCAACTGCCTGTACATCCAGGGCGACGACTGCGGCTTCTACGTTTACGGAATGGCGAGCGATCCCGCCGCCGACGACGGAGTTGAAGTCGGTATGACCGTTTCGGTCTCCGGCGTCAAATCGCTGTATAACGGCACTCTCGAGATCACTTCCGCCACGGTCGAGATACTCGACGCGGGCAAGAGAGAAGTCGTTCCCGTCGATTATACCGAGATCTACGCCTCGGCTTCCGCGCTCGACGACGCGGCTCTTGCCGGAAAGCAGGCGATGCTCGTCACGCTCAAGAACGTGGAGATCACCGGCGAAGAAGCCGGCAGCGGTTACTACAAGTTCAAACTGGGCGATAAAGAATCCTACATCCGCATCTCGTCTTCCACCTGCCCCATCTCCAAGGACGACCAGGAAAAATTCAAGAAAGATCACGCCGACCACTTCGGCTGGGTCGCCAACGCCACCGGCGTCATCTGCGTTTACAACGGCGCGTTCTATCTCACTCCCGTGAGCGTCGACGCGTTCGAATATGTAAGTCTTCCTTCCAAGAGCGATGAGGAAATGCTCGAATTCGAAGCGGGCAGCCTCAGCTTGAAGAACGAATACTACAGCGCCGCCGAAATCGAAGTCCCCGCGGTCGGCAAATCCTACGAACAGGTCAGCATAGAATGGAGCTCCGATAACGACGCCGTCAGGTTCGAAAACGGCAAGATGATCATCACGCTCCCCGATACCGACGCCGCAGTCAAGGTCACCGCTTCGCTCAAGTGCGGCGACGCGAGCAAGGAGGTTACGTTCGATATCAAACTCGTGGCTCACGAGCTCACCGAAGCCGAAATACTCGAAAAAGCTTTCGCGCTCGAAGCCGGCAAGTCGCTCGAAGGCTCCTACACCCTCACGGGCGAGATAACCGAGATCCCCACCGAGTACAGCGAGGAATTCAAAAACGTGACCGTCAACATCAAAGTTGCGGATAAAACCGTTCAGTGCTTCCGTCTCACCGGCGAAGGCGCCGAAAACCTCGCCGTCGGCGACGTCATCACCGTCACCGGCACGCTCAAGAACTATAACGGCACCATCGAATTCGACAAGGGCTGCACCTTCGTACTCGGCGGCCACAACGAACACGGCGGCGAAGTCAGCGGCGACGTGGCGGCGATACTCGAAAGGGCGTTCGCGCTCGCAGACGGCGAGGCGCTTGGCAGCGCTGTCACCCTTACGGGAGAAGTTACCGCCATGGTCACGCCTTACAACGAACAGTTCGATAACGTCACCGTCAATATAAAAGTCGGCGATAAGACTCTGCAATGCTTCCGTCTCAAAGGCGACGACGCCGCGACTGTCGGCGTGGGCGACGTCATCACCGTCACCGGCGACATAAAGAACTACAAAGGCACCGTAGAATTCGTCGAAAATTCCACTTTCGTCACGGTCTCCAAGGGCGAAGGCGAAGCGGTCCTCACCACCGAAGCCGAAATACTCGAAGCCGCGTTCGCGCTCGAAGTCGGCACTGCGCTCGGCAACATCTATTCGCTCACCGGCGAGATCACCGAGATCAACACCGAGTACAGCGAAGAATACGGCAATATCACCGTTACCATAAAAGTGGCGGATAAATCCGTTATGTGCTACCGCCTCAAAGGCGAAGGCGCCGAAAACCTCGCCGTGGGCGACGTCATAACCGTCTCCGGCAAGCTCAAGAATTTCCAGGGCACCATCGAATTTGATTCCGGCTGTACGTTCACCAAATAACGAACCCGCAAAAATAATAAAGACGGCTGCGTTTTGCAGCCGTCTTTTTCTGTCATTTTTTATTTGAGCGTTTCGTATGCTTTTAAATCCGTGCGCTCGGTAGTGAGGGGAGTGACCGAAATATATCCGTTCATAACGGCGTCGGTGTCGAACGAAAGGTCGTCCGAGCTTTCGTAAGCGCAGTAACCGCGCTGTATGAACGTGCCGTCGCCCAGATCGGTGAAACGGTCGCGGTAATACGGCCCGCCCTGACGCGTGAAAAGTATCCCTTTGGGTTCTTCAGGCACGTTGATATTGAACACGTCCGCGATCTTCAGAAGCTCGCGGTCGCGGAACAGCCCGTACAGCTCTTTGAGATACGACTTAGCCACCAGCGGCGATTCGGGGAACGTGGAGACCGCTACCGCCTTGACGCCGAAAGCGGAAGCTTCGAAACACGCGCCGACGGTTCCGGAATAGAGTATATCCTTGCCCAGATTATAGCCGCGGTTGATGCCCGAAAGCACCAGATCGAAACTTTCGCCAAGGCCCTCTATTGCGAACCGCACGCAGTCGGCGGGGGTGGAATCCACGGCGTAGGCGCGCGCGGCTCCGGGGAGCGAGCATTTTTGCACCGCAAACGGCTTTTTCACTTCTATTCCATGGCTTTTGCAGCTTTGCTCGGCGAGCGGCGCCACGACGGTGATCTCGCCTATGTTCCCGGCTTTTTCAAGCAGGACCGCGAGCCCTTCGGAATTGAGCCCGTCGTCGTTGGTCAGAAGTATCTTCATATCCAGCCCTCGTGAGTGGATTTGTATTCGTAAAGCAGCGCGTCGCAATCAGCGAGGAAAGAATTTATCTGTTTTGAGCCGCGCAGAGTGGCGCCGCTGGCGTATTCGTGACCGCCTCCGCCGTATTTTTCGGCGATACGGTTGGTCTGCACGAACCGCGATCTCAGCCGCACCCGGGTGGAGCCGTCTTCGTAGTCGATAAACGCGAGCCAGATCAGGCAGCCCTTGATGGATTCCATCATATATACGGTCTCGCTCGCCTGCTCGGACGTGAGCGCGAACTTTTCGCGCGTTTTGCGCGTTATGCGTATGTGCGCCGCGCCGTTGGGGGTTATCTTCATATTTTTGTAAACGAACGACTTGTATTTGAGCCACGAGAAATCGTCAAGATTCAGATGTGCGAAAAGCAGTTCGGTGTTTATGCCTTTGTCGAGCAAAAACCCCGCGACGCGCATCGTGTCGCCGTCGACCGAATACTTGAACCTGCCCGAATCGGTCACGAGCCCGGCGTAAAGGAAATACGCGGCGTCGCGCGTCGTTACGATATCGCTCTTGTACCGCATACAGAAATCGGCAATCATTTCGCACACCGAGGAGCGCGCGGGTTCCACCCACATAACGTCGCCGTAGGGGCGGATATTCGGGTGGTGGTCGATCTTTATTATCTCTTTGGCGAGCGCGTACTTTTTGTTGGAAAGCCGTTCCACGTTGCCGCAGTCGAGGCATATGAGCAGCGCGCCCGAATAGAACGCGTCGTCGGGCTGACCGTCGTCGGGGCCCAGAAACGCCAGGTTTTCGCTTGCGTCCTCGCTCGCGAGCACAATGCGCTTTTTCGGGAACGTATCGCGCAGCGCCGCCGCGAGCCCTTTGGAAGACCCCAGCGCGTCGCCGTCGGGGCGCAGATGGCGCGAAATGACGATTTTATCGTATTCTTTTATCTTGGCGAGTATAAGATCGGTCGTCTTCTTGTTTTTCATATCATTCTCCGCACATTTCGTCGAGCTCGGCGAGCAGCTTCATCGCCGTCTCGCGGTCGGGGAGCGTGGCTCCGCACGCCTTGGCGTGACCGCCGCCGCCGTATTTCACGGCGACAGGGCAGACGTTTTTGCCCGAAGAGCGGATCTCGCACCATATGCCGCTTTCGGTCTCGGTGAAGTTCGCCCAGATCTCAACGCCGCGGATGTCGGACATCGTGTTGACCATCCCGCGCGAGACCGAAAAGGCGTCGAGCCCGTAAGTTGGGAATTCCTCGAGCGTGGTATATACGTACGCCACGTTGTGCATTGTGAATTTTATGTTGAGTATGAACTGCGCACGCGCGCGCAGGTTTTTGAAATCGTTGGAATAGAGGTTCTTGAATATGCTTTCGCAGCTGAATCCCGCCGAAGTGAGATACGCGGCGCGCTTGAACGTGGCGGAGGTGGTGCTGTCGTACAGGAACCTGCCCGAATCGGTCACGAGCCCGGTGTAGAGCGCTTTTGCGCATTCGGGCGTGAGCTTGAGTCCGCTTTCGCGGATCATATCGGCTATCATACCGCAGCAGCTTTCGTACGCGGGGTCGACTATCTCATATTCCGCGATTTGCGCGAGCATTACGTGGTGGTCGATCCGCAGCGTGCTTTTGGCGGTCTTCCAGCGCACGTCGCTTATCAGCTCGGCGGAAGAGGAGTCGAGTATCACCGCAAGCGCGTCGGAATATATGACGTCGGGTATGCTGTCGGGCGCGGAATGTTCCATAAACGAATATCGCTTGGGGTCGTCGCCCACGCAGAAGACCTGCTTTTCGGGAAAGTTGGCTCGTATGAAAAACCAAAGCCCGGTCTGTGCGCCTATGGCGTCGCCGTCGGGGTTGGAATGGCGGTGGATGATCACGGTATGGAAGTTCTGTATAAGTTCAATGGCTTTTTCAAACATATATTTCACTCCAAAATATTATTTTTTATATTATAGCATGCGCGCCGCACCGTGTCAATAACGGTATTTTCAGCGTTTAACGTTTTTATGCTTTACACGCGCCGCTTTTTGTGGTATCATATATCCGTAAGGAGTAAAAAACAATGGAATTCAACGAATATTTGTCGGTCTCGCCCGAAGTTGCCTCCGCGCTCGCCGCGGGAAGACCGGTCGTGGCGCTCGAATCTACTATAATCAGCCACGGGATGCCCTATCCGCAGAACGTGCAGACCGCGCTGGCGGTGGAAGGAGCGGTGCGCGAATGCGGCGCGGTTCCGGCTACCATAGCGATAATCGGCGGCAAACTCAAAGCGGGGCTCACGCGCGATGAAATAGAATATTTGGGCAAAAAAGGGACGCAGATAACCAAAGCGTCGCGGCGCGACCTGGCGTTTCTCATATCGCGCTCGTGCGACGGCGCGACGACGGTCGCTTCGACAATGATAATCGCCGCGATGGCGGGCATAAAGATATTCGCCACCGGCGGCATAGGCGGCGTTCACCGCGGCGCCGAGACGACTATGGATATTTCCGCCGATCTGGAAGAACTCGCGCGCACGCCGGTGATGGTCGTCTGCGCCGGGGCGAAATCCATACTCGACTTAGGGCTCACGCTCGAATATCTGGAGACCAGAGGCGTGCCGGTCATCGGCTACGGGACAAACGAACTGCCCGCGTTCTACACGCGCAAGAGCGGTTTCGGCGTGGACTACCGTGTGGACAGCGAAGAAGAACTCGCGCGCGCGTTCCGCTGCGGCGAAAAGATGTGTTTGGGCGGCGGTATGCTCGTCGCCAACCCCATACCCGAAGAGTATTCTATGGATAAAGAATACATCGATTCCGCTATCGACGAAGCGATAGCCCAGTCGCGCGCAAAGGGGATAAAGGGCAAAGAGACCACGCCGTTCCTGCTCGCAAAGGTCAAGGAACTGACGGGCGGACTGAGTCTGGAATCGAACATACAGCTCGTGCTTAACAACGCGCGGCTCGCCGCGCGCACCGCGTGCGAATACTGCGCGCTTATAAAAAAGGAGGAACAACAATGCCAAGGACAATTGCCGTAAGAGGAACGGGGAAATGCTCGTTCGCGCCCGATACAATCCAGCTGTTCGCCGATATCGAACGCCGCAGCAAGGATTACGAAGAAGCGCTTTCGCTTTCGGCGCGCGCCGTCGAGCAGCTGAAGAGCGCCGTCGTAAAATGCGGATTCGAAGAAAACGACCTTAAGACTTCGTCGTTCAACGTCACCACCGAATATGAATCAGTGCGCGACAAGGACGGCAACTACAAGAGCGTTTTTGCCGGCTACTGCGTGCGTTACAATATGCAGCTCAGCTTCGGATGCGACACCCAAAAGCTGCGCGACGTGCTCGCCGCCGCCGCAAAGAGCGGAGCCGACGCGAGACTCAACATTTCGTTCGCGCTCGAATCCAAGGAAGAAGCGGTCGATACGGCGCTTTCGCTCGCCGCCGAAGACGCAAAAAGAAAAGCCGCGTCCCTCGCCAAAGCGATGGGAGTAGGGCTTTTGAAAGTGCTGAGCGTTGAACAGAGCGGCGTTTCGCACAACTTCGTCTCGCGCACGGAATTCCGCGAAGACGCGGTCGCCGCGCGTATGATGAACGCAAAGAGCTCCATCGCCGACATCGCTCCGCACGATATCGATATCGAAGAAAGCGTGAGCGCGGTGTGGGAGATCGAATGATCTGTCACGCCCCCGCAAGGATGTGCGCGTTGCGCACAGCTTCGCTCGCTATTGAAGCATTCACTTCGTAAGCGAGCTGCTCGAGATTATTCGTATCGCTTTTTACAAGATTCTGCCGCCGCAGTTCGTCTGCAAGGGCGGCAGATATTTTTTCCGCCTCCCGCGCGGCTTCTTCCACGCCCGCAAAGCCGCCGCATACGAGTTTTTCAAGCTCCGCCGCAAGTCCCTGAGGCATATCGAGCCCGCGCAGCGCGCGGAAACTCCACTTGTAAAACGGCATATATTTTCCGTTTATAAGAAAACAGCATTTCATAATACGGTTTGCGAATTCGCTTATCGCAAGCGCGGCGGCGCCGGGTTCGCCGTGTTTTACGCAGCGCATAAAGTTGTACTGGCCGCTCTGGCCTGCCAGAAGCAGCTCGCCCGCCAGCTTTTTCAGCCGCACGTCGGCGGGCTGCGAGGCGAGACGTTTTCTTATGGCGCCGACTTCGCCGTACCCGTCGTAAAACAGTTCGCCGTTTACGCATTCCGCAAGCGCCTGGTCGGGCAGGGAAAGCCACTCGAAATCGGTGAGAATCCCGTCCGTCGAACCTGTCCTTTGGGCAAAGAATTCCGCCGTGCGCATCACTCCGCGCCGCGCACCGCCCACGGGGGAAGACGCCTGCCGGGAAAGTCCCATATATTCCGAAGGCAGCTTCGCGTACGCGCGCTCCAGCAAAAACGCCGCGCGCCTGTCTATCACGTCTTCGCCGGGCAGAAAGATGCAGAACCCGGGTTCAAGATCGTGATCGCGCGATATTTCGTCGTCGTAGCCGAAACATTCCGAGCCGCTGCCAAAAAGTCCGCACGCGAGCAGCGGAAAGATATCCGCAAAATCGCGCATAAGCATAGGTTCACCGTATTCTTTATAGTAAAGCCGGCAGATCTCAAGCCCTTTCATATATCCTCCGCGATCGTTCTTCAAGCGTTTTTGCGTATTCCGCCATTCCGTAGTGAGCGAACACAGGCGCGCATTTTGAACATACGAACGCGTAGTTCGCGTCGTTCAAAGACGCGCATTTTTCCAAAAGCGCGCGCGCTTTTTCAAGCTCCGGACCGGTTTTTGCGTTCTCGTTTTCAAGCGCATACAGGTCGGCGAGATTCAGATGAGTTATCGCCTGTTCGGGCTCGCCGCCGGGAGCGTTTTCCATAACGCAAAGCGCCCTGCCGTAAAGCTCTTCGGCGTACGCGAATTCGCCGGTGTCGGCGAGCGCAAGCGCCATATTGTTGTAAAACGAGCCGAGCGTGTAGCCGTCGGCCATATCGCGCTCGCAAACGGGCTTTACGCGCTCAAAAAGCATCACCGCGACTTCCGGGTAGCCGAAAGCGTGGTACGCCGTGGCGGCGTTTATAAACGCCCGTGCGCCGTCCGGACGGTTTTCTATCCCAAGCTCTTCCGCAAGCGCAACGGCGCGGTCGGCGCTGTCGAGCGCAGGCTCTTTTCTGCCCGTTTTGCGGAACACGCCTATGCGCTCGTTTTGCACAAAGAATTCCAGCTTTTTATCGCCGGTCTGCCCGCTTTCGGCAAGCCACAGCTCCAAAAACCGCTCGGCGCCTTCCATATCGTTTCGAGCGTAGAAACCGTCCAGCTTCTGCGCCAGGCGGCGGATATCGGCGTCTTCGCGGCCGTCGCTTTCCATACACAAAAGGCATCTCGGCTCTTCGTAATCACTGCGTTCAAGCATCGTCTTTCACTCCGCGTTTTTTCTTCTTAAAATGATTATACCCGCGCGCGGCCGCATAGTCAAGAAAAATCGCGTTTGACACGGCACACTTTTTGTGATATCATAAAAAGCGGTGAAATTCTATGGACGTTTACGAAATTTTCGCGCTTTTCAACGTCGGGAACGCGGTGCGAGCCGAACGGTATACAAACGCTGAAGACGGGGGCGCGTACGACGTATGGCGTGTAGTTTGCGAAAGCGGCGAATACGTGCTTAAAAAGGCAAAAGGTAAAGAATCGGAAATATACCGCGCTTTCTTCCCGCGGCCGGTCGAAGGCGTTCCGCGGTTTTACGGTGCGGCAAACGCCGAAGACGGCGAATATCTGCTTTTGAGCCGCGAACCCGGCGAGCCGCTTGTCGAAGTAAACCGCGCTTCCGCCGCGGCCGCCGTCGACGCGCTCGTTTCGGTGCAGAATCAATTCTGGCTCGACACGTCTCACGCGGGGCGCGGCACGACGTACGATGAAAGTCTGCGTTCGCGCGCCGAACGCGGAAAATATCTCGCCGACCCCTTGCTCGAACGCTGCTACGCGGAGTTTTTGAAGATATACGAATCGCTTCCGCGCACGCTCTGCCACGACGATCTGCTCCCGTTCAACGTGCTTTACGACGGAGTTCGGGCTGTTATGGTGGACTGGGAGCACGCGGGCGTGCTGCCGTATCTCACGCCGTTTGCGCGGTTTGTCGCGCACTGCTTCGAGCCGGGCGAAGAATTCTTCGCCATGACCGAATCCGATAAAGTATTTGCAAAAGAGTATTACTATAAGGCGTTTGCAAAAGAAAAGGGAATAGACCGCGCGGCGTTTTTGCGCGATCTCGATTACTTTGTGTTTTACGAATATTGCGAATGGGTGATGCTCGCGAACAAATATCCGTCTTCCGCAAACGAACGCAACGCGCGGTATCTCGACCGCGCAAGACGGCTTGCGCATAAACTGTCGGATGAATAGAATCACGCCGGAGCGTCGCTCCGGCGTGCGGATCATCCGTGCCTTTCAGTTGTACATCCCGTTATTTTTCATATAATTGTAAATGCGTTCGCCGTGCTGCTGTTCCTCCTGCTGGATATGCGAAAGCATAAGACGCACCTTCGGATCGGTGAATTCGAACACGCCGGTCCCGTAGCCGTTTGATACGTGCTTTTCGGTCCCCAGCATATCGCGGCACAGATACGCGTCGTTCTGCCGGCTTTGCTCGTCGGCGTAATGCGCGTTGCCGCAGTCGGTCAGATCCGCGGGCGACGGAGCGGGCACTTCGCCCACCTCGCCGTGGGTTATGCCTTCAAGCGTCTGCAGATGTCTCTTTTCGCATTCCGCAAGCGAACCGAACAGCGACTTGAGCTGGGTACTGCACGCGCTCTGAGCGTATTTGCCGTATTTTTCTATGCACAGCTGCTCCTGTTCGCGGAATTCTTTGAGGTAGGCGTTTTCTTTCTGGGTAAAATACATTGCGTTTTCTCCTTTCTGTTTTCGTATGTGATTATTGCCTGCCGGCGCGCCGGATATTCACCCCGTAAGGTATTAAAATGATTTTTGAACGGAATAAATAAAAAACCCTTGATTTTTTCCTTTGGTTGTGTTATACTCTCAAAGTCAGCGATGACGACACATATACGGATAGGTATCGAAGTGGGGACGTTTGCGAGCGCCGCCGGTGGCGGAAAAAGCGAGCAAAAAGGAGTGGCAGCGGTCGAAATTTTGCGAAGCGGAAAGCGAGCGAAAAATTTCGGGCACCGCAACAGGACATAACG
>DBXS01000003.1:11863-27072 GCA_002310055.1 Clostridiales bacterium UBA1206 | reverse complement strand
GAGGGCTTCGCCCGAAGATTTCACCGGGGCGGAACGAACGATTTCACTATTGCTTTTATCATCCTCGTTGTGTATAATGACATTGATGAACAAAAAAAGGAGAAAACGAAAATGAAAAAAACCGTCATTGCGCTGCTTGTTTTGGCTTTGCTCCTTCCGTGCGCGGCGGCGTTCGGCGCGTTTGCGGCGGAAAACAAAGGTATGACTTTCAATGCCGACACGGTCAAGCAGACAAAAGCTCCCGCCATGCCGCTGACCTGGGAAGCTCGGATAAAAGTCGCGAAAAACGCCGGCAACGGCAGACTCGGCACCATAGTCGGCAACTTTTCCAACAGCACCACGGTCAGTATGAACCTCGAACTGCGCGATAACGGCGCGGTGGCGCTCTACTGGAACAACGGCAGCATTTCGCCGCGCTACGATTTCACTTCGTACGACATCCGGACCGGCGAGCCGGTGAATATCGCCGTCACCATAGATCCGGAAACCAAAGTCGCGTCGCTGTACGTGGAAGGCGAGCTCAAGCAGACCGTACAGACCGCCATTACCGCGGTAAAGCTGCCGAACGGGCTCGTCGTCGGCGGCGACTTGCGGGACAGCAACACGCAGTATTTAAAGAATTCGGAACTGTTTTCCGTGGCGCTGTATTCCGACGTGAGGACCGAAGCGGAGCTGAAAGCCGATCTGAACGGCCCCGATACCGGCGACGAAAACCTGATCGCGGCGTACGACCTTACGTCGGGTTCTCCGTTTACTGATCTTTCCAAAAACAAAAACGACCTTAAGAAAGAGACTAAAATGAATTACAACGCCGCCGAAGACCCCGATACGAGAGGTATGTACTTTACCGCAGACGCGCTCTGCACGACCGATATCATTGCCGAAATGCCAAAGACCTTTGAAGCGTGGGTCAAAGTCCCCGAAGGCTACAACGAAAGGGCGGGCATTATCTTAGGCAACTACGAAGGGACCGCCGCGTGCGTGAACTTTGAAATAAGCACCAGAGGCGCGCCGCGGATATACTTTACCGATTCGAACGGCAGGACCACCGAGCAGATATTCTCGTGCGACGTCCGCACCGGCGATTGGGCGCACGTCGCCATAGTCAACGATTCCGATAATTCAAAGCTCCTTTGCTACATAAACGGCGTCCTCGCACAGACCGTGAGCAAGACGATGTCGTGCAGCGTTCCCGAGGTGGGCTACTGCATCGGCGGCGACCGCAGGTCGGGCAACGGGCAGTATTTCAAAGGCAAGATATCGAGCGTGACCGTGTTTTCCGGCGTGCGCACGGCGGAGCAGATAGCTTCCGATATGCAAAACGTCGACCTTACCGCCGAAGGGCTCATTGCGCATTACGACCTCAACGGCAGGCAGAACGCGCTTGTGATAGAAGACGGCTCGGGCAACGGCCACGACGCGGAAGTGCTTAAAAACTGGATCGATCCCGAAAACAAGCAGCCGCTCGAAGATTACGCCTATTCTATGGCGATAATCGGCGATATCCAGGTGCTCACGTTCTACGCGCCCGACAAGCTGCATTACATATTCGACTGGCTGACCGAAAACGCCGAAAAGACCAAACTCAAATACGTACTCGGACTCGGCGACACGACCGAAAGGGACACCGCGCAGGAATGGAAGCTCACCAAAGAGCAGTACGACCGCCTGAACGGCATAGTGCCTTATTCCATTGTCCGCGGCAACCACGATTCTTCCGCCGGTTTCAACAAGTATTTCGGCGATGAAGCGTATAAAGCCACCTATACCGAATCGTACGATCAAAAGATAGAAAACACCGCGAGGATCGTTCAGATAGGTATGGTCAAATATCTCATACTCACGCTCGATTACGGCGCCGCGGACGAAGTGCTTGACTGGGCGGCGAAAGTGATAGAAAGCCACCCCGACTGCAACGTCATCGTCACCACGCACTGCTACCTGTTCCGTGACGGCACGACGCTCGACGCCAACGACGTCTGCCCGCCGACCACCTCGGGCGGATACAACAACGGCGACCATATGTGGGAAAAATTCGTTTCCAAGCACAAAAACATATCGCTCGTCATAAGCGGACACGATCCTTGCGATAACGTGGTCATCACGCGCAGCGAAGGCGCCGGTGGCGCGACAGTTACGCAGATGCTCGTCGACCCGCAGGGGATGGACCTCACGTCGCCCGCCGGTATGATATGCATGCTCTATTTTTCGGAAGACGGCACGCAGGTGCAGGTCGAATACTATTCTGCCATACGCGACCGGTATTTCAAAAAGAGCAACCAGACTTCGTTCACGCTCGAAACGATAGTCTGCGAGCACACCTACGGCGAATGGGTCACCGAAAAAGAGCCCGGGATCGGCGAGGAAGGCTTAAAACGCCGCGTGTGTTCCAAGTGCGGCCACGAAGAGACCGAGACCATCCCCGCGCTCGAAGCGCCCGTATCGGGCGAGGAAGAGCCGACGGAACCCGTAACGGAAATATCCGAAACGTCAAAGGAAAATGACGAGAGCGACTCCGGGATAATCGTTCCCGTCGTAATCGCCGCCGTCGCCGCCGCAGCGATCGCCGCCGCGGTCATAATAATAAAAAAGAAAAAGAAATAAGAAAACCGCAAAGAATAACGGCAGGCCGGAAACTTTTCCGGTCTGCCGCTTTGTTTTTTTTAGCTATTCGTCTTTTTCCGATCTGTTGCTCGTCACGTGTTCGTTCACTTCGCAGTTCGTCATAAACGAGCCGCAGTTGTCGAGCGTCACTTCGAACGGCGCGTTTCGGTCGTTTTTGCAGTCGGTAAGCTCGATATTATCGGTGAAACGCGCGTAGATCGCGTTGGGGGTGCTGAACGAGCAGTTGACTATCTTTACGTTTTTGTGGTAATACTTTTCGTTTTCGCACGATTTGAATTCGGGTATCGAAGCCACGCCGACCCGTTCGGTCTCGAACCGCACGTTTTCAAACGTCACGTCGTTGACCGGGCTCGCTTCGAACCAGTAATTGGTGTCGCCGGTGAAAAGCAGATCCATTTCGGTAAAGCAGTTTTTCATCACCGTTTTGCCGCGCGTCTGGAACCGCAGATGCGTGTTGGCTTTTCCGAACGAGCAGTTTTCTATATACACGTTGGGGTTGGTATCGAGGTTTTCTATAAGGTCGCCGGGGGCGTGGTCGAGCGCCTCTTTATCGAGCGTGAGCTTTTTGGTCCTGGTATCGACGGTTTCTATCTTCAGTATCTTATACCTTGCCTTCTCGTACATCGTATGCCCGTCTTTTACGGATATCGTGTCGCCTTCGCCGAATATCTTGAACGTCACGGCGGGGCCCGGGCAGGTGATATACATCTCGCGCCCGTTCTTGCTTTCGAACGCGTAGTAGTTCGAATGAATGTTGAGCGCGTCGTCGATCATTCCGTAGAAGACGGAATTCTTTATCACAAGGTCGCCCTTGAGCGCCACCGCGTGCAGACCGTCCGCCGTGTTGGAGGCGATGCCGGGAGATTTTTCGTCGTAAAACATTTTGAGCCCGTCGAGCGTGACGTTTTTGCAGTAGATGGGAAGTATCCCCATACCAAGTCCGTTCAGGATGCGGTAGTTTTCTATGCGCACGTCTTCGCTGTTGAAAGCGGTCAGGTTGGAAATTTCGCGGTTGCCGCCGCTTATAACGAGCGTGGAACCGACTTTGTAACCGGGCAGGTTTTCGCCTTTGAATACAACGTCTTCGCCGTCTTCGTACGCGAGCAGCATCGGGACCGTGCCGCCCCAGGGGAGAACGGCTTTTTCTTTATCGAGCGAGCCGATTATGACGACGGGCCAGCTTAAGCCTTTGAGCGTTTCGGTGTCGAACTCCTGCATAAACACAAAGCCTTTGTCAATGGTCTCGTCGCGGAAATACGGGCTGTACGGAATGAACCTGCCGTCTTTCACCTCGTACGGGAAACCGTCTTTTACCCGGCACCGCAAATAGTTTTCGCCGCGCTCTTTCAATATCATTTCGGTGGTAAAAGAGCGGTCGTACCTGACGTTTACGTTCTTTACGGCGACGTTTTTGCTGTTCGCTATGACAAACGGCTGGATCATTCCGTGCAAAAGTATTGTCGCGCCGCCGAAATCCAGCGTGACGTTTTCTTTGCTTTCCACGCAGACGGCGACTCCGTAGCCTTTGGAATGTTCGGAAAGCGAACAGAAATATTCGTAATTATCGCTGAAGTCCGTGTCTTCTTCGTAATATTCGAGCAGGTCTTTGTCAAAATAATAACAGGTGTCGCTTTCAATGGCAATCCCTTTTCGGAACAACACTTTTTTCATTTCGTCTTTTCTCCCGCTTTCTTTTTGCCGCCAAGCAATTTGGCTGCGTAATATTTATCGTAGTTTTTCTTCGGTCTGCCGAAGATATGCGAAATGTCTTCTATAAGCTTATCGCCGTAAATGGCGTGACCTTGGTAATTGGGATGCAGCGCGAGGTTGGAACTGGAAAAATACTTTGAGTCGAAAGGGATATAGCGGTAGCAATCGATTATCTTTATATCTTTGTATCTTTGATAAATCTCTTTCATCTTTTCCGCGGTCTCTCTGAGCGTAAAGTTCGGGCCGTTTTCGTCCGACCGCCAGATAGGCAGCAGACCTATGATAAGCGCCTTGGGGAAATACGACTTTGCGGCTTTAATCACGGTTTCCATGGTCTTTTCAAGCTCGCCGAACGCCGCTTCCTTAGGCGCGGCGCCCATACAGAACGAATTGGTGCCGTTCGCTATCAGCACGTAATCCGGTTTGATGCTGTAATCGCCAAGCAGATTGTAATCGTTGAACGACCTTCCGGAAACGGCCATGTTTATACTGTAAAGATCATACTTTAGCGCGAGCTTGTTGAAATAGGCGTGTTCGGGTCTGAGACATTCGCTGCCTTCGGTGATCGAATCGCCGAGCAGGACTATCGTCTTCTTCTTTTCGACTTTGCATACCGCTGCGTCTTTGTCTATGGATATTTTGTCTATCGCGACCGTGTGGCAGCAGGGGAAGACGAGCGTAATCCGTTTGTCCCCGGGCGGCAGCGCGAATTCGTCGGTGATATGGTCGCCCTTGTTCACCTTGCGCGTTTTGCCGTCCAGCGCCTTGCGGTTCACAAACAGGCCGAATTTAAGGTCGTAATCCCTGATTTCGGCGTCCATGACGGTGTAGCTTATCTTCAGTTTGCCGGTATCCGAATAAAAATCGAGCATCACGCCGGTCTCGTACTGGCCGGAATTGCGAGTGGTGCATTTTATGTTCTGAATAATGTTGAGCCGGTCGAAAAAGAGCCCGTATTCGTCGGTGTGGTAAGAAAGATAGTTGCAGAACAGCCCTTCGTCCAGGAATCTTTTAAGCGTGCGGTCTTTTATGGGGTATTGTTTGTCTTCTTCTTTAAGCTCTGCGTTTTCCAGTATCACGCTCACGCCTTTGTTGGCGTAAAACCTCACTTCATCTATCGCGTCGCGCCCGTTGCCGTAGAAATCGGTCGCAAAACCGTCGTTCACGTCTATGTAAACGCGATATCTCGTGAGCTTTATCACAATGTGATACCGTACGCCGGGTTCAAACGCCGTATTGCCGTTTTTGTCCCGCAAAAGATCGCAGGTGCGGTTGAAATCGGGGCAGTATCCGCCGAAATTCAGCTTGTCCCCGGCCTTGAAGACCACGAACTTGGACTGATAAATATAGTCGGAAGTGAACTTTTCCGTTTCGCCCACGTTGACCGTGAAAAGCTCGTTCGGGAAAATGAACGAATCGTCCACGCAGGGCTCTTTAGGGAGGGAAGTGAAAGTGATATCGAACGACAGTGTGACAAGGTCTTTGCAAAGAGGGCTTTCGGGTCTTATTTTAAAAATCTCGTTCCGCATAAAACGCCTCGTGTACGGTTTTTGTTTCTTATATTGCGGCGGCGCACCCGGTAAAGAAGTGCGCCGCGCTTTATTTTGTTTTTACAAATGCAACTTTTGTTTCGTCACGAATCGGAATACATCGCCTGGATGTTTTCGATATCGCTTTCGGCGGCGCTCCTGCGCGCTTCAAAGCCGGCGGCGAAAGTGATCGAACCGTCCATCATCTTCTGCAGCAGCCAGGGGAGCGAGGTGTCGGTGGTCGCGTTGCCGTGGCTTCCCACGTTGTAGATGAACCCGAGGTCGGTGCCGCGCGTGCCGAAGATTATCTCCAGCATCTCCGCGCTGTTTTCGTCGGTGGTCTTCTGATATTTGAGCGTGCGTTCTATATATTCCTTTTTGACCGTGTCGGTGGAAAAATAGCAAAACGTCTGCAGGCATTCGGAAGCGAACACGCGGTCCTCGTCGCTCAGCACGTCGGGGATGGCGAACGCGTTGCCGGACCAGCTGTTGAGCAGCGTGTGGTAATCTTCCTGCTCTACGCTGTACTTGGGGATAGGCAGCACGCCGAACTCGTCTTCCATATCCGAAAATTCGTGGATAAAAGACATTATCTCGCTGAAGAACAGCGATCTGCCCTCTTTGAACATCTTGCTGGTCAGTTCGCGCACGGGATCCGAAGAGACGTTGAAATAGTCGTTGGCGCAGCAGTAAAGAGTCCTGTCGGAAAACAGCTTGTTCATAGTTTCCACCACGTTTGCCGAGCGTTCGTTATACATCGAAAGCACTATTTCGCCGTTCTTGACGTCTACTATCTTTTCGCCGCTGCCGTAGAACCAGTTCCAACTGTCATCGGCCTGACCCACGTAACCCGTTTTGTCCCTGTAGTCGATCAGTCCGTCTTCGTTCAGGTCTTCCGACATCAGTTTGGAATATTCGTACACCAAATCGAAAGTCCATTCGCCGTCGCGGACGGTCTGGTAAAGATCCGGCAGATTGTATTTTGCGGCGAGACTCTTGTTGAAAAATACCAGCGGAGTGGCGTTGAAGCCGTAAAGACCGCAGTCGCCCTGAATGAAGAACAGTTTTCCGTTCACTTCGGCGGTCGTCTTGAACGACCGGTCGAACCACGGCGATTCGGTGTCAAAGCCTTCTATGGTGTTGAGGTCGGCGAATATGCCTTCGCCGGCGAGCGCGCCCAGGCAGTATATCGAAGGCGCCACGACATGGACTCCGAGCGTGCCGGCAAGATGGTTTTCGCGCAGCTGCTGCGCGGCGGCGCCGCTCATACGGTCGGAAACTATATAGAGTTCGCGTATCTTCACGCCCAGATAGTCTTCGGTCAGGCGGTTGCGTTCGGCTATCGCCTCGTTGACGTTGGTGGTGATGAATTCGCTGGTGTCGTCGACGTACTCGCTCGGCATTATCTCGGAGCCGTAATCGGTATTATGCCACGAACCCATTATGACGAATTCTTTGTCTTCGTAATCCTTCTGTTCAACATTGAGCACCGGAGCGGTCGATTCCTCTTCGGCGGAAGATTCTTCTTCCGATATTTCGGCGCTCTGTTCAGCGCTTACGGGTTCTTCTTTGCTCTGTTCTTCCTCGGTCTTGCCGCAGGCGGCAAAGCACACGGCGATAAGCGCAAAGCAAAGCAGTAACGCCAGCAACTTTTTCATAAGTTGTCCTCCTCCCATGCAGGAAACGGATCTGCCGTCTCACGCGTATTTACAGATTTATAATATCATATACGCGTTCGTAAATCAATACCCGCAAACGGTTTTTTGCGCCGCCGCAGGCGCTTTTTTATTTTACGGTTGACAAACAGGCGTCCGGCGGTTATAATAATAGCCGGAAAAGGCAAAGGCGTCTTTTGTGGTATACCATGAAAGGCGCCTTTTTTGCTTTTTTTAGAAATTTATAAAAAAGAAAGACGCGGATATGAGTGTTCATGAAGAATGCGGCGTTTTCGGGCTGTATTCCGAAAAGCCGGTCAATGCATCCGGAATAGCGTATTACGGGCTGTACGCGTTACAGCACAGAGGGCAGGAAAGCTGCGGCATCGTCGTCAACGACGACGGGCTGTTCACGGCGTACAAGGATCTGGGGCTTATAGGCGAGGTGTTCACCGAGCCGGTCCTTTCGGCGTTCCCGGAAGGGACTATGGCGGTGGCGCATACGCGCTACGGCACGACCGGCGCGACCAGCCGGAGCAACTGCCAGCCTATCGTCGTCAACCACCAGAAAGGGAGGATGGCGCTCGCGCACAACGGCAATCTTTCCAACGCCACAAAACTGCGTTCCGAATTGGAACTTTCCGGCGCCATTTTCCACACGTCCAGCGACACCGAGACCATTGCGTATATCATAACTCGGGAACGGCTGAAGACGAATTCCATAGAAGAAGCGGTGAGCCGCGCGATGTATACCCTCGACGGCGCGTATTCCATAGTCCTTATGTCGCCGCAGAAACTCATCTGCGCGCGTGATCCGTACGGTTTCCGTCCGCTGTGTTACGGCGTTACGGGCGACGGGATGTACGTTGTCGCTTCCGAAAGCTGCGCGATAATGGCGGTCGGCGCCGAATTCGTAAGGGATATCGAACCCGGCGAGATACTCATATTCGGAAAAAACGGCATAGAATCGCGCAGAGAACATTGCGGCAGGCGCAAAAAACACTTCTGCGTTTTTGAATACATCTATTTCGCGCGGCCGGATTCCGTAATAGACGGCGTATCGGTCCACAACGCCAGAGTCAGGGCGGGCGAGATACTCGCGCGCATCCATCCCGCCGACGCCGATATCGTTATTGGCGTGCCCGATTCGGGGCTCGACGCCGCGATCGGTTACAGCCGCGGGTCCGGGATACCGTACGAGATAGGGCTTATTAAAAACAAATACATAGGCAGGACGTTCATTTCACCCGACCACCGTCTTGACAGGGTGAAGATAAAGCTTTCGGCGGTCAAAGAGGCGGTGGACGGCAAGAGGGTCGTCCTTATCGACGATTCCATCGTCCGCGGCACTACGTGCGGAAGGATAGTCCGGCTCTTGCGCGAAGCGGGCGCAAAGGAGATCCATATGCGCGTATCGGCGCCGCCGTTCAAGTTCCCGTGCTACTACGGTACCGATATCGATTCGCAGGAAAACCTCATCGCCTGCCGCCATACGGTCGCCGAGACGGCATCGCTTATCGGGGTCGATTCGCTGGGGTATCTGCCGCTGGAAAACCTTTGCGAGCTCGCCCCCGGGCGGAAACTGTGCAGCGCCTGTTTCAGCGGGGAATACCCCACGGAAATCCCCGAAGACACGCGAAAAGACCGGTTCTGTCAGCGCCTTTCCGAAATAGGAGAATAAAAATATAAAGCAGATCTTTTTCGATCTGCTTTTTTTATAAGTATTAAGTTTTCGCGCGTGCGGCGCGGACAGGGTCACTTTTTCGATCTTTCGTAAGCCGCGCCTATAAAGCCCAGAAACAGCGGATGCGGCTTGTTGGGGCGCGATTTGAATTCGGGGTGATACTGCACGCCCACGAAGAACGGCCTTTCGGTAAGCTCCACGGTCTCCACAAGGCGTCCGTCCGGCGACATGCCGCTCAGGGTAAGTCCGTGACGGGTGAGTATTTCGCGGTAATCGTTGTTGAATTCGTAACGGTGGCGGTGACGTTCGGATATATGGCGCGCGCCGTAGCATTTTTCCATAGTGGTGCCGGGGACTATGTCGCAGGGGTACGCGCCCAGCCTCAGCGTGCCGCCTTTGTCGACTTCGTCGCTCTGACCGGGCATAAAGTCTATGACCTTGTGCGCGCATTCCGCGTCGAATTCGCCCGAGTTCGCGTCCGTTATCCCCGCTACGTGCCGCGCGTATTCTATAACGGCTATCTGCATGCCCAGGCATATGCCGAAATACGGTATGTGATTCTCACGCGCGTAGCGCGCGGCTTCTATCATTCCTTCTATTCCGCGGCTGCCGAATCCGCCCGGCACTATTATGCCGTCGAGCCCGCCCAGCGTTTCCGCGACGTTTTCTGAAGTTATCGTCTCGGAATCTATCCAGTGGATCTTGATATGGGTGTTGTATATGTAACCTGCGTGGCGCATCGCCTCGGCGACCGAAAGGTATGCGTCGTGCAGCGCGACGTATTTGCCCACCAGACCTATGTGCAGCGGAGTGCGCGGCGCTTTGATGCGGTCCACCATCGCTTTCCAGTCGGCAAGGTCCGGCTCGGGCGCGTTTATCCCCAGCTCGCGGCAGACCACCGAAGAAAAGTCGGCTCTTTCAAGCATCAGAGGCGCCTCGTACAGATTGGGCAGCGTGATGTTTTCTATCACGCAGTCTTTTTTCACGTTGCAGAAAAGCGCTATCTTATCGAATATCGCATCCTCGAGCGGCTCGTCGCAGCGCAGTATGATTATGTTGGGGTTCACGCCCATGCCCTGAAGTTCCTTTACGGAATGCTGCGTGGGCTTGGTCTTGTGCTCTTCCGAGCCGTGCAGGTAGGGGACTATTGTCACGTGGATGAACAGGCTGTTTTCGCGGCCCACTTCCAGCGAAATCTGGCGCACGGCCTCGATGAACGGCTGCGATTCGATATCGCCTATGGTGCCGCCTATTTCGGTTATGACCACGTCGGCGTCGGAATGCTTGCCCACGTTGTATACGAATTCCTTTATTTCGTTGGTGATGTGGGGGATGACCTGCACCGTGTGCCCCAGATATTCGCCGCGGCGTTCTTTGTTCAGCACGTTCCAGTATACTTTACCGGTGGTGAGGTTGGAATACTTGTTCAGGTCTTCGTCTATAAAACGCTCGTAATGCCCCAGATCGAGGTCGGTCTCGGCGCCGTCTTCGGTGACGTAGACTTCGCCGTGCTGATAAGGGCTCATCGTGCCGGGGTCGACGTTGATGTACGGGTCGAGCTTCTGCGACGCGACTTTTAGCCCGCGCGCCTTGAGCAGACGCCCGAGCGACGCGGCCGTTATGCCTTTTCCCAGCCCCGAGACCACGCCTCCTGTAACAAAAATGTATTTGGTCATTTCTATTTTCCTCCCGCTTTTCGCTTCCGTTTTAAACAGTATCAACGGCAAATCGTTTTGATTTGACGCGAAGAACACTTTCCGACATATTTCACCTGTTTTGATTTGAATTGTAATTATAATATTTGCATGCCTTCGGCTGAACAGTTATTAGTTAATAGTTAATAACTAATAGTTGATTTTCGCGGGGCGAAAATCACTCCCATTCCACGGTTGCCGGCGGTTTGGACGTGATATCGTAAACCACGCGGTTGATCGTCTTTACTTCGTTGGTGATGCGGCGCGACACGGTTTCGAGCACTTCGTACGGGATACGCGTCCAGTCGGCGGTCATAAAATCGTCGGTGGTCACGGCGCGCAGCGCCACGGTGTGGCCGTACGTGCGCGCGTCGCCCATCACGCCCACGCTCTGAGTATCGGTGAGCACCGCGAAATACTGGCTGGGGCGAACGCCCGCGCGCTCGAGCTCTTCGCGGAATATCGCGTCCGCTTCGCGCAAAGTATCGGCTTTCGCCTTGGTTATTTCGCCTATTATACGCACGGCGAGCCCCGGGCCTGGGAACGGCTGGCGCATAACGAGTTTTTCGGGTATGCCCAGTTGGAGTCCCACGGCGCGCACTTCGTCCTTGAACAGCTCTTTCAGCGGCTCAACGATGGATTCGAAATCCATAACGGAGGGAAGTCCGCCCACGTTGTGGTGGCTCTTTATGGTCGATGCGTCGCCTTTGCCGCTTTCGATTATGTCGGGGTAGATCGTGCCCTGTACGAGTACATCCATCTTTCCCAGAACGCGGCTCTGCTCTTCGAAGACCCGTATGAATTCCTCGCCTATTATCTTGCGCTTTTTTTCGGGTTCGCAAACGCCTTTCAGGCGCGTGAGGAAACGGTCTTCGGCGTTTACGCGGATGAGTTTCATATTGAATTTGCCGCGGAACACGCTTTCCACGTCGTCGCCTTCGTTTTTTCTGAGCAGTCCGTGGTCGACGAAAACGCAGGTGAGGTTTTCGCCCACCGCGCGGTGCATCAACGCCGCCGCGACCGAAGAATCCACACCGCCCGAAAGCGCGCACAGCACGCGCTTGCCTTTAAGTTCGGCTTTGTATTTTGCCACGGTCTTTTCTATAAAATCGTCCATTTTCCAGTCGCCCGCGCAGCCGCAGACGCCGAAAAGGAAATTGCGAAGTATAGTTTTGCCGTATTCGGTGTGCGTGACTTCGGGATGGAACTGCACGCCGTAGATGCGGCGGCGAACGTCCGCCATCGCTGCGCAGGGACAATTATCGGTGAAAGCGACGGTCTCGAACCCTTCCGGCACGGAGCTTACGTAGTCGGTGTGGCTCATCCAGCACACGCTTTTTTGGGGCACGTTTTCAAATATCGGGCACGCATACGCCGCAAGTTCGGTCTTGCCGTATTCGCTTATGCTGCCGGCGGAACGTATCGCGCCGCCCGCCATATAGGCGATAAGCTGGTGGCCGTAGCATATCCCCAGCACGGGGATCCCGATACCGAGGATCGCGGGGTCGTAATGGGGCGAGTTTGAGTCGTAAACGCTGTTGGGCCCGCCGGTGAAAATTATGCCTTTGTATCCGTTCGATATTATTTCGTCAAGCGATATCCTGTCGTACGGCTTGATTTCGGCAAACACGCCGTTTTCGCGCACGCGGCGCGCTATCAGCAGATCGTACTGGCCGCCGAAATCGAGAACGAGTATTTTTTCCATATCTCAGACCGATATCTCCTTTTCGGTTTCTTCGTACTGAGCGAGCACAGGGGCGAGCTTGTTTACGTATTTTTCGACCTGCTCGCCGCATCTGCCCGTGTAGAGCGCGGGATCGAGCACGGCGTTCATCTCGGCTTCGCTCATCCCGAATTCGGGCATTCCGGCAAGCGTTTTGATAAGGTCGCATTCCAGCCCCTCTTTCATACGCGCGGTCGCTTCCATCGAAGCGCGCCGTATGATCTCGTGGACTTTCTGGCGGTCGCCGCCGCGCTTGACGGCTTCCATAAGCAGGTTTTCGGTTGCGATGAAAGGCAGGTATCCGTACACCGTCTTTGCGATGATCTTTTCGTTTACAACTATCCCGCTCGTTACGTTCAGCGTAAGCTTCAGCACCGCGTCGGCGCATAAGAACGCTTCGGGAAGAGATATCCTGCGGTTGGCGGAATCGTCCAGCGTGCGTTCGAGCCATTGGGATGACGCCGTGGCGGACGCGTTCGCCGCGTCGGAGATCAGATACCGCGAAAGCGAGCAGATGCGTTCGCACCGCATTGGATTGCGCTTGTACGCCATCGCCGACGAACCGATCTGCGAACTTTCGAACGGCTCTTCGAGCTGCCTGTCGTGCTGCAAAAGCCGCATATCGCAGGCGAATTTATACGCGCTCTGCGCTATCGCCGAAAGGGAGTTGAGTATCGCCGAATCGGTCTTGCGCGGGTACGTCTGTCCGCAGACGTCGAAGCGGGAATCGAACCCGAAATCGGCGCAGATCATCTCGTTCATTTTGTCGATCTTTTCGCCGTCGCCGCCGAAGAGCTCCATAAAGCTCGCCTCGGTACCGGTGGTGCCGCGGCAGCCGAGCATCTTGAGGCGAGAAAGCGTGAAATCGAGTTCTTCTAAGTCGCTTGCAAAATCCTGAAGCCACAACGACGCGCGTTTGCCCACGGTGACGAGCTGCGCCGGCTGATAATGGGTGTATCCCAGCGTGGGCAGATCCTTGTATTCGAGCGCGAAATCCGCAAGACTCTTTATGACGGCTATGAGCTGTTTGCGTATATATCTGAGCGCGTCGCGGTATATGATGATGTCGGCGTTGTCGGTGACGTAGCAGCTCGTGGCGCCCAGATGGATTATCCCGGCGGCGGAAGGAGCCGCTTTGCCGTAGGCGTAGATATGCGCCATCACGTCGTGGCGTACCTGCTTTTCGCGTTCCGCCACGGTCTCGTAATCTATATCCGTAATATGTTTTTCCAGCTCGTCGACCTGCGGCTGCGTCACGGGCAGCCCCAGCGCGTGTTCGGCGCGTGCGAGCGAGACCCAAAGTTTTCTCCAGGTCTGATACCGCGTATCCGCGGAAAACAGCCCGAGCATATATTTCGAAGCATAGCGCGAAGAAAGCGGCGATTCGTACGTGTCTTTACTCATTATGATATCCTACCTTATGATAATACTGTCGCGTTCGGGGCCGACCGAAACGTATTTTATCGGGCAGCCGATGCTTTTTTCTATGAATTCCACGTATTCGCGCGCCTGGACGGGCAGGTCTTCGAATCTTCTGCACGCCGAAATATCGCTCGCCCAGCCTTCCATATATTCGATTACCGGCTTTGCTTCGGCGAGCGCGGTGGGGAAGGGGAATTCGTCGGTCTTGCTGCCGTTCAGCTCGTAGTGCGTGCACACGGGGATCGCGCGCATATACGAAAGCACGTCGAGCTTTGTCAGCGCTATACACGTCGCCGCCTGGACTTGAACGCCGTAGCGCGTGGCGACGATGTCGATAGGTCCCACGCGGCGCGGTCTGCCGGTCTTGGCGCCGTATTCGCCGCCCGCCTCGCGCAGTTTTTCGGCTTCTTCGCCGAACCATTCGCACACGAACGGGCCTTCGCCCACGCAGGTGGAATAGGCTTTTACCACGCCTATTATATCGTCTATCTTTACCGAAGGGCAGCCGGAGCCTATGGGCGCGTACGCCGCCGTGGTGTTGGACGACGTGGTGTAGGGCACTATGCCGAAATCAAGGTCGCGCAGCGACCCGAGCTGAGCTTCGAACATCACTTTTTTGCCTGCTTCTTGAGCTTCTCTGAGCAGTTTGCCCGTGTCGGTGATGAACGGCTTTATGCGGTACGCGTATTTTTCCAGCCATTCTTCAAGTTCTTCCATGGTGTGCGGCTTTGCGCCGTAGACGCGCTCGATTATCAGATTTTTCCATTCGAGCAGGTCTTCGAGATGGCGTTTGAGTTCTTCCGGGTAGAAGAGTTCGCCCGCGAGTATGGTCTTCTTCTGGTATTTGTCGGAATAAAACGGAGCTATGCCCTGCTTGGTGGAACCGTATTTCTTATCGGCGAGCCGCGCCTCTTCCAACGCGTCGAGCTCGCGGTGCCACGGCAGAAGCAGCGGAGCGCGGTCGCTTATTTTGAGATTGTTTTCGTCGATATCAACGCCCTGCGAGCGCACGGAATCGATCTCGGCAAGCAGGTTTTCGGGGTCCAGCGCCACGCCGTTGCCCAGCACGTTGACCACGTTCTTGTGGAATATGCCCGAAGGCAGCAGATGAAGCGCGAACTTGCCGTATTCGTTCATCACCGTATGGCCGGCGTTGCCGCCGCCCTG
>DBXS01000003.1:0-11814 GCA_002310055.1 Clostridiales bacterium UBA1206 | reverse complement strand
CCTTCGTCGCCCCAGTTGATGCCCACTATCGCACAGTTGCCCATAACACGTTCCTCCGCGTATTTCATTCTTCGTTTTCCAGCCGTTCCATAATTTCGGCGTAAGCTTCTTCCACGCCGCCCAGGTCGCGGCGGAATCTGTCCTTATCCAGCTTTTTGCCGGTCTCGCTGTCCCAGAGGCGGCAGGTGTCGGGGCTGATCTCGTCGGCGAGCACTATCGTGCCGTCGGAAAGTCTGCCGAATTCAAGCTTGAAATCCACCAGCGTCACGCCGCGCTTTTTCCATATCGCTTTGAGCTCGTCGTTTATGCGGAACGCGTAATCCTTGATGGTATCGATCTCCGCCTTGGTCGCGAGCTTCAGCGCCAGCGCGTGATACGTGTTGATGAGAGGATCGCCGAGCGAATCGTTTTTATACGAAAACTCTATAGTAGGTTCTTCAAAAGGAATCCCTTCGGGAACGCCGTAACGTTTGGAAAACGAACCGGCGGATATGTTGCGCACAATCACTTCCAGCGGCACTATCCGCACGCGCTTCACCAGAGTGTCGCGCTCGCTCAGTTCTTTTACAAAATGCGTGGGGATGCCGGTCTTTTCAAGGCGGGCCATCAAAGCGTTGCTCATCCGGTTGTTTATCACGCCTTTGCCGGTTATAGTCCCTTTCTTCAGCCCGTTGAACGCCGTGGCGTCGTCTTTGTACGAAACTATCAGCAGTTCCGGGTCGTCGGTCGCATAGACCTTTTTTGCTTTTCCTTCGTAAAGCTGTTCCCGTTTTTCCATAGGGGATCCTCCTTGGTGTGTGTGAGTATTTATTTTCCGCTTTCGCCGTAGTTCGAAAGCACCCGCGCGGAAGGATCGTTGACGTCGCAGCCTTTCCATTCCTTGTTGGGCATCCAGAACCCGGCTATCATTTCGGCTTGTCCGGGGTAGTATTTTTCAAATATCTCGCGGTACAGAAGCGATTCCTTGGTGAACGGACGCGCATAGCCGTAATGCGCGCTCTTTTGTTCGAACTCGAGGTCTGTATACGTCTTTTCGGCGTATTCTTTCAGATAATCGACCATCGAATGTCCCACCGCGTCCGAAAACGCGGCTTTTTCGCGCCACAGTATGGCGTCGGGAAGATACCTCAAACCTTCGAACGCGCGCCTGAGCAGATATTTGCCTTTTTCGTAACGGTTCAGCTTCTTTTCGGGATCTATCGCCATAACGTACTTGACGAATTCCAGATCGCCGAACGGCACGCGCGCCTCGAGCGAGTTCACCGAAATGCACCTGTCGGCGCGGAGCACGTCATACATATGCAGTTCGCGCACGCGCTTCTGCGCCTCTTTCTGGAACTCTTCCGCATTCGGCGCAAAGTCGGTGTATTTGTAGCCGAACAGCTCGTCGGATATCTCGCCCGTGAGCAGCACGCGGATATCGGTGCGTTCGTGTATGGCTTTGCAGACCAAGTACATACCCATACTCGCGCGGATAGTGGTGATGTCGTAGGTGCCTAGCAGATGGATCACGTCTTCGAGCGAACTTATCACGTCATCCGGAGTCATAAAGACTTCGGTGTGGTCGGCGCCGATATAGTCCGCGGCCTGCCGCGCGTATTTTAAGTCTATGGCGTCTTCGCTCATACCTATGGCAAAGGTCTTTATGGGCGTTTTGCTCTTTTTCGCGGCTATTGCGCAGACCAGCGACGAATCCAGCCCGCCCGAAAGCAGGAACCCGACTTTGGCGTCGGCGACGAGCCGCTTTTCCACGCCGCTTATCAGCTTTTCGCGGATATTTGCACAAATTTCCTCAATACTATCATAGCACACTTTTTCAACTCTTGCAATATCCGAATAGCAAATAAATTCGCCGTTTTTATAATAATGTCCCGGCGGGAACGGAACTATCCTTTCCGTAAGCCCCACGAGGTTCTTCGCCTCGCTCGCGAACATTATAACGCCGGTTTCGTCGTGACCGTAATACAGCGGACGAATGCCTATCGGGTCGCGCGCGGCGATATATTCGTCCGTCCTGCCGTCGTAGATGACGCAGGCGAATTCCGCGTCCAGCATCGCGAACATATCCGCGCCGTATTCAAAGTACATGGGCAAAAGTATCTCGCAGTCGCTGTCGCTTGCAAAGGTATATCCCTTTTGCATCAGCTTTTCGCGCTCTTTTTCAAATCCGTAGAGTTCGCCGTTACAAACGGCAAAGCAGCCGTCTTTTTCAAACGGCTGCATACCGGAAGGAGTGAGTCCCATTATTGAAAGCCGGTGGAATCCGAAGACCCCTTTTCCCGCTTTGACCACTTTGCTGTCGTCCGGTCCGCGTGATCTGGTTTGCGAAAATCCTTTTTCAAATGCGGCGCCGTCGCAGACTTCGCCGCAGTAACCGAAGATCGAACACATAAAATACCACCTTTTATCTTACGCTGAACAGTATGTCGGCGTAGGTCGGGAACGGCCAGTAGGATTTGGCCGTTATCGTCTCCGCCTCGTCGCACGCCACGCGCAGTTCGCACATCTTGGGCAGCACCTTGTCGCGTATCATCGCAGATTCGGCGATCACGTCGCCCGCGTCGCGCAGCGATATCTCTGCGCTTTGCAGTTCGTCCACCTTTTCGGCGATACGGTCGGTGAGTTCGGAAAGCTTTTTCACTATCCGCGTCTCGTATCCGCAGGGGACGGACTGATCGAACGCCTTCTTTGCGGCGGCGTTTTTCGCCGTATCGGCTGCGAAACGTTCCACCGCGGGGGCGATGAGCGTCTTTGCCATATCCGCCATCGTGTTGGCTTCTATGGTGACGGTCTTGCAGTAGTTTTCAAGCATTATCTCACAGCGCGACTGCAGTTCTTCCACGGTGAACACCTTGTGCGAAGTGAGCATATCCACGTTCTTTTTGTCGAGCAGATGCGGCATGCAGTCGGCGGTGGTGCGGTAGTTCAAAAGCCCGCGCACCTCGGTCGCCTCTTTTATCCACGAATCGTCGTAGCCGTTGCCGTTGAATATTATGCGCCTGTGCTCTTTTATCGTCTTCTTTATCATATCGTGCAGCGCGCTTTCAAAGTCTTCGGCGCCTTCAAGGATGTCGGCGTAGACCTTTAAACTTTCCGCCACCGCGGCGTTGAGCATAATGTTGGCGCAGGCGATACTGTTGGAAGAACCCAGCATGCGGAATTCGAATTTGTTGCCGGTAAAGGCGAACGGCGACGTGCGGTTGCGGTCGGTGGTGTCGCGGTTGAATTTGGGCAGCACGTCCACGCCCAGCTTCATCTGCGTCTTTTCAACGCCTTTGTACGGCGCGTCGTTTTCTATCGCCTCGAGCACGGCGTTGAGCTCGTCGCCCAAAAACATCGAGATCACTGCGGGAGGCGCCTCGTTCGCGCCCAGACGGTGGTCGTTGCCCGCGGTCGCCACCGAAATGCGCAGCAGATCCTGATAATCGTCGACCGCTTTGATCACTGCGCACAAAAAGAGCAGGAACTGCGCGTTTTCATACGGAGTCTCGCCCGGCGAAAGCAGGTTCTGACCTTCGTCGGTGCCTATGGACCAGTTGTTGTGCTTGCCGGAACCGTTCACGCCGGCAAAAGGCTTTTCGTGCAGCAGGCATACCAGCCCGTGTCTGGAAGCGACCTTCTGCATTATCTCCATAGTCAGCTGGTTGTGGTCGGTCGCCACATTGGTCGTGGTGTATATCGGAGCCAGCTCGTGCTGAGCGGGCGCCACCTCGTTGTGCTCGGTCTTAGCCATAATGCCCAGCTTCCACAGCTCGTCGTTCAGTTCTTCCATAAACGCGGCTACGCGGGGCTTGATCGCACCGAAATAGTGGTCGTCCATCTCCTGCCCTTTGGGCGGCTTGGAGCCGAACAGGGTCCTGCCGCAGAAGCGCAGATCCGGGCGTGCGTCGTACATTTCTTTTGTAATAAGGAAATATTCCTGTTCGGGGCCCACGGAGGAAACGACTCTTTTGACCGTCTTGTTGCCGAAAAGTCTGAGCACGCGCAGCGCCTGCTTGTTGAGCGCTTCCATCGAACGGAGCAGCGGCGTCTTTTTGTCGAGCGCGTGTCCGCCGTAAGAACAGAACGCGGTTGGGATGCAAAGCGTCTTTCCTTTTATAAAAGCGTAAGACGTGGGGTCCCACGCGGTGTAGCCTCTCGCTTCGAACGTGGCGCGCAGGCCGCCGGAAGGGAAGGAAGACGCGTCGGGCTCGCCTTTGATGAGTTCTTTGCCCGAAAATTCCATTATCACGCCGCCGTCGGGCGAAGGGGCGAGGAATCCGTCGTGCTTTTCAGCCGTGATACCGGTCAGCGGCTGGAACCAGTGGGTGAAATGGGTGGCGCCTTTGGCGACCGCCCAGTCTTTCATCGCCGAAGCGACCGCGTTCGCCACGCCGGGATCCAGCTCCGCGCCTTCGTCGATGGTGTGCTTTAACGAAGCGTACACCTTAGCCGAAAGGGTGGCTTTCATTATTCTGTCGTCGAATACCATACTGCCGAACATTTCCGATACCGTTTTCATAACGATTCTCCTTTTCGTTTAAAAAATAAGATAAGGCGCCTTTCATATATAACCATACAAAAGACGCCTTTGCCTTTATTTATTCGATATGGATAAAAACGAAAAGCGCGCCTTTGAACCCTTAAAGCCCAAAGACGCCATTGCCTTCAACGCGGCTATTATATACCGCCGGAACGCGTTTGTCAAGACTTTTTTGCAACTTTTTTTACAAAACTTGCAAAAAGTGCGATTATTTTTGCCTTTTTCTCTTGACAACGCCGGATTTTGGTTATATAATGACGCCAAGATGAGCAAAGGCGTTCATTTTTTCGCAGGGAGTATCCTTGCGCGGAAATGAGCGCCTTTATTGTTTTTTGGTGAAAGAAAGGTGAAAAGTATATGGTAAAGGAAGGCAAAGTCAGGATCCCTTCGGGCTGCGCGATAGCGGCGGTCATATCCAAAGAAGGCGAGCGCATGACGGGCGAAAAGATAATGAACGCCATGAAGCCCATGCACGACCGCTCCAACGGTCTGGGCGGCGGTTTCGCGGCGTACGGGATCTACCCCGAATACAAAGACCTTTACGCGTTCCATATGTTCTTCGACAGCCGCGACACGCGTAAAAAATGTGAAGCGTTCCTTAAAGAGCGGTTCGAGGTAGTAAAGGGCGAACTCATCCCCACGCGCAAGATCCCCGAGATCACCGACGAGCCGATAATATGGCGCTATTTCGTGACGCCGCTCAAATCGGTGCTCGCCGACTTGCAGCTCGACGAAAAAGAATTCGTCGCGCGCACCGTGATGAAGATCAACACCGAAACCGAAGGCGCCTACGTTTTTTCGAGCGGAAAAAACATGGGCACGTTCAAGGCGGTCGGGTTCCCCGAAGACGTGGGAAGGTTTTACCGCCTTGACGAATACGAAGGCTACGGCTGGACCGCCCACGGCAGGTATCCCACCAACACTCCCGGCTGGTGGGGCGGCGCGCATCCGTTCACGCTGCTCGATTATTCCGTGGTACACAACGGCGAGATATCTTCCTACGACGCGAACCGCCGGTTCATAGAGATGTTCGGCTACAAATGCACGCTGCAGACCGATACCGAGGTCATCACCTACATACTCGACTATCTCGTGCGCCGTCAGGGGCTCACGCTGGAAGAGGCGGCGGACGTGATAGCGGCGCCGTTCTGGAGCTCCATTGATTCAAAGACCGACGAATACGAAAAGCAAAAGCTTACTTACTTGCGCACGGTGTTCCCCAGTCTGCTCGTCACCGGACCGTTTTCCGTGGTATTGGGATTCGACGGCGGGCTGATGGCGCTCAACGACCGGCTCAAACTCCGCTCGATGGTCGTAGGCGAAAAGGGCGACAGGGTGTTCATCGCCAGCGAGGAAGCCGCCATACGCGTTATGGAGCCGGACGCCGAAAACGTTTACGCGCCCGCGGGCGGCGAGCCCGTTATAGTTAAAGTAAAGGAGGGGCGGTACTGATGGGAGTCGAATTCATATATCCCGAATTTGAAGTGGTGCGCAATTACGACCGCTGCATATCCTGCCGCGTGTGCGAACGCCAGTGCGCGAACGAGGTCCATTCGTTCAGCGCGGAGCGCGGCATAATGATAAGCGACGAGACGAAGTGCGTCAACTGTCAGCGGTGTGTGTCGCTCTGCCCCACGAGAGCGCTCAAGATAGTCAAAAGCGAATGCACTTTGCGTGAAAACGCCAACTGGCAGAACGATACCATTAAAGAAATATACAAACAGGCCAACAGCGGCGGCGTGCTGCTTTCGTCCATGGGCAATCCCAAGCCGCTGCCCGTGTATTGGGACAAGATTCTGCTCAACGCGTCGCAGGTCACCAACCCGCCCATCGATCCGCTCCGCGAGCCTATGGAAACTAAAGTTTTCCTGGGCAAAAAGCCGGACACGGTCAAACGTTCCGCCGACGGAAAGATAGAATGCTCGCTCGAACCGCAGATAGAGCTTTCGGTGCCCGTGATGTTTTCGGCGATGAGCTACGGTTCCATAAGTTATAACGCGCACGCGTCGCTCGCGCGCGCGGCGACCGAGCTCGGCATACTCTACAACACCGGCGAAGGCGGATTGCACGAGGATTTTTACAAATACGGCAAAAACACCGTGGTCCAGGTGGCTTCCGGGCGTTTCGGCGTCTACGAAGACTATCTCAACGCCGGCGCGGCGATCGAGATCAAAATGGGCCAGGGCGCAAAGCCGGGCATCGGCGGACATCTCCCCGGCGCAAAGATAGTCGGCGACGTCAGCCGCACCAGGATGATCCCCGAAGGGTCGGACGCGATCTCGCCCGCGCCTCATCACGATATTTATTCAATAGAAGATCTGCGCCAGCTCGTCTTTTCGTTAAAAGAGGCCACGCAGTATAAAAAGCCGGTCATAGTAAAGGTCGCGGCGGTGCACAATATCGCCGCCATCGCCAGCGGTATCGCCCGCAGCGGCGCGGATATCATAGCCATCGACGGTTTCCGCGGCGGCACGGGCGCAGCCCCCACGCGCATACGCGATAACGTGGGCATACCGATAGAGCTCGCGCTCGCGTCTGTCGATAAGCGCCTGCGCGACGAGGGCATACGCAACAACGTGTCGTTGGTCGTCGGAGGTTCCATCCGTTCGGCATCTGACGTGGTCAAGGCGGTGGCTCTGGGCGCCGACGCCTGCTATATCGCCACGGCGGCGCTGCTCGCGCTCGGATGCCATCTGTGCCGCACCTGCCAGAGCGGAAAATGCAACTGGGGCATAGCCACGCAGCGGCCCGATCTGGTCAAGCGGCTCAACCCGGATATCGGCGCCGAACGGCTCGTTAATCTCATCACCGCGTGGAAACACGAGATAATGGAGATAATGGGCGGAATGGGCATAAATTCCATAGAGGCGCTGCGCGGCAACCGCCTTATGCTGCGCGGAGTGGGGCTCAACGAAAAGGAACTCGGGATACTCGGTATCTCGCACGCGGGGGAATGAGTGATGAAACGGGTATACGTAAACGAAGAATGGTGCTTAGGCTGTCATCTTTGCGAATACAACTGCGCTTTTGCAAATTCGCATCTCAAGGATATGGTATACGCGCTCAAAGACAAAAAGATATTTCCGCGCATACACGTCGAAGGCGACGACAGGATCACGTTCGCGGTCTCGTGCCGCCACTGCGCCGATCCGATCTGCGTTAAGAGCTGTATCGCGGGGGCGATTTCCAAAAAAGACGGCGTGGTAAAGATAGACCGCTCCAAATGCGTGGGATGTCTGACCTGCGTGCTCGTGTGTCCGTACGGCGCTCTCGCGCCCGGCGAAAACGGCACGATGCAGAAATGCGAACTCTGCCTTGAAAATACCTGCGGCGCGCCCGCCTGCGTGACGGGGTGTCCCAATAAGGCGATAGTATACGAAGAAAGGGGCGAGCGGGAATGAAGCGTTACGTTATAATCGGCAACGGCACGGCGGCGGTCGGATGCATAGAAGGCGTCCGTTCGGTCGATAAAAGCGGCGGCATCACCGTGATTTCGGCGGAAAACCGCCCGGTCTACAGCCGCCCGCTCATCTCGTATTATCTGGAAGGCAAGACCGATCTGGAACGTATGAAATACCGCGGCGACGGTTTTTACGAAGAAAACGGCTGCTGCGTCGTCTACGGCGAACGCGCCGTGTCGGTCGACGCGTGCGGCAAGGCCGTAACGCTCGAAGACGGCGAAACGGTCTTATACGACGAATTGTGCGTCGCCGCCGGTTCGCGCCCGTTCGTGCCGCCGTTCGAAGGGCTCGATACGGTGGAAAAGAAGTTCCCGTTTATGACGCTCGACGACGCGCTCGCGCTCGAAAGCGCGCTTTGCAAAGAGTCGCGCGTGCTCATAGTGGGCGCGGGGCTCATAGGGCTCAAATGCGCAGAAGGGATCAAAGAGCGCGCCGGTTCCATAACGGTGTGCGATCTCGCCGACAGAGTGCTTTCGAGCATACTCGATACCGACTGCGCCTCGTTCGTGCAGCGGCATCTCGAATCGAACGGGATAAGTTTTCTGCTCGGCGACACCGCGGTCAGGTTCGATAAAAACACCGCGTATATGAAAAGCGGAAAGACCGTGGATTTCGATATCCTTGTGCTCGCCGTGGGCGTGCGCGCCAACGCCGAACTCGTAAGAGAAGCGGGCGGGGTGGTCAACCGCGGCATCGTGGTGAACGAAAAGATGCAGACCAGTCTGCCGTCGGTACGTGCGGCGGGCGACTGCGCCGAAGGGTACGATTCGTCCGTAGGCGCCAACCGCGTGCTGGCGATATTGCCCAACGCGTATATGCAGGGATATACCGCGGGCGTGAATATGGCGGGCGGCGATATGTCGTTCGCAAACGCCATACCCATGAACTCCATCGGCTTTTTCGGGCTCCATATGATGACCGCCGGCGCATACGACGGCGAAATGACCGAAGAGCGCACCGAAGAGGGGATAAAGCGGTTTTTCGTAAAAGACGGCTTGCTCAAAGGGTTCATCATAATAGGCGGCACCGAGCGGGCGGGGATATACACCTCGCTGATTCGCGAAAAGACTCCGCTCGAAAGCATAGATTTCGAACTCACTAAAAAAGCCGCGACGAATCTGATTTTTTCGCAGGAAGTCCGTAGACAAAAGTTCGGAGGTGTGGTATAATATGTATATTAATGCAGAAGGCCTCGAATTCCGCGCCATCAACGAAGCCATCCGCGCTTCCGGCGGCGATATCACGCTCGCCGGCTGTTCGGGCCAGCGCTTTATCTGCGCCGGGATGTCGGACGTTTGCGTGACTATAAAAGGCGTCCCCGGCAACGCGCTCGGCGCGTATCTCAACGGCGCTGAAATCACCGTCGACGGCAACGCGCAGGACGCCGTGGGCGACACTATGAACGGCGGCAGCATTATCGTGCGCGGCAATATCGGCGACGCCGCCGGCTACGCCATGCGCGGCGGATGCATATTCGTCAAAGGCGACGCGGGCTACCGCGCCGGTATCCATATGAAAGCGTACAAAGAAAAAGTGCCGGTGATGGTCATCGGCGGCGCGGCGGGCAGTTTCTTGGGCGAATACCAGGCGGGCGGGCTAATTATGGTGCTCGGGCTCGGGATCGGCGGGAAGCGCGTCGTGGGCGATTTTCCCTGCACGGGGATGCACGGCGGCAAAATGATACTGCGTTCCGACTGCCGCGATATCCGGTTCCCGGGTCAGGTCACGGTCAGACCGGCTTCGGCGGAGGATATGCAAGAAATAAAAAAATACGTTGCCGAATACTGCCGTCTGTTCGGCGCAGACGAAAAACAGGTGATGGATTCGCCGTTCACCATCGTCACGCCCGACAGCAGCAACCCGTATAAACGGCTGTACGCGGCCAACTGAAAACTCCATTTTTACAAGGAGGATACCCATGAAGTATTCAAAAGAAGAAGTGATGCAGTACGCTGCGGAAGAGGACGTAAAGTTCATCCGCCTGGCGTTCTGCGACGTTTTCGGCAAGCAGAAGAACATTTCCGTAATGCCCGACGAGCTGCCGCGCGCATTCGAGCACGGCATAGCTTTCGACGCTTCGGCGATAAAGGGGTTCGGCGACGAGACGAGGTCGGATCTTTTTCTGCATCCCGAGCCCGAAACGCTCACCTGGCTGCCGTGGCGCCCGGAGCACGGCAAGGTCGTGCGTATGTTCTGCGGGATAACGTATCCCGACGGCAGACCTTTTGAATGCGACACCCGCACTCTGCTCAAAAACGCCGTCGCCAAAGCCAAACGCGCCGGGTATACCTTCTATTTCGGCGCCGAGCAGGAGTTTTATCTGTTCGAACTCGACGAAAAGGGCGAACCGACCGGCGTTCCCTACGACAGGGCGGGCTATATGGATATAGCGCCCGAAGACAAGGGCGAAAACGTGAGGCGCGAGATCTGCCTTACGCTCGAGCAGATGGGCATACGCCCCGAAAGCTCGCACCACGAGGAAGGTCCCGGGCAGAACGAGATCGATTTCCGCTACGCCGAGGCGCTCGAAGCCGCCGATAACGTTATGACTTTTCAGACCGTGGTCAAGACGGTCGCGCGCCGCAACGGACTTTACGCCGATTTTTCGCCCAAGCCGCTCAAAAACGGCCCGGGCAACGGTTTCCATATCAACTTTTCGGTCCAGCCGGATTCAAATTCCGAAAAACTCAGTTCCGCGCTCGCCGGGATACTCGAAAAATCCGTCCCTATGACTCTGTTCTTCTGCCCCGGGGAAAAATCGTACGAGCGCCTGGGTCAGATGAAAGCGCCGGGCTACGTTTCGTGGTCGGCGGAAAACCGTTCGCAGCTCGTCCGCGTCCCCGCGGCCGCCGGCGAATTCCGCCGCGCCGAGCTGCGCTCACCGGATCCTTCGGCGAATCCGTATATCGCGTTCGCGCTCATCATAGAAGCGGCGCTGTACGGGATCGAAAACGGTCTCGCGCTCCCCGCGCCCGCCAATTTCAACGCTTACAAGGCCGAAAAGGCCGAGCTCGAAAAAATGCGCAAACTGCCCGCGGAGCTTGCGGAAGCAAAACGCGCGTCGCACGACGCGTTCATCGATTCGTCGCTGCCCGCGCGCATAGCCGAAATATACCGCGCCGAATAGTTCTTTGCGCTTAAAGATCGCGAAAGGAGGGATGAGATCTGAGCTTAAAAGAACAAGTTTACAGCGTTCTGGTGGTATCGGCTTCCGAAAAGATCAATCAGGCGCTGACCGAGATCTTCGTCCCTTCGGTCTATTCGCCGCTCCAGTACGTTTCGGGCGTTTCCGCCGCCAAACGCGCGGTCGCCGAACGCGATTTTGATTTTGTGCTTATTAACTCGCCGCTGCCCGACGACAGCGGTCTGCAGTTCGCAATAGACACCGTCACGTCCTACAACACCGTGGTGCTGTTCCTTGCGCGCGCGGAGGAGTATTCGCTCGTTTTCGAAAAACTCGCGCCGCACGGCGTGTTCCTTATGCAAAAGCCGGTCTCCAAAAGCACGCTGCTGCTCGCCTCCGAATGGCTCGTCAGCGCCCGCGAAAGGATACGCCGGAGCGAAAAAAAGACGCTTTCCATAGAAGAAAAAATGAACGAGATACGGCTTGTCAACCGCGCGAAATGGCTGCTTATAAGCGAACTTAAAATGACCGAGCCCGACGCCCACCGCTACATAGAAAAACAGGCGATGGACCGCTGCATTTCCAAGCAGAGCGTAGCGGAAGAAATAATAAAAACGTACGGATAAAACAAAAAGCGCTCGGCAATGCCGAGTGTTCCAAAGGACACTCGGCAAATGATGAGTTCCGCTGACAGCGGAACGTGATGT
>DBXS01000011.1 GCA_002310055.1 Clostridiales bacterium UBA1206 | reverse complement strand
TGACCTCCGTAAATTACGATTTATCTATTTCATCGTTTTCTCAAATCTGAACATTCCATCCGGGAATTGCTCGTCAATCTGTTCAGCCGCGTCCGGATCATTCGGATCAGGATGGTGGCTGGTATCCCCTATATAAAAATGCTGTTATTCACGCTGATAACTCAACCGTCCTCGTGGCTTAGTTACCATTTCTAAAACGGAAGAGACAATAGCGAAGATATTAAGTCTAACCAGAATCTGTTCGAAAACATGGATAGAAGCCGTCAAGGCGAAACGATTCGCCACTTCATCACCTTAGAAATAACAAAATTGGAATCGCGTAAAGAGTCAGGTTCAGTCGAGCAATCACCACACCAAGTTACATATCCGTCCTTAGAAAAGGATATCGATGAATCTAGTAGTTCATAGTCGGCATCTTTAATTTGAAAATCTTTTATGCTTTCAAAAACAATTTCAATAAGCGTATCATAGATGCTCGTAACCATGACACAAAGGACCATTTTTGTCTTTTCAGGGTCAATATATATTGGATTGCCCCAGGTATAGCCTTGATGTTGATAATTAACTGAGACAATATATCCATCATGCAATCCGTTCGCTTCCGCTAAAAAAGTTGCGGCATCTTTCTCATCGGATATTATACGATAATCCATTCATCTGATCCTCCTATGCTATGATTTTCCCTTGCTATTTTACATAATCCACCTAATCTGTAGTCACGACCCGGCTCGAGACATCAATACCACCGTCTCCACATGGCTCGTCCGCGGGAAGAGGTCGAACAGCGCGGCGCGTCCCGCGGCGAAACCGAAACGCGAAAGTTCCTTTACGTCGCGCGCGAGAGTATCGGGATTGCACGAGATATACACGAATCTGTTCACGCCGCTTTCGCCCACGGCGTTTACGGTCTGCGGCGAAAGCCCCTTGCGCGGCGGGTCGACGATAAGCGTATCGATCCTGCCGTATTCGCGCATACACGCGGCGATGCCTTCGGAAGCGTCGGCGCAATCGTAGCGAAAACGTTCCCTTCCGTCGGCAAGCGCGTTGGCGCGGGCGTTTTCCACCGCTTCGGGGATGATATCGCACCCGTACAGCGCGCAGTCTGGCGGCGACACGCATATACCCACGGTGCCGGTGCCGCAGTAGAGGTCCAGAAACACTCCGCCGCCGCATTCCGCGTATTCCGCGGCTTTGTAAAAAAGCATTTCGGCGGTCTCGGTATTCACCTGGAAAAACGAGCGCGGAGAGACGAGGAACCGCTTGCCGCAGATCGTTTCGTACAGCGGTTTGTTTTCGCAGAGCGTAAACGTTTTTTCGCCGAAGATGACGTTGGTCTTTTCGGCGTTCAAATTTGCGTAAACGCCGCAGACGTTATTTATGCGCGCGATACGTCCGGCGGCAGACGCAAGCTTTGCCGAAACAGCGCCGGAGTTTACAACTATGCAGACCGAAACGTCGTTTTCGCGGTTGCAGCGCAGGCATAGATAGCGCAGCTCGCCGGAGCCGGATGATTCGTCGTACACCGAAAAGCCGGCGTCGTTGAGTATCGCAAGCGTCTGCGCAAGCACGTTATCAAAGCATTCTTTCTGCGCAAGGCATTTTTCGACCTTTACCAGCCGGTGGCTCGATTCGGAATAGAACCCCGCAAAGATTTTGCCGCTTTCGTCTTTGCCCAGCGGAAAGCGAACGTTGTTGCGGTAGCGGTCGCTTTTATAGGTGACCACGGGCTCGGGATCGATATCGATCCCCGCGATCTTTTTGAAGGCGTTCACGACGTAGCCGCGTTTTATCTGTTTTTCGTATTCGTAATCTATATGCCTGAAAACGCATCCGCCGCACTTCTTGTACGGCTCGCAAAGATCACGCACTCTGTATTCGGATTCGATTTCCGCGCCGCATATCGCCGCGACGGAATAAGCGGCGGTCTCTTTGATTATCTCGATATCCAGCACGTCGCCGGTAACGCCGTTCTTCACAAAAACCACGCGCCCGTCGGGAAGCTTGCCGACCCCGGCGCCGAGATTTGTCATATTCTCAATTCTGATTCCGCAAAATATCTGTTTTTTTGACATTGGTATTCCCTTTTGCAAAAACTTGTGCTATAATAAAAAACGGTGATGGAAAAATGCGTTACGTCGCGCAAAAGAACAAAAATAATAAAAAGCGTATAGTGATAGCAGTCGTCTGCGTATTGCTCATCGCCGCCGTCGCTCTTACGCTGTATTTTTTACTATTTCGCGGCAAAAACGCCGACCGTTCTAACGAGACAGACCCTGTTGCCCGCGGGGTTCTGACCGTTCGGGCACTCGACGTCGGGCAAGGCGACAGTATACTGATCACTACGGCGGAAAGCAAGAATATCCTTATAGACACCGGGTATTATTTCCCGGACAACACTATGCTGAATCTGCTCATACGCTACGGCGTCGACGAGATAGAATATATGGTGCTCACTCATCCGCACGGCGACCACATAGGCAACGCCAAAAAAGTACTGCAGAATTTTAAGACCAAAAACGTTATTATGATAGATATGGTCGGCGCTTCGTATTCTTACGGGGAACTGCTCGACGAGCTCGAAAACCAGAAAGACATAAACGTAATTGAAGGCAAGGCCGGCTACACGTTCAACGTCTCGGGCGCGGAATTCAGGATCCTTTCGCCGCAGACGCTTTCCGAAGATATGAATGAATCGAGCATTGTGATGCGTATGACATACGGCGCAAACTCGATGATTTTTATGGCGGACGCCGGCGAAGTCACCGAACAGTGGCTGATGCGCAACTACACGGCAAGCGAGCTCAGATCCGACGTCATCAAAATAGGCCACCACGGTTCAAAATATTCCAGCACGCGCGCGTTTTTGCGGACGGTATCGCCCAAATACGCTGTCATTTCGTGCGGAAAAGACAACGATTACGGGCATCCGCACAGCCGTGTGACGAACACGCTGATATCGCTCGGAATAAAAACGCTGCGTACGGATATGGAGGGCACGGTGAGTTTATATTTTTACGGGGATTTCGTTTCTACAGAGCCGCCGCGTTAGCGAACACTTCGACCATAACGAAGATAAGCGTCAGGCAGGCGATCACCGGTGCGCAAAGATCGGCGAGCAGGTATATGACGATACCGCTTCCGGTCGCGCGCACTTTTGTTTTGAGCGAATACAGCGCCGTATTCGCCGCCGCGGGCAGCAGCGCCGCCGTGACGAACGCGATAACGTTGAGCACGGTTTCGGTCCGCTCGCCGAAATACCTCACGGCGTACACCGCCGCGGCCGACTGGAGCATTATGGCGAACACCGCAAACGCCGAAACGCGCTTTTTGAAAGCGAAAAATTCCAAAAGGAAGAAAACGACAGCAAAGCCCGCGCAGACGAGCAGCTGGAACGTCAGGTCGCCGTCGCGTTCCAGATACAGACTTCCCCACAGCGCGGCGGAAACCGATATCACCGGGTACAGCAAGGCTTTGACATATGAAAGACCGAGGGCGGAGTCTTTGCCGCCTTGTTTGAGTATGCGGCCGAAAACGAGTTCAGCGGCAAACGCGATAAAGCCTATTACGGCGGAAAGAATGAATATCATAGCGTTTTCCTCACATATGCGCCGAATACCGTGGGATAAGTGCGCTTTTCTATTACGGGGCTCAGCACGTTGAGCGCGAGCACCACGAAGAATTCGCAGTAATCCACCATACCGAAAGCGCGCGCCGCGAAAATGGCTCCGGCGGCGAGGACGGCGAAGATAAGCCGCCCCAGACTGGTCGTAGGCGTGGTCGAATAATCGTTTAGCATAAACGTCAGCACGAACATCAAATTGCCCGAAAGCAGCTGAAGTTCCATAAATTGCGTCGGTTCGTAATCGGCGTAGCAAAGCATAAGCGACAAAAGCGTGTATACCAGCAAAAACGCCAGCGCGGAATTGAAATGGACCGTGCGCGTGAGCAGCAGGTATACGAGCCCTATGAAGAGCATAAGCGCCGAAACGGTCCCGATACTGCCCGGAACCAATCCGTACAGTTCTTCTGAAATGCAGGTGGGATCTACGACCCCGGCGCGCAGGTTTTCAAAAGAAGTGACGGTGCGCGCGGAATCGAGCATTTCGCCCGGGATCTCGATATAAAACGCGGGTAAGGACGCAAACGGCTTGGTAAACGCCGTCATATATCCGCCGAACGTCAGATATGAAAAGCATATACCCAAAGCGGCGGGATTGAACAGATTTCCGCCGGTGCCGCCGAAAAAGATCTTGCCGACCACTACGGCAAATGCGCTCGCCGCGGCGGGAAGCCAGAGCGGGACGCTGACGGGCATAGCCATACCGACGAGTACGCCGGTGACCACGCACGAAAGATCGAACCTGATCTTACGGCTTATAAGGATATCCCCCACGGTATGAAGGACCATTGCGCTAAACACCGACGCGGCGCACACCGAAAGGCTTCTGAACCCGAAGACGTAAACGCTCCAGCACAGCGCAGGGAGCGCAGCTATAAGGACGTTCACCATCACCGTGTTTATGGTGTCGCGGCGCTTGAAAAGCAGTGGAGTGTTATTCGTTGTCATCTGTCTTCTCCGCCTCGCTTTCTTCCGGCGCGTCCGTTTCTTCGGACGTTTCCTCAACAGTTTCCTCCGCCGCGTCGATCTCGGGCTCGGGAACGTCTTCGCCGGTATTTTCTTCGGTCGTATCGTCATCCGGCGCGCCGGCCGTTTTTTCTATATACTCTTCAACGATTTCTTCGATATTTTCTTCAACGGTTTCGGCTGCCGCTTCGTCTTCGGTGATCGACGAAAGGATGCCGCCCGCCACGGCGTCGAGTATCTCTTCGGCGCTGGATTCGTGGTCGAGCTGTTTTTCTTCCTCCGCGGTCGCGCCGGTCACGTCGGGCGTATCGGGGATTTCCTCCGGCTGTTCCGGCGTGAGTTCCTCGGGCTCGTTGAGCGCCTTTTTCTGCGCGCGGATCTCGGAAAGCAGATCGATCTTGCCCACGCAGACGTACGAGCAGATGCCGCATTCTATGCAGTTGTACAGCCCTCTTGCAACGCCGTCGGAATAACTGCCGGCGGAATAACTGTCGTGGAAAAGGAACGGGACCAGATCCATCGGGCAGAACGAAGCGCATCTCGCGCAGCGTATGCAGGTCCCGTCGAACGGCTTTTTGGCTTTGTACGCGAGCAGCATATTAGTATTGTTCGCAAGGAACGAATCGCGGTCGACTGAAATTGCGTTCAGCGGACCGCCCAAAGCGAAAGAAACGTCGAATTTTTCGGTGGTGCCGATAAAATCGGCGAGATCCGCCACAGAGCAGCCCTGCGGCACTCTGACCGCATAAGGTTTGGAAAATCCCTTGCCTGCGACGGTGAGGACTTTGTATATCGAGGGCAGCCCCGAACGCAGCGCGCTGAAAAGCTCGCAGACCGTTTCGGCGGAAAACACCGGGTACCCCGATTCCGCCGTGGAACGCGAACGCGAAAGCTCTTTGCCGTAAACGGCGTTGAGCAGCAGATACTCGTTGCCCACCGGGTATTTTTCTTTTATTCCGGCGATAACCATACCGGGGATATCGGAGATATGTTCTTTGATGGCGGAAGCCGCCGCGCTGTACGACGCGCCGAGCGCGAAGACGCATTTTTTGACGCCCATGCCGATCATAAGGATCTTGGCGCCGAGCACTATCTCTTTGGCGTGCGCGCAGACGAGCGCTCTGACATGCCCGCTGTACGGATCGGATTCGATACAGTTGATGATTATGCGCGAGCATTTGCCGTACGCTCCGCTTATCTTGCGGTAAAGCGGAACGCCCGAATACGCGCCCGTGACGCCGTAGCGGCGGCTGTATTCGATAAGCGATTCGTAATTGATATCGTCTATCGTCTTAGGCTTGTTTGAGTCGCTTTCGGCGGTCTTCTGCGACATATCGTTTTCTATGATAATGCGGTCTTTTTCGCAGACGGTCACTTTGCCGGGAATGGAAGCGTAGACCGAAAAACCGTCCTCACAGCACGCGATTATTTGATACCGCCGCACGTATTCGTCTTTTTCGACGGCGGGAGCGCAAAGCTCGGGCAGACGGATCTCCACCCGCGCGGGACAGTCGTACAATAATATTTCGTCTTTGGAAGGATTTTTTGTTTTGGGGAGAACGATCCCTCCCGTAGATCTCAAAGCCATAAAACCGCTCCTTTATATTAACTGTATTATATACTATCGAACATAAAAAAGCAACACAAAAATTATACTTGTTTTTTTAACAATCTTGCTATATAATATTATACAGAGTATTTTAGTCTCATTTTGAGGTGTGCTATGGATATACAGCTGACTGAAAAAACCGATATAAAAGTGTTCATCCTTTATTTGCTCAAAAATATCAAAGAACCGCTTGAATTTTCGACCATAAACGATATCGTCCTGCAGGACGGGTTCGTCAATTATTTTGATTTTTCGATTTGTTTCGGCGAACTTGTCGAAGGCGGTCAGATCGAGGAGCTTGACGGCGAAAAAGGCAGCCTTTATAAGATATCGGCGCTCGGCGAAGAAGCCGTAAGCAACGTGGAGATGCGCCTGTTCAACACCGTGCGCGTCAAGGCGCTGCGTTCCGCGCTGCGTCTGCTCGCGTTCTACAAGAGCGGCAGCCGCATAAAATCCAGCGTGACCGAGACCGAGGGCGGGTATATCCTCAACTGCATTATAGAAGACAGCAAACGCAAACTGCTCGATTTAAACGTCTTCCTCACCGAAAAATACTACGCCGAAACGCTGCGCAACAACTACGAAGAGCGCGCAGAAAATATATACAAAGGAGTATTGGCTTTGCTTTCCGGCGACGTCAATTACATATTCGATGACTAAAGCGCAAAAGATCGAACGCGCGCTTGCCGAATACTACCCCGATGAAAAATGCAGTCTGGAAGCGGGAGAAGATCCGTTCAGGCTGCTCGTGATGGCGATCCTTTCCGCACAATGCACCGACAAGCGCATAAACGAAATATCGCCCGCGCTGTTCGCACGGTTCCCCGACGCGCGTTCCATAGCCGATTCCGAACCCGGCGAACTTGAAAAATACATATACTCCGTCGGCCTTTACAATTCCAAAGCCAAATCGATCAGGGCGTGCTGCACGACGCTCGTCGAAAAATTCGAAGGCAAAGTCCCTTCTGATATGGATTCCCTGCTCACGCTCGGCGGAGTCGGCAGAAAAGTCGCCAACCTTATACGCGGCGACGTTTTCGGGCTGGGCGGCATAGTCGCCGACACGCATTGCATTAGGATATCCAACCGGCTGGGGCTCGCGCATTCGACCGATCCGAAAAAGGTCGAATTCGAACTCGATCCGCTCATCGCGCGCGATAAACAGTCGGCTTTCTGCCACCGTCTGGTGGTGTTCGGGCGCGAGATCTGCTCGGCGCGTTCGCCCAAGTGCGAGGCGTGTTTTCTGCGCGAAAAAGGGCTTTGCAAAGGAGAAAACAAATGATATACCGTATAGAAGACGAATATCTTTCCGTGGAATTCAGCGATCTGGGCGGAAGGATCACGAGCATAAGATCGGCTTTTTGCGATTTTGAACTCGTGCTCGGCTACAGCGAAGAATCCGCATATTACGGCGACGATATGTATCTTGGCGCCATAATAGGCAGATACGCCAACCGCATAGGCGGCGCGGCGTTCGAGCTCGGCGGCAAAAAATACGAGCTCGACAAAAACGACGGCGAAAACTGCCTTCACGGCGGTTTTGCGACGTACGCGAACAAACGCTTTGCGGTCAGCGCGTCGCATTCCACGGCGCTCCTCACGCTCGAAGATCCTGCCGGCGCGTTTCCCGGCGACGTCAAAGTCAAAGTCAAGTATTCGGTCATAGGTTCTTCGTTTATAATGCAGTATCAGGCGGAATGCACTGAAAACACGTTCATCAACCTAACCAACCACACTTATTTCGCGCACAACGGCGATATAAAAGACTGCGTCGCGTTCTTTGACGCCGACGGCTTTACTCCCGTCGACCGGGCGCTCATCCCCACCGGCGAGATCCGCCCGGTGGCAGGAACCGTTTTTGATTTCACTTACCCGAGATATATCGGCGACGGTATAGACTCCGAAGACGAACAGATCGTTTACGCCGGAGGTTACGACCACAATTTCGTTATCAACGGCAGCGGTATCAGGCGCGCGGCTTCGGTATATATGCCCGTCAACGATATGACCGTTTCGGTGACGACCAACGCCCCCGGGATCCAGTTCTACACCGGCAATTTCATCCACGAGCCAAAAGAAAAAAGAGAAGCATTCTGTCTGGAAACACAATACTTCCCCGATACGCCCAACAAGCCCGGCTTTCCGCAATGCCTGTGCTCCCCGGAAAAGCCGTTCAGGTCAAAGACCATATATTCGTTTGCCAAAGGAAAAACGTTTTAGCCTTCGCGTTCGCGCTTTATGAGAGCGGCGCCTATGAGCCCCGCGTTGCCGTGAAGCGGCGAAAGAGTGCAGTTTACGAAAGGCATAAAGTGCGGAGCCAACATTTGCGTGATGATGGGCCCTTCGTTCATTATTCCGCCCGTAAGCACTATCATTTCGGGCTGAAACATCTTTGCAAGGCTGTTGATCCCGTCGGCGAGATGGCGGATGTATTCGTCGATAACTCCGCGCGCGACCTCGCAGCCTCGGTACATAGCGTAAAAAGGCAGCCTTCCGCCGATGCGCGAAGGATCGCCCTGCGCCATCTCATAAAGGATGCTGTCTTTGTGTTCGCCCGCCGCTTTACGCGCCGCTTTAACGAACGCGGTGACCGAAGCGAACTGTTCAAAACAGCCGCGCAGACCGCACGAACACGGTTCGCCGTTGATATCCATTATAAAATGACCCAGTTCGCCCGCTCTTCCGTTGTGGCCGCGGTAGCATTTTCTGCCTATCATTATCCCACCGCCGACTCCGGTGCCTATGGTGAGCACCAGCATATCCGAGATATTCTTGCCCGCACCTGCGAATTTTTCGCCGTAAAGCGCGCAGTTTGCGTCGTTATCAAGATACACCGGCAAGCCGGTCTTTTGTTCGATGATATCTGCGCACGGGGTGTTGTCGTAGGCGATATTGCCGGCCTCTATCACCGTGCGGTTGTCTTCGATCCTGCCGGGCGAACCCACGCCGACGAAATCAAAACTGTATTTTTGCGAAAGATCGCGTATCACGCCGCATATCGAACCGAGCATCGCGTCGACGTCGTCTTTTTCGGTTTTGAACTTGATGAATTCCTTTACGTTGTATTCGCTGTCGATGACGCCTATCTTGACGTTGGTTCCGCCGATATCGACACCCAGAAGATCAGTTGATGCGTTCTTCATATACGTCGCCTCCGATCATTGTCAGCGCAATATTGTAGTTCTTGTCCAAAACGCAGATATCCGCCGCGCGCTTTTCCAAAAGCATTCCGGCTCTGTGCGAAATGCGCAGCGTTTCGGCGGGGTTATGGCACGCCGCCTTCCATACACGCATAGGATCGAAACCGGCTTTGAGCAGATTCCGCACGCCGTGGTACAGAGTAAAGCAGCTGCCGGCGATCCTGCCGTTATCAAGCGTGCAGATGCCGTCTTTGACGTGCCTTCTCTGCCCGGCGACCACGAAATCGCCGTCGCCCATCCCGGCGAAAACGCCCGAATCGCTTATCATATTTATAAAACCGTCGCCTTTTGCCGCAAAGATGAGTCTTACGGTCAGAAGGTCCAGATGAACGAGATCGCATATCGCTTCGCACTTGATATCCGGTTTTGTGAGCGCGAACCCGACCGCGTTGGGGCTGCGGTGATGGAACTGCGCGCAGGCGTTGAAGGTGTGGGTGAACTGCCTTGCGCCGAGCAGATACGCGTGCAGCGCCTGCTGCTTATCGGCGCCGGTATGCCCCATCGACACGGTGATCCCGAGCTCTTTTGCCTTCAGGATCAGCGCGTCCGCGCCTTTTAGTTCGGGCGCGACGGTGATTATTTTGAGCAGGCCGTGAGAAGCGTCGTAAAACTCCTGCAAAATATCCGGATCGGGATCCACCATATCCTTTACGTTCATACTGCCGGAATAATCGGGCGAAACGAACGGACCTTCCAGATGGATCCCTTCGATCCTCGCTCCGCTCGGTTTGCGTTTGTATTCGCGGACGATATTCTTTATGGCAGCCACGGTTTCGTCGACCGGGAGGCACCTGACGGTGCAGCAGACTCCGGTGACGCCGTAATGCGCTTCGCCCGTGAGTCCGCCGTCAAAACGCTCTTTCGGCGCCGAAAATTCAGTGCCGAAGCCGCCGTGGATATGCGTGTCTATAAAGCCCGGGAACGCCAGCATCCCCGTGCAGTCCTTGCCTTTATTGTGAGTATGGAATATCTCGGCGATCTTGCCGTTTTCTATAGTGATATCGGTCTGTATAATGCCGAACGGAGTTACGGCGCCTACGTCTTTTAGTACCATCTTCATCACCTTTAAAATAGATTATCACAACACGCGCGTTTTGTCAACACCTCTTTGTTTCGGATACGCGCGCGACACGGCTCACAGCCACACTTAGGAGTGCGATGATTTGAAAACCAAAACCGTTTACCTTATTCTGTTTTGCATACTGTTTTCGCTTTTTGCCGGCGCCTGCGCCCCGAACGGTCCGGAAATGCCGGAATCCGCCGAAGCGAGCGGCGTTTCGGAAATCACATCCGAAGAAAGTTCCGCAGAAGAAGTTTCCGAACCGGGCGAAGAATCGAGCGAAGAACCGAGCGAAGAAGTTTCGGTCGAAAGGCCGGAGCTCCCGAACGTTTATTACGACGTCGCGGCGGGCAAAAAATACACGGTGACTTCTTCGGCGTACAGGACCGACGGATTCGGCGATTTTGACGACGAGGAGGGCAAATCCCCCCGCTACAAGCTCACCGACGGGCAGGTCGCTTCCAGCGGCGATTCGACTTCGATCGGCGGTTATTCCGCAAACAAGATATCCATAGTCATAGATCTCGAAAGCGTTTGCTGTTTAAAGAACGTCAACGCCGATATCTACGGCGGAAAATGGGGCATATCCACTCCGGACAAGATAAAAATGACCGTCTACACTTCGACGGACGACGTGAAATACACCGAACGCGGCACCATCTCTCCGTCGCTCGGCAACGCGTCGATAAGCGACGTGGGCGAATGGAAATATTCACTTTTTGAACTTAAGCTCAACGATATCAATGCGCGTTACATCCGCGTGGATATCACGTCTCCCGACCATATATGGACTTCCGAGATAAAAGCGATCGGTTCGCCCGGCGAAGACGCGGAGCTCACTAATATCAGCAAGATCTATATAGAAACTATCGGCGGAGATCGCGTTCACAGATCAAGCTACCACGGCTGCCGTATCGTGGTCTACGATCCCAGCGGAAAAAGCCAATTTATAGACGATCCGAACGGCGAAATAAAAGTGCGCGGCAACTCGACTTCTTCGGGAGCAAAACAGCCGTATAACATAAAGTTCGAAAGCAAGCAGAACGTGCTGGGCCTGGGCAACGCCCGGAAATGGTATCTGCTTGCCAATATGTACGACAAAACGCAGCTGCGCAACAAGCTCGCGTTCACGCTCGCCCGGGAAATCGGCATGGCATATGTCCAGAATTCCACGTTTGCCGAGCTGTATCTTAACGGCGAATACCGCGGGATATATCAGGTATGCGAATCGATAGGCGTTGGCAGCGCGCGGGTGGACTTAGACACCGAAGCGAACGAATTCCTGCTTGAATTCGAACCGTGGCCGCAGTATTCCAACCCCGAATGGATCGTGACTCCGCGGTACAACATCACGCTCGGCTTCAACGATCCGGAATCCCCTACCGAAGAGCAGCGCAAATATATAGAAGATTTCTTTGCCAAGGCCGAGAAGGCGATCGCTTCCTATAACTTTGAAGAAATAAGCAAATACCTCGATATCCAGTCGTTTGTCGACGCGTTTATAGTGCAGGAATTCTTTAAGCAGGTCGATTACGCCACAAGTTCCACGCGTTTTTATATCAAGGACGGCAAACTTTACGAAGGCCCGGTATGGGATTTCGACCTTTCTTCCGGAAACTGCTCTTCTTCGTATTACAAAAGCTACAACAACGTAAACACCACCGGACTTTCGTGGCAGGGCGATTACTGCTACGGAATATGGAATGGCCGGCTGTTCCGCTGCAAAGAGTTCGAAACGCTGGTAAAAGAGCGCTACAAAGAACTGCAACCGCTTATCATAAACGTTTATAAAGATAACGAGATCGGCAAAAACCTTATCGATTCCCTGCTCGACGAATTCAGAGACGATATAGACAGGAACTACACCGTCTGGTCGACGAAAGCGGTCTACAGCGAACTTGAGAAGATACCCGAAGACGGAACGTACGATTCCGAGATAGCATACCTGCGCGACTGGCTCGAAAGCCGCAACGCCTGGATGTGCGAACGCTACGGTATAAACGCCGACGCACCCTGAAACGTATAAAACAAAAGAACGCAAAGCGAAACGCTTCTGCGTTCTTATTTTTTACACTCTGCCTGACATTCCCATCTTTTGAGCCATACCGCAAAGGCTTTCAGTATACTGCGCTTTGGTGATCGCTCCGGCGGAAAGCAGGGTCATCAGCGTTTCGCGCTGAGAGCGGAACAGAGAATCCTTCTTTATTATGCGGTCGAGTATCTCCACGTCCGCCGGGCAGAATTCATAATTCGAAATCCCGTCGGCGCTTATCCACGCGAACGCGCTGTGTTCGAGCATCTGCGGCTCGCAGTCTGCGAATACCGCGTCGAACACCGTGAGTTCCACGGTGAGATCGGGATATTCGTGCGTGACGCGGGCGAATTCCGACCTGACTTCCACTTTTGCGCCAAGCTCTTCGGCGCATTCGCGCACGAGCGCGTCGCCGAGCGTTTCGCCCGGTTCGGCTTTTCCGCCCGGGAATTCCCAAAGCAGAGCGCGCGCCTTGCCGGCGGGGCGGCGGCATATAAAGAATTTATCGCCATTCCAGACCAACGCGGCGGCGACACGGACCATTTCTCTTTTACCTCTTTTCTTATTTGACGAGCCGGAACGTGCGGATGAAGCTGTTCACGTCGGCGCAAGTCTCCATACACTTTATAAGAATACCGGCACACGCTTCGCTGTCGCTTTCGGCGCGATGATGATCGAGCTCGATCCCGAAATGATCGCACAGCGTGTTGAGCTTATGATCCCTTACCGACGGGAACACGCTGCGCGAAAGCCGCACTGTGCAAAGATACGGCACCGTGTCGCGCCACACGATATTATAGGCGTTAAGGCATTTTGCAAGCACGCACAAGTCGAACACGGCATTGTGCGCGACAATCACGCCGCTTTCGAGTATGGGTCTGAGTATATGCCACAGGTCGCCGAAAGTCGGCATTCCGCAGACAGATTCGGGGTTTATGCCGGTGAGCTGCACATTGAACGGCGAAAAGTACGTTTCCGGATCGATCAGCGTGCCGAATCTGTACACGATCTCGCGGTTTTCGAGCACGACTATCCCGATCGAACTCATCCGGTCGTTTGCCATATTGGGCGTTTCGGTATCTATGACCACATAGCGCATTTTTGTATTATCCTCTTGAGTGCGCACGCGAAAGCGATCTTACGCCTGCTCGGGTCCGGACTCTTCTTCTTTTTCTTCTTTTACAGCGGTGTCGACGCTGGCGCGGAACACGTAGAACCGCTGCCAAAGGTATTCGGTGACGAAATTGATGACCATATTCATAGCAGTTACGAGATATTCGTTCCAGCCGTTTTTATCAGCAAGCCAGTATTCCAAAAGCAGCGAAAGCGGAGTGAATACCGCGTAATACGCAGCGACCTTGAGCATCGCCACGGGGACGTTCGCCGCAGATTTGAACGTGAATTTGCGGTTGAAAGTGAAATTCCACAGCACCGAAAGGACGAGCGCTATCCCGTACGAGACCCAGTACGGCAGATGCAGCACTTCGTTGAGCAGCGTGAACGAAGCGATCTGTATCACGCCGGCGCTTATCGAAAAGAAAAGAAATTTGAGCGCGCGCCATATTTCGGTCTTTTTTGTATCAGTCATCAGTCGCACCTGTCTTTTGAGTTGGTTTACATCAAAAAGTATTATAACGCGGCGGCGCGATAATGTCAATATCTATTGAAATGCGCATATAACAAAAGCGCCCCGGAAATCACAGAAGGGGCGCTTTATTACGGTTTCAAACAGACTATCTTTTTTTGTAGAGCACGAGTTCGGGGTCGCTCCCGCCTTCGCCGTACGTCGCAACGAGCAGGAATTCCATATTGGCGAGTATGCCGAAACATCTGTCGCCGCCGAATTCGCATTCGTACTGATTCCCCAAATAAGTGGCGCCGTCGTCGAGGAATTTCACTTTCTGCCCGTTCGGCAGGCGGTATTCCAGATTCACGTAAGAGCCCACCAGCGCGTTTAGCTTTTCCACTTTGGGCAATCCTTCCACGTGCAGCGCGTTGAATTCGTCAATAAGCTGCTTTTTGAACTCTTCAAACTTTTTTCCGCCGCCGAGCTCGTCGTAGCGTTTCCAGTAATCGAGCTTGGGAAGCATATCTTTTAGATAAGCGCGGGCCTGTTCTTCGGTAAATCCCTCGCTTGCCATATGCGGAACGCAGACGTCGATGAGGTCGTCCATATCGCTGTATGTGTATTCTCCGTCGGCGTAGCACCATTTACAATAATCTTCGTTGAACGCGCCGTCTTTTTCCTTGCTTATGACCTCGTCCTCGAGCGGCATACCGCAGCACTGACAGAACAGCTTGCGCGGCGAGCCGAGCAGCGTGTTGATGGAAACGTCAAAGAATTCCGAAAGCAGTTTGAGCGTTTCGGTATTGGGGACGGTCTCGCCGGTCTCCCAGCGCGACACCGCCTGCCTTGTTACGAATACTTTTTCCGCAAGTTCGTCCTGCGAAAGCCCTTTCTTGGTCCTCAGATCAAAAATAACGTCTTTTGTGTTCATTCTTTCTACCTCCGTGACGTATTATATCACGCTTTGCGCAAAATGTCACGCAACCCGCTGTTGCTGCCCGATACTATTTCTTTGATATACGCTTTTCCAGCGAACGGTATTCGTCGAGCAGATCGTATACGCCGTCTTCCGAAAGCACGCCTCTTTTTATCTCCTTCGGGATCAGCCCGGCTTCGTCGTCGGCGAAATCTTTTTTCCAAAGCCTGCCGGTATAGTATTTTTCAAGCGAAACGGTTTTCGCTTTTACGGAAGCGAACGCGGCGAGAGCCGTTTTGAGGTCTTCGTTTGCCTTTTTGATCTCGTCGCAAACGCTTTCGTAGCGCATTATCCTGTTTATCTGAGCCGTGTTTTTCATGATGTCGCCTTTCAATTGTGATTCAATCAGAAACGTCCGTGTCGGGGATAATGGTCATATTATATTCCGGGTACATCGCGCCGATCTCTTTGTACAGCGTTTCCACGGCTTCCTTGCGGTCGACATCGAAGCTCAGCACCACGTCGAAGCGGAGCGTCTTATTTTCGGTGTCGGCGTAAAAGCCGTGCATCTGCAAAGCCCAGTCGTGCGTCATTACCGCCTTTTGTACGGCGTTGCGCATCTGCGCCGCTTCGTCATTTGAAGTGTTGTGCGAGTATACGCCTATACCGGTAAGGATTATTCCCGTCTTGCGGTAAACGTCGGTCTGTATCCTGCGCGTTATCTTATCGACGTCGTCGACGCTCATAGTGTCGGGCAGTTCTATGTGGACCGAGCCGTAGTTCTTATTTGGCCCGTAGTTGAAAAGCGTGACGTCATAGGCGCCGAGCACGGATTCTTCTTCGCAGATTATACTTTTGAGTTCCTTGCTCGTTTCGGCGTTTTCCCGTTTACCGATTATATCGTTCAAGGTCTCGATCATCATTTCTATGCCTGCTTTGATGATGAATATTGCGATAACGACGCCCACGTATGCTTCCAGTGACACGCCCCAGATGAGGAAGACGATCGCCGACGCGAGCACCGACGCAGAAAGCACGGCGTCGAACATAGCGTCCGAACCCGAGGCGACGAGCGAGCCGGAATTGACCTTTTTGCCCTGCTTTTTAACGTAAAGTCCGAGTACGAGTTTGACTGCGATCGCCACGGAAATGATCACGATCGCCGCCGTATCGTATTCCGCCGCTTCCGGATTTATGATCTTTTTGACCGATTCGACAAGCGCCGTCAAACCCGCGTAAAGGACGAGCGCTGCGACCACCATAGAGCTTATGTATTCGATCCTGCCGTAGCCGAGCGGATGCTTTTTATCCGGCTGCTTTGCGCCGAGCTTGGCGCCGATTATCGTCACGACCGACGAAAGCGCGTCGGAAAGGTTGTTCACCGCGTCGAGTATGACCGATATCGAATTTGATACCAGCCCTACGAACGCCTTGAACCCCACGAGCAGCAGATTCGTGATTATGCCTATCACGCTTGTCCTTACTATTGTTTTTTCCCTGTTTGCCGCAAGGACCGCGATATCTTTGTTTTGTTCCGCCATACTGTTGTTCCTCCGGATGCCTTATAAGTTAAGCGGCCTGATTACTTAGCGATATAATTATAGCACCGGCGTGCGCAAAATGCAAGCGCAAAAGTGCCGGTGCCGTAAAACGTTATTGTTATCTGATTTTTTTGAACTCAGCCGCTCATCTGCGGAACATACTCGTGTCTCCCGTGCCTTCCACTCCGATAAGACGTCCGTCGGGATCGAAAGTGTAGCGGTACGCCTTGCATCTTCCGCCTACGGCGAACGAACTGAACACAAACGCCTGCGAAAATCTCACGTTTTTTTCATTAAACCAAAAATCCCGTCGTTACAGACGGGATAAGACTTGAAAAGCCCCGCATACGCGGGGCTTTTCTGGCGCGGAAGAAGAGATTTGAACTCTTGCGCCGGTAACCCGACCTACACCCTTAGCAGGGGCGCCTCTTCACCACTTGAGTACTTCCGCATTCACAGTGTTGGTAAATTAAGTTATTCGTTTTGGGAGAGTTGGCGGAGAGAGTGGGATTCGAACCCACGGGTCATTGCTGACTCACTGGTTTTCAAGACCAGCTCCTTAAACCGCTCGGACATCTCTCCGCGTCGCAAAGTGAATTGTAACATAACGAGCTATTTTTGTCAAGAGTATTTTTGATTTTATCCGCCTTTTTGAACTATTTTTCATATTACTGCAATAAGAGAGGGGCGATTGACTTGAACGGAAAACTGACCGCGCTGCAGATAACGGCGCTTGCCGAACTTATAGCCGCGTATCTGGACGATACCGAACTGGCGCTGCTTTCGGCGTCGCTGGTGATGCTGGGCGACACACTTGCGGCGATCGCCGCGCACAACGAATTGAATAAATAGTTTTTTATGAAAACTCCCGATTTGTTCAACAGTATTGTTGACAAAATCCGAGTTTGGATATATAATTAACACAACAAACAACAAGGACGTTCATCAATGAATATCATTCTGTGGATCTTAATAATCACCTCTATCGCGGGCATCTGCGGGACCGGGCTCGGCGGCGTGGTTTCGGCGCTGTTCAAACGCGATTCGCGCAAGACGGTCAGTCTGCTTTTGAGCTTTGCCGCGGGAATAATGCTCGCGGTAGTGTGCTTTGACCTCATCATCGACGCCATTACGCCCGAAGAAGGCGCGCAGACGAGCATTTTCGTGGTAATACTGGGCATAGTGTTCGGGTATTTCTGCGTTTATCTGCTCAACACCTGGATCGACAAGAAGACCAATCACGAAATAGAGCATATCGACAAAGACCATCCGCAGACCGCTGACGACCTTGACGAGCTCATCCACGCCGACCATCTGGAAGCCCATAAACAAAGCAATTCGTCGCTGTTCATAGCCGGAGTCGTAATGGCGTGCGCCATAGCGCTGCACAATCTGCCGGAAGGCATGGTGATAGGCGCCTCGTTCGCCGCCGACCCTTCGCAGCTCTTCGGCGGCAGCGGATTCATCCTGGCGGTCATCATAGGGCTGCACAACATTCCCGAAGGCATGGCGATATCCGTTCCGCTTATATCCGGCGGAATGAGCAAGCCCAAAGCCATACTCATCACGGCGCTTTCGGGCGCACCGACCATACTGGGCGCGCTGCTCGGGTACCTCATAGGGACCGTCGGTCCGCTCGCGCTTACGATATCGCTGGCGTTCGCCAGCGGCGCCATGATATACGTCGTGCTCGGCGAGCTTTTACCTGAATCGATCCTGATGTGGCGTTCCAAGCTGCCCGCAACCGCCACTCTTCTGGGAATGATGGTGGGCCTTATAGTTATTTATATTTGAAAAACGCGCAAAAAAAACGTCCGCTTCATAAAAGAAGCGGATGTTGTTTTTTTGTGCTGTTACCTGTCTTTTGCGTAATTCCAGGCGTCGCGGCACATATCCTCTATGCCGTGCACGGCCTTGAAGCCGAGCTCACGTTCGGCTTTGGAAGGATCGGCGTAGCACGCGGCGATATCGCCGGGACGGCGGGCTGTTATGACGTACGGCACTTTTACGCCGTTGACGCGTTCGAACGTATTGATTATCTCGAGCACCGAAAAACCGTTGCCGGTCCCCAGATTATAGATATACACTCCGGGGGCGAAAGCGTTCTTGAGCGCGGCGGTATGCCCGGCGGCGAGGTCGCAGACGTGGATATAGTCGCGCACGCCGGTGCCGTCGGGAGTGTCGTAGTCGTTGCCGAAAACGTTGAGCGTGAGCTCGCCTTTTGCGGCTTTCATTACAACGGGGAGCAGATTGTTGGGTATGCCGTTGGGGTCTTCGCCCAAAAGCCCCGAAGGATGCGCGCCTATGGGGTTGAAATACCTCAAAAGCGTAACGGAATATTCTTTATTTGCAAACTGGAAATCCCTGAGTATGCGTTCGATCATCAGCTTGGTCGTGCCGTACGGGTTGGTGGTGGAGAGGGGAAAATCTTCTTTTATGGGCAGCGACGCGGGATCGCCGTAGACCGTTGCGGAAGAAGAAAAGATTATGCTCCTGCAGCCGTTTTCGCGCATACATTCCAAAAGGGTTATGGTGGAAAGCAGATTGTTTTTATAGTATTCCAGCGGCATACGGACCGATTCGCCCACCGCCTTGAGCCCCGCGAAATGGATACAGGAAGCGAATTTGTGGGTCTTAAACACTTCAGAAAGCGCCGCTTTGTCGCAGACGTCGAGCTCGTAAAACTCGGGTCTTACGCCGGATATCTTCTCTATTCCGTCCAGAGCCGTTATTTTGGAATTGGAAAGGTTATCGACGATGACCGGCGTGTGGCCGTATCTGATGAGTTCTATGACGGTATGGGAACCGATATACCCCGTGCCGCCCGTAACGAGTATCTGCATATTCATACCTCCGTGAGAAAGGATATTATCTTCTATAAATATAACACATCAAAGCGTTTTAATCAATAGTAAATTTGATATATTTTGTTTTTCTCCCACATATCTTTTAACAAAAGCGAAATCTTCAAAAAGGGGGAAAACGTCATATACGACACCGACGAACGCGCCGTGAGGATAGCGGAATACCTTACCGAGCATAATTCAACGGTCAGAAAGGCCGCGCTTGTTTTCGGGGTCTCAAAATCCACCGTCCACAAGGATGTGACGACCCGGCTCAAATACATAAACCGTCCGCTTTACGAACGCACCGCGCGTCTTATGGAGACCAACAAAAACGAACGGCATCTGCGCGGAGGGATGGCTACTAAGCTCAAATATCTGGCTCTTAAGGAAAACGCGGAAAATAACAGTTGACAACGCGCAAAAAATGCGATAAAATAAAGAAAAAAGTACGGAGGCGCAAAAATGGACGCTCGCATACTCGTTACCGGTTCTTCTAATATCGATTTTGTTCTTAAAACAAGCTACGTTCCCGCAGCCGGCGAAACGCTGGTGACCGACGGAAGCTACGGCTTTGTTCCGGGCGGTAAAGGCGCGAACGCCGCCGTGGCGGCAGCCAAGCTCGGCGGCCAGTCGATCCTTTGTTCGCGCGTGGGCGACGACGCTTACGGCGACCGTCTCTTACAGATCCTTTCCGAAAACGGCGTGGACAGACGGTTCGTCAGAGTTGACGAGACCGAGCAGACCGGTCTTGCCGCGGTAATGGTCGAAAAAGACGGCAGCAACCGCATAATCGTTTATTCCGGAGCCAACAGGAACATAGGCGAATCCGATATTGAAAACGCAATGCGTTCCTACCCCGACATCATAATGGCAAATCTCGAGATCAGCAGTATGGCGGTCGAATTCCTTTCGCGCTATGCGCAGGCGAAAGGCTATCCGCTCGTACTCGACTGCGGCGGCGTGTCGCGCTCGTTCGACCTGAGCAGGATCAAAAAAGCCGAGATCATATCGCCCAATGAGAACGAAACGCAGATCCTCACCGGCATACATCCCAATTCGCTCGACGACTGCCTCAAAGCGTGCATGGCGCTTTATTCGATGACCGAAGTCAAATACATAGTGCTCAAGCTCGGCGCCAGAGGATCGTTCATATACGACGGCAAGTACTGCGACATCTGCGGCCCGTACGAAGTCGAAGCCGTCGACTCCACCGCCGCCGGCGACGCGTTCACCGCCGCGCTGACGCTTGAATATTACCGCTCCGGCGGCGACATCCACGCCGCGTGCAGGTACGGCAACGCCGCGGGCGCGCTTACGGTCACTAAACCCGGCGCGCTGACTTCCCTGCCTTCCAAAGACGAAGTCGAGCTGTTTATGGAGACTCATTCGCAGACGTAAACAAACGAATATAAAAACACCTCTTTCGCTGTGTTTTGCGAAAGAGGTATTTTTTTCGTCACTTGATCCCGCTTATCACGCCGCCGCCTATGACGCATTCGTCTTTGTCGTAAAACACAGCGGACTGTCCGGGAGTCGCCGCCCGAACGGGCTCGGAGAATACAATTCTTGCCAAACCGTTTTCCATGGCTTCTATCACCGCAGTCTGTCCGGCGTGCTGATACCGTATCTTGACCGTACATTCGAGCTTTTCGCCAGGCGTAAGTCCCGGGATACTTAAAAAGTTGAGGTCCCCGCAAACGATCTCGCCGCGGTAAAGCGAGCTTTCGCCGCCCAGAACGACCTCGTTGGTTTCGGCGCGTATTTCCTTTACGTACGCGGGACGTCCGAGCGCGATACCCAGTCCCTTGCGCTGACCTACCGTATAATGGATTATCCCTTTGTGCCTGCCCAGAACGTTTCCGTCTTCGCCTACAAAGTCGCCTTCCTTTACCGCGTCCGGTCCGGCGGCGCTTTCTATAAAATCCGCGTAGCCCCCGTCCGCGACAAAGCATATCTCCTGCGAATCGGGCTTGGAAGCCACGGGAAGTCCGGCATTTTCGGCTATGCTCCTTACTTCGCTCTTGGAAAGACCGCCGAGCGGCATAAGAGTCGAAGCGAGCTGTTCCTGCGTGAGCCGGTAAAGCATATAAGTCTGGTCTTTTTGGGAATATTTCGCCTTTTTAACGGTAAATCTGCCGTTTTCGAGCTTTTTTATATACGCGTAATGACCCGTTGCGACATATTCCGCGCCCAGCGCCTTTGCATAATAAAGAAGCTTGTCCCACTTTACGTACCGGTTGCAGACCACGCAAGGGTTGGGCGTCATACCGCGCAGATAATCGTTAGTGAACGGATCGACTACGTATTTTTGAAAATCAAGTGTGCAGTTCACGGGGACGTATTTTATCCCCAGCACGTTCGCCACGCGGCGCGCGTCGTCTATATCGCAGCAGCGGCTTTCGCTTCCGTCTTCGGCTTGCCAGGTGCGGAGCGTGACGCCCGTCACCTCGTGACCGTCTTTTTTGAGCAGATACGCCGCCACGGCGCTGTCCACGCCGCCCGACATCCCGACTATCACCTTTGCCATACGCACACCTCCGTTCTTTCAATAGAATTATAACACGGCTTGCCGGATAATTCAATATCACTTTTGCGCCCGTTATCAGATTCAGTCCTCCGCGGCGGCGGATTTCATATCCGACATAAACTTTTCAAACGCTTTTGCGTCTTTCGCGTCCCTGCAGCTGAGTATGATGAGTACCCTGTCGGCGTCGACGAAACGCCTGAGCAGCGTGCGGTAACCCGGATAATCCCCGCCGTGGCTCACGGCGAGCCCGAGACGCGGGTATTTGAGTATATCCCACCCGAATCCGTAGCCGATCTCTTCTTTTTCCTCGCCGAAACCGCCGGTCCTACCGTCGTTGAGCAGGCCGGGGGTGTACATCATTTGCTGTTCTTCGCGCGTGAGCACAGTTCCTTTTTTCAGTGCCCTGTCCCATGCGAACAGATCGAATATATTGGAATAAACGTGCCCCGCGCCGTGGCCGCCGTCGAGCCAGATCACCCATTCGTCGGGCCCGGATTCGTCGGCGAGTATATAACCGCCGTCGTGCGGCACCAGTCCGTACGCCATGTTCGGGATCACCGTCCCGTCCCTGCGGGTATGGCAGACCTGCGTGGAATACATCCCCGCGGGCTCAAAGACGTTGGTTTTCATGAATTCTTCGAACGGAACGCCCGAAGCGACCTGCACCGTCTGCGCGAGCAGACAGTACGCCGTGTTGCAATAGCCGAACTTTTCGCCCGGGGCGAATACGGGACCTTTTCCGCTTTCGCGAAGGAACCTCACGGCTATTCCGTTATCGGGGATGACGTTTTCTTTTTTCGCGGTCGCCGCCGACCAGTTTTCGTAATACGGAAGCCCGCTCGTATGTATGAGCATATGGCGGATCGTCACGCCCTTGAAAGGCAGATCCGGGAAAAACTTCGTCACGTCGTCGTCGAGGTCAAGCAACCCCATGCGGCGGGCGAGCATCACGGCGGTCGCCGTGAACTGCTTGCTTACCGAGGCGAGATAGAATATGCTGTCTTCGCGCAGCGGCAGCGTATCCGCCGCGTCGCGGAAACCTAACGCGCCCTTTGTGACGATCTTGCCTTGTTCGGCGTAAAGCCAGGTGCCGGTAAACGCGCCGTTTTCGTGCGCTTGCGAAACGAGTTTTTCAATAGTACTTTTCTTATCCATAACTTTTTCTCCTGTATAAGATTATTGCCTGACTGCCGGCGCCCGTTTTAACGATTCAAGAAAAGCAGTCGCTTCTTCCCTGTTTTTGAAGATATGGATCTCACGATCTGAAAACCTTTCCAGCCGCTCCAGAACCGCGGGGCGGTTTATTTTGTTGTAATTCAGCACCGTGTTTACAAAATCTTCGTCGATATCGTCGTGCGATTCTACCCACGGCAAATCCGGACGGACCGTGCCGCGACGTTTCATTATACTTTCATAACACAATTCGGTAGGATAATCGAGAAAAAATATTGTGTCGCAATAAGTCATACGCAGTTCCATGGTGGAGCCGTAATTGCCGTCGATTATCCACTCATCCTCAGCGAATATCTCCATAAGCCGTTCTATCAGCTGCTCGCGCGGGATAAACGTTTTGTCCGGTCGCCATCTTATCATGTCCAGCGGATAAAGCGGCAGCCCGGTTATTTCGTGCAGCTCACGCGAAAACACGCTTTTTCCGCTGCCGGGGCAGCCGATCACGATCACTTTTTTCATTACCGAACTCGTTTTTTCGCCGTACTCATAAAAATCACGAACCGAACTTCCACTTGAACGCTTCTTTGAAATCTTCACAGCATTCCGGACATATCCAGAACGCCTTTTTGCTGTTTTCCGGTTCGGTACAGTAACCTTCGTGCAGATCTCCTTCGCGTTCTGAAAACTTTGCCCAGCAGAACGCGCAATGCTCGTGATCCCATTCGTCGGACAGCTTAATGAATTTGATCCGGTACAGCGTTTTCCCCGACAAGTATTCTTCCTGCCCCATAAGTCTCCAATCATTCATAAAACAACACCCTCTTTTGAAACGCGAAGAATAAGACGATAAATATGCAAATAACCTCTTGATGACTTGCGTTTACGTCTTTTCACACGTGACGATATGCTCGATACCGCGGTGTTCCGTTTGCAGATATTCACTTATAAACGACGGGAACGCCTTGTATTCGCCGAGCTTTTCAAGCGGTATCCAGTGCATGGACTCCCTGATGCCCATAGTATAACTATCGCTTTTCAGTTCCCTGTTCCCTCTGGGTTTCATAATATAATAAAACGCTACTTCGTGGCAATCCAGCTTTTCGTTCAAGCCGAAACTGTCGTAAAAGAAATTCTCGTGGATCACGGCGAGACGGTCGACCTCGTATTCCACGCCGGTCTCTTCGAACACTTCTCTTTTTACGGCGGCTTCCGCCGTTTCGCCCGCATGGACCGCGCCGCCTATGGAATACAAATAATCCGCCTTTTCGTTACCGGCGAACAAAACGTATCCGCCTTCCACGATTATGGCGGCGGCACGGTATCTGAACCACTTGTTCCCCACGCAGAACGCGCAGTTGCGTTCCGCTTTGTCGCGGTCTATGTATTCTTGCTTCAGTTTGGAACTATCCTCTGTTTTACTCATTGGTATCCTCCGGAAAAACGGCGTGATCGATATACAAAAAACCTCTTTTGCAATGGAAGACAAAAGAGGTTCTCTGTATGGCGGAAAGACAGGGATTCGAACCCTGGTTGGGGTATTAGCCCAAACACGATTTCCAGTCGTGCGCCTTAGACCAGCTCAGCCATCTTTCCAAGCCGCTCTTTAAAGCGACGTAATTATATCATAACGATTTTGAAAAGTCAATAGTTTAATTGCAAAAATCGGCGCCGATTATTCCATTACGAATTCGGCAAAGCATTCCGGACGGTGAAAATCCGGCGCAGGAGCGGTTATGGGATTATAGGAACCGTAGTGCGGAACGTCGGTTTCGTCCCCGCACTTGAAGAAATTGCCCCTGAAGGTATAGCCCGAAGGAAAATCGCTCACGCCGAAAACGTCGCGTATGACGTCCAGCGGATAGATATATTCGACGTACCAGCGGTCGGCTTCCCTGACGCCTTTGACTTTGATGCGGCTGACGTCGATGATCTGATCGAGTGGGACTTTATCCTTGCGGCATGTGCGTTTTGCGGCGAGGAACGCGCCGTTGGAATTGGTCTCGAGGTTTACATAATACGGCGACTCGTTGTTGAACGCCGCAAAGAATTCCAGCGCGCTGTCTTTGTAAACCGGATCGTTATAGTTGTGATACAACGCCTTTGGGTCGGATTCAAAGCACGTGAGCCGCACGGCGAACCCCTTGCCGGGAACGAAAGCGAGCTGCGCGTATGCGACGGGCCTGTAATCCCCGCCCCAGGGATATTCGTCTATATACGCTTTGGGAACGGTATCCCAATCGGGTTTTTCTGCGGTTATGACTGTATAACGTTTCATTCTTTAGGCGTCTTCCTTCTGAGCAGAATAGCGAGCGCGAGCGCAAGTATCATAAGCACGACGGCGGCGAACAGTACCACTCCGCCCCAAACGGACGGTTCTTTGAGGAATTCTTTGATATCGTCGACGAGATACAGCGCCGCGGGCAGGAACACCAGCGTTAAAAACGCGACGAAGCAGACCGTATACGCGAGTATGCGGATAACGCGCGTCGAGGTGTTGATGGCTCTGAACTTTTTCGCCTGTTTTTCGATAGTCTCGTTCTGCAGACGGTAAAGCTCGTCATATTCCTTGAGCTTGTTTTCGGTCAGTTCGGAAACCGTGCTCAGGACGGATTCTTTCAACGATTCCTGCCATTCGCCGAACATATCGGTCTTTATGCGTTCTATCTTTTCGTCTATGCTGTCGGAAAGCGCCTGGTCGATCTTGCGCGTCTGTTCAAGGCTGTCTTCCATCTGGCGGACGATCTCCAGCTGTTTCTGGCGCAAAGCGAGTTCTTCTTCCTTGAGCCGGTTGAATTCCTCGCGCGATTCCATAAGGTGTTTTTCTAACAGCGTCACTTTATAGCGGGCGTCTTCGCGCTCGTATATGGCGTCGAATTCGCTTTTTGCGTTCTTGGTCTCATTATCCATAAAAATATCCTCCCTTACAGGAGGATATTATCATATTTTTGCCGGAATGTCAAGCCGATTTTCCCGCACGGAACGACATCTTTGCCGTTTTGCCGCCAGAAACGTCCGATCGGCCGTACCGTTCAAGCGCCGAAAAACCGCGCGGGATCGCCGATTTCGCCTTCGTACACCCAAAGTAGCGTTCCGCGTCTGGCTTCTATGCGCGCAGTTTCGCCTGTGAATTCGTTGCTCACCCCGAGCGGGAAAGACGGCTTTATTACGCCGGAAAACGGGAACTTAAGGTTTTCAAGCTCCACTTCGCATTCGTCGGAAACGGCAAACACCGAAAGGAACCCGCGGTCGCTTGCCGAAAAGACGACGCTTCCGTTTTCGAGCAGTGCGGCGCAGGTGTTTTTGCCGCACAGTATCCCTTCGGCGCCGTGCTCGCGCAGGTACATAAGGAGCGAGATATTCGCCAATGAATGCGAGATCCTCGCGCCGCCCAAAGAACCGTGCAGGACAAAACGCGTATACCCTTTTGCAAGCCCGAGCTTGAGCGCGTACGCGCTGTCGGTGTCGTCCTTGCGTCTGGGAAGGCGAACGACGTTTTCAGCATCGGGCGTTTTGCCGTAGGAATCAAAATCCCCCACGGTAAGATCGGGAACTAAACCGATTTTTTCGAGATGCGAAAGCCCGGCGTCACAGGCGATGACAAGATCGCCGTTTTGCGGCAGAAAGCGGCCTTTGTCAAAATCCCCGGCGCAGACGATATGACACATCGGGCTCATGATTTTTCCGCCTTGGTGAACGGGAGCCCGTTCTGTTCGAACACCAGGTTCTTGATCGCGGAGATCTTGAGCAGACAGAACAACGCGACGCCGGTCATAATCAGTTCGGGCAGCATAAACAGGCCGTTATAGCTCACCGAATACAGGAACGGGCTCGACCATTCCTCGGGCATCCACGCGTCGAAAAACAACGTGCCCGAAATGACGTGCGAGACGAAACGCAAAAACAGCGCAAGGCAGGTCCCGAGAAGGGCGCCGAGTTCTTTTTTGCGGCGGAAGAGGCCGGCAAGGCCCAGAACGGTAAAAGCGATCAGATAGTCGAACACTATCATACCCACCCATACCGTGGGCGTGAGTCCCCATCCCATTGCTTCGGGCAGATCGAACATGAGCTGGATCGTGGCGTAAACGAACGCGCTGCCGAGCCCCCACTTGACGCCGAACATCACGGAAAGCAGACATATAGGCAGCATAGACAACGGCGTCACCGAGCCGCCGAGCGGCATTTTCCACAGTTTTATAAGGGAAAGCGCCGCTGCAAGAGCGATAAGCACCGCGCATTCCGTGAGCGTATACAGATGTTTACGATTCTCGTTTTTCATTTTGGCTTCCTTTCAGGCAAAAAACCGCCTACCCGTAACGGATAGGCGGCAAAAAAGCTTATTCTCCCTACGCCGGCATTATCCGAACAGGTTCGTCGGGTATGATCTCAGCCGCGCTTTCGCGGCACCCCGTTTTTTGATTCTTTATTTTATTTCGTGGATATTGACGTAATACTTAGCGTCGTCGTTGGTGATGTTCTTTATCTTGCGGTTTTCGAAGAACTTGAGCGCCACCTGATCGAACAGCGCGTAAGTGAGCACGTCTTCGTCCTGTTCGATATACTCGGCGATCTCGGCGCGGAGTTTATCGAGCTCGGGAGCGAGGTCGTCGGCGGGACGGTAGTCTTTGACTTTTTCGTCGCCGATGATCTTTTTGGTGAATTCGGGCGAGATGGGCGAAGGAGTCTTGCCGTAGTCGCCGCGGACTATGCCTTTGAATTCCTTGGTGCAGCTCTTGTATCTTTCGCCGGTGAGTACGTTGAACACCGCCTGGGTGCCTACGATCTGCGAAGAAGGAGTGACGAGAGGAGGATAACCGACGTCGGCTCTGACGCGGGGCACTTCTTCGAGCACCGCCTGGAGCTGATCGATCTTGCCCGCCTGTTTGAGCTGGGACACGAGGTTGGAAAGCATTCCGCCGGGCACCTGATAGATGAGGGCGTTGATGTTGACTTTCATCACCTTGGGATCGAGCTGGCCGGATTTGAGATATTTTTCACGCAGAGTATCGAAATACTTGGTGACTTCGTCGAGCTTGTTGAGGTCGAGCCCGGTATCGAACGGAGTTCCCTGCAGAGTCGCCACGATAGGTTCCGTAGGAGGCTGAGAAGTGCCGAGCGCCATGGGCGAAATAGCGGTATCGACGATGTCGACGCCGGCTTCGCACGCTTTGAGGATAGTCATCGAAGCGAGGCCCGCGGTATAATGGGTGTGGAGCTGTACGGGGATCTTGACCTTGGATTTGATCGCTTTGACAAGATCGTACGCGTCGTACGGCTTCAAAAGGCCCGCCATATCTTTTATACAAATGGAATCGGCGCCCATTTCTTCGAGCTGCTTTGCGTAATTTGCAAAATATTCGTTGCCGAACACGGGACCCGTGGTGTATGACATCGCCGCCTGAACGTGGCCGCCTTCTTTTTTGGTGGCGTTGATAGCGGTCTTGAGGTTGCGCGGATCGTTGAGCGCGTCGAATATACGGATGATATCTATACCGTTGGCGATGGATTTCTGAACGAAATATTCGACCACGTCGTCGGCATAATGACGGTAGCCGAGAATGTTCTGACCGCGGAACAGCATCTGGAGCTTGGTGTTCTTGACGTTTTCTCTTATAACGCGAAGGCGTTTCCAGGGATCTTCGTTAAGGAAGCGCAGGCACGCGTCGAAAGTGGCGCCGCCCCATGCCTCGAGCGAATGATAGCCGATCCCGTCGAGAGTCTTGAGTATGGGAAGCATTTCCTCAGTGGTCATTCTCGTCGCGATGAGCGACTGATGGGAGTCACGCAATACTGTTTCTGTTATTTTGACTTTTGCCATATCGTATAATTGCTCCTTTCAAACGTTTACTGGAACAGCGCCAGGAAGACGCCCGCGGCGACGGCTGAACCGATAACGCCCGCGACGTTGGGGCCCATAGCGTGCATAAGCAGGAAGTTGGAGGGGTTTTCTTTCTGACCTACGACCTGCGAGACGCGAGCGGCCATGGGAACGGCGGAAACGCCTGCAGAACCGATGAGCGGATTGACTTTGCCGCCCGTTACCCAGTACATGATGTTGCCGAACATCACGCCGCCGAAGGTGGCAAACGCGAAAGCGGCAAGACCGAGCGCGATTATGTAAAGAGTCTGAGGTTTAAGGAAGTTTTCGGCGTTGCAGGTGGCTCCCACGGAAACGCCGAGCAATATGGTGACGATATTGATGAGCTCGTTCTGAGCGGTCTTGGAAAGACGTTCGGTGACGCCGCAGACTTTGAAAAGGTTACCCAGCATAAGCATACCAACGAGCGGAGCCGCGTCGGGGAGTATAAGGCTGGTGATGAGAGCGACGACGATCGGGAAAATGACCTGTTCCACCTTGGAAACGGGACGGAGCTGATCCATAACGACTTTTCTGGATTTTTTGCTGGTGAACGCCTTCATTATGGGCGGCTGTATGAACGGCACGAGCGCCATATACGAATAAGCCGCGATGGCGATGGCGGGCAGCAGCGAAGGATCGAGCGTCTTGGTGACGTAGATGGCGGTAGGACCGTCCGCGCCGCCGATGATACCGATACAAGCGGCGGAAACGACCGAGAAGCCCAAAAGCAGCGCGCCTATAAAGGCCACGAAAACGCCGAGCTGCGCGGCGGCGCCGAGCAGGATGGATTTGGGATTGGCTATAAGCGGGGAGAAATCGGTCATGGCGCCTACGCCTAAGAATATGAGCGGCGGATAGATGCCGAGCTTGACGCCGAGATAGAGGAAGTCGATAAGTCCTCCGTCATGGGCGAGCGCGCCCCAGTCGATGGCGCCGGCGTCGTTGATGAAGATCTCGGTATGATAAAGTCCGGCGAGCGGAAGATTCGCAAGCAGCATGCCGAAAGCGATCGGCACGAGAAGAAGCGGTTCGAACTTTTTGACGATTGCCAGATAGAAGAGGATGCCGACGATGACGTACATCACGACGGTCTTCCAGTCGATAGCTGCGAAACCGGATCTTTCAAATATGAGTTTGAAAGAGTTGATTATTTCCAAAACTATACCCCTTTTCAGTTATTATAGAATAGAACGCCGTGTCAGCCTATAACGAATATGAGATCGCCGGTGTTGACGGTGGCGCCTTTGGCGGCGGCGGATTTGACGGTGCCGTCGCAAGGGGCAAGGACTTCGTTTTCCATCTTCATAGCTTCGAGGATGCAGAGGACGTCGCCTTTTTTAACGGCGTCGCCTACGGCGAAGTTGACTTTAAGGATATTGCCGGGGAGCGGCGCGTTGACTTTGGCGCCTTCGCCGGATACCGCAGGAGCGGCTTTGGGAGCTTCGGCCTTGGGGGCTTCTGCTTTGGGAGCTTCGGCTTTGGGAGCGGGAGCGTAAACTGCGTTGGGATCTGCTTCTTCAACAGCCACTTCGTATTTGGTTCCGTTGACGGTCACGATGTACTTTTTCATTTGTATGTCTCCTTAATAATTTAATCGATTTTTTTGATCGAAACGATCCTGAACGCGGCGTCGGAATCGTTGCGTGCGGCGGCGATCGCCGCGGTGGCTATGGCTACGGTAAGTTCTTCGTCGTCCGCGCCCGTATTTGCAGCGGGGGCCGCGGGCTGAACGACAGGCTGCGCCTTTTTCTTCTGCGAAAGCTTATAATAGAGCTTGAACAGATAAAGGACGCCGCAAAGGATCAGGAGCACCGCGAAAACGATGAGCATACCGATGGCGCAGACGCGCAGTCCGTAAAGCAGACGATCGGTAAAAGTCGCGTCTTCGGCGAGATTTTCAAAACCGGATTTTGTGAACGCTTCTTGCAGAGTGATCAGGTCCATATTTGTTCCTTTCCGGACGGAACCCTCATTCCGTCCCATTATAATAACAATGTTATAATACACCCCTTTTACCGAAAATTCAATAGCATTTTCGCTTTTTTGATCAATTTCTCCGATTTTGACAGTAGTGTGTTGACAAATAAACTTTTATGTAGTAAAATATACAAAAATTCGTGAAAGGCGTGATCGTTATGTCTTCTGTCCATCCGGACGTTCAGGAGGTCCTTATTTCCGAAGAGGAGCTTGCCGCGACAGTGCGTTCGCTCGGCGAACAAATCAGCCGCGATTACGCGGGCAAGAACCTGTTGCTCGTGGGTATCCTCAAAGGTTCCGTGCTCTTTATGTCCGACCTTATGCGCAATATCTCGCTCGACTGCAATATCGATTTTATGCGCGTTTCGTCGTACGGCGCCGGCACTTCGAGCTCCGGCAAGATCAACATCGAGCTCGACTTGCGCCGTTCGGTAAAAGGCTACGACGTCCTCATAATCGAAGACATACTCGATTCCGGCAACACGCTTTCGCTGCTCAAAGAGCTGCTGATCCAACGCGGACCCGAAAGCGTAAAGATCTGCACACTGCTCGACAAGCCGGAGCGCCATATGACCGATATAAAGCCCGATTACATAGGCAAGGTCATCCCCAACTATTTCGTCATCGGCTACGGGCTGGATTACGACGAAAAATACCGCAATCTTCCCTACGTGGGCATACTCAGACCCGAAGTGTACGAATAGACCTTTTCGCATTCTTTCCCGCGGCGCACGATACGCGCCGCGGTTTTGCTTTTTTGCATAATTGACGAAGAAAAACATTGACATTCACATAAAGATATGATAGAATAAGGTGAACATTAGTTCGGGTATGTATTTTTGAAGAATTTTAATAAAGGAAGGTATAAATCATGGCGGAAAACGATATAAGCAGAGAAAACAAAAGAAAAGCGCTGGAGACCGCGCTCGCTCAGCTCGAAAAAAAGGAAGGCAAAGGCATCGTCATGCGTCTCGGCGACAACGCCAACATGGAAGTCAAAGCCGTTTCCACGGGCAGCCTTTCGCTCGACCTGGCGCTCGGCATAGGCGGCGTCCCCAAGGGCAGGATAATAGAGATATTCGGGCCGGAGTCTTCCGGTAAGACCACGGTCGCGCTGCATATGATAGCCGAAGTGCAGAAAGACGGCGGCTCCGCCGTGTTCATCGACGCCGAGCACGCGCTCGACCCCGTATACGCTCAGGCGCTGGGCGTGAACATAAACGACCTGCTCGTTTCGCAGCCCGACGACGGCGAGACCGCGCTTGAAGTGTGCGATTCCCTCGTTCGTTCCGGCGCCGTGGATATCGTCGTTATCGACTCTGTCGCCGCGCTCGTTCCCAGAAGCGAGATCGAAGGCGATATGGGCGCTTCGCACGTCGGCCTTCACGCCAGACTTATGTCGCAGGCGCTGCGCAAACTTTCCGGCGCAATATCCAAATCCAACTGTATCGTCGTTTTCATCAACCAGCTGCGCGAAAAAGTGGGCATCGTCTACGGCAACCCCGAAGTCACCACCGGCGGCAGAGCGCTCAAGTTCTACGCTTCCGTGCGTATAGACGTCCGCAAGGGCGAACAGCTCAAAGACGGCAGCGAATCCGTGGGCAACCACGTCAAGTGCAAAGTCGTCAAGAACAAAGTCGCGCCTCCCTTCCGCAGCGCGGAATTCGATATCATCTACGGCAAAGGCATTTCCAAACAGAGCGAACTCTGCGACCTGGGCGTTCAGTTCGGTATACTCGAAAAAGCCGGCTCGTGGTTCTCGTACAACGGTCAGCGCCTGGCTCAGGGCAAGGACAACGTGAGAAAGATGTTCGAAGAAAACCCCGAACTTGCGGAAGAAGTCGAAAAGAAGATCCGCGCCGCCTATTCAAAATCCAACGGCTTCAGCGCTTCGTTCGACGACGAAGACGCGGGCGAAGAATTCTGATGCAGCTGCCCGTAACGTCCGTATCGGCCGATCAGGCAAAGCACGAAATAACCGTTGAATGCGGCGGCACGTTCGTAATAACCGAATCGGATTTCCTCGCTCTGGATATCGCGCAGACCGCTTGCGCCGACCCGGAAAAGCTGGCGTTCTGCGCCGATAAACTCGCCTGTATAAAGAAAAGCGAAAACTATCTTTCGTACGGCGACCTTTCGGAACGCAAGCTCAGGGAAAAGCTAAAAGGCAAGTTCGAGCCGCGTGTTATCGACACCGTGGTCAATATGCTTAGAGACAAGGGCTATATCGACGACGCCTCGCTCGCCGAACGTTACGCATCCGAGCTTGCGCGCACGCGGCTGTGGGGCGTCAAACGCATCGCGCAGTACCTTTATACAAAAGGATTCAAACGCGAAGATATATCTGCCGCCTGCGATTCGCTCGACGTGGAATCGATGCGCTGCAACTTACGCGAACTTATAGAAAAAACAGCGCCCAAAGCCGATCTTTCAACACCCAAAGCGGTTTCGGCATACGGCGCGAAGCTTTACAGACTCGGCTGGGACTGGGACGAAATAAAACCCGCGCTCGCCGAATATTCAAAGGAGTAATCATGGCCATAAAAGTCGGATTCGTGTCTTTGGGCTGCCCGAAGAACCTTATAAATACCGAAACGATGATCGCGCAGTGCGCCGCCGCCGGCTTTGACGTCGTGGCGGAAGATATAGACGCCGACGTTATGGTGATAAACACCTGCGCGTTCATACAGTCGGCCAAGCAGGAAGCGATCGACAACATACTCGATATCGCCTGGCTCAAGAAGAACCGCAATCTCAAAGGCATAGTTGTCGCCGGCTGTCTTGCGCAGCGGTACGGCAAAGAGATATTCGACGAAATGCCCGAGGTTGACGCGGTCATCGGCACCGGAGCATACGACGACGTAGTGAACGCCGTAAAGGACGCATACGAGGGCGCAAAGCATTTCAAGCTCGACGATCCATGCCGCACTCCGCTCGGAGGCGACCGAGTCGTGACGACTCCCGAACATTTCGCTTATATACAGATCGCCGAAGGCTGCAGCAACAACTGCACCTACTGCATAATACCCAAGTTGCGCGGCAAATACCGCAGCCGCGAAATGAGCGAGATAATCACGGAAGCTCAGGATCTGGCGGCGATAGGCGTAAAAGAGATATGCCTCGTCGCGCAGGATACCACCAATTACGGCGCCGACATCTACGGCTCGCCGTGCCTCGACGCGCTGCTCGATTCGCTTTCCGAAATCGACGGCATCGAATGGATCCGCGTCCTTTACTGCTATCCCGAAAAGATCACCGACGGTCTTATCAAGACCATAGCCGAAAACCCCAAAGTGGTTAAATACATAGATATGCCCATTCAGCACATCAACGACGATATCCTTCGCCGTATGAACCGCCGCGGCAATTCCGCGCTCATAAAGGGCGTCATAGCCAAACTGCGCGCCGCCGTTCCGGGGATCGCTCTGCGCACCTCGCTCATAACCGGTTTCCCCGGCGAGACCGACGGACAGTTTGCCGAACTGCTGCAGTTCGTCAAGGATACCGAATTCGAACGGCTGGGCGTATTTGAATACTCCTGCGAGGAAGACACCCCCGCCTCCGGTTTTCCGGATCAGGTGCCCGAAAAGGTCAAGAAAAAGCGCTGCGACGCCGTAATGCGCGCCCAGAAACAGATCCACGCAAAGCACAACAAGCAACTTATAGGCAAGACTCTCAAAGTCATATGCGAAGGATACGACAACGTTTCTGAATGCTTTTTCGGCAGGAGCGAATACGACTGCCCCGACATCGACGGGAAAATATATTTCTTATCTTCGCGCAACGTAAAAGAAGGAGAATTTGTCAATATCAAGATAAACGAGGCCGCCGACTACGATCTGATCGGCAGCGCGGTCTTTACGGAGGATGAAAATGGGAAAGATCAACCTGCCGAATAAACTCACCATCCTGCGCGGAATACTCGTACCGTTTTTCGTCTTCTTTATGGTGTACCCGGTCTTCGACAACGGCAACGAATTCTGGGCGCGTATCGTTTCCGCCGCGATTTTCATAATCGCCGCGATCACCGATTTTCTCGACGGGAGGATCGCCCGCAGCCGCAAGCTCGTCACGCGATTCGGCAAGTTTATGGATCCGCTCGCCGACAAATTTATGGTGTTCGCCGCGCTTATCGCCATCAACTTTTCGGGCTATATTTTCCCTGCTGATTCCGAAATGTCGGCCAAAGTGCTCAAAAACCTGTTTTTCTGGATGTCGATAGTCATCGTGTTCCGCGAACTGATGGTCACTTCCCTTCGCCTCGTCGTCGCGTCGGGCGAACAGCAGATCGCCATCCCCGCCAACATCTGGGGCAAGATCAAGACCGTTTCGCAGATGCTGTGTATAATCGTCGTCATACTCGAGCCGCTCCTGCTGCCAAGCGAAGGTTTCGTGTCGCTCGTACTGATGATCGTAACGACCGCGTTCACGCTGTTTTCGGCGTACACATATATACGCGAATACTGGAAATATATCGACCCTACCGTATAAGAAGGTGCATTCTTTTATGAAACTCTACAACTCGCTTACAAGAAACAAGGACGAATTTGCCCCGCAGGACAACACCGTGCGTATGTACACCTGCGGTCCTACCGTATATCACTTTGCGCATATCGGCAACCTGCGCACGTATATCGCCGAAGACGTGCTCGAAAAATACCTGCGCTATTCTGGCTACGACGTCAAGCGCGTTATGAACATCACCGACGTAGGCCACCTCACCGGTGACAGCGACGACGGCGAAGACAAGATGCTGCTCGGCGCCAAGCGCGAAAAGAAAACGGTGATGGAGATAGCAAAATTCTACGAAGACGCGTTTTTCGCCGACTGCAAAGAGCTCAATATCCGCAAGCCCGACACCGTCGTCCCCGCGACTTCCCGTATCGCCGATTTTATCGAAATGATCACCGTTCTGCTCGAAAAAGGCTACGCCTATACCGCGGGCGGCAACGTCTATTTCGACACTTCAAAGCTTGACGAATACTACGTGTTTTCCAAGCACAACGCCGAAGACCTCGAAGTCGGCGTGCGCGAAGGCGTAGGCGAAGACTCCAACAAGCGCAACAAGAACGATTTTGCGCTTTGGTTCACCAAATCCAAATTCGATTCACAGGAACTCAAATGGGATTCCCCCTGGGGCGTCGGTTATCCCGGCTGGCACATAGAATGCTCCGCCATCAGCTTGAAAGAGCTGGGTCCGCATCTGGATATCCACTGCGGCGGCATAGACAACGCGTTCCCACACCACACCAACGAGATCGCGCAAAGCGAATCGTATCTGGGTCACCACTGGTGCGACCTTTGGTTCCACGTGCGCCATCTCAACGACGAGACCGGCAAGATGTCCAAATCCAAGGGCGAATTCCTCACCGTTTCCCTGCTCAAGGAAAAAGGCTTCGATCCAATGGTGTACAGGTACTTCTGCCTGATGTCCCATTACCGCAAAGTGCTGGTCTTTTCCTGGTCGGCCATGGAAAACGCCGCCGTATCGTACGATAAACTCGTTGCCAGGATCGCCCAAATAGCGCCTGACGGAGAAATCGACACAGAAGCGTACGAAAAATACGATTCAAAGTTCCGCGAAGCGTTGGATAACGACCTCAACACTTCGCTTGCGGTCACCGCGCTGTACGACGTGATAAAGGCGGATATCAACGGCGCGACCAAGCTTGCGCTCATAGCGTCGTTCGACAAAGTGCTTTCGCTCGATCTGCTCGCACACGCCGAAAAGAAACGCGTCCCCGAACAGGAGCCCAAAGAACTTTCTGGCGAAGAAGCCGAGATCGAGGCGATGCTCGCCGAACGCACTCAGGCGAAAAAAGACAAAAACTGGGCGCGCGCCGACGAGATAAGAAATATTCTGAAAGATCGCGGCATTATTGTCGAAGACACGCCGCAGGGACCGAAATGGAAGAGAATCTGAAAAAAGCCGGCGGCTATTCGCCGCTCGTGCTGGCGTATATCGGCGATTCGTATTTTGAACTGCTGGTGCGCGACCGCATAGTCAACGGCGGGAACTGCAATATTTCCGAACTTTTCGGCAAAGCAAAAAAGTTCGTGACCGCCGTGTCGCAATCTTCCGCGGTTGACCGGCTGACTCCGCTGCTCACCGAAGAGGAAGAAGCGATATACAAGCGCGGGCGCAACGCAAAGACCAATCACACGCCGCGTTCGGCGGGCAGCAACGAATATCACCGCGCCACCGGACTGGAAACGCTTTTCGGTTGGCTGTATGTAAGTAATCAGGAAGCAAGGGCAAAGCAGTTGTTCGAACTGTGCTTCCCTGCAGAAACGGAGGAAACGAAATGAACGAACTCACTACAAAAGAGCAGCGCGTACTCGACTTTGTGCAGCAGACTATCGAAAACGAAGGCTACGCGCCTTCGGTGCGCGACATCTGCGCTTCGCTCGGCATAAAATCCACCTCCACCGCGCATTCGTATCTCAGAAAGCTGAACGAAAAAGGGTATATCCGCAAAAACGACGGCAAATCGAGGGCCGTCGCGCTGGAGCACACCCGTTTTTCGGGCGGCGAGAATATGATCCGCGTTCCCCTGCTCGGCAAAGTCACTGCGGGCCTCCCCATAACCGCCATACAGAATTACGACGGTTACGTGGATTACCCCGCGAGTATGAGCGTCACCAACGCCAACCTGTTCGCGCTGCGCGTTATGGGCGAGAGTATGAAAGACGCAGGGATACTCGACGGCGACATAGTCGTGGTCGAAAGCCGTCAGTACGCCGAAGACGGCGAGATCGTCGTCGCGATGATAGACGACGAAGCGACCGTCAAACGCTTCTTCCGCGAAAAAGGACGCATAAGACTTCAGCCGGAAAATCCCGCAATGAGCCCTATCTACGCGCGCGACGTCACAGTTCTGGGCAAGGTCATAGCCATTTTCCGCTTTTATTGAACCGTTTTATATAATAACCAAGTTTTTCGCCCGGTTTATTGTGCAACTTTTTGCGCCAAACCCAAAAAAAGTTCTTGACAAATCGAATCTGTTGTGTTATTCTATTGAGGCTGTCGAGAAATGATCCACTAGCTCAGCCGGTAGAGCACATGACTTTTAATCATGGTGTCCGGAGTTCGATTCTCCGGTGGATCACCAGCGAAAAGCGCCGCATAAGCGGCGCTTTTTTTGCGTATTTTCCCGGTTTTTGACGTTTTTATAATAAAAAATGTTGACTTTTGGAGAAAAGTATTATACATTAAAGCTATCAATCGTTGGAGGAATAAGACAAATGAGCTTTGATAAAAAGCCACGTGAGCACAAACGCGGATTCACACTGGTCGAGCTTGTGATAGTAATAGCCGTGATCGCACTTCTCGCCGCGGTGCTCATCCCCGCTTTTTCCGGCATCATACAAAGGGCAAAACACAGCGCGGCGCTTCAGGAAGCGCGCGGCGCGCTGACTGCTTTCGCGGTAAATACCGCCGCGCAGACCGGCGCGGGCGGCAGCGACGTGTATGTTGTCAGCAAATTTGAAAACGGCCCGTTTTACTTCATCTGCGCAAACGGCGAACTGAAGGACGCGCCCGAAGGTTCGCTGAATCGATCGCTTGAAGACGGCGAAATAATAGGAGTCGCGGTGGATGATTCTTATTTGATCGAGGGAGAAACCGGATTGGAAATGAGCGACGCGCTTTCGTCCGCGCTCGCTGAGATCTTCGGTCAGGAGCCCCGGCTTAATCAACACGACGATAAAGCATTCGTTTCTTTAGGCGGCAAAACGCTGGAAATCGCCTCCCAGCCGAACCTCGGCGATACTATGGTGTTTGTTTCGTCAGTTAGTCTCGCCGGCACTTCTGCTTCATCAGGCGACGTATATAACGAACCTGATGTTTCATATGCAATAGAGAATCAATATTCCATTTTTATAGACTATGTAGCCGGGACAACAACGATTAAACTTACTAAATACAACAACACAACTCCATTTGATTACGACTTAGATATTTCATATTTCAAGTTGTATAATAATAAATGGGAGCAAATTGACCCGGCAACATACACGGTCACGTTGTTATGCGAAAAACTCCCCACACAAATCGACGCAGTGCTTTTCACGTTTGCGACAATCCCTTGTAATAAAATTATTATCGCTTCTGACGAAGACAAAGAAACCGCAATGAACACAAGCAGCGACAATTCCAGTATTCCCGAGCAAAGCGCAGAAGAATCGAGCGATACACCGGGCGAAGAATCCGGTGAAACCTCATTTCCAAGAATCATATTCTTAGCTAACGTAGAAAACAATACAGATGTTTATGATTATCCGGACAATAATTTCATTTTTATTAATCAAGAACCGGACTTACGAGGGATGTCGATAAAGATATGCATTTGTCTAAGTGGTAATTATAAAGCTACTATGAATGGTGTTACGTTCAACGCAGTTCAAGATAGCGATAATTCCTGCTATATAATAATTGAAAATGTGACCGATAATATTTATATAAGCGAAACCGAGTGATTCTCAAAACGTAAATACCAAACAATCACCGCCTTGCATACCGAAATTGCGGTTTGCGGGGCGGTCGTTTTTTTGATCCTTTGTTCCCGCAGTTCGTACTTGACACGGCGTACCGGATTTGGTACAATGTCTTTGATAAAACATAACCGGGAGGAAAAAATGTATACCGTCGAATCCAAAAAGCTGGCTCTCATACGCATATTTCAGATACTCCACGAATGCAGCGACGCCGACCATCCGCTCACGCAGGAAGAAATCGCCGTTATCTTAAAGCGCGACTACGGCATAGAGGTCGAGCGCAAGTCGATCGGACGCAACATTTCCCTGCTCAAAGAGGCGGGTTACGATATCGAATCGTCGCGGACCGGCAGTTATCTCGCCTCCCGCGATTTCGACGACGCCGAGCTGCGCCTGCTGATCGACGGCGTGCTTTCGAGCAAGCACATCACGGCGAGCTATTCCAAGGACCTGATCGAACGCCTGAGCAGGCTTTCGAACAAATTCTTCCGCTCCCACATAAAGCACGTCTATTCGGTCAACGACTGGAGCAAGACCGACAATATGGCGGTGTTCCTCAACATCGAGCTTATCGACGAGGCGATAGAAAAGGGCCTGCAGATCCAGTTCGAATACAACAAATACGGCGTCGACAAAAAGCTGCACAAGTCGTCGTTCGCCCGCGTGTCACCGTATCAGCTCATACTGCACAATCAGCGCTATTATTTGATGGCGTACACCGAATACTGGCACAGGATGGCGTTCTACCGGCTGGACCACATTACAAAAATGAAGATAAACGACGTGAAAGCGCTGCCGCTGAAGTCTATTAAGGGATACGAAAACGGCATAGATTTCAAGCTGATCTCGTCCGCGATGCCGTATATGTACGCCGAACACTTTGAACCAGTCGAGTTCACCGCCGAAAGTCAGATAGTCGACAATATCGTCGACTGGTTCGGCGCCGGCGCCGTCATCGCCAAGTGCGGCGAAGATAAGGTCAGCGTCCGCGTCACGGCGAGCGTCGACGCAATGGAGTACTGGGCGATGCAGTACCTCAATTACATCGAGATCACTTCCCCCGCCGCGCTGCGGGATAAGATAAGGGAGAATATAAAAAGGGCTGAGGAGAAGTATAAATGACAAATATGATTAACGATTACAGAAAAGAAGGGCTACCGCCAAAAGTGTTCGACGATCCGGAAATACTGATACTTGGTACGTTCCCGGGGGAAGAATCGCTGAAAACCGGCGAATACTACGCAAACAACAGAAACAGATTTTGGCCTTTAATAGCAAGTATATACGGCGAGCCAAAGCCTGAAACAAACAAGCAAAAAGACAGCTTGCTCAAACGGCATCACATCGCGCTTTGGGATCTGTTTAAAAGCGTGGATCGTGAAAAAAGCCTCGATAAAAACATTAAGGATGGCGTTACAAACGATATTGCCGGATTTCTCAAAGAGTATCCGATGATAAAAACCGTACTTATCGCAGGCAAAAAGGCGTATAAAGAATTCAAAAGAAGAAAAGCGGAAAATGATAAGAATCTACAGATAGTAGTTCCCTGTAAATATGTTCCGTCAACAAGCGGGGCTAATGTGCGCCTTAAGAAAAGCGATTGGGAAAAAGAAATAAAAATATCAAAGAAAAACATAACAATTAACAAATAAAATGAAAGGAATTATGAAGACTATGAAAAAGAAAGATCTATTTGACCGTATTATTAAAGACGCTATCGGTAATCCAAGCATGTTTGGCTATTGTTTATTGCCAAATAATGATAAAAAGTATCATAAATATGATATGTATTATTCAAACAGCGAATTTAATAAGTTATGCAAAGTGATGAAAGAAGAATATCCAAGCATCTATGCGAGCTATTCTCGCGGAAAAGGAAGCGAGCTTATCGGTACTCCGCCGAAAATGGCATCGGTTGCTTCTTCAAGTCGGTTTTGTTATTTGTCTCTGCGCAATGCATCAATCAGAGACTTTGAAGTAACAGAATCTCAAATCAAGCCGTTTGAATTTGAGAAAGATCTTAAAGTATATGACATTTCTGGTACAAATCCACAGATGGATGCTTTTATTGAAACTGATAATTCTTATTATTTTTTCGAATTTAAATGCCATGAAATATTTGATGAAAAGGCCAAAAAGTTGTCGATTCAATATGATATAAACTATCTTAACAAATGGGGCATTTTCAGAGATTCAAATAATATACCCACAGACAAATTTGGGATAGAAGAAATTAGACTATTTGATCTTAAGCAGTTTATAACACACTTAATAGGCATTATTAACTATTCAGATAAAGAAAAAAGAAAAGTTTTTTCTTACGTATATTTTAAGCCTAAAAAAGCAGGGAAAGAGTTGTTTGACTACGATGATCTCGCTTCTGAAATAAAAGCAGTATTCAAATCAGAAGTCGTACAAAGAATCTGCAAAGACAATAGCATTGAATTGAGATTGTATTACTATGAGAATGATGTTATGGATGGTTTTGAAAAAGAAATCAAACCCAAACAAATAGAACTCTAATATTTCAAAGTCTGATTTAGTCACATATACACCTTCATAAATAAAAGCGCTGCAAATAGCAGTGCTTTTACATAATACTCGCATTTTTAGTATCGCCGATATTTGCCAATCACTAAAAGGGTCTCCTTTCTCCGCCTAAATCCATGTACCGAATTTGTCACGCATGTTGTGCTATAATACGCACAAAGATAAGAGGCGGCAGCCGTAAAACGCATGGAGGCAATATATGAACCAATACAGGTGCGAAATCACCGTGAGATCTTACGCAGAGGTTTACGCAAGAACGCAGATGGAAGCCAAGGCGATTGTGCAGCTGCAGTACACGGGCAGCCGGATAACCTGATGGCGCGTTGCAAAAGTGAAATGAGGTGATATAGTGACAAATCAGGAGTTATTTGAAGAATTCCGCAAGGCGGAAACGGATGAACAGCGCAGCGACGTTTTTCATATTTTGTATTGTCGGAGAAGTGACGGCGAATTATCGCTTGATGAGATCCCTGCCGATCTTGAAAGCCCGTTGTGCATGCTTTATGATGATTTCATGTTCAGAAAAGTATACGATTATGAATATTTCGGGCTTGACGACGGTTTCGGATACATTGATTTTTATGGCGAGGACTACCCTGAATTTGATGAAAACGAACCCTACGGGGAAGAAGAACAGATCTGTCCCAAAAGCGACGAATACGAGCATGAAGCAAACGCGTTTATTGAATTTTACGAGAGATACAGCGGGATGTTTTCGTGGCAGGACGCTGTTTATAAGTCTAAGCACCTTATACTAAGCGCAAACGATGTGATCTCATATTCCGGTATTCATAATGCTCATGATTATATACGTTTCGTAAAGTTGCCTCTCGACTCGATAGAGCGCGTGAAGCATATTAAACACGATGGGATACATTACGTTTTTGTTTATCCCGAAAGAGAGGATCCCGTTTACATACGTCTTGACCGCGGGAGCGCGGAAGAACTTATTTCCCGGATCGGCGAGCTGAAGCGATTCGACGAAAGCGCCGCGCAAAACGGCCTGAAGGAAGAAAACGGAAAATGACTTACGTGATGAGCGATATACACGGGATGTACGGAAATTTTCAGAAAATGCTCGAAACTATCGGATTTTCGGATTCCGACACGTTGTATATCTTAGGCGATCTCGTTGACAGAGGCAAGGAAGGAATAAAGCTGCTGCTGGACGTGATGAAGCGCCCGAACGTGATCTGCCTTATAGGAAATCACGACTGGACGATGGCTTCCCTGCTCGGCAACCGCCGTCGGATCATTGAACGGATAGGCAAGGAACAGACGCTTGAGATTTTCAAAATGTGGTTTTCCGATGGCGGCGAGACGACGTACAAGTCGTTTATGGCACAGGATGCGGAAACGCAGCGATCAGTGCTGGATTTCGTGAACCAAATGAGCTTTATCAAAGAGCTGACCGTCAACGGGAACAAGTTTCTTATGGCGCACACGGTGCCGGAATACGATCCCGATATACCGCTTAAAGACCGCCCTGCCGAGGATTTCATCCAAGGCGAGCCGGATTACGAAATAGAGTACCTGCCCGGCACGACGATAATCACGGGACACACGCCCACCGGGCTGATAGATCCGGCGTATCACGGGCGGATCTGGAAAGGCAACAGACATATCGCCATAGACTGCGGCGCCGTCTTCGGCGGTTCACTCGGATGTCTGCGCCTTGACGATCTGCAAGAGTTTTATGTGTGAATATGCAAACATGCGTACCGATGACGATACGCATGTTTTTTGGTTTGTAATGTATTTATTATGCAATTACTCTTACGCAATTTTGTCAATATCTGTTGAAAGTCCGGCGCGTATACGGTCGACGTCTTCAAAGGTCAGATACGACTTTTCGATCAGCTCGTCGGCTATCGCTTTTACAAACGCTTTGTTTTTTTCCACGATGCGGCAGGCGGAATGATAGTATTCTTCCATAAGATAATATATCTTATCGCCTACCGTATCTTTTCTTTTAGCGGAACCTCTCCTGTCCCAGTCGCCCAAGTCATATCCGTACCCGAATCCGTACATCACTGCTTTTTCGCAGCAGACTCTAAGCAGCTCGGCTGCGGAATCGAAGTCGGCGATAACCCCTTGCTCTTTTCTGCCGAGGAGCGTTTCGACCGACGCCCTGCCGCCCAAAAGGATCCTGACGGTGCTTTCGACGTCTTCTTTATACAGTTTGTACCGTTCGCTGCCGGGAGTCATGCACACGCCGCCTTTGTCGCCGGAGCCGATGATCGAGATTATCGAAATCGGCCTGTTTTCTTCAAGCGCAACAACCGCGTGACCGGCTTCGTGATACGCCACCAATCTGCGCTGCTCAGGATCCGTCTTGGATCCTTCGGAATAATACTGCTCGCGCATATTATAGACGACGTTCAGGATCGCTTCCGTGATATCGTTCTTAGTGATGATGCCGTCGCCTCTGAAACCGGCGCTTATCCCCGCCTCGTTCACCGCTTCTTCAAGCACGGCGGGCGAACGTCCGGCGAGCAGCCGCGTGACGAATTCGGGCGAAATGCCGCCGGCAGTTTTGACTTTTTCAAGAAAATGCTCAGATATCTTCAAAAAGTCTTCGTCCGACGGTACGCCGACGAACATCTTTCTGCCGAACCGTCCGGGGCGCATAAGCGAATCCGGGATGTTTTCGATATCGTTGGCGGTCGCCAGGACGAAGACGTCGATATCGCGCACGTCTTCCATGCACGACTGGATAGTGGCGAACTCTTCCTTGTTGTTATCGGACCGCAGATTGTCTTCGGCGAACTTGTCCATGTCGTCGAGGAAAACGATCGACGGGGCTTGCGCCGAAGCGTGCTGGAAAGTGTCCCTGATCTCCTGGTTGAAATCCTCGTCCGACCTGCTTTTCTTGCAGCAGAAGCATTTTCTGCCGCTTTCTTCGATCAGCGCTTTCGCCATAAGCGTCTTGCCGAGCCCCGGCGCGCCGTAGATCATAAGCGCGTGCGGCGAACGCACTCCGACCGCTTTGTATTTTACTGGGTCTTTCAGAATGTCGCAAATCGTCTTCAGCTCCTGCTTTTGATGATCGTAACCGATCACGTCTTCGAATGTTGCCATGATACTTCCTCCCGTAAAAGGCGATGTTTTGTTGTCCTCTTTGTTCGTCTGATACTATAATACGATCTTTATAGCACCAGAAACGGTACGCCGCTTTCGAGGACGGATGCACGACAAGAAAATCCGTGCCAACTGTTCAGGTTGACACGGTCAGGGAGATGTGGTATAAGTAAATATACGACGTTAATAAACATTTCAATGTGAGGAAAAGTAAGTATTCACTTAATACAACCGTTTTCAAATAATAAGAAATAAATGCCTTCGATTCGTCCCAAAAATGGTATTGCCAAAATGATATCCTGTGATTGCAAGAGATCTTGCAAATAATATTTAAGGAGATTTATCATGGACAGCAAAAGCATCGGAAGACAGATCGACGATCTCAAGAAAAGCATTGAACAGACGAACCGCCAACTCGACGGCGACAGACGCAGCGTCGCCAACTACGAACGGCAGATCCAGACCATCCAGCGCTCGATGGAGCCATATAAGCGCCGCATAGCGGACGGCGAAAAGAAGATACGCGATATTCAGCGCAAGATCGACTCGCTCGACCGCGACTACCGCCGCGCCCTGGAACAGGAAAGCAGAAAGAGATAAAGACGTCGGCAGCAAATCAGAGCTTGCGCGGACAAATACGCTCGATACAAAAAGCAGGGGTGATTTCCCTGCTTTTTGTGTATGTGACTATGCTTTTATCGCTTGGAGCGGAGTACAGCCGTTTACCGGCGGTTTGCTTGCGTCTGCGCCGGCGCGCAAATACTTTTGCTCGAGTTCCAGCGTGATACTTTTGTATTTCTCGTAAACTTCTTCCGTTTTTCCCTGTTTGATACGTTCCACGCAGGGGCGGACAAGGGTTTCGTACAGATCCAGCCAGATCTGTTCGGAGCAAGGAAGCGCGTCGATGCTTTTTACGATCTCCGGCGCCGTCTTATAATAGCGAGCGATATCTTTGGCGCCGCCTTCCCTTTTTATGAGATATGTGTCGCGATATTCCCTGAGCACCGTCAGCTCCTCGCAATCGTCCGGCAGCCCTTTTGCGGTTATGCAAGCCGTTGTCAGATAGCATCCGCTGTCCGGGCCGTGAGGAACGGCGGGCTTGTCCGGCGAAGCGCCGGCGGGCTTTTCGTAGTACTTTTCGGGGTCCAGGCCGTTTTCTTTCAGAAACTTGTCGATGCTCTCTTCGGAACGGTAAGCGTATATTTCTTCGGAATAGCGGCAGCCGGAATTGTAAAGATCGTCTTCGGCTTTTCTGTAATCGAATTTTCTTGGCATATTGACGTCGCTCCTTTCGCCGGACGGGGATTTACAGTAGTGATTATAGCATAGGTCACATAAAAAGGCAAGGACACAATATGTCCTTTTAATTGTTTATTTGCTGTGGTACAATAGCGCCAAAACAGGGAGAAAGGCGGTGTTTTTGATGACATGCAAGGGCTGCGGACTGTTTTCTACGGATAATCTCGCGCATCTGCCCGTACTGCGGCGAAGATAACGGCAAGAATCCGGAAGCGAAAGGCCTTCTTTTCCCCGATTGGTTTTCGATTTCCCCCGCGCCGAAACCGGAGGAAACGAAAAAAGGGGATTCGATATATACGGCCGGGACGGCCCCGATAACTGCTCCGACCGTGAATATATGGACGACGACGATTACGACGACTTTGACGGGTGATGTGAAAAGACTTGACTTTCTATTTCTAAGATGCTAAAATTGAATATGAAATATAAATCTTATTTATCTTATTATGATTGGAGTGGCAAAAATGCATTTTCTTTTTATTTTAGATCACGATTTCATTAAGAAAGAAGACCCGAACAAAGAGAATGTAGAATCTTTAAATAGGAAAATATTGATATTGTCACGTAAAGATATCGAAGATTATGATTTCATGAAGAAGCTCGTAGAGTTTCTTAAAAAAGTACATTACACATCTGAAGTTAATTTATCTAAAGCCGAAATCACTATCACCTTCGGAGGTCCAAAAGACGTTATGGATCTCTATCATCACGATTTTGTGGAATTTTGGAGTGAAGCGACGTTTTCTAAACTCGTTGAATTGTGCACGCGTGATTTTGATTATAAAGCACCAACCAAATGCGACGCGTTTTGGGTTGGGGATACAGCCGGAAATGATAATAATAGTGGATCCGATGGCTCTGGCGAAGACATGAAATCCGACAGATTCTATGACTTAATCCATCTGGTAAAATACTTTGAAATCGACAAAGTAATCGATCTTGATCCTTGCGAGATGTATGACCTTCGCATGGAATTAAAGCAGTTGAATCAGTCCGACAACAATTATCAGCCAGAAGCGATAGAACTATTGGGATGCTATGTAAAACGTGCAAAAGGCGCAGATGATCTTGGTGTAATCAGGAAATACGTAACTATGGGTATGATGACAGAAGAAGATGCAAACATCATATTTATATGTTACGATAATATTCATTACTTCTGTGACAGATTGAATCTATATGAGTATAACATCAAATCACTTGTTTGTTGGCATGAGTTTGGACATCTTTGCTTTTCATATACAAATCCTGATGAAAGAAAGACAGAGGAGCAACAAGCCAATTGGTTCGCATCTTATTACTTTGGCGGCTTGAAAGATGCTGATATAAGCAACAAAACTATACATCAGCCGGAAGAGTATCATGATCCGATATTATTCAGCGATTATATGAATAATAAAGTGAGAGCGACAACAATCAAGTTGTTATATAATGGCAAAAAGGAGTAAAAATCATGAGGTTTATGTTTAGGAGTATCTTTTGGGACGAAAAAGAAAGCCAAAATGATAACAGTATTACTGACCACATCCGCAGACATATAAAATGTGAAGAGGAAGGCTATGAAAACAATAAGGAATATGAACCTGACTGCTGGAAAAAATTGTTGCCATGCAATGACGAAGAAATAAACGGTTATAACACTCACGCAATTCTTAAAGACAAGAAAAGCACAAACCTCTATAGATGCTACAAATGCAAAACCGAGGATATAATCAACAAGCATCCAGATGTATTGAATGAGCAAGGGACTTGGTTTGAAGAAGAGCTTAGAACCGGAAAAAAACGCTATAATCTCCTATTTGATAAGTGCAGCACTCAAGATGAAGAATATGGTTTAAAACTGGGCTATGGTGGAAATATAGGCACTGGTTTTTATTATATCAGTACAGCTTATTTCGTAGACAATGTGCAGAAACACAATAAGACCGGTGATAATATAAGTAAAAAAATACTAAAGAGAACCCCATTAAAATTAGAAAACGCGGCAAGAATATTATACGGATTGCGAGAGACAGATAGAGAAACCGGCTCAATTAAGTATTCATTATGTTACAAACCCGACACGTATAAATTTGACACTAATGATATATATATTCTATCAGCTTGGGAATATGCAAAAGTATATGATAATAGTGTTTACGCGTTTATCGAGTATCTTACATATTTGTGCGCTCAAGAATCAGATGACAACTCAATAGATAGAATAATCTGCAATAATATTTCTCGTCGTTGCAAAACTAAGGTTTTTGGAAGCAAAAAACCTCAAGAAATAGAATTAAGTCAAGATAATGCTACGAATTTGTCTTCGCTTAGTAAAGCAATAATGGATTCCTCGAGCGAATCGGGCACAATTGCTAATAATATAAGCAATCATTGTTTCTCTGAAGATCAATATAGCGATTTGATAACCGCGGCATTGGTTATGACGGCACAAGGGAATAAACAAGGGTTGGAGTGGCTGAAGAGTGGAAATAATATACACTTCAGCGAAGCAGAAGATGAGTTTTCGACAAACTCGCTCTTTCACTTTTTCGAAATCCTATATACATTGATATAAAATAATAATTGAGTGCCTCCTTTACTTCGTGTTCTTGTTAAGAATAGTGTTTGTTCCTTTTATTTCACTTGACATTTCCCCATAATATGATATAATCTTAACGTGTTCACGTTCCTCCCCTGAGAGTATGGATATTTATCATGCCAAAAGGAGGTAAACGTTATGGCACAATTTCGCCGCGGAACCAGTTTTTCGCGACAGGCGGGAGATTACCTGAGATCGGCGCTCAAGGCGCGCGGGCTTACTCAGGAACAGTTCGCCGAACTCGTTTCCGTCGACGTGCGCACCGTACGCCGGTGGCTCGCGAACGGCGTTCATTCCATGGATACCTTCGAGCTGATCGTGCGCTTCTTCGGGACCCCTGCAGGAGACGTTTTCACCCAAAGTGAAGACGTCTCCGGTTTTTTTATGCGTTTTTTCATAAAAAACATAAAAGCGGACAAAAGGTGTCCTTTCCTTTTTGAAAAAGTGTGATAATATATATACAGTAAAGTGCGAAATATGTCGTAAGAACGGAGGAAAGGACATGAACAGAATAATCGGCTACGAAAAAGAGCAGCGCGAGCTGGCGACGCTGGCGGACATGCTGCTGAGGTGCGACGAATTCAACCGAATAGGCGTCCGGATCCCGCGCGGGGTCGTTCTGTGCGGCGAGCCGGGGGTGGGAAAGACCGAGCTTGCGCGTTCGATCTCCCGGAAACACAAGGGGATAGAGCTGGTCGAGATACACGCTTCGGACTACTGCGATCCCGACAACGTATGTCAGCTGCTCAGGCAGGCGTTCGAGCAGGCGAAGAAAAAGGCGCCGTGCGTGCTGCTTCTGGACGAGCTTGACAAATCCTCGGGCAGGCTGCCCGGATTCCTTTCGGAAAGCTGCGACGACGTGAACAAGGCGCTGCTGAATCTGCTGGAAGAGATAAAGCCCACGGACGCGGTGCTTGCGGTAGTGACCTGCAACGACCTGAACGCGTTAAGCAAATCGCTGCTGCGGCCGGGAAGACTTGACCGGGTACTTACGATTGACGTCCCCGACAAAGATACCCGCGCAAAGATACTCAATTACTACTTCAGCAGGATACGGATCCGCAAGGCGCTCGATCTTAACGAGATCGCAAGCGGGACTTCAGGCTATTCGGGAGCCAAGCTCCAATGCCTCACCAACGAATGCGCCATTCTCGCAATGGAAAAAGAGTCGCCTGTGATCGACAGCGACGACGTCCGCAAGGTGATCAACAAGCTGGAATTCTGCGGAAACGAAAAGAACCCCTTGAAAAACGCCGCTTCCCTTCACCGCATAGCAGTCCACGAAGCAGGACACGCGCTCGCAGCCCTCATGCTCATGCCGGAAAGCATTTTCGGAGCAAGCGTTATACCGCAGGGCGAAAGCAACGGACACATAAGGTTTTCGGAAGACGAAAACTGCGTGATGAGTGTTTCAGAGGTGGAAAACGAGATCGCGGTGATCCTCGCCGGACACGTTGCGGAACGGGTTTTTCTGGGTGAGTACGTCACGGGCTCGGGCAGCGATCTTGGAATGGCGGCGTCAAGGGCATATTATCTCGCGGGGCCGGAAGGAGCATACGGTTACAAGGGGATCGCGGCCATAACGGTGGCTCCGGTTCGCGGAACTCCCGACCGTGAGATAATCGAAACAGTCGAACGCAAGCTGCACGAGATCGACAAAAGAACGGCGAAACTGCTCACGGAAAACTCGCGACTCTTCGAATCGCTCGTGGCTGCTCTTGAAGAAAAGCACGTATTATCCGGAGAAGAACTCAAACAAATAAAAAATGCCGCCAAAGCGGCGGCATGAGGGAGGTAAAATGGATAATACAAAACCCGTTCGCGGTCAGGCGGCCGCGATATTGAAAAAAACCGGCAAACTCGTTATTCAATTAATACTGATCATTGTCATCGCCGTACTTCTTCTCACGGCAGGCACGTTCGTTTACCACAGGATCAAGACGTCAAACGAACTTGACCTGCTTAAAGAAAAAGGTTACTATAACCCCGTTTCGGTCGGAGATCATTCATTGAACGTCACCATATTCGGCAATCCCAACGGAAAGCACACCATAGTATCGATATCGGGACTGAAAAACGGCGATTACTCGGTGACAGAACGGCAAATGACAAGCGTCATTGAAAAAGACGATCTTGTGGTGTTCGTCGATCGGGCTGGATACGGTCTGAGCGACGATACCGACATGGCAATGACTACCGAAAATATTGTGGAAGATTACCGCAAGGCGTTAAAAAACGCAGGACTTGAAGCTCCCTACGTCCTCATGCCACAGGGGATCGGCGGCGCGTACGCCATCTACTGGTCGTACAGGTATCCCGACGAGATTGAAGCGATCGTCTTGATCGACGGGATCGAATTCTATAGCGGCTTATGTTGGTGCTGCGGGCAAGAATACGAAAAAACGGATACGGAGTCAAAAATCCACGTATTTATTCAAAAGCTGGGATACTGCCGTTTTCGCAATTACATATTTCCCGAAAGCTTTTCGGAAGAAGAGATCCTGCTTGGCAACGCGCTTATGTATATGACGGACGACAGCATTGCTCCATTAAGCGAAGCAGAGCTGGCGGAACAAAACACAAAAGAAGCGCTCGATAACATCGTCCGGACCGATATTCCCAAACTGTATATCTGTTCGGAATGGGGATTTCAAACGTATGATGATCTGGTCGCCCGATATGAATGGATAAAAAGGCAGGACGAAAAAGACGGCTATGACACACCTGCTTTTACGTTGAGCAAAGACGACGAACAGGTCAAAGAGCTGCTTGGTAAGTACGAAAAGAAAAGGCGGAAAGAACTGTATCCTTACCTCGAAAAGCTCGGCAACTGTGAAATAGTTCTCCTTCCCGGAATACAACCCATCTATATGCAGAGGCAGACAGAGTGCGGTGAGATAATCAAAAGATTTATCGACTCTTTGGATAAGTAAACATAAAAAAATCGCCGCCCTGAAGGCGGCGCAAACGGAGGAAAAAAAATGAATAAGTTCGACGACGTTCGTTACTGGGAACACTACATGGAATCTCGCGGCAGCGCAAGACCCCGCCCCGACGGCTACTACCTCTATTTCCGATACACCTCTGCCCTTCCCGATTCGATCCAGGCCGTGCGTATATGCTATTTCAGATCTCTGCGCGAAGCGGTCGGCCTGATCAAGCACATCTACGTAAGGGACGCGATACTCGGAGACCTTAAGAAAGATATCGATCCGTTCAACCGCGGCGCCGACCTCAACGAGGAGCTTGAAAGCTGCATAGAAGCCGGCGTCCCCTGCGCAGCAAAGGATAAAAAGCTGTGGAACGAGATCGAAGCCATAATGAGCTCGCGTATCGAGTACCGCGACGTAAAAGCTTTTCTTGAAAAGTTCAATTCCGTATACGCCTCGACCGCCGGCGATGAATACGAAATAGTCCTGTGCAAAGGGATCGAAGAGTTCCGCGCGTTCAGGATCGACCGCTGCGCGGATATCTGGGACGACGAGGAGCGCGAGGAGTTCGACTACTGCACAGATCCCGATTCGCCCGGATTCGCCGACGCCGCGGGATATCTCGACAACTGCATGTTCTATTGATTGTCGAAAGAACCGTATCCTATCGACGCCGTTATTATTAATATAGCTCTATTTCGCCCCCGCCTAAGTGACAAAGAGTCCCTGGCGGGGGTTAATTATAAAAAGAGCAGTCTTTTATGACTATTAAGAACCATTCCATATTATTTAATATCAATCTTTATGCAACAACCCAGCCGTATCCCTGGACGGCCATGTCAATAAAGTGTGTCAGCAGGAGATCGATTTTCACTGCAAATGTTTCCTTATCGTATGAGATCGGCAAATCTGCATCCAACGAAGTTTCGATCGCAGTTTTTACTTTTGCCCGCGGCTGTTCGTCTTTGTACCAGTCGACAACCATCAGTTCCGCCTTTTCCGCCGTCAGCTTCTTAAACAGATTCTTTGCCGACAGTTTAACTTTCTGTTCCTCTTCTTTTGTGAGTTTCTTCCCGGCGATCAGCAAATCGTAGATTTCTAGTTCTTCCTCAGACAAGCCCTCGGCATCCGGACGTTTCTCTTCCGATTTCAGATCCTCGATAAGCTGTAAGAGCTGTTCATAGTAGTCCTCATTTTCGGATCCGCCGGCATTGTATCGATCAATAATATTGCGGAAACGTTGTGAGAACTTCTGCCTCGTGCAGTTACGGGTGAGCATCTGCTGAAGCGCCTGTTCAATAAACGCTTTCAGATCATCGATTTCCACCGCCTTATATTTTGCGACCTTGATCTCTTTTTTCAGTTCTTCGACATCAACCTTTGAAAGATCTATGACCTTTCCCTGATGAATCACCAGACCTTCATTATTATCTTCCGCCTGTCCGGAAGAAACGCTGGTATCCAGCACATGCGCCATACGGATCCTCGCACGGTTGATCTTCTCATCATCGATGGTATGACAGAACAACCCGTATAAATACGCCAGCGGCGAGAACTTTTCGTTGCTCCAGTTTTTCTCAAAAATCTCCGGACGGGAGGCCTCGTAAAGATTCATCAGCGTATTGAGAATCACCTTGAACTTGTCCTTGTTTTCGTCGTTTGAGACGATGACGTCATATGCGTCACGCAACAGGTCCAAACGATCAAGTGTCGACGCTTCGGAAATAATAGCGCCAATGTCAATGCCAAGCCCAAGCAAGAACTCATCCGCTTCGTCAACGGCAGCGTTGATAAGAACGATCAGCTGATCGATATCCTTCGCCGGGAACTCAGTGCCGTCGTCGCCGGATGCGTATTCGGTCAGCGCCTTCTGCATGTATTTGAACACATTGACGTAATCGACAACGATTCCGCAGGGCTTGCCAGGAAATACGCGGTTGGCGCGAGCGATGGCCTGCATCAGCGTGTGACCTTTCATCGGCTTATCCAAATAGAGGGTGGAGAGGTTCTCCACATCGAAGCCGGTAAGCCACATGGCACAAACGAAAACGAGCTGCAATGGATCATACGGCAATTTGAACCGATCTTCAATGTCCAGCCCTTCAGGCGTAATCATATTCATCTTCTGTCTGTGTGTGGCAATATCAAGCCCTTGCTTTTGGAACTTCTCATTTTCGTCCGCTTCTTCAGAAACGATGACCGCCATTTCAACGGAGTTCATATAGTTAAGAATTCTCGTTAGTTCGTCGCGCTTTTCCTTTGTATCAGCCGAATTGCGCTCCTGAACGATCTTTTGCTTTTCGATCGCCCAGTAATGCTGCACTTTGTCGTACATCTTTACCGTAGTATATTTATCGACAGATACGACCATGCCTTTCCCAAGGAAACCGCGACGCGGGAAATGATGGGCAATATCCTGCGCGATCTTGTCGATGCGATCTTCGCGCTTTATTACCTCAAGTATACGCGAAGCGGAGTTTTCGAGTAGCCTGGTTTCATCTTCATTCAGGTTTTCATCCTCGATAATATCGACAACGTCATCGTCAAGAAAATCGTTCTCAAGCCCCACTTCGGGCACGCGGCGCGAATAGAACAGAGGAACGGTAGATCCGTCCTCGACAGACTGTGCAAAGTTGTACTCGGAAACGTAGTTGCCGAACCATTGATTTGTCAGACGTTTGCTGCCAAGCAGCGGAGTGCCGGTAAATGCGATATAATTGGCGTTCGGCAGCGCCGTACGCATATTTTCCGCCAAATCCTTGTACTGCGTACGGTGCGCTTCATCCACCATCACAATGATATCGTCACGCATAGAAAGAACGGGGTATTTCTTTCCCTTGTCGTAGCGGAACTTGTGTATAAGCGTAAAAATAAACGATTTATTTGTTTTCAGATACTCACGCAGCTGTTTTCCGTCTTTCGGTTGGCATTCTTCCTTTGATCCGATCACTTCGGTTTTAACGAAATTCTTATGGATCTGATCATCCAGATCCTCACGGTCGGTGATGACGAGGAAGGTGAAATTGCCATTGATCTTCCGCCGCACCTTGCGGGCAAAAAACACCATGGAGAATGATTTGCCGGAGCCCTGCGTGTGCCAGAAAACGCCCAGTTTGCCCTGCAGCTCCGCACGGTTCTTTACCGATTCCATCAGATTATTTACACCGAAATACTGGTGGTTCTTGGCTATGATTTTATCTTTCTGATCGCGGAACATGATAAAGTTTTCTATGTAATCGATCAGCCGGTCTTTTTGCAGTAAGCCGTCTATGAAATACCGCACGGAACTTTCGCCGACGCTCGCGGCTTCATGGATTGCTTTCCTGTTTGGGCGCTCTTTTTCTGATTCGACTTTGAGCCATTCAAAAAAATGACTGTATGTGGCGTTGAAAGCACCGAGTCTCGTTTCGAGTCCGTTTGAAAGGACGCAGATCTGGTTGAACGCAAACAGGTTGGGGATATCCCGCAGGTAGTTTTTGAGGTTATCGTTATATGCTTCCTCGACCTTTACAATGCTGTTTTTCAGCTCGATGAAAACCATCGGAAGACCGTTGACAAAGACAAGAACGTCCGGGCGGCGCCAATAAACGCGTCCCTGGATCCACATCTGAGAAACTGCAGTAAACGTGTTGTTTTCCGGATGTTCATAATCTACCAGTTTTACAAAGTCAAAGTCTTCCTTGGCGTTTCTGCGCAAAGAGATCTTAACTCCGTTTCTTATCTGATTGTAATATCTGTAGTTGACGTCCGTCAAATCCGAGCCGGTAAAATCACGGGACAGATCACGGGCGATATCGTCAAGTTTATCACCGGGAATACCGGGATTGAGGCGCGTCAAAGCATCCCGGAGCACAAGCGGAAGAACGCATTCTTTTTTGTTCTTTCTGCCTGTACCGTCGGGGAGCAGCTCGCGCTTGTCCGGCGACGCGTCACATCGCAATATATCGTATTTGAACGGCTCTCCCTGCAGCTTTTGCAGTATCGCCTGTTCTATATCGTCTTCGGAAATGAAGTTACGCATAATGCGTCCCCCCTTTATATGTTAGCATCTTCTATTACTTTCTGGATCGATCTGATCCAATCGGAAACAGTGAGTAAAATAATGTCCTTTTCTTTTTCTCGATCAGATGCGACCAGCACTCCATGTATTCTACGTTTCCCATAATGGACAACGGCCCAGGTGTACGAATGGATGATTTGATTACAAACCTGCATAAGCGGTATAGTGTCCGCGCGTCCGTTTTTCAGATCATAATCGTCAAGAAATACCCGGGAATTGACAAAGAATTTGTCCTCATCCATATGCTGATAGCGTGTAACAGGTATATTTATCTTCAGGACCAGCAGCGGCGGCATATGCATCTGATGCTTTTTTATGATCTTCTTGGCATCCTCTTCGTCCTCAACGATTTTGCGGATAATAGCGGCGGAGAAAAGAAGGTAGCGATTTATCCGGTGTTCGGCGTATTTTTGCATTATGGATCCACCACGGCGGCTCCAGAATATAAGCTGCCGCATGAATTTGATTAAGTCTCTTTTCCAGTATCCGTCAAGAAGCATATTCTTCACCGCCTTTTATTATATCATTTACTTTTATTTATAAAATTTCCTTCAATACGTCATTAATCGTTGATCTCATTCTCTCTTCTTCTTCAATTCTCCTTATTTCTTTCATTCTAGCTTCTTCTTTTTTCCTTTGTTCTGCAATCGCTTTGCGTTTTAATTCCTGCGAATACTCACGGCTCACAGTTGCAGACCATTCTTTCACATTTCTTATCAAGGATTTGATTATATCTTGACTTTCACCGCCTTTAAGAGGCAATGAAATCTCGTTTTCGCTATTTTTTTGAAGAGTAGTTGGTTCATACCCCATGATATGCATGTGACTATATTCTCCATTTCTTAGAATCCAAAACCATTCATCTGGTAAAACTGTGTTAAATGTAATATGTAAACGTCCATTTTTGGGGTAGACGTTTTGAATGGACGGATCAAAATTCTCCGGCTCAATGACCTCGTTGATTGTAGCTTTTAGTTTTTCTTTTTCTGCTTCACGCTGATATAGTTCCGCTAAAACATTAAGCTCGTTAAGAATCAAAACTTCGGGATAGAGTCTATCATTCGGCTCTTGCTTAAACAACATATCAAATAAGTCGTCCAAATACTTATAGTCCGGATTTACGGTCTCAATTCTTTTATGATCTGCGGCTTGCGGTATTTCCCCTGTAAACATCTCGTTTAAAATCAAAGCAAGTGCATATATATCTGTTTGAAAACATACATTACCGCCTCTTTTGCGTTGCTCGGGTGCAGCATATTGAAAATTCGCCATTCTGTCAGTTGCTTTGGTTTCAACAATAGTTAGTAACTCATCTTCTGAAAAATGTGCAATACCAAAGTCGCAAATGACCGGCTCAAAACTATCTTTTGCAAACAATATATTCTCCGGCTTAATATCTCTATGAATAGTACCGTGTTCGTGGGCATATTTCAAGCCCTCCAACAGCCCAACAAAAATGTCAAGCACTTTATCCGCTGGAATGCCCGTTCTGATTTTATCCTTTAGAGTGTCTGCATATTGGGGCATTACATAAAACACAAAATCTTTACCGTCTAAAAAAGCCTGTCCACGATCTAATACCGGAACGATATTTTTATGTTTATGATGTTCACAAAAATATATTTCATTTTTAAAACGTTTCAGTTTTTGCTTGGAACTGTCTTTTTCAATAAATTTGATAGCACGTTTTTCGCCATCATTGTTTTGCGCAGCGAATACTCGTCCGTTACCACCGGAACCAATCTGATTAATAAGCTTATAATCGTCAAAAGCGGTATGAATGATTGTATCTTTTCCAAGATGTGTTTGTGGCATATTTTCTATTTTATCCTCCACAGTAAAATCTGATGAATTACGAATAATAACATCTATTTTCGATAGCAATTTTTCAAAATCAGACTCATCACTCCAACCATTAAAACCATTTATAAGCTCTATTGTTTCAGCTATTATCGGTTCTTGTTTTAATGTTTGCAATTGATATATTGCGTTCTCTTTCCATCTTATAAACTCTGGCTTTGAATAAATAGTTTTTAACCGAGGCATTAAAACGCCGTCTGGCATAGGAGGTTCCAAGGTTAAATACTTGCGTAATCCTTCTGCTTGTTTTAACACTTCAAATTGTTCACCCATTCTATACCTCCAGCTTTCCGCTCATCAAGCGCGGCAAAAGCAAATCGCGCTGTTTGATGAGGTTTGCGTTTTCTTTTGCTATTGATGCTATTTCCTTGTGTATTGGTCGTATCAATGACTCAAAAGAATCCATTATTTCTTTTGTCGGAAGCATTAAATCGCCTTTTCTTAGGAAATAATCAAATTGAAAGTTAATTATGCCGGTTGATTGTAGCTGAAATCTTTCTATTATCCGTGTCTCATATAGAAACTGCATCCAGTAGAAAAAGTATATAGGTGAAACAACTTCTGTATTTACTCTAATCTGTTTGCAAAAGCTGGCACAAATCACTTTTCTTTCTAATTGTTCAATAACTTCAGATGTTACCAGTAAAGTTCTTCCCACGGGTTGATCTGATGTCCCACCCGACACTTCAAGAATGATATCGTCAGGTTTTAGTTCTCGAGCAACATAATTGCTCTTTTTGTGGTATCTCAAAGGGCAAGATGATACATCACCTCTTGAAACACGAGGAAAATCTGTTCCTCTAATCACATATGCTTCAACCGAAAACTCTTTATCTTCATCATCATTTCCCCATCCTCCACCAATATAATAATCAAATGCATCTTGCATTTTGACTATGGAGAAGGATGAAGGAATCCTTCCAAGTTTGCTGTTTTCAAACTCCACGGTTTCGTTACCGGGAAAGCGGAAGCGGACGAACCACTCTTTATACAGATTTTCCGCCATCTGCTCCAAAACCTTGATTCGTTTGTTGTTGGTTTCAATCAGGTTGTCGTAGGCGGAGAGGATGGCAACCACTTTACCTTGCTCTTCTTTATTGTGAACGTTTATTTTCAGCCTTTGCAAATGATTTTGATTCAGAGTAGGAACACCGGCTCCTGCATTGTATTGTTCAAGATGCATTGTCTGCAAAAAATAATAAACATATTGAGGGTTGTTGCCTCGATAGTCCTTAGCATATAAGGATGTATTCAACGGCCAGCATTTTTTTGTAATGTATTGTACACTCCCAAGACTTCCAGATCTGCCTGTAACAACTACTGGCGGTTCAACCTTATATTCATTATGATAAGCCTTAATATTTGTCGATGCTACGACAGGATATTCTCCTGAAACTATATCGCTATCAGGCAAATCAAATCCTCTGTTGAGTCGAACAAATTCATCAAAAGTGATTTTCATTAACATATTCATTCACCAAACAGCGCCTTGATATTCTCCGCGATTTGCTCTTCTAGCTTTTTTGCCTCTTCGTTCAAAGCTTCAAACTCCGCGTTCAACCCGATCATCGTTTCTTTAAACTCGGTTTCTGTCATGCCGTCGTCTTCAATAACGACGCCGACGTAGCGCCCGGCGTTGAGCGAGTAATCCTGATCGATGATACCGTCCTCGCCGTCGAGTTTCGCAACTTTGCAGAGACCTATAACGTCGCGGTAGACGCCATCCGGGAAGCGCTCGGTCAGCCAGTCGATCTGGCTCTGCCAGTATGCTCCGGTTTTCGTTTCCTTATCTTCGGCTTCCTCCGGCGCCTCCGCCATCGCTTTTTTATACTCTTCGATCAGCGCGGTAAAGGCGCCAGTATCTCCCTGATACAGACGGGTGATGATACCGAGGTTTTTGATCTGCTCGTCGCTGAACTTGCGATGAGCCCGGTCGACCTGAGTAAAAGTATTGCGCGCGTCAATAAACAGGATCTCGTCCTTTTTATCCGTCTGCGGCTTGTTTTTATCGAAGAACCACAGCGTTGCGGGCAGCGTGACCGATGAAAACATATTTGACGGCAGCGTGACCATCTGACTGATAACACCTTCTTCGATCATCTTCTTGCGGATCTCGTATTCGCTCTTGCCGGCGTCGGAGGCGGAGTTTGCCATAACGAGCGCGGCTTTGCCGTGTTCGTTCAAAGCCGTGGCGAAATAACCGATCCACAGATAGTTTGCGTTCGGTACGGTTTCTTTTTTGTCGGATTTCTTCTTTGCTGAAGTGGAGGAATTTCTCGGCACGCCGTAGGTGTTGAATCTGTTGTCTCCAATGACTTTCTCGACCACGACCTCGTCAACGTTGAAAGGCGGATTTGCCATAACGTAATCAAACGCGCCGAAAGCGTTATATGGATCGGAATAGAACGAGTTCGCTTCTGTTATTTCGCCTCGAACTTTGTTGAGCAGCAGGTTCATTTTTGCAAGCTTGACAGTGTCCGGCTCTTTTTCAACGCCGTAGCAGCGGAATTTCATCTGCTCGGATTCGCTTGCATTGTGTGCGTGCATATAACGCGCCGCCTGGACGAACATACCGCCCGAACCGCAGGCGGGATCTATAAAGACGCTGTCTTTGATACAAACAGAAAAAGCCTTCTCCGGCACATAAGTGCTGAAAAAGGCTTGAAATAAAGGGCTTTCGAGGTTCCGCTGTGTTTTACAGCAGAGCTTCGGAAGCCCTTTTTCTGTTTATTCGATTGTTGCTGGCCGATTCAGTGGCCTTTGAAACTTACCCCTCAAAACCGGCTGTCGGAGGAATAATTAAAAAGTGCGGAATAATTAAATGTTTAGTCGTCGGCGAGGTTGATTACAGTCTTGCCGCTTTTCTCAGCATAAGCCTTTGTTTGATATGCCCCGCCTGTCTCATGTTCGACATAGCACACCACCAGATCAGACCGGTCCACCATGCCCCGATTCCTGACCTGAATTGCTGCCT